>PACL01000053.1 GCA_002700095.1 Fulvimarina sp. | reverse complement strand
TGAGCCGGCGACGAAGTGCATGAAGCGTTAGGCATCGTCTTCAATCTGGCGCAATTGAACGATGGAAATCTCCCCATCCGATCCAGATGCGAGCACCGACATGACCCAAGACAATCTGCAATTCCGATCCAGGCGCGAGCGCGAGAACGAGGTCGACCTCGTCCGCAATTATCGCGACATCGCCGTTCCGGCCATCGCCGCCGCCAGCCAGGCCGTGCGCGCAGGCAAGCCGAACGCCGCCAAGGCGCGCCCGGCCGAGACGCTGATCGCCGCCGAGTGAGACCCGACAAGGCGGCGCCGATGAACGGCGCGGCCCTGTCCGGCGCAGCCTCTTGCGGGGCGCCGGAAGACCTGCGGCGTCCCGCCATGACGGCGGGGCGCCGCAGTCGTTTCGGAAGGTGCCGTCCCTGAGAGTGGCACCAGGACACGATGGCGGGACATGAGGCTTGGGGCATGAGGCCGGCGACCGTATGACCGCGGGCCGCCAGGCCGCCGCCCGGGCTCAGTCCGGATCCGACAGGGTGAAGGCCGCCAAAGGCGGCGCGGCGAGGAGGTCGGCGATGTCGCCCGGGCCGCAGTTGCGGCAGTCGAGCCAGCGACCGTAATCCTCTGAAGCGATCACCACCGGCAGGCGGTCGATGACGGCACGGTCGGGCGCTTGCGCCGGGGCGGTCAGGATCGCCGCCGTGTCGATCTCGCTGCCGTCGGGCGCCAGATAGGTCTCCATGAGCCCGGCCATGGCGAAGACCGGCGCATCAGCCATGGTCAGCCGCCTGACGCCGCCGGCCTCGCGCCGCTTCGGTGTGGCGGCGTCCCGGGGTGCCGGATCGAGGCGGCGAAGCACCGCACTCGCCGGAACCAGGCAACGGCGATGACGCAGCGCACCGCGAAAGGCGGCGTTGTCGTGCACCGTCTCGGCCCTTGCATTGAACAGCGCCGGCAACTGCTCCTCGCCGCGGAACCAGCCGGGGATCAGGCCCCAGCGCACCAGCAGCGCGGCACGTCCGGGCAGAAACGCCTCGGTCCTTCCCTCGCTGCCGGCGAGCACCACCATCACCGGCTGCGTCGGCAGGATCAGCGGCCGCGGCGGGAACGGGTCGATCGTTGCAAGGGTGAAGCGGCGCGCGACATCATCGGGCGAAGCCGTCAGGGCGAAGCGGCCGACCACGGATCAGCCCCCGGTCGCGCCGCGCCGCAGCGCCCGACGCAGCGACGAGGCGGGCAGCGGGGACGCCGGCAAGCAGACCGCCGGCAGGGAGGCCGCCGGCAGGAGAGGAGCGGAGCGCCATGGACGAACGCAAAAGGCCATTTCTCGGGGTCTCCGTCTGTCTGTCGGGCGCGGCGGGCGTGCTTCTCGCCCGGCGGGGCAAGGCTCCCTACAAGGGACTATGGAGCCTGCCGGGGGGCGGCGTCGAGCACGGCGAGACGCTGGAGGCGGCGGCGCGGCGCGAACTCTTCGAGGAGACGGGACTGACGGCCGACGACCTCGTCTTCGCCACCTTGCACGAAGCGATCACGGACGGAACCCACGCCGTCATCGCGGTCTATGCCGGCCGGCTTCCGGCCGACCGGGAGCCGATCGCCGGCGACGATGCCGAGGCGCTGGAAACCGTCGGCCTCGCCGAGATCGAGCAGCGCGAGAAGGAGGGCGGGACGACGGCCGGACTGAGCGGCGTCGTCGCCCGATGCCTGGATCTCGAGAGACTTGGCCTCGATCTCGGAGGCGGGTGATTCGCAGGCGCGGCAGGGGCGTCCGGCAGCCCTCAGCCCTGTGCCGCAACGCCCGTTAACCGCATGGGCGGCCGGTTGTTGCGGCGAAGCCCCAGACCGGTAAATAAAGCCCTCCCTTCGCCTTGCGCACTTGCGGCAAGGTTGACGATCGGTGAATCCTGTTTCCATGCAAGCGACACGGTCCCTCCCCGCTGCCTTCGCGGCCCTGCTCGTCCTGTGCCTCGCTGCGGCCGGCGGGGCGGCCGCGCAGACGCCATCGCGGAACGCGGCGACCGAGACGAAGACAGAGACGAGCGACGAGGCCACCCTGCCCGAGCGCCCGAGCGATGCGGCCTACATGGCGCCGCTCGGCCGGCTGGCGATGATCCTCGGCTCGATGCACTTTCTGCGCAAGCTGTGCGACGATCCGCAGGCCGATGTGTGGCGCGACAAGATGCAGGAGCTGATCGAGGCGCAGGCGCCAAGCGAGGCCGATCGCAAGCAGCTGATCGCCAGCTTCAACAACGGCTACCGCACCTTCGCGGCGACCTATCGCAGCTGCACCAGCGCCGCCACCATCGCCGTCAATCGGTACCAGAAGGAAGGCGCCGCTCTGGCGCGGGAGATCGGTTCAAGGTACGGGAGTTAACGCTCGATTAACGATCGGTGGGGATTCGCGCGATCGGGCGCCCGGGATCATGCTAGCTGTTAACGACTGGTGAAATCGGGGACGACATTTTTAAGGGGGTCATATGATTGATCTACAGAGCGCCGAACTGGACGAGATGATCCAGGCGGAGAAGAAGCAGGTGGCCCTCGAATACCACAACGAGGCGTGGGCGGACGGGATGTCCGACGGCATCGAGGCGGAGATCCTGGCCGAGACCGCGATCACCACGGCGCTGACCGAGCTGGTGCGGCTGCATGGCGAGGACGACGTGCTGACGCTGATGGAGGGCCTGCGCAAGCGCCTGGAGTTCGGCGAGTTCCGGGCCGACCGGACGATCCAGTAGTCAAGGCTGCGTCGGCGCCGGGGATCGGGGGCGATCCGGCGCATTCGTCCGCGCAAGACCTGAAAATCGGCCGCCGCATCGATCCTGCCGCCTTGCCAGGTGGCCCGGCGACCCCGACATGAGGGCAGCCCCCGGAGAAGCGGGCCGGTCTTCCGGCGAGATCGTCGAGGACCGGATCATCAGGGACAAGCGGGATCGTCCAGAACTGGCGGGATCGTCGAGCACTGGTGAGACAGGCAACGTGACACTTGCGGCGATGTCCGTCGCTCTCCCGGGTCGAGACCTCCCCGCGGAGGCACGCAGATCTCGGACCGGGGCCGCCGGTTCGAACCCTTATTCGGCAAGGCAGGTTGGAAGGGGCCTTTCCGCCCGAGCCGATCCGTTTGCAGCAGCAAAGGCAGCCGCATCGATGTGCCGTTCCACGCGCCAGATCCTCAGCCAGTTCCCCCACCAGATTCAGCGGCAGATCCAGCGCCCGGTCCTCCGCCAGATCCTGAGAGCGGCTCCGGCCGGCCTGTCGCTCCTCCTCGCGGGCAACGCCCTCGCCTTTTCCCAGTTCGAGGGCGAGAACGGTAGCGTGGCGCCGAGCAGGGACGGCATCATCGCGGTTCCCCTGCCGCCGCTTCCCGGCACCCAGCGCGTCGGCCCCGAGCTTCCCCCCGGCTATCCCAAGCCTTCCGGTTCACCCGCAAAGGACGCGCCCGGTCCCGCCGACCGCCACCGCAACGGCGCCGTGCCGGCGAATGCCACCGACCGAAACGAGATGGAAGGCACCGACCAGGGCGAGGTGCCGATCCCGCCGGAAGACGACGCCACCCCCCAAGGCCGCGCTCAGACCCCGGCGGACGGCGAGGCGAAGGACGGCCCGCCACGGCCGGAAGACGCAGCGTCCAGCCCGGCGCGCTATCAGGCCGACCCGGCGGGCGTACCGCGCGACGGCACCGGCTCGCGGGTCGGCAGGGCCTTCGGCGAGAGCTCCGCCGGTGCGCCCGCCGATCCGGCCCAGCCGCTCGCGGCGGAGATCAGCTATGACGAGGCGAGGCTGCCGGGACCGGTTCGCGAGCTTCGGACGAAGCTGATCGAGGCGGCCCGGACCGGCAACATCGAGGCCATCCGGCCGCTGTTCCAGACCGGCGAGGACGCGACGGTCGTCAGCTTCGGCGATCAGCCGGAGGATCCGGTGGCGTTCCTCAAGTCGGCCTCCGGGGACGGCGAGGGTATCGAGATCCTGGCGATCCTCATCGACGTCCTCAACGCCGGTTACGCGCGGGTCGAGGCGGGCAGCGACGACGAGATCTATGTCTGGCCCTATTTCACCCAGGTCGACCTGTCGCGGCTGACCAAGCCGCAGCTGGTCGAACTGTTCCGGATCGTCACGGCCGGCGACTACCAGTCGATGATCGATTTCGGTGCCTACAATTTCTACCGGATCGGCATTACGCCCGACGGCAAGCTGCAGTTCTTCGTCGCCGGCGACTGATGCCGCCGGCCCCGGTCGGTGATCGGCGGTCGGCGGTCCGCGGCCGGCACCAGGGGATTTGAGCTCAGGCACCGCGCAGGCTCAATCCCTGCCAGCCCATCCGACCGCCCGCACGACGGGTCATGCCGGGACCGCCTGATCCGGCATCGGCCCAGGATGTGCCGTGAGGATCCTCGCCCGGCCCGACCGCTTGGCCCGGTAGAGGGCCGCGTCGGCTTCGGCGATGACGGCATCGACGCTGCGGCCGACGCCCGTCTCGACATGGGTCAGCCCGGCGCTGATCGTGACGCGCCCGACCCTGTCGGGGCGGGCCACGTGGTCGATCGCAAGGCTGGCCACGGCGGCGAGGAAATCGTTCGCCCGCTCGAGCGCCACCCTCTCGCCGACGCCGCGCATCAGAATCGCGAATTCCTCCCCGCCATAGCGCAGGACGAGATCGCGGTCCTCCCGCGCCACACCCGCCAGCGCGCCACCGATTTCGCGCAGGCAGGCATCCCCCGCCAGGTGCCCGTAGCGGTCGTTATAGGCCTTGAAGTAGTCGACATCGACGAGGATGAAGGCGAAGCGCATCCGCCCAGCCCGCGCCTGCACCAGCCACTCCGGCAGGACCTCGTCGAGGCAGCGGCGGTTGCCGAGCCCGGTCAAAGCGTCGGTCATCGAGAGGGCGGCGAAACTCTGGCGCGCGATCTCCAGTTCCGACGATCGGGTGGTCTCGCGCAGATTGGCGAGATAGGCCTCGCGGTGGCTCTTCTGCATCAGCCTGCTGCTGAGCAGGAGGAAGATCGTGGCGAGCAAGAGCTGCATGGAGAGCCCGAGCCGCATCTCGGTGGAGAGTTCGGGTCGGAACATCACGACGAGTTCGCCGCAGACCCAGCAGAAGGCCGTCAGGGCGATCGCCGCGGGAAACCGCACCTGCAGGACGACGACGCCGAAGACGATGGTCAAAAGGAAGTCGACGAAGCTCAGCGGGCTGTTCACCGCCCGCGTCGCCCAGAAGAGATAGAGGGGCACGGCGCTGGCGGCGATCATCGCGCCGAGGATCAGGCACTCCCGGTGGATGCCCGACAGCCTCGGCAGCGCCAGATAGACGAGCGCCGCCAGAGCCGTCACGACGAGCCGCAGCACCACCGCCTCCCCCGCGACGTCGGGCATGGTGATGTAGGTCAGGGCGTCGTAGCTGTTGTAGCTGACGACGCCCATGAGGATGGCGGCCCGCAGATGGCGGACGCGGGCATCGCGGGATTCGACCTCGTAGCGACGCGCCACGTCGGGCGAAAAGCCGAGAAACGGCCCGAGCCGCTCCGTCGATCGCGTCGCGTCGGCATCACCCCAGTTCCAACATGTCTGTCGCCGTCGAAACACCGATTTGCCGCATCCAGAGCCCTAATACTTCATGAATAGCGGAACAGTTGTTACGAATGCGGAAATTATCGGCAAATATTTGAAATCACGATCACGTCACGGTGCCTGACGACTTTGTACGGGCAAGAAAATCGATATATATACCGTATGAAGTTGGAGCATTTCGCGCCGCTTGCAATCTTCCGCTGCGGCGAACCTCACTCCTAAGCCCCGCGAAGAAATTGCAGGCCGGCGCATCGGACGGGGCGTTGCCGCCGGCCGAACGGACCGGCGGTGATCGGCCGCAGGTGATCAGGCGCCGACGGTCGGGCGCCGATGATAAGGCGCAGGCGATCAGGCGAAGCGTGTGGCGGCCTGGCTGTGCGCGTGCCGCAGCGCCCCGAGATCGACGCCGAGCGGCAGGCCGTTTTCGACCCGCCAGCGGCCGGCGACCATGACGCGGTCGGCGCCCTGCGCGCCGCAAAGGACGAGCGCTGCGATCGGATCGTGGGCACCGGAGAACCGCAGATCGTCGAGGGTGAAGAGCGCGAGGTCGGCCTGCGCCCCGACGGCGATGCGGCCGAGCTCGGGCCGGCCGAGGCAGGCGGCCGAGCCGGTGGTCGCCAGCGCAATCGCGTCGCGGGCGGTGAAGGCGGCGGCGGAGCCGAGGTTCAGGCGCTGCACCATCAGGGCGCTGCGCAGCTCCGCGATCATGTTGGAGCCGTCGTTGGAGGCCGAGCCGTCGACGCCGAGACCGACGGGCGCCCCCGCCTCGCCAAGCTCGCGGACCTTGCAGAAGCCGGAGGCGAGGACGGCGTTGGACGAGGGGCAGTGACAGACGCCGACCCTGTGCCGGCCGAGCTTGCGGCATTCCTCGGTGGTGAAGTGGATGCCATGGGCGAGCCAGGTGCGCGGCCCGAGCCAGCCGACCTCCTCCAGATAGTCGAGCGGCCGGCAGCCGAACGTTGCCTCGCAGAAGCGGTTCTCGTCCTCGGTCTCGCCGAGATGGGTGTGCAGGCGGCAGTCATGCGTCTCGGCCAGCACCGCGGTTTCCCGCATCAGGCGTTTGGTGACGGAGAACGGCGAACAAGGCGCGAGCGCGATCTGCACCATCGCATCTTCGGAGCGGTCGTGGTGGCGGGCGATCAGCCGCTCGCTGTCGGCAAGGATCGTGTCGGCGTCCTGGACGACGTGGTCCGGCGGCAGGCCGCCGTCCTTCTGGGACAGGTCCATCGAGCCGCGCGTCAGCGTCACCCGGATGCCGAGCCTTGCCGCCTCCTCGACCTCGATGTCGATGGCGTCGTCGAGGCCTTGCGGGAAGAGATAGTGGTGATCGGCCGCCGTGGTGCAGCCGGACATCAGAAGCTCGGTCAGGGCCAGCCGGGCGGCGATCCGCAGGCTGTCAGGATCGAGCCGCCCCCAGATCGGATAGAGGCTCTGGAGCCAGGGAAACAGCTCCTTGTCCATCGCCGCGGGATGAGCGCGGGTGAGCGTCTGGTAGAAATGATGATGGGTGTTGATCAGCCCCGGCAGGACGACGTGGCGGGAGGCGTCGAAGGTCTCGTCGACGGGCTCCTTCGGCGAGGCGCCGGCCGGCACAAGTTCGGCAATGCGCCCGTCCGCGACGACGACGCCGCCATCGGCGTCGTCAGCCAAGATCGCCTGCGGGTTCTTCAGCCAGAGACGGCGCGGGCGGGGAGCGTTCGCCCCGGCCCCGGGATCTGCCTGTTCGGGCATCGGCTGTTCTCCTGTGATCTCGTCGCCCGGAGCTTATCGCCCAGGGGCCCTCTCGCAGAGGCGTTTCTGCGTCAGAGTGCCAGATCGCCGAGGTCGAACGCCAGCACGTCATCGAGGAACGCCGCGAAGGCGTCGGCCTGGTGCACGGCGATGGCCTCGCCGATGGCGGCGGTGGCGAGGCTGGCGTCGCCGACCACGCCCTCGTCATTGAGGTCGCGCGCCATCCAGCCGAAGCCGAGCCGGCCATGGGCGCGCAGATGGGTGTGGCGCTCGGCAAGTCGCGCCTGCAGGGTCTCGAACGTCGCGATCTGGTCGCGCCGCACGAGGTCGGGGTGAAAATGCAGCATCAGCGCGGTCTCGACGGCGCCGCCATGGATGCCGTGATCGATCTCGCGCCGGGGCAGCAGGCCCTCCGGATAGCCGAAGCGCAGCCAGGACGAGGTGGCGGCCAGCATCCCCCGCCGCTGGCGCAGCTCCAGCGCCGCGGTGTCCATGACCGGCGAGTTGCCGCCATGGGCGTTGACGATGACGAGGCGCCGGAAGCCGGCATCGGCGAGGCCCTCGCCGATCTCGATCAACGCCTGGGTCATGGTCTGCCAGCCGAGGCTGATCGTGCCGGGAAAGCCTGCATGCTCGTTCGACTTGCCGATCCGCAGGGTCGGCAGGAAGGTGACCGGCCTGTCCTCGGGGAGCCGCCCGATCACCGCCTCGACCATCGCATCGGCGAGATAGGCGTCGGTCCCCAGGGGAAGATGCGGTCCGTGCTGCTCGATCGCCGCGATCGGCAGCACAGCGGCGGCGCCAGACAGCTCCGGCCCGCAAGCCGCGAGCTCGCTTGTGGTCATCTCCTCGAAGCGACGCCGAACTGCCATGTCTCGCCCAATTCAACCGGTCCCGGGGGCCCGCGCGAACGCGCAGCCGTTGCCTTCCGACAATGCCCCTTCACATAACGCCGCAGGCGCCGCGATGGTACCTCGCGCCGCGTTTTCCATGAATGCTCTGCGAACTTTACAGAGCTTCGCGGCTCGCCCATTCTGCCGCCAATTCCGGCAACCGAGAGAGATGATGGCCCGAAAGAAGAAGAAGGGAACCGTCACCGGTCAGCTGGTCCTCGCCGCCCGAAGCGCCCGAACGGCGCTGATGCACCAGCTCGGGACGGCCGAGATCTATCCCGGGCAGGACAACGTCCTCCTGACGATCGGCAAGAGCGACGGCATCACCCTGCGGGATCTGGCGGAAAAGCTCGCCGTGCGGCCGCCGACCGTGACGAAGACGATCAACCGGCTGGTGGCCCAGGGCCTCGTCGACAAGCGCCTGTCGGAGACCGACCTTCGCCAGAGCCGGGCCTTCCTGACGGCGGAGGGGACCGCCCTCGTGGAAAAGGTGCAGCGGGCACAGAAGGCGCTGGAACGCCGGGCGCTGGCCGGCTTCAGCGACCGCGAGCGCAAGGCCTTCCGCCGCTATCTCATCCGCATCCAGGACAATCTGGCGGAGGAAGAGGGAAAAGAACCGGGAGGCGAGGCGCCCTGAGCGGCCCGCCTCCCGGTCTGTCATCCATCGATGGCGGACCGCGATCCGCCCCGAAATGTCCGGCTTGCGGCGACGCCTCAGCCGAGCTGTGACTTCACGAAGTCCTTGACGATCGAGACGATCCCGCGGCCGAGCAGGGCGTCGAGGGCGTCGCAGAACTGGTCGACATGCTCCTCGCCGCAGATCAGCGGCGGCTCGAGGCGGATGACGTTGCGATTGTACTCGGTGAAGGCGACGAGGACGTCGTAGTCGCGCAAAAGCAGCGCCCCGATGAAGCCGGAGAGCGAACCCTTCAGCTTGTCGTCGAGGATCGCCACCATCGGCCGCAGCGCCAAAGGCAGGGTGCGCGAGAAGTCGTGGAATTCGAGGCCGACCATCAGCCCCTGGCCGCGGACTTCCTTGATCAGCGTCGGATACTTGGCCTGGATCGTCTTCAGCCGCGACAGGAGATAGGCGCCGGTCTCGGCCGAGTTGCCGATCAGGTCCTCGTCATAGAGGACCTCGAGACCCTCGATCGCCGTGACGCAGGCCTCGCCGATACCGCCGAAGGTCGCCTGGGCGTGGATCATCGCGGTCTTCGGCGTGCCATAGGCCTTCATGTAGACGCTGCGCTTGGCGATCATCGCGCCGACGGCGGCCTTGCCGGCGCCGAGCGACTTGGCGAGCGCGGTGACGTCGGGCACCACGCCGTGATGCTCGAAGGCGTAGAACTTGCCGGTGCGCCCGTAGCCGCACTGGACCTCGTCGGCGACCCAGAGGACGTTGTGGCGGTCGCAGAGGTCGCGCACGCCCTGCCAATAGGAAGTCGGTGCGCCGATGATGCCGCCGCCGCCCTGCACCGTCTCCAGCACCACGACGCCGATGTCGCTATCGTTCTCGATCGCCCGCTTCAGGGCCTCCAGATCGCCGAACGGCACCTTCACCCGGTTGTCGACCAGGCGGAAATCACCCTGATAGAGGGTCGAGTCGGTGATCGACAGGACGCCCTTGGACTTGCCGTGGAAGGAATTCTCGGCATGGACGATCTTGCAGTTCCTGCGGCCGGAAGCCCGCTCGGCGACCTTGATCGCCGCTTCCATGGCCTCCGACCCGGTGGAGCCGAGGAACACCATGTCGAGCTCGCCCGGCGAGCAGGCGGCAAGGTTCTTGGCCAGCGCAGCGGCGTATTGCGACAGGAAGGCGATGGCGATCTCGTGGCGCTTCTCGTCCTGGAAGCGCTCGCGGGCGGCGAGGACGCGCGGATGGTTGTGGCCATGGGCGAGCGAGCCGAAGCCGCCGAAGAAGTCGAGGATCTTCCGGCCATTCTGGTCGGTGTAGTACATCCCCTCGGCGCGCTCGATCTTCACCTTGTGGAAGCCGAGCAGCTTCATGAAGTGGAACTGGCCGGGATTGATGTGATCCTTGAACAGATCGGCCATCGTCTCGACGGTCATCGCCTTGGCATCCTCGACGGAGAGGAGGTTCGGCTTGGCGGGGCCGCGGCGGTTCGCGGCTGCGGCGGTGGTCACGGGACGATCGAGCATGGTCTTTCCCTCACTCTGCCGGCTGCGCGTGCGGGGCGACCTTGCCGGATCCCGAAGCGAGCTTGTTGCGATATTCGCTGTAGGCGGCGATCAGCATGTCCTCGTCGCGATATTGCGGCACCCAGCCGAGCTGGCGCCCGCCCTTGGAGACGTCGAGCACGCATTCCTCGTCGGCGATCAGATACTGCTCGGGATCCATCAGCGGCATGTTGAGCGCGTCGAGGAGGTCGAGCGTCCGCTTCACCGCCCAGCCGGGCGTCGGGATGAGGATCGACTTCGAGCCGGCATGCTTGATCAGATCGCCGAGCAGCTTCTTCACCGGCGGCGGGTTGAGCGAGCCGAGATTGTAGGCCTCGTTCGGAACGCCGGCCTTCCAGGCGAGGCGGGCGGCCTCGGCGCAGTCGAAGACCGAGATGAACTGGTAGGGGTTCCTGCCCGAGCCGATCATCGGGACCGGCAGGTTGTGGTCGATCAGCTTGAACAGCTTCTCCAGGATGCCGAGCCGGCCGGGGCCGATGATCAGGCGGGGGCGGAACAGCGAGATGTTCATGCCCTTCTGGCGCCACTTGCCCGCCAGGATCTCGGTGTCGAGCTTCGACTGGCCGTATTCGCCGAGCGGCGAGACCGGATGCTCCTCGGTCATCGGATAGGTGACCGTATGGCCGTAGATCATGTCGGTGGTGAAATGGACGAGGTTCCGCGCGCCGGCCGTATCCATGGCGTGGATGATGTTTTCGGTGCCGAAATAGTTCACCGGATAGAAGAAGTCGTGGCGCTTGGCCCGCACCTGGATCGGCGAGAGCATCTTGGCCGACAGGTTGTAGACCATGTCCTCCGGCGCCATCGGCACCGCAGCGACGGCTGCAGGTTCGGTCACGTCGCAGGCAACGAAGCGGGCGCCGGCGTAGTGCGCCAGATCGCTCTTGACGATGTCCGCGACGACGACCTCTTCGCCGTCGGCGACGAGCTTCTTGGCGAGATGGCGTCCGACGAAGCCGTCGCCGCCGAAGATCACGTGTTTCATGACGAAACCTCTAAGACTTGGTGCGTTCAGGAATTGTGGGTGGCGGTGTCGCTGGCGACCGCATCGACGGCATCGACAGCGGGATCGGCATGGCCCGTCCCGCCGCTCTGGGCGATGAAGAAGGTGCCGCCGCAGATCAGCGCGATGCCGATGATGCGCATGGCGTTGACCTCCTCGCGGAAGACGAAATAGGCGAAGATCGCCACCGCGACATAGGCCAACGACAGGAACGGATAGGCGAAGGACAGGTCGACCTTCGACAGGACGTAGAGATGCGAGGCCATCGAGATCACGAAGGTGCAGAGGCCGAGGAAGACCCAGGGGCTGAACACGATCTGCAGGATCTTCAGGATCGGGTTGACCCCGACGAAGCTCAGGGCGCCGAGCTGCATCATGCCGTATTTCAGCATCACCTGCGCTGCCGCATTGGTGAACACGGTGAAGAGAATGAAGGGGATATATTTCGTCATCGGCCTGATCTCTCCGTCGTTCGTCGACAAGGCGCTCGATTGACGGAAGGTCATAGCGCCTGAACTTCAGCGATGCGTTAAGGCGGCGGCAGCTCAGTGGCGCGCCGCAACTATTGTCTCGGCAATGGTAAAGGAACTGCCGCGGGAACCGTTCGAATTGTCGCCATCCCGTGCGGCCGGAACAGCCGGCGTCGCCGGGGCCGCCAGGACCGGGCTTGCGGCAGCCGGAAGGCGCATCGCCGTCCGCCGCCAGAAGTCCGACATCATCGCCGGATCGCGCAGCGCCTCGAGCCGCCGCCAGCCGGGAAATCCGGCCGAAAAGGTTTCGGGCGACATGCGCGCGTCCTTGTAGGGATTGACCGCGCCACCGGCCGCAAGGGTGATCCGGTCGAGTTCGGCGAGAAGCCGCAGGGTCTTCTCGCCGCGATGGGGAAAGTCCAGCGTCAGCGTGTAGCCGGGCCGCGGAAAGCTGGTGAGGCCGGGGCTCTGAAGGTCGCCGAAGCGCTTCAGGACCGTCAGGAAGGAGCCCTGCCGGTGGCTCTTGGCACATTCGAGCAGGGCGCGGACGACGGCCTCGGCGCCGGCTTCGGGCACGACGCTCTGATGCTGGTGCAGCCCGCGCGGCCCATAGAGCCGGTTCCAGGCGCCGATGCGGTCGAGCGGATAGAAGAAGCCGGCGAAGGGGACCGTGCGGGTGTGGGTGCCGGCCTTCGCCTTGCGGAAATAGGCCTCGTTGAAGGCCTTCAGGAACGGGCCGGCCAGCGGGCTGACCGGCGGCGTGAAGGGGATGGACGCCAGCTGGCCGGAGGCTTCGCCGGAGTCGTCGCCGGTCTTGTCACCCGTCTCGTCGCCGGCTGGGGCATGATCGCCGCAGATGAGGTGGCCGCGGCCGAAATTCCGGCCGCCGGCGAGCGAATCGATCCAGGCGACGGCGTATTCGTGGCGGGCGTCGGCCGCCTCGGCGAGGGCGAAATAGTCGGACAGTGTGTCGAAGCGGGTCGTCGTCTCGACGATGGCGAGCGAGGCGACCTTCATCAGCCGGATCGTCGCCCGGCGGATCAGCCCGGTCAGCCCCATGCCGGAGATGGTGGCGGCGAAGAGCTCGGCGTTTTCGCTGGGCGTCAGGGTCAGGACGCCGCGGTCGGAGCGCTCCAGCTCGATTTCCTCGACCCAGCGACCGAAGGTGCCGCGCCGGTGGTGGTTCTTGCCGTGGATGTCGTTGGCGATCGCCCCGCCGAGGGTGACGAACTGGGTGCCTGGGGTGACGGGCAGGAACCAGCCGTGGCCGGCGACGTGCCGGGTGATCTCGGAGAACAGGACGCCGGCATCGGCGGTGAGACGGCCGGTCTCAGGATCGAAGGCGGTGATCTGCGGCGCCATGCCGTGGCGCGCGTCGAGGAGGACGCCGGCGTCGTTGTGGCAGGTGTCGCCATAGGAGCGGCCGTTGCCGTAGGGCAGGAAGCTGGCCGGCTCCGGCTGCCTTTCCGGTCCGGCGGGGCCGCCCGAAGGAGCGCGCCAGGCAGCGTCCGTCGCCGGCATGGCACGGCGGGCGGCGGCCTTCAGCCGGCCCCAGCTGTCGTGGTGATGGGGCCCGGCCTCACGCATAGGCGGCCAGGAGGAACATCACGCCGCCGATGGCGATCATCAGCTGGCTGCGCCAGTCCTGCAGCATGAAGACGACGGGATCGTCGTGCATCTGGCCCCGGCGGGCGAGCACCCAGATCCGCACGACGATGTAGAGGAGGATCGGGCAGAGCGGCCAGACCAGCCAGGGGACGTTGTAGTGGGTCAGGACCTCGGGGCTGTTGATGTAGAGCGCCAGCACCATCACCGCAGCGAAGCCCGACGTCATGCCGGCCTGCGCGAGGGTCTCGAGATCGGCGTCGACATAGCCGCGGCCGGTCTTGGAGCGCTCGGCGCCGGTGCCGAAATCCATCAGCTCGGTGTAGCGCTTCACCAGCGCCAGCGACAGGAAGAAGAACAGGGAGAAGGCCAGCAGCCAGAAGGAGACCGAGACGTCGGTCGCGGCGACGCCGGCCATGATGCGGGTGGTGTAGAGCCCGGCGAGCGTCAGCACGTCGATCAGCAGCATCCGCTTGATGAACATCGAATAGGCGGTGGTGGCGACGAGATAGCCGGCGAGGACGCCGAAGAACGGCAGAGGCAGCATCAGCCCGAGCAGCAGCGCGGCGGCGAACAGCCCGCCCGCCAGCTTGAGCCCGTCGGGGATCTGCAGCCTGCCGCTGGCGAAGGGACGGTTGCGCTTGGTCTTGTGCCTGCGATCGGCGGTGAGATCAACGAGGTCGTTGAGGATGTAGACGGCCGAGGCGGCGAAGGAGAAGGCGAAGAAGGCGATCAGCGCCGCGGCCACCATCGAGAGGTTGAAGAACTCGTGGGTGAGAACGACGGGCACGAAGACGAGGACGTTCTTGGCCCATTGATGCGGCCGCATCGCCTTCAGCGCGGCCCTCGCCTGACTTCCCCCCGCCTCGATCAGCTCGGCACCGCTGCCCTGCTGCCAGCGCCGCGCCGCCCGGTCGGGGGCGACGACGGTGGCCTCGGCGGCAGCTTCGAGCAGGCAGATATCCTCGTGGGAATTGCCGAAATAGTCGAAGCCCTCGACGCCGCAGCCGGCGGTGATGCGCTCCAGCTTGCGCTCGGAGGTGAGGTTGACGGCGTCGCAGGAGGCCATCACCTCGTCGAACAGGCCGAGGTGATCGGCGACGGCGTGGGCGAGGCGCTCGTTGGCGCCGGTCGCCAATACGATCCGCCGGCCGCTCGTCCGGGCCGCGCGCAGCGCCTCCAGCACTTCCTCGCGATAGGGCAAGAGCGCCGGGTCGAAGTCGATGCCCTGGGCGAGTTCCGCCTTCAGCCGCGCCTTGCCGGCCATCAGCCAGCCGGGCACGCCGAGAAGCCGGGCCGGCGACTGGCGGGCGTTGAGGAAGAGCGTCTCCCACAGGAGATCGCTCCGGATGAGCGTCCCGTCGAGATCGACGAAGATCGGGCGGTCTGTCTGACCTACGCAGGCGTCCAACGAACTGTCTCCCACAGGAACCGGCGGGTGCTACCCCTTCGTCGGGACATTCTGGGGGCTTACGGTTTCGAGGCCGTTGCCACGGGCCGCGATCGACGACTTGCGGCCTGACCTATCGGAAGACTTGGCAAACGAAGGATGAAAGACGAGGCGACGATTCGCCGGATCGATGCGCGGAGGCAGACGGAGGCCGGTCGGGCCCGGGGCCCATCGGCACCGTCAGGGTCGGCGAACAGGCGGTCGGGCAAGCGCCGTGATCGAGGCAACGGAGCGAATGCCGGACCAGGGCCAGACGACGTGAGCGCCTTCGGGGCCGGCGTCACCTCGGAGTCCGGTCGCTCTCCGCGGCCCCGTCGCCGCCTTTGCGCGAGCGTCGCCAGCGGGCATAGCGCACCTCCACGCGGCGTCGCCGCCGTCGCACCAGGGGCGAATCGACCGACAGGACGAGGAGACCGACGGGAATCATCCAGAAGCCGAGGATCGGCAGGAAGCCGAGAATGCCGCCGGCCACCAGAGCGACGCCGAGGACGATCCGCCCGCGCCGCGAGCCGGGCAGCGGGAATTCCCGCCCGAAGAGCTTCAGTCTCGCCGGGCGGCCGAGGTCGGCATCGTCGGAGAAGGCGTCGTCCCCGTCGGCTTCACGCGGCTTGCTTCGGTTGCCGGAATGCGCGGCCCGCCCCGCCCCGCCTGATCCTGGCCCGCCTGTCCCTGCCCTGCCTGTCGCCGTGCCGCCTGTTCCTGCCCCGCCCGTTTCTCCTCCCGCGACAGGCACACCGCCGGGCGCCGGGCCGCGCTCCCCGGCGGTGCTGCGGCCGGCGGCGGCGGCTTCGCCAAAGGGCGCCTTGCCGGCGCGGCCGGCATCGTCGGGGGTCGGGGCCATTCGTCGTCTCCATGGGATCGTCGGCGCTTGAGGCGGCAGATGGGAGAGCCGCCACGCGATCGCAACGCCGGAGCCTCCGCCGGCGATTCCAGCGCTCGCGGGATCAATTCGCGGGGAATTCGGTTTTTTGCGCACAAGTGCTTGGCAAAAGGGCAAGGGCTTTGCTATAGGCCTCGCCAGCGCGGTCTAGCGCGTTCCCCGGTAGCTCAGTGGTAGAGCACTCGACTGTTAATCGATCGGTCGCTGGTTCGAATCCGGCCCGGGGAGCCACCGCCCTTCCACGACACACCCTCACACGCGCGGCAATCGGGCCGTGATCGTCGCCGTTGCGTTGCCACGCGGGTGCCGTGGTCGCGCTGGCGTCGGCCGTCAGCGATCCGCGCCGCCGGAGGATCGTGACCTTGAAGCCGTGACCGGCCGCAGCTCCGACGGAGCGGGACCAGTGCGCCAAGTTCAGGGCACGCCATCCCGCCGCCACGGCTTTTCCTCGACAGGCTCGACACCGACGCCAGCCGCGCGAGCCGGCCCGCGGGGCGGAGCGGTTGCGAAGCGCGGCGGCTCGCACCATCCTTGGGTCATGTCCAAGCCATCGAGCGATCCCATGAGCCACTCCGTCCTGTTCGTCTGTCTCGGCAACATCTGCCGCTCCCCGCTCGCCGAAGCGGCGTTCCGGGCGGCAGCGGAACGGGCCGGCCTCGACGTGCATGTGGAATCCGCCGGTCTCGGCCGCTGGCATCTCGGCTACCCGCCGGATGCCCGGGCGCAGGCCGTGGCGCGGCGCAACGGCATCGAGATCGGCGAGCGGCGGGCCCGGCTGGTGACGGTCGAGGACTTTTACCGCTTCGACCACGTCATCGGCCTCGACGCGGAAAACCTTTCGGGGCTGAGACGGCTGGCGCCGGCGGATGGGCGGGCCGAAGTCAGCCTGCTGCTCGACCACGTGCCGGGGCGCGAGGGACAGTCCGTCACCGACCCGTATTACGAGGATGACTCCGCCTTCGACGACGCCTGGCGCGATGCCTGCGAGGGCGCCGACGCACTGGTGGAGCGGCTTCTGGCCGAAACCGCCGGCAAATGAGCGGTCTCGGCGAACGCGCTTCGCGTCTCCTCGGATCGCCGATCGCGAGCTCTTCGCGATTTGCCGGCGGTTCGCTGTCGGACGTGGATCTCGTGCAGATGGAGGACGGCCGGGAGATGCTGGTGAAATCCGGCCCCTCCCCGCTTGCCGAGGCCGGCATGCTGCGGGCGATCCGGGCGGCGGGCGTGCCGACGCCGGAGGTCTTCGCCGCCGACGAGCACGTGCTTGCGATCGAACGGCTGCCGGACGACGGCGACCTTGCCGCTGCCTGGGGCGATCTCGGAGAGGTGCTGCGGCGGCTGCATGGAGCGACGGGCGAGCGCTATGGCTGGGACGGCGACTACGCCTTCGGGTCGCTGCGGATCGCCAACGACTGGAGCTGCGACTGGCCGCGCTTCTTCGGCGAGAAGCGGCTCATGTCTGCGGCGCGAGGCACGGGAGTGGACGTCGAGCGCCGCGTCGAGGCGCTCTGCGCAAAACTCCCCGAGATCCTGCCGGGGCAGCCGACACCCTCGCTCCTCCACGGCGACCTGTGGAGCGGCAACGTCCTGACCTTCGCCGGAAAGGTCACCGGGCTGATCGACCCGGCCTGCTATTTCGGCGACGGCGAGATCGACATCGCCATGCTCGGCCTGTTCGCCCGGCCGAGCGGGGCGTTCTTCGACGCCTACGGACCGCTGCCGCCCGGCCACGCCAAGCGGGCGCCGGTCTATGCCCTGTGGCCGGCGCTGGTGCATCTGAACCTCTTCGGCGGGGGCTATCGCGGCATGGTCGAGGGTTATCTGGGCGAGGCTGGCTTCTGACGACGGGACCGCCGGTGTCATTCTCCACGCTGTCGCGGCCGGACAAGCCTTTCCGTCGGCCTTGCGGCGGCCAGATAGGGGAAGATGACCGAGCCCTGCATCATCACCGTCGCGATCACCGGATCGCTGCCGACCAAGGCCAACAATCCGGCGGTGCCGATCACCGTCGCCGAACAGGTGGAATCCTCCCATGCGGCCTTCGAGGCGGGGGCGAGCCTCGTCCACTGCCACGTGCGCAACGACGACGAGACGCCGTCCTCCGATCCGGAAAAATTCGCCCGGCTGATGGAGGGGGTGCGCAGGCACTGCCCCGGCATGATCGTCCAGTTCTCGACCGGCGGGCGCTCGGGCGCGGGACGCGAGCGCGGCGGCATGCTGTCGCTGAAGCCTGACATGGCCTCGCTGTCGACCGGCTCGGTGAACTTCCCGACAAGGATCTACGAGAACGCGCCGGACCTCGTCGACTGGCTGGCCGAGGAGATGCTGCGCCACGGGGTGAAGCCCGAGATCGAGGCCTTCGACCTGTCGATGATCTTCAAGGCCGCGGAGATGGCGAAGGACGGCCGCATCGCCGGGCCGCTGCACGTGCAGTTCGTCATGGGTGTGAAGAACGCCATGCCGCCGGACCAGGAGAGCTTCGGCTTCTTCGTGAGGACCCTGAAGCGCCTCGCCCCCGACGCCACCTTCACCGGCGCCGGGATCGGCCGCAACCAGGCGACGCTCATCGAATGGAGCCTCCAGGAAGGCGGCCACTGCCGCACCGGTCTCGAGGACAATGTCCGCCTGTCGCGAAACGAGCTTGCGCCCTCCAATGCGGCGCTGGTGCGGCTTGCCGCCGAGGCCTGCCGCAGGCACGGCCGGCATCCGGCGACGCCAGCGGAGGCGCGGCGCCTCCTGTCGCTGCCGGCCGCCTGAGGCGCCGGCCGCTCCTTCATCTCGTCCTTTCCCCGTTCCATGGCGTCTCCTGAATGATCGATCCCAGCAAGCTCCCCCCCCGCCTTCGCCAACTTTCCCTGCAGCTCTGGCAGAAGGTGGAGATCTGGACCCTGATCGGGGCGCTCGCGAGCGCCGCGGCGATCTGGGCGTTCGTCTCCATCGCCGGCGAGGTGGTGGAGGGCGACACCCAGGGGCTCGACCGCGAGATCCTGCTCGCCCTGCGCTCCAGCACCGACGTCTCCGACCCGATCGGCCCACGCTGGATGGAGGAGATGGGCCGCGACATCACCGCGCTCGGCGGCACCGGCATCCTGATCATGATCACCACCTTCGTCGGACTCTATCTCTGGGTCTCCGGCAAGCGCCGCTCGATGGTCATGGTCGTCGCGGCGATCGGCAGCGGTTTCCTGATGGGCCAGATCCTGAAGCGCAGCTTCGACCGGGCGCGCCCGGACCTCGTGCCGCATGGCGACTACGTCTATACGGCGAGCTTTCCAAGTGGCCACGCGATGATGTCGGCGGTGACCTATCTGACGCTGGGGATCCTGCTCGCCCGGGTGGAGCCGCGGCGCCGGGTGCGGGCGTTCCTGCTCGGCCTCGCGGTGTTCCTGACGGTGATCATCGGCATCAGCCGGGTCTATCTCGGCGTCCACTGGCCGACCGACGTCCTCGCCGGCTGGACGGCGGGCGCCGCCTGGGCGCTGATGTGGTGGCTGCTGGCGACCTGGCTGGAACGCCGCGGCGCCGTCGAGCCGAGCCCGCAGAACGTCGAGGACTCTTCGGACGCGACGCGGGACTGAGGCAGAGAAGCGCTCTGAGCGGCGCGCTCGGCCCGCGGCAGCCTCTCCTTGCGGGGATCGGCCCATCCGGTAGCGGGCCGCAGCCCTCGCAGTCGCCGTCGCCATTGACGCGGGGGCGCCTGCCCGCTCGTCGCGGGTCGTCCCGAGACATCTCCGTGCGCGTCTCGCAGCCCCTGCCCCACCCACCATTGTCAACGCCTAGGCGTCGCAGCGTTCGGAGTCCGGCCCGCGTCGTATCCATTGCATCCTATTAGATAGGACCCTATCAATAAGGGTATGAAACAGGATGTCTCCCTCCAGTTCGACCTGACCACCAACCTTTTGCGCATCGGCCGCGTCTGGCGGAAGCAGGCGCGCGAGTGCATCGAGGCCCATGGCGTCTCGGAGGCCTGCGCCCATCCGCTGGTGACGATCGGCCGGCTCGGGGACGGGGTGCGCCAGGGGGCCGTCGCCGAGGAGGTTGGCATCGAGGGACCGTCCCTCGTCCGCCTCCTCGACCAGATGTGCGACTGCGGCCTCGTCGAGCGGCGCGAGGATCCGGCCGATCGCCGCGCCAAGACGCTGTGGCTGACGGAGCGCGGCCACAAGGTGATGGCGCGCATCGAGGCCGACCTCGTCGCGCTGCGCGCACGCGTCCTTGCGGATGTTTCCCGCGACGACATCGCCGCAACCCTCCGGGTCTTCGCCGCGTTCGACGCATACCGGCCGGCCGGGGAAGAAGACAGCACAGACGGCCCGGCGACGCGGCTGCAAGAGACTTCGTGATGTTCGACCTGTCCCTGCCGACGCGGCGGGAGTGGATCTTCGCGGCGAAGACCTTCGCCGCCTCCATGCTCGCCCTCTACATCGCGCTCGCCGCCGGCCTGCCGCGCCCCTACTGGGCGATGGCGACGGTGTTCATCGTCGCCAATCCGCTGGCTGGCGCGACGCGCTCGAAGGCGCTCTACCGGGCCCTGGGCACGGTGATCGGCGCGTCCGCGGCCGTCCTGTTCACGCCGCTCTTCTTCGGCGAGCCGGTGGTGCTCAGCGCCGTCGTGGCGATCTGGACCGGCGGCCTGCTCTTCGTCTCCTTCCTCGACCGGACGCCGCGCTCCTACATGTTCATGCTGTCCGGCTATTCGCTGCCGCTGATCGCCCTGCCGACGGTCGGCGATCCCTCGACGGTTTTCGACGTCGCCCTCGCGCGGTCGCAGGAGATCATCCTCGGCATCACCTGCACCAGCCTCGTCAGCGCCCTCGTCCTGCCCCAGAGCCTCGGCGCCGTGGTCGCGAGCCGGGTCGACGGCTGGCTGACCGACGCCAGCTCATGGATCCGCGACGTCCTTGCCGGGACCGGCGACCGGCTCGCCGAGACGCTGAAGCTCGCGCCGGACGTCAAGGCCGTCGACCAGCTGATCGGCCAGCTGCGCTACGACCCGGACATGGCGGCGGTCGTCGTCCATGCGCGGCAATTGCGCGGCCGGCTGGTGATGCTGCCGGCGCTGCTTTCCTCCCTCGCCGACCGGCTGACGGCGATCCGCCGCGACGACGGGCGGCTGCCGCCGGAGATCGAGGTCCTGTGCTGGGAGGTCGACGCCTGGATCGCCAGTACCGGCCAAGCGCAGGAGGATGGCGGCCGGCGGCTGGCGGCGCGGATCGCCGAGATCCGGGCGCGTCACGCCGGCGAAACGCGGGGCGGCGACTGGACGTCGCTGCTGCAGGACGGCGCCCTCGCCCGGCTCGCCGATCTCGTCGACCTGTGGAGCGACTGCATCGCTTTGAAGCGCGAGATCTTGGCCGGGCGCAAGGCCCGGCGGACCCTGGCGCTGCGGCTGAAGAACGTCGCGGCCGAGGTGCCGCACTACGATTTCGGCATGATGGCCTTCGCCGCAATCTCGGCGATCGGCGGGCTGTTCACCGCCTCGCTGATCTGGATCTATTCCGGCTGGGACCAGGGGGCGGGCTTCGTGCTGATCGCCGGAGTGGCGGGCGCGTTCTTCGCCTCCCTCGACAATCCGCTGCCGCAGCTGAAGCAGATGGCCGTGCTGACGACGCTCGGCTGCATCGTCGCCGGCATCTACGTCTTCGGCGTTCTGCCGCAGGTGACCACCTTCGCCGGACTCGTCGTCGTCTTCGCGCCGGTCTATCTCGCTTTGCCGATCCTGATCGGACGGCCGAAGACGATGTTCATCGGCCTGCTGCTGGCGGTCAACAGCGCGACGCTGATGACGCTGCAGGAGGTCTACACGGCGGATTTCACGCAGTTCGTCAACGGCGCCATCGCCGCGGTCCTCGGCGTGATCTTCACCCTCGTCTGGACGATCCTGACCCGGCCCTTCGGCGCGGCGCTGGCCGCAAGGCGGCTGGAGAGCCAGGGCTGGCGCGAGATCGCCGACCTTTCCGCCGGACGGCGGGCGGATGCGGCGCCGGTCTTTGCCGGACGCTTCTTTGATCGGCTCGGCCAGTTGGTGCCGCGCCTCGGCCCGCAAGGCTCGGACAGGAGCAGCGAGGCCTTTGCGGAGATGCGCGTCGGCCTCAACGTCCTCGACCTCAAGGAGGCGGCAAGGCAGCTCGCCGGGTCGCAGCGGGCATCGGTGGAGGCGGTGCTGGCCGGCGTCGCGGCCTTCTACCGGCAAAAGGCCGCGCGGGTCGTCCCGGCCGGTTCCGACACAGCGCTGCGCACCCGCATCGACGCGGCGATCACGGCCTGTCGGGGCCCGGCCGAGGCGGCCGGCAGGGAGCGGGCGATCCAGGGCCTCGTCGGGTTGCGTCGGGCGCTGTTCGCCGGTTCGCCGCCGCCGCTGCCGCTGCCGCCGAACGTTCCCGGCCACGTCGCGCCGCCCGCCGAGCCCGCCTTCGCCCTCGCGGCGGAATAGGAGTGTCCCATGACCGGTGATCTTTCGATCTTCGGGGTCTTCGTCCCGAAGCTCCTCGTCATCCTCCTCGCATCCTACGCGGTGCTGCTGCTTCTCAAGAGGGTCCTCGCCCGCCTCGGCGTCTATCGCGTCGTCTGGCACCCGGCGCTGTTCGACCTGTCAATCTTCATCCTCCTCGCCGCAGCCGCGGCGAATGCCGCCGAATGGTATCTGTCATGACCGCCCGTCTTTCCCGGCTCCTCAAGTCCGCCTTCACCCTGACCCTCTTCGCCATCGCGCTGGCCGTCGGCTGGAACCTCTGGCAGGGCTACATGGAAACGCCCTGGACGCGGGACGGCCACGTGCGCGCCGACGTGGTCTCCATCGCCCCCGACATCTCCGGGCCGGTCGCAGAGGTGCTGATCTCCGACAACCAGACGGTGGCAAAAGGCGAGGTGCTGGTGAAGATCGACCCCGCGCGGTTCCAGATCGCCCTCGACCTCGCCGACGCCTCGCTGAAGGATCGTGCCGCCGCGCTGACCCAGGCGAGGCGCGACGCCGAGCGCTATCACCGGCTGGAAAACGGCCCGGCGGTCTCGCAGCAGAATATCGAGCAGGCCGACCTCGCCGTCGAGCAGGCGAGTGCCGCCTATGACGAGGCGAAAGCGAACCGCGACCTCGCCGCCCTCAACCTCGAGCGCACCAGCGTGCGCGCGCCGGCCAACGGCGTGATCAGCAACCTCGCGCTCAATCCCGGCGACTACGTCGCCTCGGGATCCGGCGTGATGGCGCTGATCGACACGGACACGCTCCGGGTCGAGGGTTATTTCGAGGAGAACCAGCTGCCGCGGATCGCCGTCGGCGACGCCGTCTCCGTCGACCTGATGGGGCACGGGCAGACGCTGCGCGGCCGTGTGGAGAGCATCGCAGCCGGCATCGAGGACCGCGAGCGCACCAACGGCTCGAACCTCCTCGCCAACGTCACGCCGACCTTCTCCTGGGTGCGGCTCGCCCAGCGGGTGCCGGTGCGCATCGCCCTCGACGAGGTTCCGGCAGGAACCCGCCTCGTTGCCGGACTGACCGCGACGGTCACCGTGTATCCCGGCAATGGCCAGGCGGGAATCGGCGGGGCGGCACCTTCCAACGAGGCCGCCGCCGAACTTCCGGCCGGCGAAAGCGGCAGCTGAGCCGGCGCCGCACCGCGCGGTCGCTGCATTGGGCCGGACGGCGGGCATCGGCGTCACGGTTGCGTCACGCCGTCAGCCCAGAATTGACAAGCGGCGGCGAACGCGCCACCTCGAAGCCGACATGATGACTTTTCCTCCGACGAGGACCGACGCGATGACCATCCAGACGCCGATCGACACCATCGAGGCAGATCCCGCGCCGCGGCGAGCGACCGTCGGCGTCGATGTCGGCGGCGTCATGGTCGGCGGCGGCGCGCCGGTGGTCGTCCAGTCGATGACCAACACCGACACTGCCGACGTCGACGCCACCGTGGCGCAGGTCGCGGCGCTGTCGAAGGCCGGATCCGAGATCGTCCGCATCACCGTCGACCGCGACGAGAGTGCCGCTGCCGTGCCGAAGGTGCGCGAGCGGCTGGAGCGGCTCGGCCTCAACGTGCCGCTGGTCGGCGACTTCCACTATATCGGCCACAAGCTCCTCGCCGATCATCCGGCCTGCGCCGAGGCGCTGGCGAAATACCGCATCAATCCCGGCAATGTCGGCTTCCGGGACAAGCGGGACAAGCAGTTCGCGGCGATCGTCGAGATGGCGATCCGCTACGACAAGCCGGTGCGCATCGGCGTCAACTGGGGCTCGCTCGACCAGGAGCTGTTGACCCGGCTGATGGATGTCAACAACGACCTGCCGCAGCCGCGCTCGGCGCGGGCCGTGACGCGAGAGGCGATCATCCAGTCGGCGCTGATCTCGGCCGAGCTCGCCGAGGAGATCGGCTTGCCGAAGAACCGCATCATCCTGTCGGCCAAGGTCAGCCAGGTGCAGGACCTCATCGCCGTCTATCGCGACCTGTCGCGCCGCACCGACCATGCGCTGCATCTGGGGCTGACCGAGGCGGGCATGGGGTCGAAGGGCATCGTCGCCTCGGCGGCCTCGATGGGCATCCTTTTGCAGGACGGCATCGGCGACACCATCCGCGTGTCCCTCACCCCGGAGCCGAACGGCGATCGCACCCGCGAAGTGCAGGTCGCGCAGGAGCTGCTGCAGACCATGGGCTTCCGGCAGTTCCTGCCCGTCGTCGCCGCCTGCCCCGGCTGCGGGCGCACGACCTCGACGGTGTTCCAGGAGCTGGCCGAAAAGATCCAGAACGACATCCGCGTCAACATGCCGGTGTGGCGGGAGAAGTATCCCGGCGTCGAGGCGCTCAACGTCGCGGTGATGGGCTGCATCGTCAACGGACCAGGCGAATCCAAGCATGCCGACATCGGCATCTCCCTGCCCGGCACCGGCGAGACGCCGGCCGCGCCCGTCTTCGTCGACGGCAAGAAGACGGTGACGCTGCGCGGGCCGAACATCGCCGCGGAGTTCCAGGTGATGGTCGCCGACTATATCGAGAATCGCTTCGGCCGAGGCCGCGCCGCTGCCGAATGAGCTTTTCCGCAAGCGCCCCCGCCGCATCGCGACCGCGCCGCCCCCGCGGTGACGCGGCGATCCGCCGGTGGCTGCGGGGCGTGGCCGGAGCCGGGCTGGCAATCCTTTCGACCGGCGCGCTCCTCGTGGCAATCGCGGCGCCGGCGGCTGCGGACACCATCCGTCCCGCGGGACGATCCGGCGAGGTGGCGATCGCCCTGCCGGCCCTGCCCTATCCGCCGTCGCCGCCGCGCTTCGAGCCGGCGGGCACCATTCCCGGAAATGCCGAGGCCGAGGCCACCGAGGAAGCCCCCGTCGACCGGATCTGCCGGCTGATCGCCGAGAATGCCGACGCCGTCGGCATGCCGCGGGACTTCTTCGCCCGGCTGATCTGGAAGGAAAGCCGCTTCGACGCCAAGGCAGTCTCCCCGGTGGGTGCCCAGGGCATCGCGCAGTTCATGCCCTATACCGCGGCCGAGCGCGGCCTCGACGACCCCTATGACAGCGCCGAGGCGATCCGGCATTCGGCGCTCTATCTCGCCGATCTTCGGGCCGAGCTCGGGAACTGGGGCCTCGCCGCCGCCGCCTACAATGGCGGGATCAACCGGGTGAAGCGGTGGATCGTCAGCGGCGGGCGGCTACCCTATGAGACCGAGAACTACGTGCTTGCCATCGCCTTCCAGCCGGCCGTCTGGTTTCAGGAGGACGGCCGCGAGGTGGCGGAGCGGCCATTGGAAGACGGCAAGGAATTTCGCGACTCCTGCCGCCGCCTGCCGGTCATCGCAACCCGTGCCTTCGCCTCACTCGACACCGGCGCGCCGAAGAAGCCCTGGGGCGTCCAGGTCGCCGGCAATCCGAACCAGGGCGTCGCGATGGCGGCGTTCCGGCGGGTCCAGGCGGCGTTCCCGGGGATTCTCGGCGACACCAGGCCGCTCGTGCTGCGCGAGCGCGCCCCTGGCATCGGCCGCATCTATGCGGTGCGGATCGGCGCCGACAGCCGGGGCGAGGCGAACCAGCTCTGCGTCAAGCTGAAGCAAGCCGGCGGCTCCTGCATCGTCCTGAAGAACCGCTGAGCGGACCGGCGGCGGGCGGTCGCTGCTGCTGGCTGCGCGCGAAGATCGCTGTTGCCGGATTTGTGGATGGCGCGCTATCTCCACCGGAACGGGCCCGCCGAAGAGCCCGCAAAGAGGGAGAGAACGGCCATGCAAGCCCTGGTGCTCGAAAAGATCCACGAACTTTCGCTGCGCGACTTCCCGATCGAGCGGCAGGAGGAAACGCTCGGGCCGAGAGACGTCAGGATCAAGCTCCACACCGTCGGCATCTGCGGCTCGGACGTCCACTACTATACCCATGGCCGCATCGGCCCCTTCGTGGTGAAGGACCCGATGATCCTCGGCCACGAGGCGTCGGGCACGGTGATCGAGACCGGCTCGGAGGTGACGACGCTGAAGGAGGGCGACCGGGTCTGCATGGAGCCGGGCATCCCGGATCCAAATTCGCGGGCGACCCGGCTCGGCCTCTACAACATCGATCCGGCCGTGCGCTTCTGGGCGACGCCGCCGGTGCACGGCATCCTCCGGCCGACCTGCGTCCATCCGGAGGCCTTCACCTTCAAGCTGCCGGACAATGTCTCCTTCGCCGAGGCGGCGATGGTGGAGCCGCTGGCCGTCGGTGTCCATGCCGCCACCAAGGCGCAGGTAAAGCCCGGCGACGTCGCCCTCGTGATGGGCGCCGGGCCGATCGGCCTCGTCACCGCGCTGTCGGCGTTGGCGGCCGGCTGCGCCCGGGTCTACGTGTCGGACCTCGACGACGCCAAGCTGGAGATCGCGGCAGGCCTCGGCGCGATCACGCCGATCAACGTCACCCGCGACGACCCGGCCAAGGTCATCCTCGCCGAGACCGAGGGCTGGGGCGCCGAGATCGTCTTCGAGGCGACCGGCAGCCCGAAGGCCGCCGCCACCGTCTTCGAACCCCTCTCCCCCGGCGGGCGCGTGGTGATGATCGGCGGCCAGGCCGAGCCGATCTCCTATGATGCCGGCGCGGCGATGGTGCGCGAGGCGCGGGTCGAGAACATCTTCCGCTACGCGCACGTCTTCCCGCGCTGCGTGAAAATGCTCGCCTCCGGCGCCATCGACGTGAAGCCGCTGATCACCCGGACCTTCGGCTTCGAGGACAGCGTGCGGGCTTTCGAGATCGCCGCCTCGGCACCGAAGGGCGACGTCAAGATGCAGATCGAGCTGCCGCAGTAGCCGCAGGGCATTCGGCCAGAGAAAGAGACCTCGGCCGGGCTGCGGCTATCCCCAACAGCGGCGGATCTCATACCGCCGCCCCCGGTCTTCGGCCGGGGCCAGACGGTCATCGTTCAAGCGCCGCGCGGGCTCGATACCGCCGGTTTCACTCTCCCGGCGCGTAGGCGGCGGGATCGACCGTCAGCTGGCGGCCGGGCAGGTCGAGGCGGCTCTCGCGCCGGGGCGCGCGGGCGATGACCTTTCCGGCCTTGACGACGAAGAGCCGGGCGGCCTTCAGCCGGATCGCCTCGATCGGATCACGGGCCTGCAGCACCACCATGTCCGCCGCCTTGCCGACCTCGAGGCCATAGTCGTCGAGGCCCATGGCCTTGGCGGAATTGACGGTGACGGCGTCGAAGCACTGGCCGATCGCCGCCCGCGAGGTCATCTGCGCCACATGCACCGCCATGTGGGCGACCTCCAGCATGTCGCCGGAGCCGAGCGAGTACCAGGGGTCCATCACGCAGTCATGGCCGAAGGCGACGTTGACGCCGGCGGCCATCAGCTCCGGCACCCGCGTCATGCCGCGGCGCTTGGGATAGCTGTCGTGGCGGCCCTGCAGGGTGATGTTGATCAGCGGGTTGGGAATCGCATGCATCCCGGCTTCGGCAATCAGCGGGATCAGCTTGGAGACGTAATAGTTGTCCATCGAATGCATCGAGGTGAGGTGCGAGCCGGCGACGCGGCCCTGAAGCCCGTGGCGCATCGTCTCGGCCGCCAGCGTCTCGACGTGGCGGGACAGGGGATCGTCGCTTTCGTCGCAATGGATGTCGACGCGCAGGCCGCGCTCGGCGGCGGTCCGGCAGAGGGCCGCGAGGGACGCCGCGCCGTCGGCCATCGTCCGCTCGAAATGCGGGATGCCGCCGACGACGTCGAGGCCCATGTCGAGCGCCCGCTCCAGCGAGGCGGCTGCCCCTTCGCTGCGATAGTAGCCGTCCTGGGGAAAGGCGACGAGCTGCAGGTCGATGGTGCCCTTCACCCGGTCGCGGACTTCCAGGAGCGCCTCGGCGGTGACGAGCCGGGGATCGGAGGTGTCGACATGGCTGCGGATCGCCAGCAGCCCCTGCGAGACGGCGAGGTCGCAATAGCGCATCGCCCGCTCGACCACCGCCTCGCGGGTCAGCGTCGGGCGAAGCTCTCCCCACAGCTGGATCCCCTCGAGCAGCGTGCCGGACATGTTCATGCGCGGCAGGCCGAGCGACAGCGTCGCGTCCATGTGGAAATGCGGGTCGACGAAGGGCGGCGAGACGAGGCAGCCGGAGGCGTCGATCGTCTCGCCCGCCTCGGCGGCGATCCCCGGCCCGATTGCCGCGATGCGCCCCCCGGAGACCGCGATGTCGACGCCGGAGCGCCCGTCCGGGAGGTTGGCATTCTGGACGAGGAGATCGTAGCTCATGGAGATATCCTCATCGGGGCACTCGGTTCGCGCTCGCCGGCGGGCTCATGAGGCGGCAGCCGCAACGTTGGCGCGCCGCCTCGACCGGAGCCGTTCGGGCGGCCGCAGGCGCGAGCGCTGCGGCCCCGCCGTCGCGCCGCTTCCAGATCAATCGGCCAGGATCTCGCGGATCCGGGCGGCCTCGGCGCCGGGGATCTGCGACGCCGGCTCAGGCACGGCCTTCATCTGCAGCTCGGGATCGTTCGGGTCCCTCTCGGCCTCGAGGCCCAGCACCTCGCGATAGATCCCGATCAGTTCCTCGGCCTGGTCCGAGGCATGCCGCAGCCTGGTCGGCGCCTCAGGCGACTTCAGATAGCGCTCCGGATTGCGGTCGATCTCCTGCAGCGCCTTCAGGATGCCCTCTTCGCTGGTGACGTCCACCTTGAAGCCGTTCAGCCCGTCGACCACGTCCTCGCCGACGGCGCCGCGATCGGAGGACAGAACCCAGCAGCCGCACATCAGCGCCTCGCGGGTGACGAGGCCGTAGGCCTCCGGCCAGACCGACGGCGCCACCAGGACGTCGAGTTCGGCATAGAGCTCCGGCACCCGGCTCTGCGACACCTTCGGCCGGATATCGAGCTCGGTGGTGCCGAGGGTGCCCCGCCGGCGGGTGCCGATCGGCATCGTGTGATCGATCAGCAGGAAGCGCAGGTTCTTGAAGTCGCCGCGCATCAAAGCGTGCTGGATGAGATGGTAGCCCTTGTGCCGCGCGAGGCCGCCGATGAAGCCGAGGCGCACCTTGCCGTCCGGCGACGGCACCCGGGGCAGCGGCTGAAGGTCGGAGCTGCCGTTGGGCACGGCGATGACGTTGGTCAGGCCGACGTCGCGGTGGATCTTCGCGAAGGCCTCCGAGACCGCCATGACCTTTTCCGCCCCGAGCAGGCACTCGCGCAGCTGCATGCGCGCGGCAAACTGCTCGGCGGGGATCCGGCCGAGCTGCGAGGCCGGGTTGCCGTGGTCGTAGAGGACGATCTTGTCGTCCTTGCCGAGCAGGAACTGTTCGTCGGAAATCCACCAGCCGTCGTGCACGGTGAGGACATAGGGAATGCCCCGGCGCCGCGCCTCGAGCACGATCGCCGCCGTCAGCCGCTGGATGCAGTGGAAGTGGATCATGTCCGGCTGGCAAACGTCGAGATAGTCCCCGAAGGCCTTGGCCATCTTCTCGTCATAGACGATCCGGTCGATGTCGGGCAGATCCGGCGTGGTGATGCCGACGACCCGGATGCCGTCGGCGGCGTGGCTCGACACCTTGTAAGGCTCGCTGCCGCCCTCGATCGAGCAGAAGACCTCGAAGGCGAACTCGTCCCGGTGATGGGCGGCGTAGTGCTTGACGTTGTCGTGGACGACGCGGGTCGCGCCGCCGATCGCCTGGGGCGGGTAGAAGACGTTGACGACGAGGACGCGCTTGCGCGGATCGGGCGCCGGCAGCGTCGCCGAGCGGATGATCTCGGTGATGTTCTGCGCCATGGCGGGGATGCTGTATTCGCGCAGCGCCTTCTCGCGCGCCTTGGCACCGATGCGCGCGCGCAGCTCGGGATCGCGGATCAGCCGGTCGAGGGCCTCGGTCCACTCCTTCGGGTTGCGCGCCAGGATCCCGTCGACGCCGTCCTCAATCACCTCGGCATAGAGCGCCGTCTCGCTGATCACCGAGGGAATGCCGAGCATCGCGGCTTCCATCCACTTGATCTCGCTCTTGACGTCGGTGGTCGGCGTCGGCTGCAGCACGGCGAGGTTGATGTCCGCCGCAGACAGGGTCGACCAGTACTGATGGACGTCCCAGACCGGCGGCAACAGGACGAGATTGTCCTCGAACTCCCGAAGCTTCGGCCCCGGCACCATGTAGCCCGCGAGAACAATGGAGATCTTGTCGCCGTATTTCTTCGCCATCGCCACCAAGGCGGGCTCGACGAGTTCCTGGAAGTCCTGCTTGTGGGCCTTGGTGCCGGAACCGTAGAAGATCGTCACCCGGCCCTTGGGCTGGGTGTGGATGCCGCGGCCGACATGCTGGGCGTGCGGGCTGTGCATGGCGTTCGCATGGACATAGGCGGGCTTGCCGGGATCGATGCGCTGCACATGCTCGGCCAGCGGCCGGGTCGAGACCAGCGCGTTCTCGGCATAGCGCAGCGCCGTGCGGAACAGCGGCACGCCCAGCGCCAGGCCGTCATGCTCCTTCTGGGTGATCTGGCTGTCGTAGGATTCGATCGGCGGCGGGAAATATTGCGGGTCGAAGATCAGGTCGTCGATCTCGTAGAAGGTCGCGCAGCCGACCTCCCTCGCCTTGTCGATGGCCCGGATCATCTCGTAATAGCCGGGCACGCGGAAGAAGATCACCGCGTCGAAGCAGTGGACCTTGCTGACGAAGGCGTCGATGCTCTCGCGGAAGTCGAAGACCTCGACGACGAAGCCGGCCGCCTTGAGCTGCTCGATCTTCTGGTCGATGCGGTAGAACCGGCACTGGGGCAGGTCGAAATTGCCGACCAGGGCGACCGAGCGCACGTAGCGCTTCTCGGCCGCGGTATCGGCGCTCATCAGGTCGTAGACGAAGTCGCAGTCGGCCTCGATCCGCTTCAGCGCGGCCGGCAGGTTCCCCTGGCTCGCCTCGGCGTTGGCAAGCAGCCAGGAGGCGGTGAGCAGGCGCGGCGCCAGATCGTGGAAGCGCCGCCGGATGCCGAGATCGGCGGGGAACTGCTCGATCCCCTTCTTCAGCCACTGCAGCGCCATGTGCTGGTCGCCCACCTGGTCGGCGCAGTGGGCGACGTTGATGTAGGTCCACAGATTGGCATCGTTGCCGTCGGCGAGCTTTCCGTAGATCGCCGCGGCCTCCCGGTAGCACTGGCGTCGCAGCAGGGCATCGCCGTAGTGGCGAAGGGCCGGGCCGAAATCGGGCACCCTCTGGAGAAGCTTCTGATAGGCGACCATCGCCTGGTCGTCCTTGCCCTCCAGCACCAGCCGGTCGGCGAGCATGACCAGCAGCCTCGCATGCTGAGGCTCGATCACCACCGGCGTGGCGTTGTTGACCATCACCTCCTGCATCAGGAGCTTGAAGCGCTCGGTGTAGCTTTCGACGCCGTCGGAGCCGGCGAACACCGGGAGATCGAGGGACGGCAGCCCGCGCACGCCGGGGCCGAGCAGGCTTTCCAGCCAGAGCCGGCGATTGGGCCAGCGATTGGCCTCGATGCCCTCGCGCAGATAGTGCCGGTAGACGTCGGCTGCGTCGGGCGAGGTGATCTCGCGCGCATAGGTCTCGACGTAGAATTGCGGCTCGAAGTCGTAGCCGTCGCGGATCGGCGCGAGATCGTCGATCCCGCTCGCGACGAAATGGCGGACCGCGGCCTCCTTGTCGAAGCTCTTCTGCCGCGTATGGAGCGCCTTGGTCGAGTAGTAGTAGAATTCGGCGTCGAACTTCTGCAGGAAGGCGAGGCCGATGTGGTTGTCGACCAGCAGCCGCTCCATGGGGCTCCTCGCCACCGCCTTTTCCGGCGACGGCAGGCGGAGCATGGCGCTGCGCGTGCGCGGATCGGTCCCGGAACTCTTGGCGTAGAACTCGGCGATCTCCTCCTCGCTCGGCACCGGCGCCCCCATGTCGCGCAGTTCGTTGGCGGCGTGGGGCGAGGCCGGATCGAGCATGCAGGAGCGGCGGTAGGCGGCGATGGCCTCGCTGCGCTTGCCCTGGAGCTTGAGGGCATGGCCCAGTTGCAGGTGAGTGTCTGCATTGTCGCCCCGCAGCGCCACCGCCTGGCGATAGGCATCCTCGGCGCGGCTGGTGAAGCCCTGCTCCTTGAGGGCGTGGCCGTACTGCACCCAGACCGCCTCGAGCTTGGGACTGCGGCGCAGCGCCTCGGCATAGGCCTTCTGCGCATCGTGCCAGCGGCGCTCGGCATTCGCCCTGTCACCGGCCTTGATCAGCGACCGCGTGCCGTTGAGGAGGGCCGCCGTGCGGGACAACGGCCCGTCCGACCCGCCTGCCTCAGGGTCCCGAAGCGAGCGCATCAGTCGATCGAATGGCGAAGACGAGATCTTAGACATGGCGGGTACACTCACGAGACAAGTTCGACCTGGCGGTGTCGATCACGCCCCGGTCCGAGGATGCGCTGGACCGGGCGAATTCAAAGGCGCGTCGAGGCGAAGGAAACGAGATCAGCCGGAAAGGTAACGTTGCGTCAACCCATATCGGGTTCACGAAGGGATCGCGACAAAATAGTTCGCGGCCCCAACGGTCCTCCACGACACGGCGCTCGGCGCTGCTGCGGGCCGCGCGCTCCGGATCGAGATGGTCGAGGCCACGGGATTTGGATTCGTGATGAGTGAGCACGACATCCGGTGTAAAGACGACCGTCCGCCCGCTGGCGCGAAGCTTCAGACAGAGGTCGATGTCGCTGTAGCCGACCGGCAACCGGGCCGCGTCGAAGCCGCCGAGCGCTTCGAAGACCTCCCGGCGGACCGCCAGGAAGGCACCGGTCACGGCACTGGCGCGGTGGGTCTTCGACCAGCGGCCCGACGGCCCGCCGGCATCGGCAGGCTCGTAGAGGCCGTCATGGATGACGGACCCCTTCCAGCCGAACAGGACCCCGGCATGCTGGACCGTATCGTCCGGATAGAGCAGCTTCGCCCCGACCGCGCCGACGCCGTCGCGCTGCAGCTGCCCGCGCAGGCAGTCGTCCCAGCCCTTCGTCCGCATTTCCATGTCGTCATTGGCGAAGACGAGGATCGGCGCGTCGCTCTCACGCGCGGCGCGATTGTTCAGATGCGACCAGTTGAACGGCTCATCCCGTCTGACGAGACGTACACCCGGCCGCCGGGCCATGGCTTCGAGCCGCTCGACGTCCGGTCCGGGCCGCGAGCCGTTGTCGACGATCAGGCAGTCGACGGCTTCTGGATGCGCGGCGTGTCTGAACAGGCTGTCGACGAAGGCGGCGCAATCGGCGCCATTGTCGCGGGTCGGCACGATCACCGTGATCGCCTCGCCGGGGGTTGCCGGCAGCCAGGTGAGATGCAGGCGCGCATCGGCGCTGCCGCCGGAGATCGCTGCCCGGTCCGCGAGGCCGAGGATCTGCAGATGCCGCTCCACCGCCCGCCGGTGACCCGGCCGTGCGGCGCGGAATGCGCGCTGGCGCACCGCCTCGTCGGCCGCAAAGCCGGCGAGCGGATACGGCACGTGGCCGACCGGAACGCCTGCCCGGACCGCGGCGAAAAGGAGGTCGCTGGTCAGGAACGAGCCGTCCTCGCCGTCCGCGGCCGGATCGAGCGCGGCGAGCGCCTCCTTGCGCAGCGCCAGCGTCTCGCCCCAGCTGTTCTCCTGGAGCAGCATGTCCGGATCGAAGCCGCCGCGGGCCTCGAAGGCCGACGCTTCGCTTTCGCCCGGCAGTCGCCATTCCTCGTCGCAGGTCAGGAGCCCGGCCTCGCTCGCTGAGAAGACCCCCGCGAGCCAGGCGACGCAATGCCGGTGGATCGCCGCGCCCGGCGCCGGCAGGAGCACCGCGTCCGCCGCCGCTTCCCTTGCGATCCGCAGGGCGCCGGCCCGGCCCGGCAGGGCGTTTGCCACGAGTGTGAGCCGCGGCTCGGCGGCCGACACCCGCTCGACCGCCCGCGCCAGGGCCGGATCGACCCCTGCGACGACGGCGCGCCAGCGCGGCGACGACTGGTCGAGGATCGAGCCGAGCAGGCGGTGGAGCCCGTCGGCGTCGAGGCCGCCGGCATCGGCGACGATCAGGATGTCCGGACCGGGCAGCCCGTCGGCGGGCGGCGGGGGCACGTCGTAGATCTGCCGGAACAGTCGGTAGCTGGCCGCCGGGAAGGCCGTGAGGCTCGCCACATCCGGAAGCTCCGCCGCGATCTCGGCGAGCCGGCGCCGCATCGTCTCGACCTCGCCGGCGAGCGACAGCATGGTCTCCAACCCGTGCCCGGTCATCTGGGCGGCCATCCCCCGCGACTGCTCGTCGATCTCACCGGCCTGGATCAGCTCCCAGCTGGCATGCCGGTGCGCCGGTTCGAGCTCGAGGACCCGGCGATAGGCCGCGAGCGCTTCCGAGCGCCGGCCGAGAAGCTTCAGCGCATGGCCGGTCTGCAGGTGGATGTCGGCATCGGCCGGCCGCTCGCCGAGGGCAGCGCGATACCAGGCGAGGGCCTCGTCGAGCCGGCCGGCGTCCTTCAGCATGTTGCCGCACTGGATCTTCAGGCCGGCATGCCAGGGCGCGACCTGCAGGGCGGCCTCGTAGGCAGCTGCAGCCTCGACGGGGCGGCCCTTATCGCGCAGCGCGTCAGCCCGCTTGATCAGGGGTCGCAGACGCAGGCCGACCTTCAGCCAGCGGAACACCTGCGCCGAGCCGGTCCGGCGCCCGGTGGCGTCCTGCGGCCGGGTTCGAACGGCAGCCGGGGAAAACAACGCCTTGCGCGCCGCATGACGGATCGACGGGACGAGACGCTCCAGCATCAGGCCGTCCATCGTCCGCAGCTCCAGGCATGGACGGCCGGTCGCAGGAGCGGCTGCATGTCGCCCGTCGCCCCCAACGGGTCGCCGGCCCGGCGGCCGGCGCCATGCGCCGAAGATACTGGCGCGCGACCGCGGTGCGGGCGAGACAGAACCGTCAGTGGCGACATCGAACCCCCTTCGCCGAGCGGCCCTCCCATGCCGTCGGTTCGAATAGCTGCAACAGGGACGTCTCCAGACTGCGAAAATTCACCACCGCCGTCCGAGCCGGCCCATCCCACTCGTTGGACCAAGATCGTGTCCGAAAGCTGGCCCGGCCACGGCAACGTTTCTCGCGCCGCGGCGACGCCCCTTCGGGCGTCGCCGCGCGAGGCGGTTGCCGGCGGCTTGCGAGACCAGGCAGAAATGAAAAACACCTCCCGTGTCAGCCACTTGCGTGAACCGAAGCTTCCATTGCGCCACCACCCCGGCGGACGCAGCCTCGATGCGGCGATACAATGCAGGGAGGCCTGATGGATTTGCCGTAGCATCGTTGCATTTCAGCACCATTTCGCAGTCGCAAAAAAACCGGTCGCGAAATGCGCCGGATCCTACCCGTCGAGGGCGTCGAGGCAGCGGGCGATGCCGCTTTGCCATGCTGGCAGACGGTGATCGAAGGTCGCCGAGAAGCGAGCCGTGTCGAGCCGCGAGTTCTTCGGCCGCCGCGCCGGCGTCGGATAATCGGCCGTGGTGATCGGCTCGACGCTGGCGGCCGGACCGCCGCGCTCGCGCGATGCGGCGAAGATCGCCTCGGCAAAGCCCGCCCAGGTGGTCTCGCCCTCGGCGACCATGTGGTAGACGCCGGGCCAGTCGCCGTTCGGCTCAGCCATCGTCCGCTCACAGACCGCAAGGATGCCGGCGGCGATGTCCGGCGCATAGGTCGGCGTGCCGTGCTGGTCGGCGACGACGCGCAGGACGTCGCGGTCCTTGGCGACGCGCAGCATCGTCTTCAGGAAGTTGTTGCCATAGGGGCTGTAGACCCAGGCCGTGCGCAGGACGACGGCCTTCGGATTGGCGGCGAGGACGCGGGTCTCGCCCTCCAGCTTGCTGGCGCCATAGACGCCGGTCGGCCCCACCGGGTCGGTCTCGACATAGCGCCCGTCCTTGTCGCCGGCAAAGACGTAGTCGGTGGAGACATGGACGATCGGAACGCCCGCCTCGGCCGCCGCCAGAGCGACGGCCTCCGCGCCGGCGGCATTGACCGCGAAGGCGGCGTCCGGCTCGCTCTCGGCCTTGTCGACGGCGGTGTAGGCCGCCGGATTGACCACGATGTCGGGCCGGATGCGGGCGACGGCGGCGACCACCGAGGCGCGATCGATGAGATCGAGATCCGGCCGCCCCATCGCCACGATCTCGCGGCCCTCGCCGGACAGATCGGCAAGGCATCGCGCCACCTGACCGTCGCGGCCCGTCACGAGTATCCGCATGGTGATCTCTCCTTCTTGCCGTCCGGTCTTGTCGCTCGGTCTTGCCGCCCGACGCGACCTTGCCGCGTAGTCGGGATTTGCCGCCCGGTCAGGACTTGCCGAGACGCTGCCCCGAATAGCGCTCGCGCAACGGGCGCCACCAGGCCTCGTTGTCGAGGAACCAGGCGATTGTCTTTTCCAGCCCGGTGTCGAAGGTCTCCTCGGCCTTCCAGCCGAGTTCCTCCTCCAGCCGGGTCGCGTCGATGGCATAGCGCAGGTCGTGGCCCGGCCGATCGGTGACGAAGGCGATCTGCTCGCGCCGGGACCGTCCGTCCGCATGCGGGGCCAGCCGGTCGAGCGTGTCGCATATGGTGTGGACGACGTCGAGATTGGAGCGTTCGTTGCGCCCGCCGACATTGTAGGAGCGGCCGGGCTCGCCGCCCGTCGCGATCATCTCCAGCGCCCGGGCGTGATCCTCCACATAGAGCCAGTCGCGGACGTTCTCGCCTCGCCCGTAGACCGGCAGCTCGCGGCCCTCCAGGCCGTTGAGGATCATCAGCGGGATGAGCTTTTCCGGGAAATGGTAGGGCCCGTAATTGTTCGAGCAGTTGGAGAGGACGACCGGCAGCTTGTAGGTGTGGTGCCAGGCCATGGCGAGATGATCGGAGGCGGCCTTCGAGGCCGAATAGGGCGAGGACGGCGCATAGGGCGTCGCCTCGGTGAACAGGCCGCCATCGAGCGGCAGGTCGCCATAGACCTCGTCGGTGGAGACGTGATGGAAGCGGAAGCCGTCGCGCCGCTCGCCGGACAGCTCCGACCAGTAGCTGCGCACCGCCTCCAGGAGGTCGAAGGTGCCGACGACGTTGGTCTGGATGAATTCGCCCGGCCCGTCGATCGAGCGGTCGACGTGGCTTTCGGCCGCCAGATGCATGACCACGTCGATCTCGTTGTCGCGCAGAAGCCCGCCGATCGCCTCGCGGTCGCGGATGTCGACCTTGGCGAACCGGTAGCGCGGATCGTTGGAGATCGGCTCCAGCGAGGCGAGGTTCGCCGCATAGGTCAGCTTGTCGACATTGACGACGCTGTGGGCGGTGTTGCGGATCAGGTGGCGGCAGACCGCGGAGCCGATGAAGCCGGCGCCGCCGGTGACGAGAAACTTCATGGGGCAGCCCCTCAGGCGTCGTAGGTGAAGATGACCGTGGTCTCGGCAAGCGTCGGAGCGACCTTGTCCTTCTCCGACAGGATCGGGGTCTCGCCGCCCAGCCGCCAGTCGACGCCGATCTCGGCGTCGTTCCAGGCGATGCCGCGATCATGGTCGCCGGAATAGGGCGCGGAGACCTTGTAGAACACCTCGGTGTCGGGTTCGAGGGTGAGGAAGCCGTGGGCAAACCCCTTCGGCACCAGGATCTGGTTGAAGGCCTTCGCCGAGACCTCGAGCGCCACCCACCGGCCGAAGGTCGGCGAGCCGTGGCGGATGTCGACGGCGACGTCGAGGATCGCGCCCTTCAGGACCCGCACCAGCTTGTCCTGGGCGAAGGGCGGCGCCTGGAAATGCAGGCCCCGCAGCGTAAACTTCGCTGCCGAGAAGGACTGGTTGTCCTGAACCCAGGGCATGGTGATGCCTGCCTCGGTGAAGCGCTGGGCGCTAAAGGTCTCGCTGAAGAATCCGCGATCGTCGCCGAACTTGCGCGGCCTGATCTCGAGGACGTCGGGGATGGCAAGGGGGATGACTTCCAGCATGACGATCCTTCTTGGAGCGGCCTGAAGCTCACGCCCGGAAGCACCGGGCACGTCGGACGCGACGTCATGGTGGCGCCCGGAGCCGGGATATATTAAGCGGGCTTCATCGGCAATCGCGAATGGAGACCATCGTGAAGGGCATCATCCTGGCCGGGGGAAGCGGTACCCGCCTTCATCCCATGACGCTGACCGCGTCGAAGCAGCTGCTTCCCGTCTACGACAAGCCGATGATCTACTATCCGCTGTCGACGCTGATGCTGGCCGGGATCCGCGAGATCCTGCTGATCTCGACCCCGCACGACCTGCCGCGCTTCAAGGCGCTGCTCGGCGACGGCGAGCGCCTCGGCCTGAAGCTTTCCTATGCCGAACAGCCAAGCCCGGACGGCCTCGCCCAGGCCTATCTGATCGGCGAGGACTTCGTGAACGGCGAGCCCTCCGCCCTGATCCTCGGCGATAACCTGTTCTACGGCCACGGCATGCCGACGCTGATGCAGAAGAGCATCAAGCACGAGGACGGCGCGACGGTCTTCGCCTATCACGTCAACGATCCGGAACGTTACGGCGTGGTCGCCTTCGACGCCGACTTCCATGCCACCTCGATCGAGGAAAAGCCCGAAAAGCCGCGCTCCAACTGGGCGGTGACCGGCCTCTACTTCTACGACGGCCGGGCCAGCCGCTTCGCCAACACGCTGAAGCCCTCGCCCCGGGGCGAGCTGGAGATCACCGACCTCAACCGGATCTATCTGGAGGAAGGTACCCTCGAGGTCTCGCGGATGGGCCGCGGCTATGCCTGGCTCGACACCGGCACGCCGGATTCCCTGCTCGAGGCGGCGGAGTTCGTGCGCACGCTGGAACATCGCCAGGGCTTCAAGATCGCCTGCATCGAGGAGATCGCCTTCGAGATGGGGCTGATCGACCGCGACCAGCTGATGAGCCTCGGCAAGGAGCTCGGCAAGAGCAACTACGGCCAGTACATCCAGCGCATCGCCCGCACCGACCGCTGAGGCGGCGTCCCTGTCCAAACCAGGCCCGGGCCGGAGGCTTCGGACGCGAGCCCGGAGCCCGGCTGCCCGTCGCACCCCGCTGATGGCGGTCCGATGGGGACAGGGCGTCTTCGGCATGGTCTGCCGAAGGCGGAAGGACGCATCACGTCTCGTTCATGGGACCGGATTTCTCGCCGCCGCGGGGAGATCGTCCGACCGTCGCCGCTATATGGATCAGGTCTTGGACGGGAGCCTTCGCGCCGCGAAGCCTTTCCGCGATAATTCCGCGACCACAAGGGCAGACGCATGGATGCACCGAACACCGATATCGAGAAACGCAACGGCAACACGCGTCGCCATTCCAACGACGTCACCGAGCGGCGCATCGAGGAGGAAGGCTCGACGCTGACGGCGACGGAGCTGAGCGAGATCGAGCGCCGGCTGAGTCTGCGGCCGCTGGCGATCTACGAGCTGGTGCGCCAGGAGGGCGAGGACGAACTCACCCGCCCGATGTCGAGCCTGTGGTGGTCGGGCCTCGCAGCCGGCCTCTCCATCGGGTTTTCGGTGTTCACCCAGGCGGTGCTGCGGGCCTATCTGCCGGACACGCCCTGGCGCCCGCTGATCGAATGCTGGGGCTATTCGGTGGGATTTCTCATCGTCATCCTCGGCCGCCAGCAGCTGTTCACCGAGATCACCCTGACGGCGACGCTGCCGGTCCTCGCCCGGCCCAAGTGGATCGGGGTGAAGGCTCTGGCGCGGCTGTGGTCCGTCGTCTTCGTGGCCAATATGGTGGGCACGGCGGTCTACGGTGCCGGCATCGCCTTCGACGTCCTCGACACCCCCGACATCACCGCCGCGGCCCTGGCGATCTCCCGCGAAGCCATGGAGGCCGGGCCGTGGTCGACGCTGCTGCGCGGCATCGTCGCCGGCTGGCTGATCGCCACCGTCGTCTGGGTGCTGCCGTCGGCCCAGAATGCCGGCTTCTTCGTCATCGCGCTTCTGACCTATCTGATCGCGCTGTTCCACCTGTCCCATATCGTGGCCGGATCGGTGGAGGCGATGGCGCTGATGTTTTCCGGCGAGCTGATGCCGCACCATGCGCTCTGGACGTTCTATCTGCCGGCGCTGACCGGCAACATCCTCGGCGGCTCGGCGCTGTTCGCGCTGATCAGCTACGGCCAGGTGGCGCCGGAGCTCGACAGGAAGGGCAATTGAGGACTGAGCGAGCAGGGCGGCGCGGTCGCCTTGCCACCGGCCGCCACCCTCCAGGCGTCGTCATTGCGGCCGCAGAGCCGGGATCCACGCCTCTGCGGGAAAATGGTGCGCGAAACGCAACGGGTATGAATTCAAACGTTCACCAGGCATGTCCTGATGCCCGGGCTTGCGTGAGATAAATGGCGATGCATGGAATTTTACATTATTGCTTGTTTGTTTTAGCAACTTCTATATTGATTTCATGCAGCCAAGACGAAGAGAATATCGCCGAATACATCGCTACTGATAAATGTACTTACCTCGCTGACGCCTCAAATGCGGCTGATGCGATCCGAGACTCAGTGATGAGGGATTCTCTACGATTTCCTTCGATGTATAAAATATATGATATTGAAAAACAAACAAGATGGTTTCGATGGATCGAGATTAGCAACATGATTCCACCGAAGTATCTTGTTTCTTTCCGCTTTGATACGGGTGATGGTGAGTTTCGCAAAGCGCTGGCGACTATTTCGCCGAATTGCAGCAATGCTCACATAGAGCGAATCGATTAGAAATAATATCTTATACGTATTGATGCATTGGGATCGGGCTTTTTAAGACGACATGGAAAATAAGCTCTAATCTAAATTAAAAGAAATGCGTTGCGATGATACCGCAGGCGTAGCGTCGGCGATTTGGAATGGATCCCGGGTCAAGCCCGGGATGACGATGCCTCTGGGCCTGGCGCCCCCGCCTTCAACGACGGACTGCACCGCCCCGCGTGTCATTGCGGCTGGCTGCTGCCGCAGGGCGGCGCCGAGAGCCGTGCGACGCCCCCTCACCCTTCGAGGCTCAGCCGGCTCGAAGGGCCGGCCGAGCACCTCAGGATGAGGGGGCGCTACGAGGCTTGCGCCATTACCCCCGGAGGATCGACTGGCCGGCGAAGACCGCCTGATCGCCGAGTTCCTCCTCGATGCGGAGCAGCTGGTTGTACTTGGCGAGCCGGTCGGAGCGAGCGAGCGAGCCGGTCTTGATCTGACCGCAATTGGTGGCGACGGCGAGATCGGCGATGGTGGAATCCTCGGTCTCACCCGAGCGATGCGACATCACGGCCGTATAGCCAGCGCGGTGCGCGACCGAGACGGCGTCGAGGGTTTCCGACAGGGTGCCGATCTGGTTGACCTTCACCAGAATCGAATTGGCGACGCCCTTGGCGATGCCTTCGCGCAGGCGCTCGGAATTGGTGACGAAGAGATCGTCGCCGACCAGCTGGACCTTGGCGCCGATGTTGTCCGTGAGCGCCTTCCAGCCCTCCCAGTCGTCCTCGGCCATGCCGTCCTCGATCGAGATGATCGGATAGGCGCTCGCGAGCTCGCCGTAATAGGCGGCCATCTCGGCGGGCGACAGCTTGCGACCCTCGCCGGCGAGGTCGTAGACGCCGTTCTTGAAGAACTCGGTCGAGGCCGGATCGAGGGCGATGGCGATGTCCTCGCCGGGCTTGTAGCCGGCCTTCTCGATGGCCTTGACGACGAAGTCGAGGGCTTCGGTGGCCGAGCCGAGATTGGGGGCGAAGCCGCCCTCGTCGCCGACATTGGTGTTGTGGCCGGCGTCCTTCAGCATCTTCTTCAGCGTGTGGAACACTTCCGCGCCCCAGCGCAGCGCTTCGGAGAAGCGATCCGCGCCGACCGGCATGATCATGAATTCCTGAAAATCGATCGGATTGTCGGCATGGGCGCCGCCATTGATGATGTTCATCATCGGCACCGGCAGGACATGGGCCGAGGCGCCGCCGACATAGCGATAGAGCGGCAGGCCGGAGGCATCCGCCGCCGCCTTGGCGATGGCCAGGGAGACGCCGAGGATGGCATTGGCGCCGAGGCGGGACTTGTTCTTCGTCCCGTCGATCTCGCGCAGCGCCATGTCGATGCGGATCTGGTCCTCCGCCTCGAAGCCGGCGATCTCCTCGAGGATCTCGCCATTGACGAAGTCGACCGCCTTGCGGACGCCCTTGCCCATGTAGCGCGACCCGCCGTCGCGCAGCTCGACCGCCTCGTGGGCGCCGGTGGAGGCGCCCGACGGCACGGCGGCGCGGCCCATCGAGCCGTCTTCGAGGATGACGTCGACCTCGACGGTCGGGTTGCCGCGGCTGTCGAGGATCTCGCGGCCGATGATGTCGATGATGGCGGTCATGGGGTGCCCCTGTCGTGACGAACGAATGGTTCGGGTGGGGTTCTAGTGCATGGCGGCGCGGCTGGATAGCGGGGGCAGGCAAGCAGCGTCCCGTCTTGTCCGGATGTACACTTTCGATGTACATTAGCGACATGGCGTATCGCCCGGCCCGCTCGGGACGGGATCACGTCTCACCAGCCACCCATTCGCAAGGATGATCCATGGATCTCGAATGGGACGAGACGAAGAGGCAAAGGATCATCGCCGAGCGGAATGTCGACCTGCTTTATGCGGCAGGAATCTTCGAGGGCGATGTTCTGACCCGCATGGATGACCGCGCCGACGCTGGCGAGGAGCGGTGGATTTCCCTCGGCATGGTCGGAGATGAGTGCTTCGTCGTCGTGCACACCGCGCGAAATGGCGCCACACGGCTGATCACGGCATGGAAAGGAGGTCGCGATGAGCGACGAGACTATCAGGCGGGCATCGCTCGACGAAATCAGGCGAATGAGGGAAAGGGGTGAGCTTCACCGCGATCCGAATGCCCCCGAGGGCGAGAGCCTGGGCCGGGAGTTCTGGGCGAGTGCGATGCGCAACTCGCCGAGGCCGGCGCCGAAATCGGTGCATCTGAAGCTCGACCCCGAGGTGTTCGAATTCTTCAAGGCACAGGGCAAGGGCCATCTGACGAAGATGCAGGAGGTCTTGAAAGCCTATGTGGAGGCGCATCGGTAGGTTTGGGGCGGGGTGCTTTCGAGCTGACGTCGGCGGCAGCTCGCCCCCCTCTGCCCTGCCGGGCATCTCCCCCACGAGGGGGGAGATCGGAGGCTGCAATGTTCCCGCCTCCCCATCGTCGCGGCGGAAGCCGCAGGGTTTCGGACGGAGGCGAGACGTTCGAGCAAGGGCGATCTCCCCCCTTGTGGGGGAGATGCCGGCAGGCAGAGGGGGGTGTGCCGGGCTCGGCGGAGCAGGTAATCGCCCCGCGCCAGCATCACTCCTTCGTCAGCTGATCCAGCGCCTTCAACCGCTTCAGCATCTCCGCCATCTGGTCCAGCGGCACCATGTTCGGCCCGTCGGACGGCGCGTTGTCCGGATCCTCGTGGGTCTCGACGAACAGCCCGGCGACACCCACGGCCACCGCCGCCCGGGCCAGTGTCTCGACGAAGCGGCGCTCGCCGCCGGACGAGCCGCCCTGGCCGCCCGGCTGCTGCACCGAATGGGTCGCGTCGAAGACCACCGGCAGGCCGGTCTCGGCCATGATCGGCAAGGCACGGAAATCCGAGACCAGCGTGTTGTAGCCGAAGGAGACGCCGCGCTCGGTGAGGAGGACGTTGGGATTGCCGCTCTCGGTCACCTTGGCGGCGACGTTTTTCATGTCCCACGGCGCGAGGAACTGGCCCTTCTTGATGTTGATCACCCGGCCGGTCTTCGCGGCAGCGATCAGAAGGTCGGTCTGGCGGCAGAGGAAGGCCGGGATCTGCAGGATGTCGCAGACGGCGCCGACCTCGCGGGCCTGCTCCTCGGTGTGGATGTCGGTGAGGACGGGCAGGTCGAAGGTCTCGGCGACCTCCTGGAACACCGGCAGCGCGCCGGAAAGCCCGATGCCGCGCTTGCCGGTGAGGCTGGTGCGATTGGCCTTGTCGAAGCTCGCCTTGAAGACATAGGGGATGCCGAGATCCGACGTGATCCGCTTCATCCTTTCGGCGATCATCATCGCATGGTCGCGGCTCTCCATCTGGCACGGCCCGGCGATCAGCGCGAAGGGCAACGCGTTGGAGAACGTGGCGGATCTGGCGGAGACGGTGCTGGCGGTCATGTGCGGTCCTCGATGAAGCGGATTGTGCCGCGGCCATTCGGGCAGGCGATGGCGACGCCGTCGCCGTCCTTCGAAGGGTCAATGTCCCGGCTCTGCCAGAAGTCTTGAGCGAAAGCGAGATCGGCGACCGTGACGGTCAGGCTGGCGATCGCCAGCGGGCTCGTGCCCCCGGCAACGACGTCGAGCCGGCCGTCCTCGAGCGGGATCGCCAGCGAGCCGTCGCCATGCGCCTCGGCAGGACTGTCGGCGACGGCGGACAGATAGTCGCGGAAGTCTTGCGGGTCGGATGCCGAGAGCCTGACGCCGGCGATGCCCGTGGCTCCGTTCGGATGCCGCGTCAGCGCCGAGCGGTCCGGCTTCACCTGGTGCCGCGCCTCGCAATAGAAGAAGCTCGGGGCGTCGGCCGAGTGGATCGCCGCGAAGGCAAGGCGGAAGTACAGCTGCGTCGTCCCGCCATCCGGCAGGCGCAACGCCCGTTCGAAATCGACGAGCCCGTCTTCGCCGGCTTCCTCTTCGAGCAGCTGCTCACGATCGGCCAGCGCGTCCTGCGAGCGGAAGCCGAGACCGGAAATTGCCGGTCGTTCGGCCAGATCCCGCATCGCCGCATCGCGTTCGACGAAGAGATGCCCTTCGTCCTTCGCCGCGGCATAGACCGCTTCCTCGACGACCGACAGCGGCTCCAGATAGCGCCCGTCGGCGAAGAAAACGCAGGCATTGCCCGTGCCGAAGGGATGGATCGCATCCGGGGCGACGACGAAGCCGAGGCTCTCGAACCACCGCCGCGCGGCGGGCAGCGTATCGAAGGGCATCACCAGGTGATCGATCGAGCGCATCGGCCTCTCCAGTCAGTTCGAGCGGCGTCGACCGGCGCTCGTGTCGATCGCCGTCAGACCAGCCTGCTCTGCTCCAGCGCCGCGGCGACGAAGCTGGCGAACAGCGGGTGCGGCTCGAAGGGGCGGGACTTCAGCTCGGGATGGTACTGGACGCCGATGAACCACGGGTGGTCGGCAAGTTCCACGGTCTCCGGCAGGAGGCCGTCGGGCGACATGCCGGCGAAGATCATGCCGGCCTCCTCGAGCACCGGCCGGTAGTCGCGGTTGACCTCGTAGCGGTGGCGGTGGCGCTCCTGGATCTCGGTGCTGCCATAGATGCCGGCGATCTTCGAGCCGGCCTTGAGCTCGGCCTTGTAGGCGCCGAGGCGCATGGTGCCGCCGAGGTCGCCCTCGGAGGCGCGGCGCTCCAGCTCGTTGCCCTTCAGCCATTCGGTCATCAGGCCGACGACGGGCTCGGGCGTTGAACCGAATTCAGTCGACCCGGCCTTTTCGATGCCGGCCAGCGAACGGGCCGCCTCGATGACCGCCATCTGCATGCCGAAGCAGATGCCGAAATAGGGAACGTTGCGCTCCCTCGCGAATTTGGCGGCGTGGATCTTGCCCTCCGAGCCGCGCTCGCCGAAGCCGCCGGGGACGAGGATGCCGTTGACGCGTTCGAGATAGGGGGACGGATCCTCCTGCTCGAAGACCTCCGCCTCGATCCAGTCGAGCCGCACCCGCACCTTGTTGGCGATGCCGCCGTGATAGAGCGCCTCGATCAGCGATTTGTAGGCGTCCTTGAGGCCGGTATATTTGTCGACGATGGCAATGGTGACCTCGCCCTCGGGATTGCGGATGCCGTCGACGACCTGGTGCCAGCGCTGCAACTGGGGCTTCGGCGCCGGATCGATGCCGAAGGCGGCGAGCACCTCGGTGTCGAGGCCCTCATGGTGATAGGCGATCGGCACGTCGTAGATCGTCGCGACGTCCAGCGCTTGGATCACCGCCGTCTCGCGGACGTTGCAGAAGAGCGAGAGCTTGCGCCGCTCCTCGGCGGGGATCGGCCGGTCGGCGCGCACTAGCAGGATGTCCGGCTGGATGCCGATGGCGCGCAGCTCGCGGACGGAATGCTGGGTCGGCTTGGTCTTCAATTCGCCCGCCGTCGGGATGTAGGGCATCAGCGTCAGATGGACGTAGATCGCGCCACCGCGGGGAAGATCGTTGCCGAGCTGGCGGATCGCCTCGAAGAAGGGCAGCCCCTCGATGTCGCCGACGGTGCCGCCGATCTCGCAGAGGACGAAGTCGTACTCCTCGTTGCCCTCGAGGACGAATTCCTTGATTGCATCGGTGACATGGGGAATCACCTGCACCGTAGCGCCGAGATAGTCGCCGCGCCGCTCCTTGGCGATGATCTGCTGGTAGATCCGCCCGGTGGTGATGTTGTCGTGCTTGTTCGCCGAGCGTCCGGTGAAGCGCTCGTAATGGCCGAGATCGAGATCGGCCTCGGCGCCGTCGTCGGTGACGAAAACCTCGCCGTGCTGGGTCGGGCTCATGGTGCCCGGATCGACGTTGAGATAAGGATCGAGCTTGCGAAGCCGGACCCGGTAGCCACGGGCCTGCAAGAGAGCACCCAGAGCCGACGAAGCGACGCCTTTCCCCAGAGAGGAAACCACGCCGCCGGTGATGAAGATGTATCGCGCCATGGGCCTTCCCGATAACCGCGTGGGCGCGATTCTGCCAGTCACAATTCGCGCCGCGTTCCGATTGGTCGCATCCCCTCAGGAATGCGCGAGGGCGAAGAAAGTCGCGGTCCACCGGTCAGGCGCACCCATGCGCCGCGCGGTCGGGGGCCGCGAGCCTGCCTCGCCCCATCCACAAAAATCGATCGTCCAAAAAGTCGCGGGGCGCCGTCAGGCGCCCCGTCGGTTCGGCCGTCCTTCGACGGAGGCCTTTACTGCGAGTTCGTCGACCCGGCGGCGGGCGGAACGTCGGAGGTGCCGCCGTTCGTCGCCGCACCGTCGGTCGAGCCGGCCGGCGCCTGAGGTGCAGCAGGCGTCGCCGCGGGTTCTGCCGGCTCAGTGGTCGAAGGCGCGGCCTCGCCCGTCGTCGCGGGAGCAACGGTCGGGGCGGATGATTCGCCGCCATTCGCCGCACCGTCCTGCGTCGAGGGCGTGGCGGAACCAGTTGCCGGCGCCGCGTCGTCCTCGGGCCGCTCGGTGCCGGCGGGCGGCGCCTCGACGGGCGGAACCGTCGTCTCGTCGGCGCCCTGCGGCGTGTCGCCGGCCGGGTTGGCGGGGATCGTCTCCACCGCCGGCGCGGGAGCGGCGTCGGTGGCGCCTGCGGCCGGAGCCGCCGGAGTCTCGGGCGCCGGAGCCTCTGCCGCGGGTTCGCCGGCCGGGGCATCGGGCTGCGACGACTGGTCGATCAGCGACGGGCTCGAGGCACCACCGCCGGCCGTACCGGAGGCCGGCTGGCCCTGGCCGGCCGCGCCGTCCTGCGATGCAGGCAGGCCGCCGAGCTGGTCGAGGAGGCTTCCCTCCTCGCCGCTGGTCTGGCCGTTCTGGGCCGGCAGGTTGTCGAGGATGTCGGTCGGCTGGGCGCCGTAGCGAGCCAGGATGCCGAGGGACAGCGATGTGACGAAGAAGCCGGCCGCCAGGATCGCAGTCGTGCGGGTCAGGGCATTGGCCGCGCCGCGTGCCGACATCAGGCCGCCACCGCCGCCGATGCCAAGGGCTCCGCCTTCCGATCGCTGGAGGAGCACCACGATGACGAGCGCAACGACGATCATCAAGTGGATGATGATGAGAATGGTTTCCATCGAACTTTCGTTGAGGGTCTGCTTCAAGGAATTGGGCGCCTTCTACAGAAGAGGGCGCCGTATTCCAACCAGATTCCGCGTCAGCTCTCCGCCGACGGACACGCCCGGCATATCGCGATGAAGTCTTCGGCCTTCAAGCTTGCCCCGCCGATCAGCGCTCCATCGACGTTTTCGATGGCGAGGAGCTCGGCCGCATTGCCGGGTTTCACCGAGCCGCCATAGAGCAGGCGGACGCCGCTCGCGATCGTTTCGCCGAAGCGCTCGACCAGCGTGCGGCGCAGGAAATCATGGGCCTCGGCCACGTCGTCGACGGTCGGGGTGCGGCCGGTTCCGATCGCCCAGACCGGCTCATAAGCGACAACGGTGTTGGCGGCCGTGACGCCCTCCGGCAGCGAGCCGGCGAGCTGGCGGCCGAGGACCTCCAGCGTCTGGCCGGCCTCGCGCTCCGCCTCGCTCTCGCCGATGCAGACGATGGCGATCAGCCCGGCGCGCCAGGCGGCCCGCGTCTTGGCCTCGACGACCGCGTCGCTCTCGCCGTGGTCGGCCCGGCGCTCCGAATGACCGACGATGACGTAGGTGGCGCCGAGATCGGCGAGCATCTCGGCAGCGATGTCGCCGGTATGGGCGCCGCTGGCCTCGGTGTGGCAGTCCTGGCCGCCGATCGCTGCCTTGCCGTGAAGAAGACCGGCGCTCGCCGACAGGATCGTCGCAGGCGGGCAGATCAGGAGATCGCGGCCCTTGCCGGCGTCTGGCGCGGCCGCTGCGATCTGTTCCAGTTCCGTCAGCTGGCGCAAGCGGCCGTTCATCTTCCAGTTGCCGGCGATCAGGGGTCTGGGCTTCATGGTGTGCTTTTCGTCCTCCCGCAGTCCAGGTCCGGCCACCCTCGGCGACCGGTTCGGGATGGTTCCTCCCGTTGCGCCGGACAATCCGTGATCGGTCGGGGAAAATCAATCGCAGCCGGTCGCTTGCGCCCCTTGCCGCCTGTTCACTAATAAGGCGGTGCGCGGCGCGGCCGCCGCGATAGGATGCAGAGCAAGACCCGGCGACGCCACGCCGGGCAGCCACGGAGGAAGACGACGATGCTCGAGACGATGCGCCGGAGCGTGTCCGGCTGGACGGCGAAGATCCTCCTCGGCCTCCTGATCCTGAGTTTCGCCGTCTGGGGGATCGGCTCCTCGGTCAATGGCGGACTGTCGAACACGGTGATTTCCGCCGGCGAGACCGACGTGACCCCCTCAGAATACGCCTTCACCTATTCCCAGGCGCTGAACCGCATCTCGCGCCAGATCGGCCGTCAGGTCACCGCCCAGGAGGCGGCCGCCTTCGGCATCGACCAGGGCGTGACGAGCCAGCTGATCGCCGGCGCCGTGCTCGACGAGCAGAGCCGCAATCTCGGTCTCGGCGTCTCCGACGAGCGACTGGCCCAGACGATCGCGGCGGATCCGACCTTCCAGGACGCCAGCGGCAATTTCTCCCGCTCGACCTTCCGCAACGTTCTCGCCAACGCCCGCATCAACGAGAACGACTACGTCGCCCAGCAGATGAACGTCGCCCGGCGCAGCCAGCTGATCGAGGCCGTCGCTAGAGACGCCGACACGCCGGCGGTGTTCCTGACGGCCCTCGGCCTCTACAACGGCGAGCGCCGCACGATCGACTACGTGACGCTGCGGGCGCCGGCGGCCGACAGCGTCGAGGATCCGACCGACGAGCAGCTGCAGAGCTATTTCGACGAGAACAAGGCCCGCTACGCCGCGCCGGAATACCGCGCGATCGTCTATGCCGAGGTGACGCCCCAGGCGCTGGCCGATCCGAAGGCGGTCAGCGACGCCGAGGTCAAGGCCGACTACGAGGCCCGCAGGCAGAACTACGCGACGCCGGAGCGCCGCGCCGTGCAGCAGATCGTCTTTCCCGACAAGGCTGCCGCCGACGCCGCCAAGGCGAAGCTCGACGGCGGCGCGAGTTTCGAGGAGGTCGCCCGCGAGGCCGGCCGCTCTCCGGCCGACATCGACCTCGGCACCGTCACGAGGGCCGCGATCCCCGACGCGGCGATCGCCGATGCGGCCTTCGCTCTCGAAGCGGGCGGCGTGTCGGACGTCGTCGAGGGCGTCTTCGGCCCGGTGATCCTGCGCGTCGGCCAGATCGAGCCGGAGAGCGTGCGGCCGCTCGCCGAGGTCGAGGGCGACATCCGCCAGGCGCTGGCTCTCTCCAAGGCCGCCGACGCGGTGGACGCGGCCTATTCGGCCTATGAGGACGCCCGCGGCGGCGGCGCGACCTTCCAGGAGGCGGCCACCCAGGCGGCAATCCCGGTCAAGACCGTCGCCGCGGTCGATCGCAACGGCAACGCCCCCGACGGCCAGCCGGTCGAGCTGCCGCAGAAGTCCGACCTCCTTGCCGCCGCCTTCGAGAGCGAGCCCGGCTTCGACGCGCTGCCGGTCAATGTCGATCCGAACGGCTACGTCTTCTACGACGTCGCCAGCATCGATCCCGCCCATGACCGCCAGCTGGACGCGGTGCGCGAGACGGTGGTCGGCGACTGGAAGCGGGAGCGCGCCGGCGAGCAGCTGGAGGAGCAGGCGAACACGCTGGCGAAAGCGGTCGAGGACGGCAGGAGCATCGCCGACATCGCCGCGGAGGCAGGGGCGCAGGCTGCGACGGCCAACGCCATCACCCGCCAGTCGGGGGTGAGCGACCTCGGCCAGCCCGGCGTCGAGGCGGCCTTTTCGGGCCCGGCCGGCGCGGTCGAGACGGCGCCGGGCAAGGATACCGGCACGCGCCTCGTCCTGAAGGTCGCCGAGGTCTCGCCGCCCGCCGATCCGTCGGCGAATGTGAGTCAGGCCCAGCGCCAGCAGATGGCGGGGATGCTGGCCAACGACCTCTACGAGAGCTACGTAACGCTCTTGCAGAACGAGTTCCCGGTTCGCATCAACGCCGAGGCGATGGAACAGGCGAAGGCGACGGTTCGATGAGCCAGACGCTGAAGCCGTTTCTCGCCAGGGTGGCCGACGGGCACGCTTTGACCCGGGAGGAGGCCACGGCGGCCTTCCAGGTGATGATGAGCGGCGAGGCGACGCCGTCCCAGATCGGCGGCCTCCTGATGGCGCTCAGGGTGCGCGGCGAGAGCGTCGACGAGATCACCGGCGCAGTGTCGGTGATGCGGGCGAACATGGCGAAGGTCGCCTGCCCGGACGGGGCGATCGACATTGTCGGCACCGGCGGCGACCATGCCGGCACCTACAACATCTCCACCGCCTCGGCCTTCGTCCTCGCCGGCTGCGGCCTCGTCGTCGCCAAGCACGGCAACCGCGCATTGTCGTCGAAATCCGGCTCGGCGGACGTGCTCGCGGCGCTCGGTATCGACGTCGACCTGAAGCCCGAGCAGATCGGCCGCGCCATCGCCGAGACCGGCCTCGGCTTCATGTTCGCCCCGACCCATCACGCGGCGATGCGCTTCGTCGGCCCGAGCCGGGTCGAGCTCGGCACCCGCACCGTCTTCAACCTGCTCGGCCCGCTCGCCAATCCCGCCGGCGTCAGGAAGCTGCTCGTCGGTGTATTCTCGCCCGACTGGCTGCGGCCGATCGCCGAGACGCTGAAGGCGCTCGGCACCGAGGCCGCCTGGGTGGTACATGGCGACGGCCTCGACGAGATGACGCCGACCGGGACGACCCATGTGGCCGAGCTGAAGGACGGCGCGATCAGCGAGTTCAGCATCGACCCCGAGGAAGCCGGGGTGACGCGCTGGAAGCTGCACGAATTGAAGGGCGGCGACGGCGCCCACAATGCAGCGGCGCTGAAGGCCGTGCTCGACGGGGCGCCGGGCGCCTACCGCGACACGGTGCTGCTCAACGCCGCCGGCGCGCTGGTGATGGCAGGCGTCGTGCCGGATCTTCCCGCCGGTGTCGCCCGAGCCGCCGAGGCGATCGACGCCGGCCGGGCAAGGGACGCGCTGGACCGCCTCGCCGGCGTCACCCAGAAGCTCGGCAAGGAGAACCGATGAGCGACATCCTTTCCCGTATCCGAGACTACAAGCTGGAGGAGATCGCCGCCGCCAAGGCCGCGACGCCCCCTGCCGACCTCGAGGCGCAGATCGCCGGCCTCGAGCCGCCGCGCGGCTTCCGGGCGGCCATCGAGCGGACGCTCGGGGACGGCCGCCTGGCGCTGATCGCCGAGGTGAAGAAGGCGAGCCCCTCCAAGGGCCTGATCCGCGAGGACTTCGATCCGCCGAGTCTTGCCCGGGCCTATGAACAGGGCGGGGCGACCTGCCTCTCCATCCTCACCGACGGGCCCTCCTTCCAGGGCCGACCGGAGTTCCTGGCAGCGGCGCGGGCGGCGACCGGCCTGCCGGCGCTGCGCAAGGACTTCCTCTACGATCCCTACCAGGTGGCCGAGGCCCGCGCCTGGGGCGCCGACGCGATCCTGATCATCATGGCGGCGGTGAGCGACGATGTCGCGAGGGCGCTCGAGGAGGCGGCCGACCGCCACGGCCTCGACGTCCTCATCGAGGTGCATGACGAGGCCGAGACCGAGCGGGCGCTGCAGCTCGCCTCGCCGCTGGTCGGCATCAACAACCGCAATCTGAAGACCTTCGAGACCAGCCTCGACAATGCCGGGCGGCTGGCGAGCCTCATCCCCGACGACCGGATCGTCGTCGGCGAGAGCGGCATCTTCACCCATGCCGACTGCCTGAAGCTCGCCGAACACGGCATCCAGACCTTCCTCGTCGGCGAGAGCCTGATGCGCCAGGAAGACGTCGCCGCGGCGACGCGCGTTCTTCTCGGCAGTCCTCGCGAAGAGGTCGCCCGCGCCGGAGCCGGCGCGTGAGCGAGAGTGACGCAGAACCGCGCCTCACCCATCTCGACGCCAGCGGCAAGGCGGCGATGGTCGATGTCGGCGACAAGGCCGAGACCGTGCGCATCGCCGAGGCGGAAGGCTGCGTCGTGATGCGCCCCGAGACCCTCGCGCTGATCGAGGGCGGCGAGACCAAGAAGGGTGACGTCGTCGGCGTCGAGCGGATCGCCGGCATCATGGCGGCCAAGCGGACCCACGAGCTGATCCCGCTCTGCCACCCGCTGATCCTGTCGAAGATCGGCGTCGAGATCGTCGCCGCCCCCGCCCTCCCCGGCCTGCGCGTCACCGCCATGGCAAAGCTGACCGGACGCACCGGTGTCGAGATGGAGGCGCTGACGGCGGTCTCCGTCGCCTGCCTGACGATCTACGACATGGCCAAGGCGGTGGACCGAACCATGGAGATCACCGGCATCCGGCTCCTGGCGAAATCCGGCGGGCGCTCGGGCGACTTCCGGGCCGGGGCTCCGGCGCAATGAGCCTGATCTCCGTCGAGGACGCCCATCGCCGGCTGGTCGGCGCCGCCGAACCGATCCGTCGGCAGGTCGCGGTGCCGCTGCGCGAGGCGGCCGGCCGGGTCCTCGCCGAGGACATCGTCGCACAACGCACCCAGCCGGGCTTCGACGCCTCGGCGATGGACGGCTATGCGCTCCGGGCCGAAGACGCAAAGCCCCCGTTCCGGCCGCTGCGGGTGATCGGCGAATCGGCCGCGGGACGCGCCTTCGTCGGACACATCGCCCCCGGCGAGGCGGTGCGCATCTTCACCGGCGCCCCGGTGCCGGAGGGCGCCGACGCGATCCTGATCCAGGAAGATGCCGAGCGGACCGATGATGGCGCGCTGGTGCCAATGGAAGCGGTCTCGCCCCGCCAGCACATCCGCCCGGCGGGCGTCGACTTCTCGTCCGGCGCGGTGCTGCTTTCGGCCGGCACGCTGCTCACCCCCGGCGCCGTGGCGCTGGCGGCGAGCGGCGGCCATCCGGTGCTTGCCGTCCTCGACCGGCCGAAGGTGGCCGTGCTCGCCACCGGCGACGAGCTGGTGCCGCCTGGCGAGGTCGTCGGCCCCTCCCAGATCGTCGCCTCCAACAGCTATGGCGTCGCCGCCCTGGTCGAGGCGGCGGGCGGCAGCGTCCTCGACTGCGGCATCGCCCCGGACCGCGAGGACGTGATCGCCGGCCATCTCGATCGGGCACTGGCAGAGGGCTGCGACTGCTTCGTCACCATCGGCGGCGCCTCGGTCGGCGACCACGATCTGATCGGCAAGGTGTTCGAGCAGCGCCAGGTCGACATCGCCTTCCTCAAGGTCGCGATGCGCCCCGGCAAGCCGCTGATGGCCGGCAGCATCGGCGCGATGCGCCTCGTCGGGCTGCCCGGCAATCCCGCCTCCTCGATGGTCGCCGCGACGCTGTTTCTCGCCCCGCTGATCCGGCGCCTCGCCGGCCTTGCCGACCGGCCGCTGGCGCGCCCCGCCATCCTCGGCGCCGACGTGCCCGCCAACGGCATGCGCAGCGACTTCATGCGCTCGACCAGCGTCCTTCAGGACGACGGGACGACCGGCGCGACGCCGCTGCCGCGCCAGGACTCCTCGCTCCTGTCGATCTATGCGGCGGCCGACGTCCTGGTGATGCGCCCACCTCACGCGCCGGCGGCTAAGGCCGGAGACGCCTGCCTGGTCGTCGATCTGGCCTGATCGGGCGGACGAAGCGTCACGGGAGCGTCTTGCCCGGGCCGAGCAGCCGCGCGGCCTGGGCGTCGAGGCCGGATACGGCATGCCTTCGAACGTGGGTTCGAACGGGGCGCCAGCCCTCCGGCTATTTGATCCCGGCCGTCAGGAAGGCCTGCAGGAACTGGCGCTGGAAGATCAAGAACGCAACGAGCAGCGGAGCCACGACCATCAGCGTCGCGGCGCTGACGAGGGAGATGTCGACGCCGTTTTCGGGCGCGCCGAAGAGCGACAGACCGACCGTCAGCGGACGCACGTCGGGCGAGTTGGTCACGACCAGCGGCCAGAGAAAGTTGTTCCAGTGCGTCGCCACCGAGACGAGGGCGTAGGCGAGATAGGTCGACCGGGCGGCCGGCACGTAGACCCGCCACAGGACGCCCGTCCAGGAACAGCCCTCGACGCGCGCCGCCTCTTCCAGTTCGCGCGGCACCGACTTGAAGGCCTGGCGCAAGAGGAAGATGCCGAAGGCGCTGGCCATGTAGGGCAGGCCCATGCCGAGCGTCGTGTCGAACAGCCCGAGCTCGGCCACGATGGCGTAGTTCTCGACGATCAGCACTTCCGGCAGCACGAAGAGCTGCATCAGCACGAGAACGAAGAGCACGCCGCGTCCTGGGAAATCGAAGCGGGCAAATGCGAAGCCGGCGAGCGTGCACAGGACGAACTGGCCGACGAGGACGATGGTGACGAGCTGCATCGTGTTCAGCACGTAAGCGATCCAGGGTGCGCGCTCCCAGACGGCGACGAAGTTGTCGAGCGTCAGCGGCGCGGTGAGGTCGAAAGCGACGGCGGCGGTCGGCGTGTGGAATGCGGCCCAGGCGGCGAAGACCAGCGGCGATATCCAGACGAGGGCGAGGAGGATGGCGCCGACGGCGTCCAGAGTGAGACGGGGCCGGGTCATCGATAATGCGCCTTGCGGTCGATGATCGCGAACTGGAAGCCGGCGAGCAGCCCCAGTGCCAGGAGGACGAGCGCCGTCATGGCCGCGGCATGCACCGCGTCGAAATAGGCGAAGGCCATTTCCCAGATCCAGTAGAGGATCAGCTTGGAGGCGTTGTCCGGCCCGCCCTTGGTGAGGATGAACAGATGGTCGATGACGCGGACCGAGTTGATCAGTGCGTTGACCACGACGAAGAGGGTGGTCGGCATCAGCAGCGGCAGGACGATCCGGCGCGTATAGGTCCAGCGTCCCGCCCCCTCGATGCGGGCGGCCTCCTTCAGTTCCGGTGGAATGGTCTGGAGGGCGGCGAGATAGAAGATCATGAAGAAGCCGGACTCCTTCCACACCGCCACGGCCATCACCGACCACAGCGCGGTCTCCGGCTGCCCCAGCCAGTTGACCGAGGCGGCTCCGAACAGCGCACCGATCCGGTCGAGCAGGCCGATGCCGGGCGTGTAGAAGAACAGCCACAGATTGGCGGCGGCGATCATCGGCAGCATCGTCGGCGTGAAATAGGCAGCGCGCACGAAGCTGCGGGCCGGGATCTTCTCGTTCGCCCACAGCGCCATGGCGAGGGCGAGGACGACCGAGAGCGGCACCGTGACCAGGGCGTAGAGGACGTTGTTGCCGACCACCTGCCAGAAGACCGGGTCGGCGGCGAGATCGGCATAGTTCTCCAGGCCGACGAAGACCGAGGGCCGTCGGGACGTGCCGCGCGAAAAGGCGCTGGCGAAGAACGTCGTGATCGCCGGATAGAAGGCGAAGGTCGTCATCAGGATCATCGCCGGGGAAAGCAGCATCAGGGCGTAGAGCGTCAGCCGCCGCCTTTGAAGCCCCGCCAGTGTCGCGGCCATGAAGGTCCATCCGTCTCGTGGGGTCAAGCCTTGGGACCGGGGGCGGCATGCCGCCCCCGGCCGTTCGAGCGCCTCGCGGCTTACTGGTAGGGGCGCAGCAGGCGCTCGGCCGTCGCCTGGGCCTCGGTGAGCGCTTCCTTGGCAGTCTTCGAACCGGTGAGCGTCGCCTGGATGGCGTTGTTGAGAGCCTCGCGCACCCGCGCCGTCTCGTAGGTCGAGAACTCCGGGATCGCCACTTCGAGCTGATCGCGGGCGACGAGGGCCTGCGGGAAGTCCTTGGCGTATTCCTGCAGCGCCTCGGTCTCGTAGGCCTGCGGGCTGATGCCGACATAGCCGGTGGCGATCGACCACTTGGCCGCCTGCTCGGGCGCCGTCATGTACTTGATCAGCTCGAGCGACGCCTGCTTCTCCGCCTCGGACGAGCCCTTGAAGAGGTAGAAGTTGCCGCCGCCGGTGGGCGATCCGGCCCGCTCGTGCTTCGGCAGCATGGCGACGCCGAAGTCGAACTCGGCGCCGTCACGCACGGCCGTCAGGTTGCCGGTGGTGTGCCACATCATCGCGGTCTGGCCCTGCAGGAAGGCCTGGCGCAGCGTGCCCCACTCGGTCGTGCCTTCGGGCATGACCTTTTCCGTCGTCGCCAGCGACTTCCAGAATTCCAGGGCCTCGATCACCTTCGGGTCGTCGAAATTGGTCCTGGTGCCGTCGGCGCTCATCAGCTCGACGCCGTTCTCGATCGCGAAGCACTGGAACATCCAGTAGGGATAGCCCGTCGACGGGATCATGATGCCGTAGGTGCCGTCCTTGGTCAGCGCCTTGGCGTCCTTCACCATCGCGTCCCACGTCGCCGGCGGCTGGTTGGGATCGAGGCCGGCTTTTTCGAACATGTCCTTGTTGTAGTACATGACGATGGTCGAGCGCTGGAACGGCACGCCCCAGGTCTTGCCGTCGACTTCACCGTTCTTCATCAGCGCCGGATAGAAGCTCGACAGCCAGGCCTTGTCCTCGTCGCTCTTCACGACGTCGTCGAAGGGCACGATGAGGCCCTGCTCGATGAGGTCGTAGACGTCGATGGAGAACAGCACCGAGAGCTGCGGCTGCTCGCCGCTGTTGATCGCCGAGATCGCCCGCACCCGGGTGTCGTCGTAGTTGCCGGCGTAGATCGCCTCGACGTCGATGTCGGGATGCGCCTTCTCGAAGCCGGCGATCATGCCGTCGATGACGCCGGTGAGCGGACCGCCGACGGCGATCGGATAGTACATGGTGAGCTTGGTCTCGGCCGCGGCGGCAGTAGCGGCCGAAGCCAGGATCGTTGCGGCGAGAAGGCCGCGCAGGATGGTCTTCATCGAAGGATCTCCAAGAGGAACGGTGGGGCGGACATCCGCCCGCGAGACGACAGACCCGGCCCGTGGCTAGGGCAGGCGCATGCCGGTCTCGCGGTGGAAGCGGTGGACGGCGGCGAGCGGCCAGTCGAGGCCGACGCCTGCGCCGGGTTCGCATGCGCTGCGGCCGGGAACCCGGGCGGTCAGGCGTTCGCCGCCGGCGGTTTCTGCGACGAGGAAGGTTTCGGGGCCGAGGAATTCCGTGGCGGCTACCTTGGCATCGAGCCGCCCCTCGCCCTCTGGGACGACCACGACGTCCTCCGCCCGCAGGCCGAACACGGTGTCCGGCGTCAGGCCGGCCTCGGACCGCTGCGTCTGCGCAAGCACCGTCGGCGGCAAGAGCAGCATCGGCGGCGTGCCGACGAAGCTCGCGGCGAAGGTCGTCGCCGGTCGCTGATAGATGTCCGCCGGCGGAGCCGCCTGCTCGATCCGGCCGTCGCGCATCAGGATGACGAGGTCGGCCATCGACATGGCTTCGGTCTGGTCGTGGGTGACGTAGACGACGGTGATGGCGAGCCGCTGCTGCAAGGCGCGGATCTCCTGGCGCACCGAATGGCGCAGCTTGGCGTCGAGATTGGACAGAGGTTCGTCCATCAGACACAGGGGATGGCCCGAAACCACGGCGCGGGCGAGCGCCACGCGCTGGCGCTGGCCGCCCGAGAGCCGGGAGGGCTTGCGGTCTTCCAGGCCCTCGAGACCGACGAGCCGGAGGGCGTTGGCGAGCTTGTCCGCCCGCTCGGCCCGGCCGACGCCGCGCACCTTCAGGCCGAAGACGATGTTCTCGGCGACGGAAAGATGCGGGAACAGCGCATAGGACTGGAACACCATGGACAGCTTGCGGCTGGCAGGCGGGAGATGCGTGACGTCGTGGCCATCGACCTCGATGGTCCCCGAATCCGGCGCTTCGAGACCGGCAAGCAGCCGAAGGGTCGTCGATTTGCCACAGCCCGACGGCCCGAGAAGGACGACGAAGCTTCCCGGGGCGACGTCGAGCGAGAGATCGTGAACGCCCGTCTTCGACGAATAGGCCCGCGTCAGATTGCGGATCCGGATGAAGGCGGCCTGGCCCGTCATGGCCGGCGCCTCGAGAGCACAGCTGGTCGGTCCACAGACCGGCCGGCAGCGCGGCGATCCCCTGGCCGGCAAGCATTCGTCGTCATGGCACCCCCTCTTTCGGGGCCGACTTAGATGCGCCGACGACGACATCCGCATGTCGTTTCCATGAATTTCATATGAACGTATTTTCGAACATGAGCGTCATTCGCGCTCGAATTCGAACTCTCGTCGAGGGGTCTCATTCCACACGACGGCGGCGAAGCCGCTCCGCATCTCGAGGAAACGGAGTCGCGGCCATCCGACCGTCAGATCCGGATTAATGAGGCTCAATCAACGCAATGAATCTTGGTCGGCGTAGCGCGTCAGAAATTTTCGCCTCGACATGCCCCACCGTCATTCCGCTGTCGTAAGTTTCCTTTAACGATATTCATATGAGCATGAATGGTGTTGAAATGAACCTTCTCGTGAAACCGGAGTCCCGCGGCGCGGCCATCGCTGCGATGCTGCGCGAGCGTGATTTTCTCAGTGTCGAGGAACTCGCCGGGCGGTTCGAGGTGACCACCCAGACGATCCGGCGCGACATCAATGGCCTCTGCGAGCAGGGGATCGCGCGCCGGCTGCACGGCGGCATCGGCCGTCCCACCGGCCGCGGCAACGTCGCCTTCCAGGAGCGCCGGGTTCTCAATCGGGCGGCGAAGATGGCCATCGGGCGCACGCTCGCCGCACGCATTCCCGACGGTGCCTCGGTGTCCTTCGGCATCGGCACGACGCCGCAGATGGTCGCGGAGGCCCTGATGGACCATCAAGGCCTGAAGATCGTGACGAACAACCTTCCGATCGCCCTGACGGCGGCGCAGAACCCGACATTCGAGATCGCCATCGTGGGCGGGCTCGTCCGCAACAGCGATCTCGACGTCTGCGGAAGCGCGATCGAGGGCTTCTTCGGCGCCTACAAGGTGGATTTCGCCGTCTTCGGCGTCGGCGGCGTCGACGAGGATGGATCGCTTCTCGATTTCACCCATGAGGAAGTCCAGGCCCGGCAGGCCATGCGTGCGAACTGCCGTCGCTCCTTCCTGGTGCTCGACGCAACGAAATTCGGCCGCCCCGCCCATGTGCATGGCGGGCGGATCGACCAGGTCGACACGGTCTTCTGCGAAACCACGCTGCCGCAGGCGATCCGGGACCTCATCGCCGGTTCCCGCACGTCCTTCGTGTCGTGTTCCGACGAAATCGCCGGGGACGCTTCCTCCGGCTGAACGCCGAGCCTCCACCCGAGGCTCCCAGAGCAAGATCGACGACCCGCGTGGGCGGCTGCGCTGCCCACGACGCCCCTCCTGTGTCCATCGCCACGACGCCCGCCGCCAAGACCGCGCGGGCGATCCCTTCAACACGTCCAGATCACGACCAGGGAGACTTCCCATGTCCGAATTCACCATCCTCGCTCATCGCGGCACCAATCCCTATCCCGACGAATCCGCCGACGCCTACACCAAGGCGATCGACTGGGGCGCCGACGTCCTCGAATGCGACGCCCAGGTCACCCGCGACGGCGTCGTCGTCCTCGTCCATGACACCGGCGCCATCCCGGCGACGACCTATGCCGACCTCGTCGCGGCCAATCCCAGCGTCATCACGCTTTCCGAGCTGATCGGGATCGTTGACGCCAAGTCCGCCGAGACCGGGAGAGACATCGCCCTGAACATCGAGATGAAGAACCCCGCGACCTATACCGAGGCCGGCATCGACATCGCCAAGGCGACCCTCGACGTCCTCGTCGCAAGCGGCTTCACCGACCCGGACCGGGTCACGTTCAACTGCGGCGACGGCGATGCACTCAAGCATCTCGCCGACACGCTGATGCCCGAGGCCGGCGTCGATATCCCGCTCGAGATGACCTATCAGGGCACCGATGCGGAAGACCTGGCCGAGATCGCCACCTATGCCGACGGCATTTCCGCCAAGATCAGCGGCCTCGACGCCGACGAAGTGGAGCTTGCCCACGATCTCGGCCTCACCGTCAATGCCTGGACCCACGACGGCCCGGGCGACGAAATCCAGGCGCTGATCGACATGGGCGTCGACGGCATCTTCACCAACAACACCCGCATCGCCCGCGAATATGTCGAAGGCGTCTCGGGGGTCGCGGTCGTCTATGGTGACGGGGCGTCGCAGACCGTCAGCGGCACGAGCGGCGACAACCTGATCTACGCCATGCAGGGCGATGACGTGATCCTCGCCGGCGACGGCGACGACACGCTTCACGGCGACGGCGGCGACGACATCCTCTCCGGCGGGGCCGGCAACGACGTCCTCGTCGGCGGCTCCGGCTCGGACGTCCTGTTCGGCGGCGAAGGCAGCGACACGCTGGAAGGCGGCCTCGGCAACGACGCGCTGACCACCGGCGGCTCCGCCAACACGATCGTCTACACCGCCGGCGACGGCATCGACGCGCTGGTCGCGACCGACACGGACACGCTGGTTCTCGAGGATATCGCAGCGGCGGACGTATCGGTGACGGCGCTCGGCGCCGACATCGCGCTGGAATTTGCCGATGGCGGCGCGGTGGCCATCGCCTCGGGCAGCATCGGCAGCGTCGTCCTCGACGGTGGCGACACCGTCTGGTCGGCTGCGGATCTGGCCGGAATGGTCGACGGGACGGCTTCGGACGCGGTCTCCGCGGCGGCCAGCGCGTCGATCGCGGCAAGCTCGGCAGCCAAGGCGGCCGCGGCGGCCGAGCCGACGCCGAACCTCGTCCAGAACGGCAGCTTCGAGGCGACCGACAGCTCTTCGGCCTATCGGGACTGGGGACGCTCCGCCCTCAATGGCGAGATCCCGGGCTGGGTCAATCTCAACAACGGCCGCATCGAGCAGCATCAGGATACCGGCGCCGAGGGGCTGAGCGCGACGGAAGGCGCCTTCTACGTCGATCTCGACGGCAACAAGAACAACGTCGCGCTGGCCCAGACCATCGAGGGCATGGAAACCGGCGCCACCTATGCGCTGAGCTTCGACTTCGGCGACGGCGACACGGGCGACGACGAGGCCATCACCGTCACCTTCGGCGGCGAGGTCATCTATGAGGGCGCGCCGGCCGGCGCCGCATGGGAAACGGTTTCGAAATCCATCGTCGGCGGCGCCGGTGACGGTTCGAACACGCTGGTCATCGCGGAGACCGGCGGCTCGCTCGACACCACCGGCATCTTCCTCGACGACGTCTCGATCGTGAAGACCGCCGACGCGCCAGAAGGCAGCGACGACGGCAACCTCATCGTCAATGGCAGCTTCGAGAACATCAACGGCACGTCCTACCGCTCATGGGGCCGCTACGCGCCGGAAGGCGAGATCGCCGGCTGGACGAATGTCGACGAAAACGCCATCAAGCGCGTCGAGCTCCACGCCAACACCAGCGCAAACGGCATCAGCGCCACGGACGGCCAGTATTACGTCGACATGCAGGGCGACGGCAACAATCTGGAGATCGTCCAGACGGTGTCGGGCGTCGAGGCGGGCGCGACCTACACCCTGCGCTTCGACATCGCCGACATCGATCCGGACAGCGCCGACGACACGATCGAGGTGAGCTGGGGCGGCGAGGTCGTCTATACCGGCACCCCGGACGAGGCCTGGGAGACGGTGACGATCGAAGTGACCGGCGGCGGCGGCGACGGCTCGAACACGCTCGTCTTCAAGCAGACCTCCGCGGAGCTGAACGGCGACGGCGTCACCCTCGACAACGTCTCGCTGCTCAAGGGCACCGCCGCCGAAACCGACGACGGCTCGAATGGCGGTGGCGACGGCGACACTGGCGGAGACGGCGGCGGCGAGACCTCGGGCGGCGGCGACACGGAGGAAGCGCCCTTCCTGCTGATCTCGCACCGCGGCACCAATCCCTATCCCGACCACTCGGAGGCAGCCCACAGCCACGCCCTCGACTGGGGCGGCGACATGGCCGAGTTCGATCTGCAGATGACCTCGGACGGCGTCCTGGTGATAGCCCACGACACCGGCAGCATTCCGTCCACCACCTATGCCGACCTGATCGCCGCCAAGCCCGGCACCCTGACCTTCGCCGAGGGCCTCGATCTCGTGAAGGCCAAGGAGGCGGAGACGGGCCGCGACATCCAGATCAGCGTCGAGATCAAGAACCCCGGCAACTATTCCGACGACGGCCTGGCATTTGCGCAGAAGTTGGTCGACACGCTGGAAGAGAAGGGGTTCACCGACCCGGACCAGATCCATATCTCGTCCTTCGACTCGACCATCCTTCGCACGCTCCTCGACGACATCCTGCCGAACGCCGAGACCCCCTACAGCGTCGACTACGTCGCCTACGGCTTCACCGCCAGCGACCTGGCGACGATCGCCGGCTGGGGCGTCGAGAGCGTGTCGCTGAACACCAGCTACCTGACCGCGGAGATGGTCGAGGCTGCCCATGACGTGGGCCTGAAGGTCTATGCCTGGACCGCCAACGGCCCCGGCGAAGAGCTGCAGACGTGGATCGATATGGGCGTCGACGGGGTCTATGACGACAACACCCGCGTCGCCCGCGAATATATCGACAGTGCCGCAGGCTACCGGACCGTCTACGGCGGCACCGGCGACGATACGGTCGGCACAACGGACGGCAACAGCGTCGTCTACGCGCTCCAGGGCGACGACATCGTCATCGCCGGAGCGGGCGACGACGTCGTCTACGGCGATGGCGGCGACGACGTCCTCATCGGCGGTGCCGGCGACGATGCGCTCGCCGGCGGCAGCGGCAACGACGCGCTGTTCGGCGGGGACGGCGCGGACACGCTGGCCGGCGGCGTCGGCAACGACGTCGTCGTGGCGGACGGCTCCGACACGATCCGCTACGCAGCGGGCGACGGCATCGACCTCGTCACGGCGAGCGCCGGCGACGACGTCGTCTTCTCCGACATCGCCCCAGGCGACATCACCGTGACGACGCTCGGTGACGCTCTGGTCGTCGGTTTTGCCGACGGCGGTGCGCTGGTCTTCGAGGGTGGCGCCACCGGCGCCCTGCCCGGCAGCTTTGCATTCGCCGGCGGTACGACGCTGACGGGGGCGCAGATCCTGGCGCTCGCCTCGGGAACCGCTTCGGCGGATCTCGAAGCGATCGTCGACGAACTGCGCGATACCCACGCGGCAGCCGAGGCAGCGCTCGATCTCGACCGGACGCCGAACCTCATCGTCAACGGCAGTTTCGAGAATATCGACGGAACGTCGTCGCGCACATGGGGTCGCTACAGCCCGGACGGCGACATGCCGGGCTGGTCGAACCTCGACACCGGCCGGGTCGAGCAGCACCAGGACACGGTGGAGGGCGTCAGCGCCTCCGACGGCGCCTACTGGACCGATCTCGACGGATGGCTCAACAACGTCCGGCTCGCCCAGACCGTCGAGGGCGTCGAGGCCGGCGAGGTCTATGAGCTGAGCTTCGACCTTGCCGACACCGACGCGGCCGACGACGAGAGCCTGACCGTCACCTTCGGCGGCGTGGTGATCTGGCAGGGGACGCCGGAGGGCAACGCCTGGGAGACAATCTCCGTCAAGGTCACCGGCGGCCAGGGCGACGGCTCGAACCAGCTGGTCTTCGCCCAGACCGGCGGCTCGCTCGACGGTGCCGGTCTCGCCCTTGACACCGTCGCGATGGTGGCGACGACGGAAAGCGCGGTCGACCAGCATGACGGCACGCAGTGGGCCGACAGGATCGACGGCGGGTTCGGCGAGGACGAAGTCCGCGCCGGTGGCGGCATGGACGTCGTCATCGGCTCGCTCGACGCCGCCACCGACCGCTATGACGGCGGCGAAGGGATCGACACGATCGACTATTCCTCCGCGACCGGCGACCTCGTCATCGATCTCGCCAGCGGGACGGCGAGCGGCACGCAAACCGGCACCGACACGCTCGTCTCCTTCGAGCGGGTCTTTGGCGGGGCCGGCAACGACACCATCACCGGCGACGATGCCACCGTCTTCATCTCCGGCGGCGACGGCGACGACACCATCACCACCGGCAACGGCGCCACGGCGGTCTTCGGCGGCAATGGTGCGGACACGCTCACCGGCGGCGCCGGCGACGACACGATCAGCGGCGGCAATGGCGACGACGTCATCCATGGCGGCGGCGGAAACGACACTCTGTCCGGCGGCTACGGCGCCGATCAGATCTTCGGCGACGCCGGAAACGACACGATCCTCGCCGATCCCGGCCTGCAGGCCGACGTCATCGACGGGGGCGAGGGCTTCGATACACTGGACTTCTCGAACGCCGCGGCCGCAATCACCGTCAATCTCGGCGGCGGCTACAGCCTCGGCGCCGGCGTCGACACGATCTCCGGCATCGAACACGTCGTCGGCAGCACCGGCGACGACCGTCTGGTGGGAGGCGCCGCGGACGTCACCTTCGAAGGCGGGACCGGCAGGGACTATCTTTGGGGCGGCTCTGGCAACGACATTCTTCTCGGCGATGCGGGCGACGACACCATCATCGGCGGTGCCGGCTTCGACCGCATCACCGGCGGCGCCGGCACCGACACGCTGACCGGCGGCTTCAACGCCGACACCTTCGTCTTCGCCGACGGCTTCGGTACCGACACGATCACCGACTTTGCGGCGACCAACGACTACGAGAAGATCGATCTGTCGGCGGTCACGGGCATTGTCGACTACGCCGATCTCCTCGCCGATCACATGGCGCAGTCGGGCTCGGACGTGGTGATCACCGACGGCTCGAACACGATCACGCTGCAGAACGTCGATCTCGCCGATCTCGGCGCGGCGGACTTCATCTTCTGATGAGGGTTCGGCGGTTGACCCGTCGCTCCCCAGAAGCTCGTCGCGGCGCCTCGGCGCCGCGGCCCTTCCCTCTCGGATGCCAGATCGGGCATGGTCCCCTTCCGGCAGCTTGCATGACACGGCGTGCCTGCGGCACCGCCGGCATCTGGCACCGGATTTCCAGCTGGACCGGGAGATCGCAAACGGTAGCCCCGGTTCATGATGGGTATCCACGAGGACACAAAAGCCTCTTGCGGAACACAACTAGAACAGATAGGTTTGTTCAGGTTTTGTTTTTAGAGGTCCGTCATGCTAACGCGCAAACAGCACGACCTTCTGTTGTTCATTCATGAACGGCTGAAGGAGAGTGGCGTGCCCCCCTCCTTCGACGAGATGAAGGACGCGCTGGAGCTGCGGTCGAAGTCCGGCATCCACCGGCTGATCACCGCACTCGAGGAGCGCGGCTTCATTCGCCGGCTGCCGAATCGGGCCCGGGCGCTCGAGGTGCTGAAGCTGCCCGAATCCATGCGCAACGGCCGGCCGCAGCCGGCAGCCAAGAGCGGCTTCACGCCAAGCGTCATCGACGGCAGCCTCGGCACCGCCCGCGGCGAGGTGGCGGAGCGGTCCGGCGCGGCAAGGCGGCCGACGGCGGTGTCCTCGGCTCCGCGGCCGGTCCAGACCGCGCCGGAGAGCGCCGTTGCGGTGCCTGTGATGGGCCGGATCGCGGCGGGCGTGCCGATCTCCGCCATCCAGACCAACACCCATTCGATCCAGGTTCCGCCTGAGATGCTCGGCACCGGCGAGCACTTCGCCCTCGACGTCAAGGGCGATTCGATGGTGGAGGCCGGCATCCTCGACGGCGACACGGTGGTGATTCGCCGCATCGACACGGCCTCGCCGGGCGACATCGTCGTGGCCCTGGTCGACGACGAGGAGGCGACGCTGAAGCGGTTTCGCCGACGCGGCGACACGATCGCCCTGGAAGCCGCCAACCCTGCGTACGAGACCCGCATCTTCGGGGCCGACCGGGTGAAGGTCCAGGGCCGGCTGGTCGGGCTGATCCGGCGCTACTGAGCGGGCTGCCCCGCCTGTCCGGACTGCAACTCGGCGGCTGATCCGGCGGAGGAAACGATCGACTGCGCCGGCGCCTCGGCGCGCAAGCCGGGGTTCGGTGTTGCGCCAGCGCCAGCCGGGGCTTGCTTCTCGGCGGCGGGCTTGCGCCAGTATTCCGGCCATGGCGCCAGCCGGTGCCGGTTCCAGGGCGGCGGATCCGCCGGTACGGACCGCTGCAGGACGGGCAGCCCTGTCGCGGGGTCGCGATAGAGCGCCAGCGAGCCGGTGGCGCGCAGGGTGCGCAAGGTGACCAGCAGCGCGCCGGAGCGGCAACGCTCCAGGCGGATGGCGCGGGCGACGATGGCCACGTCGCCGCCGTCGCAGGCCTCGCCGGTCCGCTTGTAGTCGCTGGTCCAGACGATGCGCAGGCCATCGCGGGTCGTGAAGCGGCAGAAATCCGCATCGCATGGCAGCGCGATGGCGTGCAACGACGATGGCGGAGTGGCAGGGAGGGCAGCGGGTGCCACGCCGGGGGTTCGTCTCGGCACCGGTTCCGTGGCCGGTGAGGTCGCGTCGGCTGCCTGTGGCGCCTGAGCGGGTTGCGGCAAGGACGCATTGATCGGCAGCGATTGAGTGAGCGGCGGCGGCAGGGCCGCGACGGCCGGAATCGCGCCGAAGCTGCGCTCCCACTGGTCGGTGACGAAGCGCTTCGGCCGTTTGGCGAGGTGGTGGATCGCGCCGTCGCCGGTGAAGGCGGCGATCGTGCGGCCGTCCTCGTAGACGACGAGCTGCGGCGGGTCGGAGGTGTCGCGGATGGTCAGGAGGCCGGCGATCGCCAACGGCAGGGCGACCCAGCGCAGCCTGCTGGCGAAGAACGACGCTGCAAACAGTGCCGCCGTGAGGAGCACGACGCCGGTTCCGGAGATCGGCCCGGTGCCCCGGTCGGGCAGGACACCGAAGAGCCATTCGGAGATCCACAGGACCACATCGAGCGACAGACCCATCAGACGGAAGCACCAGCCGTCGAGACCGAAGGGCATCAGCAAGGACCCGACGAGCCCGAGGGGCATGACGATCAGGGTGAAGATCGGCAGAGTGAGGACGTTGGCGACGAGACCGAAGGGAGCGACGCGGTGGAAATGATAGGCCGCGAAGGGCGCGGTCGCAGCGCCGGCGACGATCGAGCTGACGACGATGCCGAGGACCGTCGCCCCCGCCCCGGCCAAAAGCCGCGATGCGAGGCGCCGATCAGAGGGCGCAGCCTTCGCGGCGCCGCGTCGGCGCATGATGGCGCCGTAGCCGGCAACGAGGGAGAGGGTCGCGGCAAAGCTCATCTGGAAGCTCGCCGTGGTGACGGAATGGGGCGCTGTGACGACGACGACCAGCGCGGCAATGGAGACGTTGCGCAGGGTGAGCGCCGGACGGTCCGCGATAACGGCGGCGAGCATCACCGCCAGCATCACGAAGGCGCGCTGGGTGGCGATGTTGCCGCCGGAAAGCAACAGGTAGAGGGCGGCGACGAGAAGAGCCGCCACCGCCGCGATCTTCTTCACCGGGTAGTTCAGTGCCAGCGCCGGCACCAATGCGAGGCCGGAGCGCAGCAGGAGCAGCGCCGAGCCCGCGACGATGGCGAGATGCAGGCCGGAGATCGACAGGACATGAGCAAGGCCGACACCGCGCAGCCAGGTTTCGGCATCATCCGGAATGCCGGTGCGCTCCCCGGTGACGAGGGCCGCGGCGATGGCGCCCGCTTCGCCGCCGCCTGCCGCCTCGGTGATGCGCCGGGTCATCGTCCCGCGGATGCGCTCCAAAAGGATGGCGAGGCTGTCGACGAAGCCCGGTTCAGGCGGCGGCAGGAGCCCCTCGGCGGGCCCGTCATCGGGCGCGCCGAGCGCGAAGCCGAGACCGCCGATGCCGTCGAAGAAGGGCTGATAGGCGAAATCGTGGCTGCCGGGCGACGCCGGCCCGGAGGGCGGTCCAAGCCGAACGAGGCCGTAATAGGCATCGCCGGGCGCCCTGGCGGCGTGGTCGGCGCTGACGAGGATCCGGACCCGCTCCGGCGGCCGGGACAGCACCGGGCGGACGGTGCCGGTGATGGCGACGAGATAGCGCATGCGCCCCTTCTCGTCGCGCGAGGCCTGGACGATGGTGCCGGCGATGCGGGTGGTCGCGGTGCCGGAGATGATCGTCGTCCGCGTCGTCCCGCCATCGGCCAAGGACAGAAGCGCCCCGGCGAGAAGGCCGGCGAGGCCGAGAAGCAACGCTCGCAGCATCGGATGGGCGGCGGCCCACAGCGCCAGCGCCCCCAGCAGGGCAGCGGCGAGGATCGTTGCAAGAAGGTCCGGCCGCCAGTCGAGGGCGAAGACGGCGGCCGCGCCGGAAATCAGCGCGACGGGCAGGACGTGAAAGCCGGAGCGATGAGCGGCCTCGACCGCCGCCTGTCGGTTCAGCCAAGCGCCGGCCGCCTCCAGACGGGACCCATCGCCAGGCCAGGCGTCCGCCCGGTCGTCGTCAAATCCGCCACGGTCATAGGGGATACCCGGGGCGCCGGAGCTGCCGCGGCCGCCGGACCATCTGCCGCGGGCGAAGGCCCGGCGCAGGAGCGAGGCCCAGCGACCGCCGGCCGACGGTCCCTGCGGGCGCTCGAGCCCCTTCGTGGCTGGCGCCTGCGGCAATGGCCGTCCCGCCCTTCGCTTGCACCTCGACGGTCCTATGCTACACAGCCGGCGCATGAATGCGACGGTTTTTAGAAAAACCGCGCCACGCCGCATCGTTTGAAAACTGGAGTCGACATGGCGGATCCCGTCGTCACCCGCTTTGCCCCCTCGCCGACCGGGTTCCTGCACATCGGCGGCGCGCGCACGGCCCTGTTCAACTGGCTCTATGCCCGCGCCAAGGGCGGCAAGATGCTGCTGCGCATCGAGGACACCGATCGCGCCCGGTCCACCGAAGCGGCCGTCAAGGCGATCATCGAGGGACTCGACTGGCTGGGCCTGTCCGCCGACGAGCCGCCGGTGTCGCAATATGAGCGGGCCGATCGGCACCGGGCGGCGGTCGAGGAGATGCTGGCCAAAGGCCAGGCCTATCGCTGCTACGCCTCCCAGGCCGAGCTCGAGGAGATGCGCGAGACGGCCAAGGCCGAGAAGCGCCCGCCGCGCTACGACGGCCGCTGGCGCGACCGCGATCCGTCCGAGGCGCCGGAGGGCATCAAGCCGGTGATCCGTCTGCGCGCGCCCCTCGAGGGCGAGACCGTCGTGGAGGACGAGGTGCAGGGGACGGTGCGGTTCCCGAACAAGGACCTCGACGATCTGGTCCTTTTGCGCTCCGACGGCTCGCCCACCTACATGCTCGCCGTCGTCGTCGACGACCATGACATGGGCGTCACCCACATCATCCGCGGCGACGACCACCTGACCAATGCCGGCCGCCAGACGCTGATCTACCAGGCGATGGGCTGGAAAGTGCCGGTGATGGCGCATATCCCGCTGATCCATGGCGCCGACGGGGCCAAGCTGTCGAAGCGGCACGGGGCGCTGGGCGTCGAGGCCTATCGCGAGATGGGCTACCTGCCGGTGGCGCTGCGCAACTATCTCGTCCGCCTCGGCTGGGCCCATGGCGACGAGGAGATCATCTCCACCGAGCAGCTGATCGCCTGGTTCGATCTGCCGCAGGTCAACAAGGGCGCGGCGCGGTTCGACTTCAAGAAGCTCGAGGCGATCAACGGCCACTGGATCCGGGCGAGCGCCGCCGCCGATCTCGTCGACATGCTGATGGACAGCCGCGACGTCCTGCCCAATGGCGCGATCCTGAAGCAGGCGGACGACGCCAGCACCCGCGAAAAGCTCACGGCCGCGATGCCCGGGCTGAAGGACCGGGCGAAGACGCTGGTCGAGCTGACCGACGGCGCGGCGTTCCTCTTCGCCGCCCGCCCGCTGGCGATGGAAGAAAAGGCCGAGGCGATCCTCGCCGACGGCGGCCGCAAGGTCGTCGCCGACCTTCTGCCGCTTTTCGAGGCATCCGAGAGCTGGTCGGTGGAGGCGCTGGAAGCCATCGTCCGCGACTATGCGGAACGGGCGGAAATCAAGCTCGGCAAGGCGGCCCAGCCGCTGCGCGCCGCGCTCACCGGCCGCACCACCTCACCCGGTGTCTTCGACGTTCTGGCGGTTCTCGGCCGGGACGAGTCGCTTGCCCGGCTCAGGGACCAGAGCCACTGAGCATCGGCGCATCTTATTGCGCCGCAGCAGGCTTGGGGGCATAACTTGTGGTGCTCAAGCCTTTGGAGTAGGCAAAGAGTGGCTGAAACGTGTGCGCTGCGAAAACGCATTCGTAGCCGCGATTCATGGAAGGACGACGCATGACAGAACAGTCGGCGAAACTCAATTTCGGATCGACGAATGCCGGTCTGGAGATGCGTAGCGGCACCCTCGGTCCGGACGTGATCGACGTCACCAGCCTCTACAAGCAGGGCGGCGTGTTCACCTACGATCCCGGGTTCTCCTCGACGGCGTCCTGCGAATCGAAGATCACCTATATCGACGGTGACGAGGGCATTCTGCTTCATCGCGGATACCCGATCGACCAGCTCGCCGAGCGCGGCGACTATCTCGAGACCTGCTATCTCCTGCTGTATGGCGAGCTTCCGACCCAGCGCGAGAAGGACGACTTCGTCTACCGGGTCACGCGGCACACGATGATCCACGAGCAGATGAGCCGCTTCTTCACCGGCTTCCGCCGCGACGCCCACCCGATGGCCGTCATGTGCGGCTCGGTCGGCGCACTCTCGGCCTTCTACCACGATTCGACCGACATCGCCGATCCGCACCAGCGGATGGTGGCGAGCCTGCGCATGGTCGCCAAGATGCCGACGATCGCGGCGATGGCCTACAAGTACCACATCGGCCAGCCCTTCGTTTATCCGCGCAATGACCTGTCCTACGCGGAAAACTTCCTGCACATGTGCTTCGCGGTTCCCTGCGAGCCCTACCGGATCAACCCGGTACTGGCGCGGGCGATGGATCGCATCTTCATCCTGCATGCCGATCACGAGCAGAACGCCTCGACCTCGACGGTGCGGCTCGCCGGCTCGTCGGGCGCGAATCCGTTCGCCTGCGTCGCCGCCGGCATCGCCTGCCTCTGGGGCCCCGCCCATGGCGGCGCCAACGAGGCCGCGCTCAACATGCTGATGGAGATCGGTTCGAAGGACCGCATCCCGGAGTTCATCGCCAGGGCCAAGGACAAGAACGATCCGTTCCGCCTGATGGGCTTCGGCCACCGGGTCTACAAGAACTACGACCCGCGCGCCAAGATCATGCAGCAGACCTGCCACGAGGTGCTCGACGAGCTCGGCATCAAGGACGATCCGCTGCTCGAGGTGGCGATGGAGCTGGAGCGCATCGCGCTCACCGACGAGTATTTCATCGAGAAGAAGCTCTATCCGAACGTCGACTTCTACTCCGGCATCACGCTGAAGGCGCTGGGCTTCCCGACCACGATGTTCACGGTGCTCTTCGCCGTGGCGCGCACCGTCGGCTGGATCGCCCAGTGGAAGGAGATGATCGAGGATCCGCATCAGCGGATCGGCCGTCCGCGCCAGCTCTATACCGGCGCCCCGATGCGCGACTACGTCTCGCCCGAGGAGCGCGACTGACAAGAGCGCCGCGCGCGTTCTCCCGTCGCAAGTCTCCGAACGCCCAGAGCCCTGCCGAAAGGCGGGGCTTTGTTGTTCGGGAAAGGATGAACTCGGCGCGGCCGGGTTCGCGAGGCCATGGGCGGCACGTTGCATGACGCGAACCGAAGCGGCACCCGGTTCCTCGCAGCTCCGGGGCGCCCGATGTCCGGCCCTACGCGCCCTTGTCGCTCGCCGCGAGGAGGTCCTGCGCCGACAGCTGAAAGCCGCCTCCGGCCCAGATCCGCTTCAGCCGCTCGAGTTCCTGCCCGAGCTCCGGCCCCGGCGCAAAGCCGCGGGCCTTCAGGTCGTCGCCGCCGATGGGGAAGACCGGCGGCACGAAAGTCTCGGCCGTGCCGAGCCGTGCCGCAAGGCGCGCGACCCGCTCCAGCGCGGCGGCATCCTCGCCGATCTTGCCCTGCGCCTTGGCAAGTTCCAGCCGCAGGACGTCCTCGATCGCCTGGCGGTCGCCGAAATAGAGCCGCGCCTTCAGCGCCCGGTCGCTCTCGTCCGGGCCGGGCGCTGTCTCGGCAGCAAAGCCTGCGAGCCGGTCGCGCTCGTGATTGGCGAGCTTCAGCCGCTTCGCCAGCCCGGCGAGGCGGGCGGGATCGGGCGGCACGATCGCCATGAGACGCAAGAGGGGGTCCGGCTGCCAGCCCCGCGCCCGGCCGGTCTCGACCAGCGCGTGGATGTGGTCGATCCCCCAGCGCTCGCTCTCCGGCAGGACGATGGTCAGCGCCCCGGTCTGTCGCATCCACAAGAGCGCCCGCGACGGATCGGGCGCGGAAAGCAGCTTGCGCAGCTCGTTCCAGACCCGCTCGGCGGAGAGCTTCGTCAGCCCGTCCTTCAGCCGCGTTGCGGCGCGCAGGCCGTCTGCGTCCGGCCGCCCCTGGCCGTACCAGGCGAAGAAGCGGAAGAAGCGCAGGATCCGCAACCGGTCCTCGACGATCCGCTGCTCCGCATCGCCGATGAAGCGCAAGGTGCCGCGCTGGATGTCGGCGATGCCGCCGACGAGATCGAGCACCTCGCCCGCGGCGTCCACATAGAGGGCGTTGATGGTGAAGTCGCGCCGCTCGGCATCGGCATGCCAGTCGCGGCCGAAGGTGACGACGGCGTGGCGCCCGTCCGTCTCGATGTCGCGGCGCAGCGTCGTCACCTCATAGGGGCGCCCTTCGGCGACGACGGTGATGGTGCCATGCTCGATGCCGGTCGGCACCGCCTTGAGGCCGATCGCCTCGACGCGGCGGACGGTCTCCTCGGGCAGCGTCGTCACGGCGATGTCGATGTCGGTGACGGGCCGCGCCATCAGCGTGTTGCGCACCGCCCCGCCGACGACGCGCGCCTCCTCGCCGCCCTCGGATAGGGCTGCGAGGAGGGTCTGCAGCGTCTCGTCCCTCAGCCAGTCGGCGGCGATCGTGGTCATGCGTAATACCGTTCGTAGAGTGTGCGCAGGATGCCCGCCGTGACGCCCCAGATGAAGCGCTCGCCGAAGGGCATCGTGAAATAGTGGCGGACGAGCCCGGCGAATTCGCGGCTCTCCTGGCGATGGTTGGCAGCGTCCATCAGGAAACTCAAGGGAACCTCGAAGACGTCCTCGACCTCGCCGGGATTGGGCTTCAGGGCAAAACCCGGCGTCACGATGGCGACGACCGGGGTGATGTGGAACCCGGTGGTCGTCAGATAGCGTGGCAGGCGGGCGAGCGGCTCGACGAAGCGCGGCTCCAGCGCCACCTCCTCGAAGGCCTCGCGCATCGCCGCCGCCTCGGGCGACGTGTCCTCCGGATCGATCGCGCCGCCGGGAAAGGCGATCTGGCCGGAATGCTTGCGCAGCGAGCGGGTGCGCGTCGTCAGGATCACCGTCGCCTCGCCGCTACGCTCGACCACCGGCACCAAGACGGCGGCCTCGCGGGTCTCGGCCTTCAGCATCTCGGCGACGAGATCGGGATTGAGGCGGTGATCGCCCCATTCCGGCGGCTCGGCCGCTCCCCCCGGCCCCTTGCCGGCGCCGTCCGGCGAGGCCCCGATCCGGGCCCTCAGGTCGGCTGCCGTGAACAGCGGCGTCGCCGCCCTCACGCGGCATCCTGCGGCACGTCGAAGCGGGCGCCGTTCGAGACCAGGAACAGCCCGGCCGCGTCTTCTTCGATCAAGTCGGCGAGATCGATGGCGAGCGCCCGCGTCAGCGCCGCCTCCAGCCGGCCGCGCACCAGGAGATAGGGGCGGAAGCCGCCATCTTCGGCATCGGCGAAGCGGACGGGGTGCTCCGGCCCCGCCGCCACCACGTCGCCGACATCGGTGCGGAAGGTCAGCACCGGGCCGGTGCCGGCGTCCTCTCGGCTCATCTCCACCGCGACGAAGGGCGCGTCCTCGACGGTGATGCCGAGGCGCTCCACCGGGGTGACGAGATAGGTGCGCCCGTCTTCGTCCTTGCGCAGCACCGAGGAGAACAGCCGCTTCAGCGCCTCGCGGCGAATCGGCGTCCCCTGATAGAGCCAGGTGCCGTCCGCCTTGATCACCATGTCGATATCGCCGCAGAAATCCGGGTTCCACCGCTCCACCGGCGGCGCCCCCCGCCCGGCCCGCTCGGCACGCGATATCAGAGCCGCAAGGCTCACGGATTCGTCAGGTGGCTGATTTGTCATAAGATCCACTTCGTCCCGGCCGAGCCGCCGCGATGGGGGCCGGTCTCATTTTCGCCCGGCTTCGTCCTCACGAAATAGTTGGCCGACCGGCGCTTGCCAGCAAGATTCCCCATCGTATTGATTGATCGACCCGCTCCATCCCGTACCCTGCCATCATGGACCCGCGGTCGGCGCGCAGCGAACACTTCGGTTCCGGCAATGGAGAGACACCCATGACGATACTCACGCCGCAGGAATCGACCCTGAGCGAATCCGCCATCGTCGGCCTCGCCGAGGCCGCGCTCGCCGACATCGCGAGGGTGCGGCAATCCGTCGGCCGGGTGATCTTCGGACAGGAGAGTGTCGTCGAGCAGACGGTGATCGCCATTCTCGGCGGCGGCCATGCGCTGCTCGTCGGCGTGCCGGGCCTTGCCAAGACCAAGCTCGTCGACACACTCGGCGTCGCCATGGGCCTCGACGCCCGGCGCATCCAGTTCACGCCGGACCTGATGCCCTCCGACATCATCGGCACCGAGGTGATGGACCAGGACGAGACCGGCCGCCGCTCCTTCCGCTATGTGAAGGGCCCGGTCTTCGCCCAGCTCCTGATGGCCGACGAGATCAACCGCGCCTCGCCGCGCACCCAGTCGGCCCTCCTCCAGGCGATGCAGGAATATCACGTCACCGTCGCCGGCGAGCGCTACGACCTGCCCGCCCCCTTCCATGTGCTCGCGACCCAGAACCCGCTGGAGCAGGAAGGCACCTATCCGCTGCCCGAGGCGCAGCTCGACCGGTTCCTGATGCAGGTGGACGTGCATTATCCGGACCTTGCGTCCGAGCGCCGCATCCTACTGGAGACAGGCGGCTCCGAGGACCGTGCCGAGCCGGTGCTGGACGCCGTGCGCCTGCGCGAGATCCAGATGCTGGTGCGGCGCATGCCTGTGCCGGACAGCGTCGTCGACGCGATCCTCACCCTGGTGCGCTCGGCCCGGCCCGGCAGCGGCCACAAGGAGGCCGACACCCACATCGCCTGGGGCCCCGGCCCGCGCGCCTCGCAGTCGCTGATGACCTGCGTCAGGGCGCGCGCCCTCTACGAAGGCCGGCTGGCGCCCTCCACCGACGACGTGATGGCGCTCGCCGAGCCGATCCTCCAGCACCGCATGGCGCTCAATTTCGCCGCGCGGGCGGAGGGGATGAGCGTGCGCGACGTGATCGCCGCCCTGAAGCGAGACGTCGCTTGACGAAGGGACGGGCCTGATGCCGATCGGCTCCACCGTCGAACTCACCCATGCTTCCGACGCGCTGGTCCGCGCCCGCCAGCGCGCGGTGCTCCTGCCTGACCTCCTGGTCGAGGCGCGCCGCATCGTCTCGACGGTGATCGCCGGCTGGCATGGCCGCCGCCGCCGGGGCATCGGCGAGAATTTCTGGCAGTTCCGGCCCTTCGTCGACGGCGAGCAGGTGGCGCGGATCGACTGGCGCCGCTCGGCGCGGGACGATCATGTCTATCTGCGCGACCGCGAATGGGAGGCCGCCCACACGGTCTGGGTCTGGGCCGACCCGTCCTCGTCCATGGGCTATCGCTCGACGGCCTCCGAGGTGTCCAAGGAATCGCGGGCGCTGGTGCTGGTGCTGGCTCTTGCCGAGCTCCTGTCGCGCTCCGGCGAGCGGATCGGCTATCCGGGCGTGATCGAGCCCATCTCGGCGCGCAATGCCGCCGAGCGCCTCGCCGCCACCTTGATGAACGACCGCCCGCAGCACCGGTTTCCGCCCGATGACAGGCTGCGCCGGTTCTCGGAGACCGTCATGGTCAGCGACTGCCTCGATCCCCTCGACGAAATCCTCGCCTTCGTCGACAAGGTGGCCAAGCGCGGCATCCGCGGCCATCTGGTGATGGTGGCCGATCCGGCGGAAGAGACGTTCCCCTATGCCGGCCGCACCGAATTCCGCGATCCGGAGACCGGCGGACGCCTCACCGCCGGAAGGGCCGAGACGCTGAAGAGCGAATATACCGAACTCTACCGCGCAAGGCGCGACATCCTCTCCGACCATTGCCGCCGGCTCGGCTGGAGCTTCATCTTCCACCGCACCGACCGGCTCGCCTCGGAGGCGCTGGGGGCGCTGCACACGCGCCTGTCGGGCGTTCCGCAGGCCGCGGGGCCGCGCTCGTGATCGGCGGTCTCGCACTCAGCTTCGGCGCGCCCTTCGTTTTGGCCGGCCTCCTCGCCTTGCCGGTGATCTGGTGGCTCCTGAAGCTGACGCCGCCGCGCCCGCAGGTCGAGGCGTTTCCGCCGCTGCGCATCCTCCAGCGCGTCCTGAAGAGCGAGGAGACCCCGTCGAAGAGCCCGTGGTGGCTGACGCTGCTGCGCCTGCTTCTGGCGGCGCTGGTGATCTTCGCGCTGGCCGCCCCCACCCTCAATCCGCGCGAGACGCTGATCTCCGGCACCGGGCCGCTGGCAATCCTCGTCGACAATGGCTGGTCCTCCGGCGGCGACTTCGACCAGCGTCGGCGCGCCGCCGAGGAGCTGATCCGACAGGCCGGCGAGACCGGTCGGCCGGTGGCGATGGCGTTCTCCGCCGAAGGCCCCGACGACGACGCCTCGCCCGTCGAGGCGGCAGCGGCGCTGGAGCGGCTCGCCGCCGCCGGGCCGCGTCCCGTACCGACCGAGCGCCTCGCCGCGGCACGGCGGATCGCGACGGCGCTCGCCGGCGAACGGCCGGGCTCGCTGGTCTTCCTCTCCGACGGCCTCGACACGCCGGATGCGCAGGAGGCCGCACAGGCGCTCGCAGCGCTCGCTCCCGGCCAGTCGATCGTCTACGAACCCTCGCTCGACGGGGTGATCGGCCTCACCAACGCCGACAACTCCACTGAAGCACTGGTCGTCTCGGCGGTCCGCCCGTCCGGCGTTCCGGCCGGCGCCTTCACGCTGATTGCCAGGGACGCCCAGTCGCGCGAGGTCGGTACTGCGCCGGTCGCCTTCTCCGGCAGCGACGGCATCGGCGAGGCGCGCTTCCAGATTCCGGTGGAGATGCGCAACGACATCGCCCGCATCGAGGTCCAGGGCGCCGCGACGGCGGGCGCCGTGCGGCTGCTCGACGATTCCTTCCGCCGCCGCCGCGTCGCGCTCATCTCGGGCGAATCCTCCGACGAGGCGCAGCCGCTGCTGTCGCCGCTCTATTACATCTCGCGGGCGCTCGGACCCTTCGCCGACGTGGTGCGCCCATCGACCGCCGATCTCGGCAAGGCGATCCCGGAGCTTCTGGAGCGCAAGCCGTCGGTGGTGGTGCTCGCCGACATCGGCGTCCTGCCGGAGGAGGCGCAGACCGAGCTTCAGGCCTTCGTCGAGAATGGCGGCTACCTCGTCCGCTTCGCCGGGCCGCGGCTCGCAGCGAGCACCGGCGAGGATGGGCTCGTCCCGGTCCGGCTGCGGGCCGGCGAACGCCAGCTCGGCGGCGCCATGTCCTGGTCCGAGCCGCAGAAGCTCGCGCCGATTCCCGAAGCCAGCCCCTTTGCCGGGATCGCCGTCCCCGAGGACGTGACCGTCTCGCGGCAGATCCTCGCCGAACCCTCGGCCGATCTCGCCGATCACACCTGGGCGAGCCTCACCGACGGCACGCCCCTCGTCACCGCGCGCAGCCAGGGGGCCGGCACCATCGTCCTGTTTCACGTGACCGCGGAGGCGACCTGGTCGAACCTGCCGATCTCCGGCGCCTTCGTCTCGATGCTGCGCCGGATCGTCAGCCTGTCGCGGGCCAATGCCGGCGCGCCGGACGGCCAGACGGCGGCCGAGAGTTTGCCGCCCTACCGCGTCCTCGACGGCACCGGCCGTCTGGTGTCGCCCGGCCCGGAGGCGCAGCCCCTGTCGCTGGCGGTCGATGCGCCGTCGCCCGTCGGGCTGCAGCACCCCCCGGGACTCTATGGCAGCGAAGAGGGCTATGTGGCGCACAATCTCCTCGGGCCCTCGGCGCGGCTGGCGCCGCTGCCCGACCTCGACCTCGGCGCGGCCACCGACGCGCGGCCCTATGCCGACGCCGACAGCCTCGACCTGCGACCCTGGCTGTTTGCTGCGGCGCTGGTGCTGTTCGCGCTGGATGCCTTGGCCATGCTGTGGCTGAGCGGCGGCATCGGCCGCTTCGCAGGGCGGCTCTCCGGCCGCTCCTCGGGAGCGGCGGTGTCGATCGCGCTCGCCTGCGGGCTCGGCCTTGCCGGCGCGGCGCTCCTCGCCTCGCCCCATGCGGCCGTCGCCCAGACGATCGAGCAATCCGACAGCTTCGACGTCCAGAAGGCCATCGAGGCGACGTCCCAGACCCATCTCGCCTATGTCGAGACCGGCGACGGCGCCATCGACGACCGGTCGCGGGACGGGCTGCGCGGCCTGTCGCAATATATCGGCGCCAAGACCGCGCTCGAGCCGGGCGACCCGATGGGCGTCAACATCGCCACCGACGAGCTGTCCTTCTACCCGCTGCTCTACTGGCCGGTCAGCGCCGACGCGCCGATGCCGTCCCAGGACGCCATCAGCCGCATCGACGCCTATATGAAGCAGGGCGGGACGGTGCTGTTCGACGTGTCGGACGACACCCTCTCCTCGCTGTCCGGCAACGTCTCCGCCGGTCAGCGGCGGTTGCGCGACATTCTCGGCGGCCTCGACATTCCGCCGCTCGAGCCGGTGCCGCCGGACCACGTCCTGACCAAGGCGTTCTACATCCTGGCATCGTTTCCGGGCCTGCATTCGGATTCGCCGCTCTGGGTCGAATCGCTGGTGCCCGATGCCGAGGGCACGGCCCGCCCCGCCCGCGGCGGCGACGGCGTCTCCTCGATCATGATCACCTCGAACGACTTCGCCGGGGCCTGGGCCGTGGATGACAAGGGCCTCTTCCTCTACCCGACCGACTCCTCCGATCCATCCCAGCGCGAGATGGCCTATCGGTCGGGCGTCAACATCGTGATGTACGTCCTCACCGGCAACTACAAGGCCGATCAGGTCCACGTCCCGGCGCTGCTCGAAAGGCTCGGACAATGACCTGGTCCATCGCGTTCGACCCGTTCTTCTCCTGGCCCGTCCTCGCCGCCCTGGGCATTCCGGCGGCGATCCTGGCGCTGGTGCTCCTCGCCGCCCGGACCCATGGCGCGCTGGTGCGCATCCTGGCGATCGCGGCGCTGATCCTCGCGCTAGCCAACCCGGTGATGCTGCGGGAGGAGCGCGACCCGATGAAGAGCGTCGTCTCCCTCGTCGTCGACCGCAGCCAGAGCCAGTCGATCGGCGACCGCACGGCGCAGGCCGACAAGGTCGAGGCGGCCCTGAAGGAGAGCCTTGCGCGGTTCCCGCAGTTCGAGGTGCGGACCGTCGAGGCGAGATCCTCAGGCACCCCCTCGGACGACGCGACGACGGCGCTGTTCGGCGCGCTCGCGACCTCGCTTCAGGACGTCGCGCCCGGCCGGGTCGCCGGCGCCATCATGGTCACCGACGGGCAGGTCCACGACATTCCCGACGCCGCCGCGAGGCTCGGCTTCGACGCGCCGGTCCACGCCCTCGTCACCGGCCACGAGGACGAATTCGACCGGCGGATCGAGATCACCAACAGCCCGCGCTTCGGCCTCGTCGACGAGGAGCAGCGGCTGACCTACCGGGTGATCGAGGAGGGATCGGGCGCCGGCACGACGCCGGTGCCGGTGCAGGTCTTCCTGAACGGCGACCTCGTCTCGCGCGAGCAGGCGACGCCCGGCGCCGACGAGACGGTTCCCTTCAGCCTGCCGCGCGCGGGCAAGAACATCATCGAACTGTCCGTCGCCCGCGACGAGCGGGAGATCACCGGCGTCAACAACAAGGCGATCGCCGTCGTCGACGGCATTCGCGAGAACCTCCGCGTCCTGCTGGTCTCGGGCGAGCCCCATGCCGGCGAGCGCACCTGGCGCAACCTCTTGAAGTCTGACGCCACCGTCGATCTCGTCCACTTCACCATCCTCAGGCCGCCGGAAAAGCAGGACGGCACGCCGATCGACGAACTCTCGCTGATCGCCTTCCCGACGCGGGAGCTGTTCGTCGAGAAGATCAACGACTTCGACCTGATCATCTTCGACCGCTACCAGGAGCGCGGCGTCCTGCCGTCCCTGTATTTCGACTACATCGCCCAGTATGTGGAGAATGGCGGCGCGATGCTGATCGCGTCCGGGCCGGAATATGCCGGCAACGAATCCATCGCCCAGACCCCGCTGCAGTGGATCCTGCCGGCGCTGCCGACCGGGCAGATCGAGGACAAGGCGTTCTATCCGCAGGTGTCGGAGCTCGGCCAGAAGCATCCCGTCACCCGCAACCTGCCCGGCTCCAACGCCGAGCCGCCGGACTGGAGCCCGTGGTTCCGCTCCATCGACGTCGGCGAGACGAAGGGCGAGACGGTGATGACCGGGCCCGACGACAAGCCGCTGCTGGTGCTCGACCGCGCCGGCGAGGGCCGCATCGCGCTGCTTCTGTCCGATCAGGAATGGCTGTGGTCGCGCGGCTTCGAAGGGGGCGGGCCGCATGTCGCCCTGTTCCGGCGCGTCGCCCACTGGCTGATGAAGGAGCCCGAACTCGACGAGGAGTCCCTCGAGGCCGAAGCGCGGGGCTCCGACCTCGTCGTCCCCCGCCAGACCATCGGCGACGATCCGGGGCCGGCGACGGTGATCACCCCGTCCGGCCGGGCAGAGAACCTGCCGCTGGCCAATGTCAGCCCCGGGCTGTGGGAGGGCGTCCTCAAGACCGACGAGATGGGGCTCTTCCAGGCTGCGAACGGCGATCTGCGCGCCCTCGGCACGGTCGGCCCGGTCAATCCGCGGGAGTATCGCGAGGCGATCTCGACGACCACGAAGCTGGAGCCAATGTCCGAGGCAACCCGCGGCAGCGCGCGCCGCATCGGGACCGAGGGATCGAGCGAGGTGACGGTGCCGCGCATCGTCCCGATCAGCGGCCGGGCCGATGGCGACGGGCGGGACTGGATCGGCCTCAAGACGACCGACGAAACGATCCTGCGCGGCGTCGACCGCACGCCGCTGTTCGCCGGCTTCCTCGGCCTCGCCGTGCTGCTCCTGGCGCTGTCGGCGACCTGGTACCGCGAGGGTCGCTGACCCACGGCGGGAAGAGCGCTGTCTCGTCGATGCGGCCGGTCTCCGGCCGCATCGACGATCCAGTCGGAGTCGGACCATGACTATGTGGGGCGGCAGAGATGCTTCGCCTGCCGTGTCCGGCCGCGGAAAGAGGTCTCCCGTAGCGGGAGGCGGCCCGCCGTCGCCGATCCGTCTTCTGTTCCACAAATCGTGTCGGCGCTTCGGTCTTCGACTGGTCCACAGGGTGACCGCTCGAGCGCCGCGCGGTGAGGAAACCAGTGACATAGGACTGGGCCTTCCGGGTCACCGGCACCAATGGTCCCAGGGTCCCCGCGAAGACACCAATCTATTTTCATACCAATCGGTAATTTTTCTCTTGACCGAGAGAAGCCGGCGGCCTAACTAATCCGTACCGAACGGTATAGAAATAGTTTCGCCGTTTGGGAGTGCCCGTCGGCACTGGGCCCCGAGGATATGGAGACGGTCGATGCGCGGTTCCAGTGCCCTTGCCGCCGAGGTGTCCGCCGCAGGCCGCGCGGCATTTCCGGCGACGGCAAAAGCGAGCCGGTTCTCCATGACGCTTGCCACCGTCCGAGGTCACGACATCCGCTGACGACGAAACGCCCGGCGCGCTTGCCGTAATGCCGCTCCCGGCACCTGACGCGCCAGCTATCCAATCTGACAGCTCATCCTGCGCGACCATCCACTGCGACATCGCCGGCTGGCGCCGCCATCCCATTCACCTTCACGAGTGACGCATATGAAACGGACAGTCTTTCGTCGGCTCCTGTGGAGTTCGAGCCTCGCTTTCATCATTGCTGCGGGCGCCGCCACGGTGGCCGTCAACGAGCCGGAGCGCGCGGTGGCAAGCGAAGCCTCGCCGTCCCAGCCGCCGCAGCCGGCCGCGGTGCACGTGCCGGTCACGGCGGTGACGCCGCGCTCCATCACCCTTTGGAAGGAATATTCCGGGCGCCTCGAGGCCGTCGACCGGGTCCAGATCCGGCCCCGCGTCGGCGGCGCGATCGAAGCCTTTCACTTTCGCGAGGGGGCTCTCGTGAAGAAGGGCGACCGCGTCGCGACCATCGATCCGGCTCCCTACGAGGCGACCGTCGCGCGGGCCCGCGCCGACGTCGAGGCCGCCGAGGCACAGGTGCACCTGGCGGCGCTGGAAGTGGAGCGCGCGAAATCCCTCGTCACCTCGCGCACGGTTTCCCAGAGCACCCTCGACCAGCGCTCCAGCGCCTATGACCAGGCGGTCGCCAGCGCCGACGCGGCCAAGGCGGCGCTGCGGACCGCCGAGCTGGATCTCGGCTATACCGAGGTCCGCGCGCCGATCGACGGGCGGATCGGCCAGATCGAGGTCAGCGCGGGCAATCTCGTCGCGGCCGGGCTGTCGTCGCCGGTGCTTGCGACCATGGTCTCGGTCGATCCGATCTATGCCGGCTTCGACGTCGATGCGGGCGAGGTCGCCGGCATCCTCTCCGCGCTCCCCGCCCAGGACGGCCCGCTGCCGGCCTATGGCGACATCCCGGTCGAGGTGCAGCGCTTCGACGGTGAAGGCAACAAGCCGGCGCTGCGCGGCCACGTCCAGCTGATCGGCAACGAGGTCGACCCGCAGAGCGGCACCCTGCGCATCCGGGCCGCGATCGACAATCCCAAGGGCTCGCTCATTCCCGGCGAATTCGTCCGCATCCGCCTCGGCCAGCCGAAGCCCGAGGACAGGCTGCTGATCAGCGAGCGCGCCGTCGGCACCGATCAGGACCGCAAGTTCGTCCTCGTCGTCGGCGACGACCACAAGGTCGAATACCGCACCGTCCAGCTCGGCGCCTCGGTCGATGGCCTCAGGGTCGTCGCCGAGGGGCTGAAGCCCGGCGAGCAGATCGTGGTGGACGGGATCCAGGCCCTGACCCCTGGCACTCTCGTCGACCCCGAACCCGTCGCGCTGGCCTCCGCCAAGTAGCCCGCGACGGTCTGAGACGGCCCGGCTCGCCCCCCGAGGCCGGGCCGTCTCGCCTATCCCATACCCGACAGCCGCCCCGGGCCAGCGCCCCGAGGGGCCGGCGCCGGTTTCATAGCGCTTGCCCGGCCGATGGCGGGCCCCGTGTCGTAGCGCCTGCCCGGCCGATGGCCGGGCTGTGGCCGACGCCTGCTGCCGCCCCATCACCGGCGATCCGGAGACACCTGCCGTGAACATCTCGAAGTTCTTCATCGATCGCCCGGTCTTTGCGGGCGTCCTGTCGGTGCTCATCCTGATCTGCGGCCTTCTCGGCATGCAGGCCCTGCCGATCTCGGAATACCCTGAGGTCGTGCCGCCCTCGGTCGTGGTGCGGGCGCAGTATCCGGGCGCCAATCCCAAGGTCATCGCCGAGACCGTCGCCACCCCCATCGAGGAGGAGATCAACGGCGTCGAGGGCATGCTCTACATGTCCAGCCAGGCGACCGCCGACGGCGCCCTGACCCTGACCGTGACCTTCGCCCTCGGCACCGATCCCGACAAGGCCCAGCAGCTGGTCCAGAACCGGGTGAGCCAGGCCGAGCCGCGCCTGCCGGAAGAGGTGCGCGCCCTCGGCATCACCACCCGCAAGAGCTCGCCCGACCTGATGATGGTGGTCCATCTCGTCTCGCCGGACGGGCGCTACGATATCGAGTATCTGCGCAACTACGCCGTCATCAACGTCAAGGACCGCCTCGCCCAGATCGCCGGCGTCGGCGACGTCCAGGTGTTCGGCTCCGGCGACTATTCGATGCGGGTCTGGCTCGATCCGCAGAAGGTCGCCGAACAGGGCCTTGCGGCGAGTGACGTCGTCGCGGCGATCCGCGAGCAGAACGTTCAGGCCGCCGCCGGCCAGATCGGCGCGCCGCCGACGCGCGGCGACGTCGAGCTGCAGCTTTCGGTGAATGCGGAAGGCCGGCTGAACACGCCGGAAGCCTTCGGCGACATCATCGTCAAGACCGCCCCGAACGGCGCCGTCGTGCGGCTGCGCGACATCGCCCGCGTCGAGCTCGGCGTGTCGGGCTATTCCCTGCGCTCGCTCCTCAGCGGCAAGCCGGCCGTCGCCCTGCCGATCTTCCAGTCCCCCGGCTCCAACGCCATCGCCGTCTCCGACGCGATCCACGCGACGATGGACGAGTTGCAGGCCAACATGCCCCTGGGCGTGAAATACGAGATCGTCTACGACACGACGCAGTTCGTGCGCGCCTCGATCGAGGCCGTCGTCCACACGCTCCTGGAAGCGATCGTGCTCGTCGTCATCGTCGTCATCGTCTTCCTGCAGACCTGGCGGGCCTCGATCATCCCGCTGATCGCCGTGCCGGTCTCGATCGTCGGCACCTTCGGCGCGCTCTACGTGCTCGGCTTCTCGATCAACGCCCTCAGCCTCTTCGGCCTGGTGCTGGCGATCGGCATCGTCGTCGACGACGCGATCGTCGTCGTCGAGAATGTCGAGCGCAACATCGAGGAGGGGCTGGCCCCGCGCGAGGCGACCTACAAGGCGATGCGCGAGGTCTCCGGACCGATCATCGCCATCGCCCTCGTCCTCGTCGCCGTCTTCGTGCCGCTGGCCTTCATCTCCGGCCTGACCGGACAGTTCTACAAGCAGTTCGCCGTGACCATCGCGATCTCGACGGTGATCTCGGCGATCAATTCGCTGACCCTCTCTCCGGCGCTGGCCGCCCTCCTCCTGCAGGGCCACGGCGCCAAGAAGGACTTCCTCACCCGGGCGATGGACTTCGTCTTCGGCTGGTTCTTCCGCGGCTTCAACCGGGCCTTCGGTTCCGGGTCGAGGGCCTATGGCAACTCCGTCGGGCGGCTGTTCTCCCGCAAGACGATCGTCATGGGCGTCTATCTCGCACTCGTCGGCGCCACGGTGTTCATGTTCAACCAGGTGCCGGGCGGCTTCGTGCCGGGACAGGACAAGGGCTATCTCGTCGGCTTCGCACAGCTTCCCGACGGGGCCAGCCTCGACCGCACCGAAGACGTCATCCGGCGGATGGACGAGATTGCCCTGAAGCAGCCGGGCGCCACCGACACGGTGTCCTTCCCCGGCCTGTCGATCAACGGCTTCACCAACTCCTCCAGCGCCGGTGTCGTCTTCGTCACCGAGGCCCCGTTCGAGGAGCGCGAGGAGTTGCCGGGCGGTGCCATCGCCGGGGCGCTGAACCAGCAATATGCCGGGATCCGCGAGGCGACCATCGCCATGTTCCCGCCGCCGCCCGTCCAGGGCCTCGGCACCATCGGCGGCTTCAAGCTGCAGCTGGAAGACCGCGCCGGCCTCGGCTACGAGGCGCTGAGCAGTGCCACCAACGCGTTCCTCGCGAAGGCCCGGCAGGCGCCGGAACTTGCCGGCATGTTCTCCAGCTACCGGATCTCGGTGCCGCAGCTCTTCGCCGATCTCGACCGCACCAAGGCGCATCAGCTCGGCGTCTCGGTGACCGACGTCTTCGACACGCTGCAGATTTACCTCGGCTCGCTCTATGTCAACGACTTCAACGCCTTCGGCCGCACCTATTCGGTGCGCGTCCAGGCCGACGCCGGCGACCGCAGCCAGCCCGACGACATCGCCCGGCTGAAAGTGCGCTCTTCAAACGGGGCGATGGTGCCGCTGTCGGCGCTGATGACGGTGCGGCCGTCCGCCGGGCCGGAACTGGCGAGCCGCTACAACGGCTTCCTTGCCGCCGACGTCAATGGCGGGCCGGCGCCCGGCTATTCGTCCGGCGAGGCCCAGGCGGCGGTGGAACGCGTCGCGGCCGAGACGCTGCCGAAGGGGATCGGCTTCGAATGGACGGACCTCACCTACCAGCAGATCATCGCCGGCAATTCCGGCCTGATCATCTTCCCGCTGGCCGTGTTCCTGGTCTTCCTGGTGCTCGCGGCCCAGTATGAGAGCCTGACGCTGCCCTTCGCCATCATCATGATCGTGCCGACGGGCATCCTCGCGGCGCTGATCGGCGTCTGGCTCGACCATGGCGACAACAACATCTTCACCCAGATCGGCTTCATCGTGCTGGTGGGCCTGTCGGCGAAGAACGCCATCCTGATCGTCGAATTCGCCCGGGACCTCGAGATCTCCGGCATGGAGACCCGCAAGGCGGCGGTGGAGGCAAGCCGGCTGCGCCTGCGGCCGATCCTGATGACGTCGATCGCCTTCATCGCCGGCGTCGTGCCGCTGGTGCTGTCCACCGGCCCCGGTGCCGAAATGCGGGCGGCGATGGGCGTCGCCGTATTCTCCGGCATGCTCGGGGTGACGATCTTCGGCATCTTCCTGACGCCGGTGTTCTATGTTCTCGTGCGCAGGCTGGCCGGCAACCGGCCGCTGACACGGGTCGCGCAAGAGCCTATGGAGGAAGCGCCGGCGGTCCATACCTGAAGCCCCGCCACCCGCCCGGCAGCGCTGGAACATCGCCGCCGGGCTGTCGGGAGGCTATGAAATTGCAGGAGAATTCCTACATGACAACGGCCGGCAGGAACTAACAAGCAAACATCCGGGAGAAACCGACATGGCCAAGGGACGGCCGAGGGAATTCGACGCCGACGAGGCTCTCGACAAGGCGGTGCTCCTGTTCTGGCGACAGGGCTACGAAGGCACCTCGCTGGCCGACCTAATCGCCGCCATGGGCATCACCAAGCCGAGCCTCTACGCCGCCTTCGGCAACAAGGAGGAGCTGTTCAAAAAGGCCGTCGACCGCTACGCCGACAAGCGCGGCGCCTTCCTCGACGAGATCCTGAGCCAGCCCTCCTCCCGGCGCGCCATCGAGCGCTTCCTGATGATGTTCACCGGCGCCGAGGCCCCCGACGGCACGCCCTGCGGCTGCCTGATGGTCCAGGGCGCGCTGGTCTGCAGCCCCGAGGGAGACGCCATCAAGGACGACCTCATGTCGCGGCGCATGTCGAACCTGAAGCGGCTGTGCGAGCGACTGGAGCGCTGGAAGGCCGAGGGCGACCTGCCCGCCGACACCGATACCGAGAGCCTCGGCCGCTACGTCAACACCGTCGGCAACGGGCTGGTGGTGCAGGCGAATGGCGGCGCGAGGCCCGAAGAACTCCAGGAGGTCGTGCGCCAGTTCATGCAGTCCTGGCCCGGCAAGGACCATGGAGCCGGCGCGGACAGCTGCGCCGCATAGGCCTGACGGCGGCGCTCCCTCCCGGCAGCCCTCAGGCTCGCTTGCAGCGCCTAGCCGCCGTGTGGCGCTTCCAAGGCGCGGCTTCTTAGCCGAGCCGAGCGGCGCGGCCGCGGACGCAGCCGCCAAGCTTGCCTTGGCTCCGGGGCGATGCATCTTCACCGGCGATGAAACCCTTCGCCGACCTCCTCGACGCCCTCGTCCTGCAGCCCTCGCGCAATGGCAAGCTGAAGCTGCTCGTCGATCACTTCGGCGCGGTGGCCGATCCCGAACGGGGTCTGGCGCTGGCCGCGATCACCGGCGACCTCGACATCCGGAGCGTCAAGCCGGCGATGCTGCGCGGCCTCGTCGCGGACCGCATGGACGAGGTGCTGTTTGGCTATTCCTACGACTATGTCGGCGACCTCGCCGAAACCATTTCGCTGGTCTGGCCCGACGCCCGCGGAGGGGACGAGGCGAGCCTCCAGCCGCCGAGCCTCGACGAGATCGTCACACGCCTCGACGCCGCCACCCGGCAGGAGGGGCCAAGGCTCGTCGAGGCCTGGCTCGACCGGCTCGACGCGTCCGGCCGCTACGCGCTTCTGAAGCTCGTCACCGGCGGGCTCAGGATCGGCGTCTCGGCGCGGCTCGCCAAGCAGGCGCTGGCCGATTTCGGCGACAAGGACGTCGCCGAGATCGAGGAGCTCTGGCACGGGCTCGAACCGCCCTACGAGGCGCTGTTCGCCTGGCTGGAGGGGCACGCCGACAAACCCGTCTCGGCGGCCCTTGCGCCGTTCCGGCCGGTGATGCTGTCGCAGCCGCTGGAAGAGCCGGACCACGGCCTGATCGATCCCGAAACCTATGCGGCCGAATGGAAATGGGACGGCATCCGCGTCCAGGCGAGCGCCGAGGGCGGCGTCCGCCGGCTTTATTCACGCACCGGCGACGACATTTCCGGCGCCTTTCCCGACCTTGTCGACTTCATGACCTTCGAGGGCACCCTCGACGGGGAACTCCTCGTCGCGCAGGCCGGCGAGACGGGCGGCACGCCGCGCGTCGAAGATCGCGGGGCGAGGCCGGACGACATCGTCGCGGCGACCTTCTCGGACCTGCAGCAGCGGCTGAACCGCAAGACCGTCTCCGGGGCGATGCTGAAGAAATATCCGGTGTTCCTGCGCTGCTACGACCTTCTGATCGAGGAGGGCGCGGACCTGCGCGCCCTTCCCTTCACTGACCGGCGGGAGCGCCTGGCGCGCTTCGTCGAACGGCTGGAGCCGACCCGCTTCGACCTCTCGCCGCTGGTCGGCTTTGCGAGCTTCGACGACCTCGCCCGGCTGCGCGCCGCACCGCCCCATCCGGTGATCGAGGGGCTGATGCTGAAGCGGCGGGATTCGGCCTATGTGCCGGGCCGGCCGAAGGGCCCCTGGTTCAAGTGGAAGAAGGACCCGCATCTCGTCGACGCCGTGCTGATGTACGCCCAGCGCGGCCACGGCAAGCGGTCGAGCTACTATTCCGACTACACCTTCGGGGTCTGGAGCGGGCCGGCGGACGATCCGGAATTGGTGCCGGTGGGCAAGGCCTATTTCGGCTTCACCGACGAGGAGCTGAAGAAGCTCGACAAATATGTCCGCGACAACACGATCCAGCGCTTCGGGCCGGTGCGCTCCGTCCGGGCCGAGCCGGGCCACGGCCTCGTCATCGAGGTCGCCTTCGAGGGGCTGGCGCGCTCGAGCCGGCACAAGTCCGGCGTCGCCATGCGCTTCCCGCGGGTTTCGCGGCTCAGATGGGACAAGCCGGCCTTCGAGGCCGACCGGATCGAGACGCTCGAGGCGATGCTGCGGGACTGAGGCGCCATTTCGAAGTCGAGACGGGAACTTGCAGTCCGCCGGCATCCCGCCTACCTGCGGTGCCGAAGGACGACGCCCACCTGGAGACCATCGCCGCCCATGTCCGAGCGCATCAACCAGATCCTGGGAGGCTCGCCGATCGGCGTCGCCATCCGGCTGATCCTGATCTCGATCCTCGTCGGGTTCATCCTGTCATGGCTGAACTGGAACCCCCACGACATCATCGACTGGGTCGTTCGTACCGTCGAATGGGCGTGGCGCTCGCTGTTCGGCTCGGTCGAGCAGGCAGTCTATTATTTCCTTCTCGGCGCGGCGATCGTCGTGCCGGTGTTCATCATCTCGCGGCTGTTGAAGATGGGGCGCAGGTAAGGGTCACCGTTGAAAAAAGCCCCGGCATCGCAGCCGGGGCTCCTTCTTTCCGCTTTCCAGGGGCAGCCGGACGAGCAGTCGAGGCTCAGGCCACCTGCCGCTTCAGGATCCGCACCGGCACCGACTTTGCCGCCGGCACATGGGCCCGGCGCGAGTGGTGCCACAAGGGAATCAGCGCGTTCAGCTCGGGATAATAGCCGGCGCAGTTGCCCTTGGGCAGCGGCCAGGCGTGGACGCGGTAGTCCTTCACCCGCCGGGTCACGCCGTCGTCGGTGTGGGTCTCGACATCCACCCGGTCCTCGTCCGTCAGCCCCAGGCGGCGCATGTCCTCCTCGTTCATCAGGATCACCATGCGTGTCCCCTTCACCCCGCGCAGACGGTCGTCATAGCCATAGACGGTGGTATTGAACTGGTCGTTCGACCTGATGGTCAGGAGCTTCAGGACGTCGGGCCGCGTCGTGTCGATATCGGGATCGACGTCGAAGCTCTCCGGCACCAGGAAGTTGGCCTTCTTCGTCTCGGTGCGCCATTCGCGCCTGGTGGCGCCGATGTCGCGGTGGAAGCCGCCGGGCGTGCCCATGCGAGCGTTGAAGTCCTTGAAGTCGACCGGATAGGCCCGCTCGATGGCGTCGCGCACCAGGCGGTAGTCGGCGGCCCACGCGTCCCACGGCACGGTCGACTTGCCCGCCACCGTCGCTTTCGCGAGTTCAGCGGTGATCTTCGGCTCGGACAGGAGTTCGCGGGAGGCCGGCTCGGTCTTGCCGTAGGAGGCGTGGATGCAGGCGGTGGAATCCTCCACCGAGACGATCTGGTCGACGCCGTTCTGGGCGTCACGCTCCAGCCGGCCTAGGCAGGGCAGGATGTAGGTCTTCTCGCAGGTGAGGAGATGGTTGCGGTTGAGCTTCGTCGAGATCTGGACGTTGAGCCGCATCTTGCGCCAGTTTTCCTCGACGCGCCCCGTCTCCGGCACCGCCCGGGAAAAATTGCCGCCGAGGCAGACGAAGCCCTTCACCGACCCGTCGATGATGCCCTCGCAGGCCTCGACCGTGTCGAGACCCTTCTCCTTGGGCACTGTGAAGCCGTAGAATTCCTCGAACTTCTCGTGGGGGATCAGTTCGAGCTTCTCGGTGATGCCGACGGTGCGCTGCCCTTGCACGTTGGAATGGCCGCGGATCGGCGAGATACCCGCGCCCTTCTTGCCCATCATGCCGCGCATCAGGAGAAGGTTCACCAGCATCTGGACGTTCTCGATCCCGTGCCGGTGCTGGGTGAGGCCCATGCCGTAGTTGCCGATCACCTTGTCGGCCTTGGAATAGACCCTGCCGACATGTTCGAGCTCGTCGCGCGGCAGGCCGGAACAGCGCACGATCTGGTCCCAGTCCGCGGCCCGCACGAAGGCCTCGAAATCCGCGAAGCCGTGGCAGTGCTCCTCGATGAAGGCGATGTCGAGCACCCGCTTGCCACCGGAATCCTTGGCCGCGTCATCCAGCGCGAAGACGGCCTTGGCAATGCCGGTCATCGCCGCGACGTCGCCGCCGCCGCGCACCTGATAGTAGTCGCTCGACATCTTCGTCCCCTCGCCGGGGGACAGCATCTCGACCGGGTTCTGCGGGCTCTTGAAGCGCATCAGGCCGCGTTCGAGGATCGGGTTGAAGGTGATCACCGGGGCGCCGCGCTTGCGGGCCTCCTGCACCCAGTGCAAGAGCCGCGGCGCGTTGGTGCCGGTGTTGTGGCCGAAGAAGAACATCATGTCGCAGGCATCGAAATCGGCCAGAGTCACGGTGCCGACGGGCGAGCCGATCGATTCCGGCAGGCCGACCGAGGTCGATTCGTGGCACATGTTCGAAGGGTCAGGCAGGT
>PACL01000052.1 GCA_002700095.1 Fulvimarina sp. | reverse complement strand
TGTGTGTATGGGGGGGGGGTGGAAATCCTATAGAAACCCCCGCCAATACCACCCCCCCCGACCTCGAGCCGATGGCCATCGGCCGCAACTTCCTGACCAAGATCAACGCCAATATCGGCAACTCGGCCGTCACCTCCTCCATGGCTGAAGAGGTGGAGAAGATGGTCTGGGCGATCCGCTGGGGCGCCGATACGGTGATGGATTTGTCTACCGGCCGCAACATCCACAACATCCGCGACTGGATGATCCGCAATGCCCCCATCCCGATCGGCACCGTCCCGATCTATCAGGCGCTGGAAAAGGTCGACGGCATCGCCGAGAACCTCACCTGGGAGGTTTATCGCGACACGCTGATCGAGCAGGCCGAGCAGGGTGTGGACTATTTCACCATCCATGCCGGCGTCCGGCTCCAGCATATCCCGCTCACCGTCGCCCGGGTGACCGGCATCGTCTCGCGCGGTGGCTCGATCATGGCCAAGTGGTGCCTGCATCACCACCGGGAGAGCTTCCTCTACGAGCATTTCGACGAGATCTGCGACATCTGCCGCGCCTATGACGTCTCTTTCTCGCTGGGCGATGGCCTGCGCCCCGGATCCATCGCCGACGCCAACGACCGCGCGCAGTTCGCCGAGCTGGAAACCCTCGGCGAGCTGACGAAGATCGCCCGGGCGAAGGACTGCCAGGTGATGATCGAGGGCCCCGGCCACGTGCCGATGCACAAGATCAAGGTCAACGTGACCAAGCAGCAGCAGCTCTGCGGCGACGCGCCCTTCTATACGCTCGGCCCCCTCGTCACCGACATTGCGCCCGGCTACGACCACATCACCTCCGGCATCGGCGCGGCGATGATCGGCTGGTTCGGCACGGCGATGCTCTGCTACGTCACGCCGAAGGAGCATCTCGGCCTGCCCGACCGCGACGACGTCAAGGTCGGCGTCATCACCTACAAGATCGCCGCCCATGCCGCCGACCTCGCCAAGGGGCACCCGGCCGCGCAGCTTCGCGACGACGCCTTGTCCCGCGCCCGGTTCGAGTTCCGCTGGGAGGACCAGTTCAACCTCTCCCTCGATCCGGAAACGGCGCAGCTCTATCACGACGAGACCCTGCCCAAGGAAGCGCACAAGACGGCGCATTTCTGCTCCATGTGCGGGCCGAAATTCTGCTCGATGAAGATCTCCCACGACATCCGCGCCGAAGCTCAAAAGGAAGGCATGGCCGCGATGGCGGAGAAGTACCGGGCCGGCGGCGATCTCTACATGACGCCCGAGGAGATCGCGGCGAAGGCCGAACCGGCGGAGTGAGGCGATGAAGGTCACCGTCATCGGGGCCGGCGTCGCCGGCCTCTCAGCCGCCCTCACCCTTGCGGAAAGGGGGGCGGCGGTGACGCTCTACGAGCGCTCGGAAAGCCTCGGAGACGCCGCCGCCTCCTTCCTCGCAGGCGGCATGCTTGCGCCGTTCTGCGAGGCAGAGAGCGCCGACGCCTCGATCGTCGCGCCGGGCCTTGCGGCCATCGACTGGTGGGCCGATCGGGTGCCGGGTGTCATGCGCAACGGGACGCTCGTCGTCGCTCCGGTGCGCGACGCCGGTGAGATCGCGCGGTTCGGGAGGCGGACAAGCAGTGCCCAATCGCTCGATGCAGCCGGCGTCGATGCCTTGGAACCGGACCTCGCAGGACGCTTCTGGCAGGGACTGCACTTTCCAGCGGAAGCCCATCTCGACCCGCGCATCGCCCTCGGCGCCCTTGCCGATCGCATGCGCGCGCTTGGCGGCACGATCCACTTCGGCTCGAACGTCCAGCCGGAGGCGGCCATGGGCGACACAGTCATTGATTGCCGGGGGTTCGTCGGCGACGACTCCGAACTTCGCAGCGTACGCGGCGAAATGCTCATCCTGAGAACGCACGAGATCCATCTCGCGCGGCCCGTCCGACTCCTCCATCCGCGCATGCCCGTCTACGTCGTGCCGCGCGCGGGCGGGCTCTTCATGGTCGGCGCGACGATGATCGAGAGCGCTGCCTCCGGCGGCCCGACGCTGCGCGCGGCCGTCGAACTGATGAACGCGGCCTATGCGCTGCATCCGGCCTTTGCCGAGGCGGAGGTGCTGGAGATGAAGGCCGGGCGTCGGCCCGCCTTTCCGGACAACCTGCCGCGGGTGACCCGAAGCGGCCGGATCGTCTCGGTCAACGGCCTCTATCGGCATGGCTTCCTTTTGGCGCCGGATTGCGCGGCAAAGGCCGCCGATCTCGCTTTCGGCGCCCAGCCCCGAGAGGAGATCGCCGCATGAAGATCATCCTGAACGGCGAACCCGCCGAGGTGAACGCCGCGACATTGGCCGCAGCGCTCGAAGAACTCGGCTATGGCGAAGGCCCCTTTGCCACCGCCCTCAATCGCGATTTCGTGCCGGTGGGCGAGCGGCCGGAAACGAGGCTCACCGAGGGCGACGCCATCGAGATCATCGCACCGATGCAGGGAGGCTGACCCGATGCGCATCTACGACGACATCTTCTCCAGCCGGCTGATGCTCGGCACGGCGCGCTATCCCTCGCCGCAGATCCTGCGCCAGGCGATCCTCGCCTCCGGCGCCGAGATCGTCACCGTCTCACTTCGAAGAGAGGCCGCCGGAGAGCGCGCCGGCCAGAAATTCTGGGACCTGATCCGCGAGACCGGAGTCAAGGTCCTGCCGAATACCGCCGGCTGCCATTCGGTGCGCGAGGCGGTGACGACGGCTGAGATGGCCCGCGAGGTCTTCGGCACGAACTGGATCAAGCTCGAGGTGATAGGCGACGCCGATACCCTGCAGCCGGACCTCTTCGGCCTCGTCGAGGCGACGCGCATTCTGTCGGCCGAAGGCTTCCAGGTGCTCGCCTACACGACCGAGGATCTCGTCGCGGCAGACAGGCTGGTCGAGGCCGGCGCCCAAGTCCTGATGCCCTGGGGTTCGCCCATCGGCTCGGCGCGGGGGCTCAACAACGTCTATGGCCTCAGGGCGATGCGGGCGCGCTTTCCCGATCTGACGCTGATCGTCGATGCCGGGATCGGCGTGCCGTCCCATGCGGCCCGGGCGATGGAGCTCGGCTATGACGGGGTTCTCCTGTCCTCGGCCGTCGCACTCGCCGGCGATCCGGTGGCGATGGCGCGGGCGTTCAGGCTCTCGGTCGAGGCGGGCCGTCTCGCCTTCGAGGCAGACCCGTTGCTGCCCCGCGACATGGCCGAGCCGTCGACGCCGGTCCTCGGCCGGGCAATGCTGGGCGGGGCGGTGTCGTCATGACCCGGCTCGACGCGTTCTATCTGATCGTCCCGACGCCGACTGGGTCGAGCGGCTGGTGCCGCTGGGTGTCAGGCTGGTGCAACTGCGGGTCAAGGACACGCCCGAAGCGGCTCTGCGCTCGGAGATCCGCCGGGCCCGCAACACCTGCCATCGCCATGGCTGCCAGCTGATCGTCAACGACCACTGGCGGCTGGCGATCGCGGAGGGCTGCGACTTCGTTCATCTCGGCCAGGAGGATCTCGCCGAAGCCGATGTCGGCACCATCCGCCGCGCCGGTCTGCGGCTCGGCGTCTCGACCCATGACGAGACGGAGCTGGCGACCGCCCTCGCCGCTAGGCCGGATTATGTCGCGCTCGGCCCGATCTGGCCGACGATCCTGAAGCAGATGCCCTGGGCTCCCCAGACGCCGGCCCGGATCGCTGCGTGGAAGAAGGCGGTCGGCGAGACGCCGCTGGTCGCCATCGGCGGGGTGACGGTGGAGCGGCTGCCGGAAGTGTTCGGGCAAGGGGCGGACGTTGCCGCCGTCGTCACCGACATCACGCTGAACGCCGATCCGGAGGAGCGCACGCGGCAGTGGATCGCGGCGACGCGGGCTTATGTCGACGACGCCGATTCTTCGTTGCCTGATACCGTCGCGGCCGCCGCTACCCCCCTCTGCCCTGCCGGACATCTCCCCCACAAGGGGGGAGATCGGCCGGGTTCGACCACCGAGCATTCCGGTCCGACCTCTTCGGCCCCGTCGGAGGAGAGGCGTTGACCGCGACAGGTCCGACCGCAACAGAACCGCCAAGGATGAGGCACCCGACGTCAGAGCCGGCGCCAGTTGATCTTCCTCCTTGCGCCGGTCGATCTCTCTCCTCGCGGGGGAGATGTCACGAAGTGACAGAGGGGGGTGCCTCGCCGCGCGCGACGCAGGAAACACAGAGAGCTACGGACGCCGACCCAGCCCGCAGGCTTCGCCCAGCCATCCTTGTCATCGCCGGCACCGACTCCTCCGGCGGCGCCGGCCTTGCGGCCGACATCCGCACCGCGGCGTGCCATGACGTTAACGCCCGGCTCGCTGTCACGGCGGTCACCGCCCAGACCGACGGCAGGGTCCGTCGCATCGACGTGATGCCCCCTGCCCTCGTTGCGGACCAAGTCGCCCTAGCCCTCGAAGACGGGCACGTCTCGGCGGTCAAGATCGGCATGCTCGGCAACGCGGCAGTCGTCGGGGCCGTGGCCGATGCGCTGTCCGGCTACAGTGGCCCGATCGTCCTCGACCCCGTCATCGCAGCAAGCTCGGGCGGGCTGCTTCTCAGCGAAGGCGGCATCGCCACGCTGTTCGCGCGACTGCTGCCGATCACCCGCCTCGTCACGCCGAACCTGCCGGAGCTGGATATCCTCGCCGCCCGCCTCGGCGTTCCGGCGGGAGCGGATACCGACGCCAAAGCCCGCGCTCTCATCGAAGCCGGCGCCGGCGCGGTGCTGGTGAAGGGCGGCCATGGCGACGGCCAGGACGCCGTGGACATTCTCTATCGCCGGGATCGACCGCCTCTCCGCCTCGCCTCGCCCCGCATCGCCGCTACCCTGCGCGGCACCGGCTGCACGTTGGCGACGGCGACCGCCTGCCGACTCGCCTTGGGCGACACGGCGGAAGACGCCTGCAGAGGGGCGAAGGCCTTCGTGCGGCGCCTGTTGCGAGAGCGTGCCGACCTCACGAAGAGCGGATGAAGGATCGCCCTCGTGACCCAAGTCGCTCCTACCCCGCCATCGCCGCCTTCACCGCCGGGTACAGCGCCTTGTAACGCCGGTGCCCTTCGCGATAGGCGTCGATCTTGTCCGCCACCGGCTCGAAGCTGCGGGCGACGGGCGGCTGGGTCATGACGCTCTTCGGATCGGCACCGGTCGCTGCCGTGATGCCGAGTCTTGCGGCGCCGAAGGCGGCGCCGAAATCGCCGGCTGCGGGGAGAGCGATCTCGGTCTCGAGCACGGTTGCCATCAGTTGCAGCCAGTAGGCCGAACGCGACCCGGCGCCGACGGCGATCAGGCGCTGCGGCTTCGGCTTGTCGCCGGCGGCGTCCAGGCAGTCGCGCATCGAATAGGCGACGCCTTCCAGCACGGCCCTGGTCATCGCCTCGCGCGAGGTGTCGCTCTCGATCCCGGCGAGGACGCCGCGGATATCGGCGTCGTTGTGGGGCGTGCGCTCGCCGGACAGATAAGGCAGGAACATCAGCCGGCCCGGCTCGGCGATCGCCTCGCCGAGGGCGCCGGTGAGATCGCCCGGCTCTTCCTGCAAGAGCTTCGACAGCCAGTCCATGCAGCCGGCGGCCGACAGGGTGACCCCCATCTGGTGCCAGAGGCCGGGAATGGCATGGCAGAAGGTATGCAGCGCCGTTTCGGGAACGGGGTCGTATCCCGCCGTCGCGGTGAAGAGGACGCCGGAGGTGCCGAGCGAGAGGAAGCCGGTGCCGGGCTCTGCGACGCCGACGCCGCAGGCCGAGGCGGCGTTGTCGCCGCCGCCGCCGGCAACTATGACGCCGGGCTTCAGGCCGAACTTGTCGGCGAGGATGGGCCGCACCTCACCCGCGGCCTCGGTCCCCTCGACCAGGCGGGACATGTTGGCGCGGGTCATGCCGGTGCGCTCGAGCATCCGGTCCGACCAGTCGCGAAGCCCGGTGTCGAGCCAGGCGGTGCCCGCCGCGTCGGACATCTCGGCAACCCGCTCGCCGGTCAGCCACAGCCGCAGATAGTCCTTCGGCAGGAGCACGAAGGCCATCCGGTTGAACAGCACCGGCTCGTGCCTGCGCATCCACATCAGCTTGGGCGCGGTGAAGCCGGGAAACACGATGTTGCCGGTGATCGCCCGCGCTTCCGCGTCGTCGAGGGCTTTCGCCTCCTCGTGGCTGCGAGTGTCGTTCCACAGGATGCAGGGCCGCAGCGGCGCGCCGTCCTCACCGAGAACCGTCGCGCCATGCATGTGGCCGGAAAGGCCGATGCCGGCGATCTCGGCGAACTCCCGGGCATGCTTCGCCCGCAACTCCTGCATCGCCGCCTCGCAGGCGACGATCCAGCTCTGGGGGTTCTGCTCCGACCAGCCGAAGCGCGGCCGCTCGACCGTGAGCGGCACCGAGGCGGAGCCGATCACCGCCTGATCGTCCCCGATCAGAAGCGCCTTCAGCGAGGAGGTGCCGAGGTCGAGCCCGAGATAGGTAGACATGATGGTTTCCGTCCCTTTCAGAGCATGGATACGCCTGGGTAGCAGCACGGGGGTAGCCGGAGGCAGGCAGATGCCAACCATCATTCCCGGCAACAGGTCCGCCATCCCGGCGGCGATATGCCGCCTCCGCCATTGCGATTGGCCTAACTCATCGGACAAACATCAGTCTAGCGAATGAGCTTCTTCCCGTGTCCCGGATGGAGCCATGGCATCCGGGACGGATCGCCGCCGTCAGACGTAGCGGTTGACGATCCCCTCGAGCATCTCCTGCCGGCCCGAGCGCGGCTGCGGGTTCAAAGACAGCGCCCGCTCGGCGATCTGCTCGAAGCCGGTCTCGCCGGACAGCATCGCCTTGGCGTCGGCCTTCTCCCAGCCGGCATAGCGCTCCTCGAGCGGGCCGGTCAGCGCCTTGTCGGTCAGCATCGCCTCGGCGGCGAGAAGGCCCCTGGCACAGGCGTCCATCGAGGCGACATGGGCGATCAGGAGATCGTCCGGGTCGATCGACTGGCGGCGGATCTTGGCGTCGAAGTTCAGCCCGCCGGTGGTGAAGCCGCCATGCTTCAGCATCTCGTGGAAGACCAGGGCGATCTCCTTCACGTCCATCGCGAACTGGTCGGTGTCCCAGCCGAGCAGGTCGTCGCCGCGATTGATGTCGAGCGAGCCGAAGATGCCGTTGGCAAAGGCGAGCTTCACCTCGTGGTCGAAGGAATGGCCGGCGAGGATCGCGTGGTTCTGTTCGATGTTCACTTTCACGTCGGCGACGAGGTCGTATTTCTGCAGGAAGGCGTAGACCGTCGCGACATCGTAGTCGTACTGGTGCTTGGTCGGCTCCTTCGGCTTCGGCTCGATCAGGATCGGGCCGGCAAAGCCGATCTTGTGCTTGTAGTCGACGAGCATCGACATGAACCGGCCGAGCTGGTCGAGCTCGCGCTTCATGTCGGTGTTGAGGAGCGTCTCGTAGCCCTCGCGGCCACCCCAGCAGACGTAGTTCGCGCCGCCGAGACGGTGCGTGGCGTCGATCGCCGCCTTCACCTGGCCGACGGCATAGGCGAACACGTCCGGATCCGGATTGGTCGCCGCGCCCGCCATGTAGCGGCGGTTGGAGAAGAGGTTCGCGGTGCCCCAGAGGAGCCGCACCTTGTCCGTCGCCATCTTCGCCTCGAAGATGTCGGTGATCGCCTTCAGATTGTCGTTGGACTCCTGCAGGCTGTCGCCCTCCGGCGCGACGTCGACGTCGTGAAAGGCGAAGAACGGCGCGTCGAGGAGACGGAACATCTCGAAGGCGATATCGGCCTTCTGCTTGGCCAGATCGAGGGCGCTGCCGCCGTGCATCCACGGCCGGTTGAAGGTCTCGCCGCCGAACGGGTCGCCGCCCGGCCAGGTGAAGGAATGCCAGTAGGCGACGGAGAATCGGAGATGATCCTCCATCCGCTTGCCCATCACCTTGCGGTCCTTGTCGTAGAACCGGAATGCCAGCGGATCGCGGCTTTCCGGGCCTTCGAAGGCGATGGGGGTCTTGCGGTCGAAAAAGCTCTGCGCCGACATCGGGCGGCCTCCCTGCTTACCTGAAACGAGGTATACGTTGTCGCGATCTGGCCTAGGCGAGCGCTTCGGCAAAGGCAAGCGGCTGCGACGAAAGTCGATGCCCAGCGTCAGCAGAGAGACGGCACCGCGGCCGATCCCGGCCCGCCCGGACCGGCCGAGACGCCGAATGTCCGCCTGCCGCGATCAGCCGTGCTCGAGGCTGACCCAGGCACCGTCCTGTTTCGACGAAGCGACGCAGGCCTCGATGAAGGCAAGGCCGTCCACCCCGTCCGCGATCGTCGGCAGGGCGATGCCGGCCGGTGGCTTAATTCCGTCCCGCGCGGCCCGGATCAGCTCGGCGGCCTCCGCATAGATCGTCGCGAAGCCTTCGAGATAGCCCTCGGGATGGCCGGGGGGGATGCGGCTGACGGCGGCCGCGGCCTGGTTGGCGCCGGCGCCGCCCCGGGTGATGAGCCGCTTCGGCTCGCCCAGCGGCGTATACCAGAGCTTGTTCGGCTCTTCCTGGGCCCATTCGAGCCCGCCCTTTTCGCCGTAGATCCGCAATGTCAGACCGTTCTCGTTGCCGACAGCCACCTGGCTCGCCCACAGCATGCCCTTGGCGCCGCCTGCGAACCGCAGCAGCATCGAGGCGTTGTCGTCGAGCCGGCGGCCCGGCACGAAGGCGGTGAGATCGGCCGACAGCTTCTCGACCCTCAGCCCGGTGACGTAGCAGGCGAGGTTGTGGGCGTGGGTGCCGATGTCGCCGATCGCGCCGCCGGCGCCGGCCTTGGTGGGATCGACCCGCCATCCGGCCTGCTTGGAGCCGGCATCCTCGGCCCGTGTCGCCAGCCAGTCCTGGGCGTATTCGGCGACGACCATCCGGATCGGCCCGAGGTCTCCCGCCGCGATCATCGCCCGCGCCTGCCGGATCATCGGATAGCCGGTATAATTGTGGGTCAGCACGAAGACCCTGCCGGACGTCTCGGCGATCGCCGCAAGACTCTTGGCCTCGGCCAGCGTCGTCGTCATCGGCTTGTCGCAGATGACGTGGAAGCCGGCCTCGAGGAAGGTCTTCGCCACGGGAAAGTGCATGTGGTTCGGCGTGACGATCGCCACCGCCTCGATGCCGTCGTCGCGGTCCCGCTCGGCCGTCGCCATCTCCTCGTAGCTGCCGTAGCTGCGCGCCGGATCGAGGCCGATCTCGGCCGCCGAGGCCCGCGCCTTCTCCGGCGTCGAGGACAGCGCGCCGGCGAGCAGCGCGAACCTGTCGTCGATACGGCTGGCGATCCGGTGCACCGCGCCGATGAAGGCCCCCTGCCCGCCGCCGACCATGCCGAGCCGGATGCGGCCCGCATGGGTGTCGCTGCGTCCTTCGATAGCCATCCTCGCCTCCCTCAGCCTTCGATGCCCAACATGCGCTTGTTCGCCGCCTCGTCGGTCCCGCCGCTCGCGAAGTCGTCGAAGGCCTTCTCGGTGACGGTGATGATGTGGCCGGCAATGAAGGGCGCGCCCTCGGCGGCGCCCTGCTCGGCGTCCTTGATGGCGCATTCCCATTCGAGGACCGCCCAGGAATCATAGTCGTATTCGGCGAGCTTGGAGAAGATCGCGGCGAAATCCACCTGTCCGTCGCCCAGCGAGCGGAACCGGCCCGCCCGCTTCAGCCAGGGCTGGTAGCCGGAATAGACGCCCTGCCGGCCGGTCGGGTTGAACTCGGCGTCCTTGACGTGGAAGGCGCAGATCCGCTCGTGATAGATGTCGATGAACTCGACATAGTCGAGCATCTGCAGGGCGAAATGCGACGGGTCGTAATTGATCTGGCAGCGCGGATGATCGTTGCAGGCTTCAAGAAACATCTCGAAGGTCGCCCCGTCGAAGACGTCCTCACCCGGATGGATCTCGTAGCCGACGTCGCAGCCCACTTCATCGAAAGCGTCGAGGATCGGGACCCAGCGCTTCGCCAGCTCCTCAAAGGCGGTGTCGATCAGGCCCGCCGGGCGCTGCGGCCAGGGTTAGAGAAACGGCCACGCGAGCGCGCCGGGAAAGGTGACGTGGCTCTTGAAGCCGAAATGGCCGGAGGCCTTCGCCGCCATCTTCAGCTGCTCGACCGCCCATTCCTGCCGGGCCTTGGGGTTGCCGCGGACTTCCGGCGCGGCAAAGCCGTCGAAGGCCTCATCGAAGGCCGGATGCACGGCGACGAGCTGGCCCTGCAGATGGGTCGACAGGTCGGTGATCTCGACGCCGGCCTCCCGGCAGATGCCGGCGACCTCGTCGCAGTAATCTTTCGATTCGGCGGCCTTTTTCAGGTCGATCAGCCGCGCGTCCCAGCTGGGGATCTGCACGCCCTTGTAGCCGTGGCCCGCCGCCCATCCGGCGATCGACTTCAGGTCGTTGAACGGCGCCGCATCGCCGGCGAACTGGGCGAGGAAGATCCCCGGCCCCTTCATCGTCTTCATGGTGTTCCTCCCGTCGGCGCATCCCATCGGATACGCGAGATCCTCGCCGCGATCCTGCTGCCGCGTTTGCGATTTCGGGGGAACTTGGCACGGCACGCGTGCAATTTGAAGGGGCACGGCGCGCGAGCCTTGGCGCTTTCTGACGCGCTTCTGACGCGAGAGTGATGGCCGGGGCCGCTGCATCAGCGGCTTCGGCGCAACCACTTGCCAGTGCCGGAATTGCTCATTCTGGACGAACCGACAGGAAAGGAAGACCATGGCGACCATCGCACGCCGCACGCTGCTGAAGGGATCGGCCGCCACCGCTGCGCTCGCCTCGCTCGGCCTGCCAACTCTGGTCCAAGCCCAAGCCCAGGCGCCCGCATCGCGCCCGCTGACCCGCGCCGTACCCTCCTCGGGCGTTGAGCTTCCTGTCATCGGCATGGGCACCTGGATCACCTTCAATGTCGGCGACAATGCGGATGCCCTCGCCGAACGGACGGCGGTGATGCAGGCCTTCTTCGATGCCGGCGGCGGGGTGATCGATTCCTCGCCGATGTACGGCTCGTCGCAGGCGACCATCGGCCATGGCCTTTCCGAACTCGGCATCCCCGACCAGCTGTTTGCCGCCGACAAGGTCTGGATCTCGGACGCCTCGGACGGGCCGGCCCAGATCGCCGAGACCCGGCGGCACTGGGGCGTCCCGCGCTTCGGGCTCATGCAGGTGCACAATCTCCTCGGCTGGGAAGGCCATCTCGACACGCTTCAGGTGATGAAGGAGGAAGGCGCGATCGGCCACATCGGCATCACCACCTCCCACGGCCGCCGGCACGCGGACGTCGAGGCGATCATGGCGAGCCGGCCGATCGACTTCGTGCAGCTGACCTACAACATCGCCGACCGGGAGCCGGAAGCGCGGCTCCTGCCGCTGGCGCGGGAGCGCGGCATCGCCGTCATCGCCAACCGGCCGTTCCGGCGCGGCGCCCTGATCGACGCGACGCGCGGCGCACCGCTGCCGGACTTCGCCGCCGAAATCGGCGCCGAGACCTGGCCGACGTTCCTCCTCAAGTTCATCGTCTCCCACCCCGCTCTGACCGTTGCGATCCCGGCGACACGGCGGGTCGACCATGTGCGCGAAAACATGGCGGCTGCCCGCGGGCCGCTGCCGGACGAAGCGATGCGCCAGCGGATGGCGGCTCATTTCGCCGATCTTTGACGACGATCCGTGACGGGGACCCGATGCTCGCCGACCTCTCGACCTATTCCCTGCGGGACTTCCTGCTGTTCGACGCCGCCATCTACCGCGACCTCTTCGGCCAGGTGAACGCCGGCCACTGGCCGCTCGCCGCGATCGGCATCGCGCTGGCCGTGGCGCTCCTCGCCGTCCGGCGCAGGGCATCGTTCGCCGGGCTCGGCCTCTTCGTCCTCCTGGCCGCCGCCTTCGCCTCGGCGGCCGTGGTCTTCTTCTTCGGGCCCTACGAGACGATCAACTGGGCGTCCGTCTATCCGGGCTGGGCCTTCGTCGCCGAGGCCGTCCTGTTCGTGCAGGCGGCCGTCGCTCTTGCCGCTTTCGGGCGGCGCGCACCGATGCAGGCGCAGCTTCGTCCGGACGGCGGCTGGCCGGCGATTGCGGTTGTCCTCTACGCCCTCTTCGGTCATCCCCTCGCCGGCCTCGCCTTCGGACGGGGTCCCGAGGCGCTGGAATGGTTCGCCCTGGCGCCAAGCCCGACGGCGCTCGCGGCGCTCGGCCTTCTCGCCCTCTGGCCGAGCCGCTGGCGATTCCTTCTTGCCGTCATTCCGGTCGCATGGCTGCTTCTCGACGCGGCAACCCTCGGCGGTCTCGATATGACCGGCGAGTCCTGGCTGCTTCTCGTCTCCACGATCCTGTCAGCCGGCATCCTCGTGATGCCGAAGCGCAAGGCCGGCGCAGCCGCGACCGGACCGGGAGCGAACACGGCGCCCCAACCGGCGGCGAAACCCGCCTCCGACAGGACGACGGATCGCCGCGGCAGACAGGGCAGACGCGGATCCGGCCGCCGTCCGACCGCCGCCGGCCTGCTGCCGACGGACAGGGTTCAGTAGCGGTACCAGACAGCCGAGACGACGCCGCGCTCCTTCAGTGCGTTCTCGCCGGCAATCGTCGCGAAGGCCCCGGCCTGGACCGACCACCGATCGTTGATGTCGTAGACGATCGATCCTTGCGCCTTGTGATGGGAATAGCGCTCGCCGCCGACCGAGATTGTCGAAAAGACCTGGGCGAGAAGCAGCCAATCTTCGAAGGGCCGGATGCCGGCGGAAAGGTCGAGCTTCGCCTCGTCGGCCCCGCCCGCCCGCCAGCGATAGCCGGCCTGGCCGTCGACAAAGGCCGGCATCCCCAGCACCGTGAAGCCATAGCCTGCCAGGAGCCGCGGCTCGACTGCGGGACTGTCCAGTCCGTCGCCCGCATCCTCCAGCCGCCCCGTCAGCTGCGCCGAGGTGACGAAGCCAGCGGCCGAAAACAGCCGCAGCCGCGCCCCGGCGGCAAAATGCGACGGGCCGGAGCGGGCGTAGCCGGAGGCGGCGTCGCTCTCGCTGCCGATCTCGAGATCGCCGACGACCGTCAGCCGATCGGTCCAGCCATGCTCGAAGAACAGGCTGGCCGATGTCTTGGCGAAGCCGACGACCGCGGGCTCGTCGCCGGCTGCGGGAAAGCTCTCCCAAGCGCCCGAAGAGAGGCCGGTGGCGATCACCTGGCCCTTGCCCGCATCGAACGTCCAGGCGCCGGCCAGGGCCCGGTCGTCTGGCAGGACAATGACGATGGCAATGGCAAGGGACGCGGCAAGCCACGATCGCCGCAGGATTTCGACTACTCCTCCAGACGTCGCTGCCGCAACCATTCGCCCTCCGTCATCTCTCCTTACGTCAATATTAGCCTGAAGTTGCAAGACCGCGCGAGACAATTCTGGCGAACGGCCTCGCATCGGCCGCGGGCGCATTGGCGGTCAGACGACTTCGCTGGTGGAAAACCGACGCTCGGCCCGAGACTTGAGCGCCTTGCGATTTGCCGGTCGCCGCCGGGTTGCTTAGAAGGACGGTGGTGACCGCACCCTCGCGCGCATCGGAGAGCCTGTCTTGCCCATCGTTCAGCTCGACGAGCATCTGATCGACCAGATCGCCGCCGGCGAGGTGGTCGAGCGACCGGCGAGCGTCGTCAAGGAACTGGTCGAGAACGCCATCGACGCCGGTGCGAGCCGGATCGAGATCGCCACCGCCAGCGGCGGCAAGACGCTGCTGCGGGTCACCGACGACGGCTGCGGCATCCCCGAGATCGAACTGGCGCTCGCCGTCCGCCGCCACTGCACCTCCAAGCTCGCCGGCGGCCTCGACGAGATCGCGACGCTGGGCTTTCGCGGCGAGGCGCTGCCCTCCATCGGATCCATCGCCCGGCTGTCGCTGCGCTCGCGCGCCAGAGGAGCCGGCGAGGCATACGAAATCGTCGTTGACCACAGCCATTGCGACGGCCCGCGGCCGACGGCCCTGTCGCGCGGCACCGTCGTCGAGGTGCGCGACCTCTTTCAGCGGGTGCCGGCGCGGCTGAAGTTCCTGAAGAGCGACCGGGCCGAATCCTCGGCGATCACCGACGTCGTCCGGCGGCTGGCCCTCGCCGAGCCCGAGATCCGCTTCGAGATTTCCGGGCCGGACCGCACGACCACCGTCTTCGATGCCGCCCGTAACATGGGCGAGCGGATCGCCCAGGTCCTCGGCGAGGAGCTCGCGGACAATGCCGTGGCCATCGACGCCGAGCGCGAAGGGATCCGGCTTTCCGGCTTTGCTGGGCTGCCGACCTTTTCGAGGGGCAATTCCCTCCAGCAGTTCCTCTTCGTCAATGGCCGGCCGGTGCGCGACAAGATGCTCGTCTCAGCCCTGCGCGGCGGCTATGCCGATGTCATGGCGAAGGACCGCCATCCGGTCGCGGTCCTCTTCCTCACCCTCGATCCCGCCGATGTCGACGTCAACGTCCACCCGGCCAAGGCAGACGTGCGCTTCCGCGACCCGGGCCTCGTGCGCGGCCTGATCGTCGGCGCGCTGCGGCAGGCCTTTGCCGACAGTGGCCTCAGATCGTCCTCGGAGGGCACGGCCGGGATCCTCGCGCGGATGCGGGCGAAGGCCGATGCCGTCACGCCCGCGCCCCGGCGCTTCGACGGCTTTGCCCCCGGCGGCTTCGCGGCGCCGCGCCAGACACCCTATGACCCCGGTGCCTCGCCGTTCCGGCCGTTCGCCGGGACCGGCGACGCCGGCACTCCGGTCTTCGAAGCGCCGCCGGCCGCGCCACGGCAGGAGGCCGCCGCCTTCGCCGGACTGGCGGAACATGGGACAACCGATGACGCGGCCGCAGCCCCCGCGCCGCACAATCCGGATTGCCCCACCACTGACGACTTCCCGCTCGGCGCCGCAAGGGCGCAGCTCCACGGCAATTACATCGTCGCCGAGACCCCCGCCGGCCTCGTCATCGTCGACCAGCATGCCGCCCATGAGCGGCTGGTCTACGAGGCGCTGAAGGCGGCGATCCACGGCAGGGCCCTCGCCTCGCAGATGCTGCTGATCCCCGAGATCGTCGATCTGCCCGCCGACGACTGCGACCGGCTCTGCGACAATGCCGAGGATCTCGCCGCCCTCGGCCTGCGCCTCGAACGCTTCGGCCCGGCCGCCATCGCCGTCCGCGAGACGCCGGCGATCCTCGGCCAGGCCGACACCACCCGGCTGGTGCGCGATCTCGCCGACGAACTCGCAGAATTCGGCACCAGGGACACGGTGCTGAGCCGCATCGACCAAGTCGCGGCGACCATCGCCTGCCACGGCTCGGTGCGCTCCGGCCGCATCCTCAAGCTCGACGAGATGAACGCCCTGCTGCGCCAGATGGAGAAGACGCCCTCGGCCAGCCAGTGCAACCACGGCCGCCCCACCTTCATCGAACTCGGCCTCGCCGACATCGAGAAGCTGTTCGGCCGCAGGTGAGCGATCGCCCGGTAGACCTCCTCCGGTTTGATTTCGGCGCGCGAAGGGCGTAGTTGCGCTGGAAAATCGACGATCCCTCGCCCGATGCGGGCGAGGCCGAAGCTCCTGCAGACGCGATCCGAGGACGCCCATGAACCGTTTCGAGAATTCCGGCGAGGCGAAGCTGCGCTACGGCACCCCGGATTTCCAGGTCATCCGACCCGGATCCTATGTGCGCTGCGCCGTCACCGGCGAGGCGATCCCGCTGGAACTTCTGAAATACTGGAGCGTCGAGCGCCAGGAAGCCTATGCCGACGCCGCCGCCTCCTTCCGGCGCGAGAGCGAGACGCCCGGCGCCTGACATCGGGCGCCGGCCCGGGGCCTCAGCGCCTCCAGCGCCGCCGCTCGAAGGCGGCGAGAGTTTCCATGACGATCCGCTGGCCAAGAAACGGCGAGGCGAACTCCAACGCGACGTCGAGGACGGCGCAGTTCCGGGCAAATTCCCGCGCCGCCTCGCTGCCAGTCGCCAGCCGCACCGCGTCCTTGGCGGTGGTGGCGAGGATGAGCGTCTCCTTCGCCGCGGTCTCGGTGAGGTCGTAGATCTCGTCGTCGCTGAAGACGTGATGGTCGGGAAAGTCCCGCCGCACCGCGACCTCCGCCCCCAGCTCTTCCAGCGACGCGTAGAACTTGTTCGGATCGGCGATGCCGGCAAAGGCGAGGAGCCGTTCGCCGAAGAGGATCTGGCGCGATTTCGGCACCAGCCGCGCCGCGTGGATCGCCCGCCCCGCGCGCGCCATCATCCGGACCGGGCCTCCCGGTTCCTCGATATGACCGTCAATCCGGCCGTCACCCTGGCCCGCGTCCGGGCCCGCGCCCGCACCGATGACGAGCAGCGCGTCGGCCGCGCGGACCTGGTCGATCAGCGGCGCCCGCAGCGGGCCGGCCGGAATGACATGCCCGTTGCCGATGCCTCGCCTGGTATCGAGCGCGATCAGGGCATAGTCGATGAGCAGCCGCTGGCTCTGGAAGCCGTCGTCCATGATGACGAAGTCGACGTCCCGCTGGTCGAGGAGCAGCCGCAGCGCCGCCGCCCGGTTCGCCGCCACCGCCGTCGGCGCGACCCTGGCAAGCAGCAGCGGCTCGTCGCCGACCTCGCGGACGGTGTGGCGATCGGGTTCGACGATCGCCGGGTCGCCCCGCCGTCGCCCGTGCCCGCGCGAGACGTAGCCCGGCCGCCGGCCGAGCGCCAGCGCCGCTAGGCCGAGCGCCAGCGCCGTCGGCGTCTTGCCGCCGCCGCCCGCGGTGAAGTTGCCGATGCACAGCACCGGCACGTCGAAGGCTGCGCGCTCGCCATGGAGGAGGTTGCGGCGCGCGGCGGCTCCATAGGCCATGGCGAGCGGCTCGAGCAGCCGCGATCTCGTCGAGCGCGGCTGCCACCAGAAGGACGGCGCTCGCCCCGCCATCAGCGATCCCTCATCGCTCGTTGCCGGCGCGGCCCTGGCCGGGACGGCCGCCGCGTTCGAGGCTGAGCGACAGGCGCAGGGGATGCAGGAAGGGTTCGAGGGCGACCTGCGTGCGCTCCAGCGCGCCGCGCATCTCGTCGACCGACTTCAGCGCCCCCCGCGACATCGCCATCCGCTGGATCGGGTCGAGGAGAAGCCCGTCGACCTGTGCGGCAAGGCCATCCGCGTCGCGCACGATCCGGGCGCCGCCATTCTTCAGGAGCCGCTGATAGGTGTCGCGGAAGTTCTGGACGTAGCGGCCGGTCAGGATGCCGGTGCCCAGCATCGCCGCCTCGAGCGGGTTCTGCCCCCCCTGCCCGGTGATCGACTTGCCGACGAAGGCGATGTCGGTCAGCCGGAGATAGATGCCGAGCTCGCCCATCGTGTCGCCCAGGAAGATGTCGGTGCCGGGCTCCGGCATTTCGCCGAGGCTGCGCCGCCGGACGATGAGTCCCTTTGCAACCAGCGCCTTGGCGATCGCCGCGCCGCGGTCGGCGTGGCGCGGCACCAGGATCGTCACCAGCCCTTCGTGCCGCGCCCTGAGCCGCCCATGCACCTCGGCGACGATCTCCTCCTCGCCGAGATGGGTCGAGATCGCCGCAAAGCGCGGACGCGCGCCGAGCGCCGCCGCGAAGGCGTCGAGCGCATCGGCGTCCACGGGCAGCGGCTCGGCGTCGGCCTTCAGATTGCCCGCCACCGTCACCGCCGGTGCCCCGAGCAGGCGGAACCGCTCGCCGTCGACATCCGATTGGGCGACGACATGGGCGAAGGTTTCGAACAGCGCCTCGGCAAGCCGGGGCCGGCCCTTCCAGCGCTGGAACGAGCGGTCGGACAGGCGCGCATTGATGCGGATCTGCGGAATTCGCCGCGCCGCCAGCTCATGGATCGTCAGCGGCCAGATCTCGCTCTCGGCGACGAGGGCGAGATCGGGACGCCAGTGATCGAGGAACCGCCGCACCGCCGGCCGGACGTCCAGCGGCACGTACTGGTGGATGACGCAGTCGGACAGCCGCTCCTCGACGAGCTTGGCCGAGGTCATGGTGCCGGTCGTCATCACCACCGAGACCCCGTCGGCCGCGATGCTCCGCACCATCGGCATGACGGCGAGGCTCTCGCCGACGCTCGCCGCATGAACCCAGACCAGCGGCACGCCTGCAGGTCGCTCGCGACCGGCGACGCCGTAGCGCTCCTTCAGCCGCCGTCGGTCCTCCTTGCCGCGGCTGGCCCGCCAGCCGACATAGGGACGCAGGAACGGATAGGCGAGGAGCCCCGCGAGCCGGTACGCCGCGAAGGCCGTGCGGGTCATCGGATCGCTCACGACGGGCTCCCGACGAGGCGCTCGGCGGCCTGGTTGGCCGCCTCGATCGCCAGCGTCACCTCGCGGCGCTTGGCTTCGAGCAGCACGTCGTCGGCATCGGCCGGAACGGTGATCGCCTCGCCCATCACCACGGCGATCCGCCCGAAGGGAAGCGGGATGCGCGTCTTGTCCCAGGCACCCTCGACCACGTGATGCCGGCTCGTCGCGGCCGCGGCCGGGACAATCGGGCGTCCGGAGATCTTCGCCAGCGTGACGATGCCGAGGCCGGCCTGCCGCGCCGTGCCCTTCGGCACGTCGGCGATCATGCAGATGCCGCTTCCCGCCGCGAGCAACCGGCGCATGGCGACGAGGGCCCGCGCACCGCCCTTCTTCTTGGTCCGCTTGTCGACGCCCCGCCCGCCGGAACCGCGCACCGTCGCGATGCCGAAGGCCTCGACGACCCGGGCGTTGATCTCCGCGTCGGCGTTGCGCGACAGGAGCGCCGCATAGGGCAGGTCGCGGGGCCGGAAGAACGGCGCGAGCAGATGCTGGCCATGCCAGAGGCCGACGATCGCCGGGTGCCGGTCATGCAGGATCCTTGAAAAATCCGCCGAGCCGGCCACCGGCTTCTGGGTCGCATGGACGAAGCGCAGGAGCCCGTAGACCACCCGGCCGATTGCAGTCACGACGACCGGCGACCGCCCGAAGCGCCGCCAGACGCTCAGCTTCCCGCGGCGCGGATTCGACGACCGGAGGTTTCGGCCGATGTCGGATCTGCGGGCGTCGCCCGGTGCGGGATACTCGTCATCCGACATGGTACGCGACACGTCGATCCCTTCACGTTCATTCACGTCTGCGGGTCGAGCAGCCTGTGCATGTGCACGATGAAATAGCGCATCGCGGCGTTGTCGACCGTCTGCTGCGCCTTCCCCCGCCAGGCGGCGAGCGCCGAGGCGTAATCGGGGAAAATTCCGACGACATCAAGGCTTTCGAGGTCCTTGAACTGGACGTTCGAGAGATCGGACAGCTCGCCGCCGAAAACCAGATGTAGGAGCTGCTTGGGTGTTTGTTCCGCCATGGCCTCTAGTCCTGTCTTGCGACGTGATGAAGGACGCTCGCGCGCCCGGGCCGCCCGTGCGGCGAAGGGGAATCGCCTCTTCGTCTCACGGAACGATTGCTCCCGCGATATCGCGCAGACGCTGCGACAAGCCAAGGGGGCCCGCCACCATGATACCATGGGAGGCCACATCCTCGGCGTAGCGCCAGCGCCGGCCGCCGACATCCGAGAACAAGCCGCCGGCCCGCTCCAGGATGAGGTCGGCCGCGGCGACGTCCCAGTCGTTCGCCCGCGGACGAACGAAGGTTCCGTCGAGACGTCCGCTGGCGACGAGGGCCAGGCGGTAGGCGAGCGAGGGCACAGCCGGCAGCGCCGTCACCATCGGACGGTCGTCCGCGGCGATCTTCCTGGCGATCGTTTCGGGTAGCGACAGTCGCATGGGCTCACCCTTTCCCGGCTCGCTCACCCGGCAGGGCGCCCCGTTGAGAAGCGCCTCGCCTCCGGCCGTGGCCCGGAAGACCTCGCCCCGCGCCGGCACATTCACGACGCCGGCCACGGGAATTCCCGCCTCCAGCACTGCCACCGAGACGCACCACACGTCCTCGCCGCGCAGGAACGCCCGGGTGCCGTCGATCGGGTCGACGACGAAGGTCCGATGCCGGGGCCCCTCCGTATGCTGGGAGGCATCCATCTCCTCCGACACCCAGCCATAGTCCGGCCGGGCGCCGTGGAGCACGTCCTTCAGGCAGCGGTCGGCGGCGAAATCGGCTTCGCTGACGGGGCTGTTGCCCTGCTTGTACCAGACCTGCGGATCGCGCCGGAAATAGCCCATGGCGATCTCGCCGGCCCGCTCGGCGGCATCGAGCAGCAGGTCCAGATCGTCGGAGAGGCTCGCGGCGGCTTCCAAGTCAGTGCCCCGCAACGGTCATGCGTTCGACGCGCATGGTCGGAGCGACGAGGGAGAACCGGGTGTCGAGATCGTTGGCGAGGGTCAGGCCGAGCAGCATCTCCCTCAGATTGCCGGCGATGGTGAATTCCGACACCGGCCGCGTCAGCCTGCCATTCTCGATCATGTAGCCGGTGGCGCCGCGGCTGTAGTCGCCGGTGACGAGGTTGGTGCCCTGCCCGATCAGCTCGTGGACGTAGATGCCGTTGCCGATCTCCGCGATCAGTTCCTCCGGTGTCACCGCGCCAGGGCTGACGGAGACGTTGGTGGAGGACGGGGAGACTCCGCCGGAAGAGCGCGCCGCGCGGCCGTTGGTGGTCAGGCCGAGCTCCTTCGCCGTCGCCGTGTCGAGGATCCAGTTCTTCAGGATGCCGTCCTCGACCAGCGCCATGGTCTCGCCGCGCACGCCCTCGCCATCAAAGGGGCGCGATCCCGCCCGCCGCGTCAGGAGTGGCTCGTCGAGGATGGTGACGGAGACCGGCAGCACCGGCTGGCCCATCCTGTCCATGAGAAAGCTGGTCTTGCGCGCGATGGCCGCGCCGTTGATCGCGCCGACGAGGCTGCCGATCAGGCCGCGCGCCACCCGCGGATCGAAGACGATCGGATAGCTGCCGGTCGCGACCTTGCCGGCATTCAGCCGGCGCACCACGCGCTCGCCGGCACTGCGGCCGATCCGGTCCGGGGCGTCGAGATCGCCGTAGTGGATGCGCGAATCGAAATCATAGTCGCGTTCCATCGCAGTGCCCTCGCCGGCGATCACGCTGACCGAGCGGGAAAAGCCCGATCGCATCTTCTCGCCGACAAATCCTTCCGACGTCACCAGCACGAGACCGCTCGCCCCGGCCGAAACCGAGGCGCCGCCGGAATTCGTCACGCCGGACACCGCCCGCGCGGCATCCTCCAGCGACAGCGCCTCCTCGACCATCCGTTCGCTCGGCAGCGTCGTCGGGTCGTAGAGGTCGAGATCGAGCCCGTCGTCCGGCGCCAGGCGCTCGCGTTCGGCGAGCGAGGCGTAGCGATCCTCGGGCGAGACCTTGGCCATCGCCACCGCACGCTCGGCGAGCCGGTCGATGTCGGCGTGGACGTCGGCGGAGACCGTCGCGACCCGCTGCCCGACGAAGACCCGCAGCGCCAGATCCTCGCTCTCGGAGCTCTCGGTATCCTCGACCTTGCCGAGCCGCACATCCACCGAGCGGCCGAGCGAGCGAACCACCGCCGCGTCGGCGGCATCGGCCCCGGCCTTCTTCGCCGCCGCGATCAGCCGTGCGGCAGTGTCGGTCAGCCGCCTCGTGTCATCGTTCATCGCTTCGCCTACTGGTCTGGTTGGTGAAACACTTTATGCTGCGCCGCACCGACGGAAAGCCGACCGCCGGCGTGACACATCTCGCGAAATGCATGACGGTGCTTGGCTGGAGCGCGCCCGTGCGGCATGACAATCGTCGTCCCGCCATGAGATAGGAACGAGTGCCCGGAAGTGGAACACGGATCAAGCGCCATTTTCCTCGAAGTCGTCCTGCTGCTCGGCGGCGGGATCGTCGCCGGCACGCTGTTCAAGCGGATCGGGCTCGGCACGGTTCTCGGCTATCTGGCCGCCGGCATCGTCATGGGGCCGATGTTTCGGCTGATCGGCGACGGCGAGGAAATCCTCTCCATCGGTGAACTCGGCGTCGTCTTCCTGCTGTTCATCATCGGGCTGGAGTTGCGGATCGACCGGCTCTGGGCGCTTCGGCGGCAGATCTTCGGCATCGGCCTCGCCCAGGTCATGGTCAGCGGCCTTGTTCTGGCGGTTGCCAGCTTTTTCCTCGTCGGCCTCGCCGTCGGGCCGGCGGTCGTGGTCGGCTTCGGCCTCGCCTTGTCCTCCACCGCCTTCGGCATGCAGCTGCTCGACGAAGCCGGCGAGACCAACACCCGCCATGGCCAGGCGGCGTTCTCGATCCTCCTGTTCCAGGATCTCGCCGTGGTGCCCCTGCTCGCCATCCTGCCGTTCCTCTCGCCGGGGAGCGAAGGGACGACGATCGACCCGCTGCAGGTCGCCGTCTCGCTCGGGGCGGTGGTGGCCCTGGTGCTCGCCGGACGGTTCCTCCTCAACCCGCTGTTCCGGCTGATGGCCTCCGCCGGAGCGCGGGAGGTAATGCTGGGCGCGGCGCTGTTCGTGGTGCTGGGATCGGCCATGCTGATGCAGGCGGCGGGCTTCTCGATGGCGATGGGCGCCTTCATCGCCGGCATCTTCCTCGCCGACAGCTCCTACCGCCATGAACTCGAGGCCAATATCGAACCGTTTCGCGGCCTGCTCCTCGGCCTGTTCTTCATCGGCGTCGGCCTGTCGATCGACCTTGCGGTACTGCAGCAGTTCTGGCCGATCATCCTCGCCGCAGCGCCCTTGATGATGGCGGTCAAGGCCGGGCTGATCTACGGCCTCTGCCGGATGTTCGGTGAGACCCACGGCCTGTCGCTGAGAGTGGCGACGCTGCTCTCCCAGGCCGGCGAGTTCGGCTTCGTCCTGTTCTCCGCAGCGGCGGCGGAACTGATCTTCTCCGCCGAGACGTCGTCCATCCTGGTGGCGATCGTCTCCCTCTCCATGGTGCTGACGCCGCTTTCCACCTGGCTCGGGCGACACATGGACCGACCGGACGAGGCCGAGGAGATGGAGGAGAGCTTCGACGGGGCCGGCTCGGAGGTGCTGCTGGTCGGCTTCTCGCGCTTCGGCCAGATCGTCGCCCAGGTGCTCCTGTCGAGCGGCATCGACGTGACCATTCTCGATTCCTCCGTCGACCGCATTCGAACCGCGGAGCGCTTCGGCTTCCGCATCTATTTCGGCTCCGGCGTGCGCAAGGACGTGCTGGAGGCTGCCGGCATCCGCAAGGCCGGCCTCGTCGCCGTCTGCACCAACAAGCGCGAGACGACCGACCGGGTGGTCGACATGATCCGTTCGGAGTTTCCCAACGTCCGGCTCTTCGTGCGCTCCTACGACCGGGCCCATGCCCTGTCGCTCCGGGCCCGCGGCGTCGACTACGAGATCCGCGAGACGGTGGAATCGGCGCTGTCCTTCGGCGGCGCGACGATCTCCGCCCTTGGCGTCGAGGAGGAACTCGCCTCCCGCATCGTCTCGGACGTGCGAAACCGCGACAATGCCCGGCTGAAGCTGCAGGAAGCCGAGGGCATCTATGCCGGCAACGACATGGTGACGACCCACGCCGTCACACCGGAACCGCTGGTCAAGCCGCGCCCCGGTCTGCATGCGGTGGAGAAGATGCCAGACGGGGACGATACCGGAGCGATCATCGACGACGACGCCCCGAAGCGGCGACGGCGCGGCCGTCTCTTCGCCGGACGCCGGCGGCACCCGGATCACATCGCCTCCCGCTGAGGCTGGGCCCACGAGGCGTTATGCACATCGTTCGCATCGGCGCCGAGGTCGCGGTCGAGGCCAGCGACATCCCCTGCCGCGACGACACGCGACCGGGTCCATTTCCGCCCGAGCGGTCCGGATGCCTCGCTGCTCCGACCAAACGCGATCGCCCGCCGCGGCGTCGGCCGGGCGGGCGATGGGATCCGTCCCGGCAGCTTCTCGAGGGCTGCCGGAAGTCGGTGCGGACGGCGGCTGTGCCGCCGGCCGACCTTGCTTACTTATTTGTAGATCGGAGCCGGCTCGGCATAGACCGTGTCCTGCGCGGTGTAGAGCGGCGCCGGCTCCTTGCCCTTGCCGAAGCTCGAACCGCCGAACTCGTAGCGCAGGCCGGCGCGGACGGTGTGGATGTTGAAGCCGTTGTCTTCCATCTGGGTGCCGCTGGCGCCGTAAGCGGTGTCCTCGCTGTCGAAGCCGAACGCCTTGCCGCCGGAAATGCGGGTGTACTTGTAGCCGGCGTCGAACTTCAGCTGCTCGGTGATGTCGACGCTGGCGCCGGCCATGAGCGAGGAGGCGAAACGCCAGGACGACAGGCCCGGGTGGGTGCCTTCGTACGGCACCCACGTCGCCACGCATTCGGGGCAGTTTTCGGTGGTGCTGGAGTCGGAATAGCTGACATGCGCCGCGCCGATGCCGGCGCCGATGTAAGGCGTGATGCGGCCATAGGTGCCGACGTCGACATAGGCGTTGGCCATGATCGTCCAGATCGACGCCTTGGACGTGTCGTCATAGTTGCATTCCGCGTCCGGATCGCCGCCGAGACCGTGGTTGGCATCGTTCTTGATCTGGTAGGGGCATGCGGTCCGACCTTCGGCGTCGGCACGGAAATAGTCCGCCGTCGCGTCGAGGCGGAAATAGTCGTTGACCCGGTAGCCGACGCCGGCGCCGAAATTGGCGGAATTCTTGAGGTTCAGCTCATCGTAGCGGTGGGAATCGTCCACGCCCGGATAGATGATGTTGTAGAAGTCCCAGTGGCCGTCGCTCTTCGACTTGAAGTTATAGCCGATGTCGCCGCGCAGGTACCAGCCGGACGTCTGGACGACCGGTGTCGGGGCCGGCGGCGTCACATAGACCGGCTCTTCGATGATGTCGGCGGCGTTGGCTGTCGGCGCGAGGGGCGACCATGCACCGAGCACGGCGACGGTCGTCAAAAGCAGCTTCTTCATGGTTGTCGTCTCCGTTGAGGTCGGTGCGAAGGGCGTCACCGCGTTGGTGACCTCGACGAAGACGGTAAACGGAGATGGTTAACGGATCGTTTATAGTGACGATCTGCTTACTATAAATGCTTGGGCATGCGCCGAGATTCCGTTGCGGCGCAGCCGTGCGGCCAAGATCGTCCAATCAGGGTTTCGCGTCGGGGTGCGACAGCGCGAGCCCTCCCCCACACGAGGCGCGAGCCGCGGCGGCCCGCGGTCAGCCAGCCGCCCGGTGCAGCGCGCCCACGATGTCGTCCACCACGGCATTGACGAGCCCGGCATCGTCGCCTTCCGCCATCACCCGGATCAGCGGTTCGGTTCCAGAGGGCCGGATCACCAGCCGTCCGGCGTTGCCGAGCCGGTCACGGCCCTTGGCGATGGCATCCTGCACGAGATCCTGCTGCAGCGGCTCCCCGTTGCGGAACCGCACGTTCTTCAACACCTGGGGCACCGGCTCGAAGCGCCGGCAGATCTCGGACACCGGGCCGCCCTTGCGCCGAACCACGGCAAGGATCTGCAGGGCGGAGACGAGCCCGTCACCGGTCGTGGCGAAATCCGACAGGATGATGTGGCCCGACTGCTCGCCGCCGACATTGTAGCCGTGCTGGCGCATGTGCTCGACGACGTAGCGGTCGCCGACCTTGGTCCTGGCGAGCTGCAGCTGCTTGGCCTCGAGAAAGCGCTCGAGGCCGAGATTGGACATGATCGTCGCGACGATACCGCCGGCGGCGAGGCGGCCGTCGTCGGCCCAGCTCTCGGCAATCACGGCCATCAGCTGGTCGCCATCGACGATGTCGCCCCGCTCGTCGACGATCAGCACCCGGTCGGCGTCGCCGTCGAGGGCAATGCCGATGTCGGCCCGCACCTCCCGCACCTTGGCGATCAGGGCGCCGGGTGCGGTCGAGCCGCAATCGCGGTTGATGTTGACGCCGTCCGGCTCGACGCCGATCTTGACGATCTCCGCGCCGAGCTCCCACAGGACCTCCGGCGCGACGCGGTAGCCGGCGCCGTTGGCGCAGTCGATGGCGATCCGCATGCCGTCGAGCGAGAGCTCCCGCGGCAGGGTGCGCTTGGCGAATTCGATGTAGCGGTAGATGTCGCCGTCGACGCGCTTGGCCCGGCCGATCTCGGCGCCCGTGGGCATCCGCGAGGCGAGGTCCTCGTCGATCAGCGAGGCGATCGCCGCCTCGATGTCGTCGGAAAGCTTGTAGCCATCCGGGCCGAACAACTTGATGCCGTTGTCCTCGAACGGGTTGTGCGAGGCCGAGATCATCACGCCGATGTCGGCCCGCAGGGAGCGGGTGAGCATGGCGACGGCGGGCGTCGGCATCGGTCCGAGCAGGAACACGTCGACGCCGGCGGCGGTGAAGCCGGCGACCATGGCGTTCTCGATCATGTAGCTCGAGCGCCTCGTGTCCTTGCCGATGACCACCCGATGGCGGTGATTGCCGCGCCGGAAGACGATGCCGGCCGCCATGCCGACCTTCATCGCGACCTCGGCGGTCATCGGATGGCGATTGGCGGTGCCGCGGATGCCGTCGGTCCCGAAGTAGCTCTTGGCCATCAGTTCCTCACTCGTTCGATCGATGCGCCGGCCGGGCGTCCGGCCGGACCAAGCCCATGTCCGGGCCTCTGCCCGAAGCGAACCATCCCCGCTGCGCGCTCTGGGCGTGTGCCTGCCGATCCTTCCATGCCCCCATGGGACGATCGGATCAACGCTGATTCCGGGGATTGCTGCTGGCAGGGTTAAGCCCCCGGCAAAGAAAAGGCGACCCTCGGGCCGCCTTTTTCGATGGTTCTGGAAGCCTGTGGGGCTCAGGTCGGCTGGGGCTCGAGCCCGTCGCCACGCGCCGGCCGCTGTGATCCGGCCTTGGGCACCGCCGATCCCCGCGAGGGCGGCGTGTCGTCGCCCATATCGCGGGTGAGCGGGCGGCCCGCCAGAAGATCGTGAACCTCGTCCCCGGACAGCGTCTCGTATTCGAGCAGCGCCTTGGCGACCAGATGCAACTCGTCAATGTGGTCGGTCAGGATCTTGCGAGCCTTGTTCTCGGCGGTCTCGATGATCTGCCGGACCTCGGAGTCGATCAGCCGCGCCGTCTCCTCCGACATGTTCTGCTGCTGGGCGACCGAATGGCCGAGGAACACCTCGTCCTGGTTCTGCTTGTAGCGCAGGCGGCCGAGCTTGTCGCTCATGCCGTATTCCATGACCATGGCGCGGGCCATGTTGGTGGCCTGCTGGATGTCGTTGGAGGCACCCGTCGTGACGTTATCGAGGCCGTAGATGATCTCCTCGGCGGCCCGGCCGCCGAAGATCATCGCGAGACGGGCTTCCATCTCGTTCTTGCGCATGCCGTAGCGATCGCGCTCCGGCAGGTTCATGGTCACGCCGAGGGCGCGGCCGCGCGGAATGATCGTGACCTTGTGGAGCGGGTCGTTGAACGGCTCGTGGATGCCGACGAGGGCGTGGCCGGCCTCGTGATAGGCCGTCAGCTTCTTCTCTTCCTCGGTCATGGCCATGGACCGGCGCTCGGCGCCCATCATGACCTTGTCCTTGGCATCCTCGAATTCCAGCATGGTGACGAGGCGCTTGGAACGACGCGCCGCCATCAGCGCCGCCTCGTTGACGAGGTTGGCCAGATCCGCGCCGGAGAACCCGGGTGTCCCGCGAGCGATCGTCTTCAGGTCGACATTCGGCGCCAGCGGCACATTGCGGACATGGACCTTGAGGATCTTCTCGCGGCCGGTGAAATCCGGGTTCGGCACGACGACCTGACGGTCGAAACGGCCGGGGCGCAGCAGCGCAGGATCAAGAACGTCCGGCCGGTTGGTCGCGGCAATCAGGATGATGCCCTCGTTCGCCTCGAAACCGTCCATCTCGACCAGCAGCTGGTTCAGCGTCTGCTCGCGCTCGTCATTGCCGCCGCCAAGACCGGCGCCACGATGGCGACCGACGGCGTCGATTTCGTCGATGAAGATGATGCAGGGCGCGTTCTTCTTGGCCTGCTCGAACATGTCGCGCACGCGGCTGGCGCCGACGCCGACGAACATCTCGACGAAGTCCGATCCCGAAATGGTGAAGAACGGCACGTTCGCCTCACCGGCGACCGAGCGCGCCAGCAGTGTCTTGCCGGTACCCGGAGGGCCGACGAGCAGCACGCCGCGCGGGATCTTGCCGCCCAGGCGCTGGAACTTCTGCGGCTCGCGCAGGAACTCGACGATCTCTTCCAGGTCTTCCTTGGCCTCGTCGACGCCGGCGACATCGCCGAAGGTGACGCGGCCATGGGCCTCGGTCAGGAGCTTGGCCTTGGACTTGCCGAAGCCCATCGCCTTGCCGCCGGCCCCGCCCTGCATCTGGCGCATCAGGAAAATCCAGACGGCGAGGATCAGGAGGATCGGACCGAAGGACAACAGCATCGACCAGATCGGGTTCGAGTTGTCGCCCGGCGGGCTGGCGTTGATCTGGACGTTCTTGTTTTCCAGCCGCGAGACCAGCTGCGGATCTTCCGGTGCGTAGGTCTGGAAGGTGGTCGCGCTGTCGCCGTACTTGCCGGAAATCCGCTGGCCCTGGATGTTGACCGACTGGATCCGGCCGCTCTCGACGTCCGAAAGGAAGAGCGAATAGGGAATCTCGCGCGCGTTGCCGGTCTGCGTGCCGTTCGAAAACAGCTGGAAGAGCGCGATCAAGAGCAGGGCGATGATCGCCCACAGCGCGAAGTTTCGAAAGTTCTGGTTCATCACTCTTCCTGAGTCGGCGGACGGGCCCGCGTCGCGAACCCCGTGAAGATAAGTGTTGCTGCGCCCGATGCCAACACACTGACGGGAATTTGCGGCAAAAAGCGGGGCGAGCCTTTGATCATGGTTGTGGAGAGATTAGGCATGTCGGCGGCGGCAGGTCGCGTTTCAGAAGATGGGGCGTGAGAAGCTTGAAATCGAGGGCTGCGACGTCGCGTCCGAGCCGCATCGCGGCGGCGCCCATTGCGGCATGCGGGCGACCGGCCGCGTCGAGCAGCACCGGCAGGCATCGGCTCCGGTGCCCGCCGAGCCCCAGCGAGCCGAGCGGCACGAGCCTCGTCCCCGCGATTTCCCGCCACGGACCGACATCGAGGACGAAGCGGCGGTCGAAGACGGCGGGCCATCCCATGCCCGGTTCCCCCCGCATGCGCGTTGTTTCCGCCAGGGATACGGCCGCGATGCCGGAGCGCCCGTATTCGCGCATGAAGACGGCTTGCGTCGATGTGATCGCGAGGAGCGCGCCGCCGAGGGAGCGTACGCCCTGCTCCGCTCCGCCGGGTTGCAGCCGGCCCAGAACCTCGCGCACGGCATTGCCGGAGGGCGGCGCCGTGCCTGCCCCCGCCGCCACGACGGCGCGGGACACGAGATGGGCCGCGCAGCGTCCGGACATCTCGGCGAACACCGAGCGCTCGACGACGATCGCTCCGTCTTCCGCAAAATGCAGGCGCTCCGTCGCTTCGAGCTGCGCGAGCGCATCGGCGAGCGCCTGCTCGCCCCTGTCCCTCGCCGCCTTGCAGCGGGCCAGATCGCGCTGTGCTTGGCTGTACTGCCGCGGCTCGGCCGCCAGCGCGAGGCGAATGCGGGCGCGATGATAGCGCTGGTCGCGGTTGGAAGGGTCATCGACCGCCGTGATGCCCTCGGCCGCGACGGCCACGGCGAGCCGGTCGCGGGAAAGGTCGAGGAAGGGGCGTCCGAGAAGCACGTCGGGACCAAGCCAGCGCAGCCGCCGCATGCCCGCAGCGGTCAGCAGGTCGGCGCCGCTGCTCCGGCGCATGAGATGGGTCTCAACGTCGTCGTCACAGTGATGGGCGGCGAGAACGAGGCCGAGATCGTGCCGTCTCGCATGGGAGAGCAGCATCCCGTAGCGAGCCTCGCGGGCACGAGCCGACAGATTGCCTCGGACGTCCGGCTCGCCCCAGGGCAGCGTCGCGTGGGAAAGGCCGTGCTGCGCCGAAAGCGCCGCGACGAACCGCGCCTCTGCGGCGGATTCCCGCCTTAGCCGATGATCGACGGTGGCGACGTGGATGGGCAAATGGGAAGAGCCGGCGGTCCGTCGCCAGGCGACGGCGGCCAGAAGCAGCGCCAGGGAGTCGGGGCCGCCGGAGACGGCAAGCAGGATGCCACCGGGTTGGTCGAGCCGCCGGGCGGCCTCGCCGATCGCGGCGCCGAAGGCGTCGAGGAGCACGGGGTCGAATGCGGGCGAGCCTCCTGCGGCGCGGTCTTTGCCGGGATCCGTCCCGGATCCGGGCGTCGGGGCGATCAGCAGCTCGCCGCCTTCTCCTCGTCCTTGAGCTTGCGCCGGACGTTGTCGCTCATCTGCGGATAGCGGCGGGCGACTTCCTTGTAGGTCACGCAGGCCGTATCGCGGTTGTTCAGCTTGGCGAGCGACATGCCGAGCTTCAGCATCATGTCCGGTGCCTTGCCGCTCTTGGGATGCGACTTCTGGGCGTCGAGGAAGACCTCCGCCGCATCGGCGAACTTCTTCTGCTGGTAGAGGCTTTCGCCGAGCCAGTATTCGGCATCCGGCGCGTCCTTCGCGCTCGGATAGGTCTGCGAATACTGGCGAAACGACTGCTCGGCCTTCTGGTAGTCGCCGGCGAGGAGATAGTTGTAGGCGAGGTTGTACATGTCCCGCGGACCCTCCGCCTTGATGCTCGCGACCGTCGATGAGTCGGAGGCTGATCCGCCGGAGCTCGCTCCGGCGTCCGCCGGCGCGGAGCCACCGAGCGAAGAGGTGTCGAGCCCGTCGGTGAGGAGATTGCCGATCGTGTCGTCGCCGCTGCCGCTGCCCGATGCGCTGGCCGAAGACCCCGAGGTGCCGGAGGGCGCTGCGTCACCGCGGCGCTCGCCGGAGTTCGACGAAGAGGGAGCTGTCCCACCGCCGCCCTCGATCTGCTGGAAGCGGAACTCGGAATCCTCGCGGTACTTGCGCATGTCCTCCTGCGCCTGGAGAAGCTGGAAGCTCAGTTCCTCGACGCGGCCGTTGAGGCGCCGGACCTCTTCCTCGAGCTGGTTGATCCGCACGACGACGTCGCCGGACTGCGCCATCAGGACCGGCCGCTGGTCACGCTCCCGCGCCGCATCCTGCGCCACATCGGCAGGAATTCCGTCCCCGGGCGCAGCCAAGGCGGGTCTCGTCTCGGAGCTGCCGAAAATGCCGGGCAACTCGAAGGCGGAAGCCGCGGGCGGCATCGCCATCGCAAGCATTCCGGCGGCTGCAAGGCCGCGGCGGAGCATCTTCACTGTCGTCACCATTCGTTCCCCTCGCCCGCTCCATCGAAGCGTGTCGTCACCATCGCGAACGCCTGCCGCTTCCCGAGGCGTTCGCCAGGCGGGAAGGACAGTCTGATGCGGCTGGATATCGCAAGGCAAGCTTGGAGCGAGCGAGTTCGGCCAAATTTTGACGGTTCGCTTATCGTCCGGAAGGAATCCCGCCCGGCAGGACCGGGCGGGACGATGGGCGGCACCTCGGGCGCAATCTCGAACCGCCGGTCGCGGTCCTGCTCAGGCATCGCCGCGGCGACGGGTCTGCCCGGCGGAACGCTCACCCCGCCGAGACGACCGGACGCCGCGCGAGGCGTCAGCTCGACGGGCCGCCGAGGACGGTGACGGCGCGGCGGTTCTGCGACCAGCAGGAGATGTCGTCGCAGACGGCGACCGGCCGCTCCTTGCCGTAGGAGATGGTGCGCATGCGGTTCGACGAGACGCCGAGCGAGGAGAGGTAGTCGCGGGTCGCCGAGGCGCGACGTGCGCCGAGGGCGAGGTTGTACTCGCGGGTGCCGCGCTCGTCGGCATGGCCCTCGATGGTGATCGCATACTGGCCGTTCTGGTTCAGCCACTGCGCCTGGCGCTGCAGCGTCTGCTGCGCCTGAGCATTGATGTCGGATGAATCCGTCGTGAAGAAGATCCGGTCGCCGACATTGACCGTGAAGTCCTGGGGCGAGCCCGGCGTGACGTTGCCGGCACCGCCGATGCCGTTTGCGCCGCCGAGGCCGAGACCTGCGGCACTGTCGGGCAGCCCATCCTTCTTGCTCGCACAACCGGCGACGAGGAGGCCCGCCAGAAGCGCGATGGCGATGTGGCCCTTGCGGTGAGAGACCATGCTCGGCATGGCGAACTCCTTAAAATTAAAGGTATTCTCGTTACCGACGGACTACCATGTCCAAGCTTAACGACCGGTAAAAACGAACTGTCCCGCACTGCCGCGGCGACGGTTTGGCAGATTCGGCGGACGCTGGGATTTTCGGCCGACAAGCGGCGGTTTCCAGGAAGGCTGAGGCGTTCCTGCAACATCCGAAAGACTTATGCCCCCAGCCTTGCGCCGGGCTGAGGGCATGAAAGTCACAAGCGGCGGGATCGCCTCGATCACGCGACGGCCGCGTCGGGCCCCGCGGCAGCCCGTATGCCACCGCCTCCCGCCCGCGAGCGGGGTCACGCCTCAGTCGAGCAGCGGCGACCAGGCCGGATCGGAAGCGTAGCCGGGCGTCGGAACGACCTGCTCGTTGTAGCCGGTGAGGTCGATCGAGCGGAGCTGCGGACCGCCGGAGCCCTTCTGGTCGCCGAAATACATCAGCACCCTGCCGTTCGGGGCCCAGGTCGGGCCCTCGTTGTGGAAGCCCGAGGTCAGAATCCGCTCGCCCGAACCGTCCGGCCGCATCACGCCGATCTGGAACTGGCCGCCGGTCTGCTTGGTGAAGGCGATGAGATCGCCGCGGGGCGACCAGACCGGCGTCGAATAGGTGCCGTCGCCGAAGGAGATGCGCTGCTGGTTCGAGCCGTCGGCTCCCATCGTATAGAGCTGCTGGCGCCCGCCGCGATCGGACTCGAAGACGATGCGCGTCCCGTCCGGCGAGAAGGACGGCGAGGTGTCGATGGCATTGGTGGAGGTCAGCCGCGTCGTCGCCCGCGAGCGCAGGTCCATCGCGTAGATGTTGGCGTTGCCGTTCTGCTGCAGGCTCATGATGACCTTCTGCCCGTCCGGCGAGAAGCGCGGCGAGAAGGTCATGCCGGGGAAGTTGCCGACGATCTCACGCTGGCCGGTCTCGAGCTGCAGGAGATAGACCCGCGGCTCGCCGTTGCCGAAGGACATGTAGGTCACCTCCTGGCGGTTCGGCGAGAAGCGCGGCGTCAGGACGAGATCGCTGCCGTCGGTCAGGTAGCGCACATTCGCGCCGTCCTGATCCATGATCGCAAGGCGCTTGACCCGGTTCACCTTGTCGCCGCTCTCGGCGACGAAGACGACGCGGCTGTCGAAGTAGCCCTTCTCGCCGGTGACGCGCTCGTAGATCGCATCGGCGATGATATGGCCGACGCGCCGCCAGTTGTCGGGGTTGGTGTAGAACTGCTGGCCGTCGAGCTGCTGGCCGGCGACGGTGTCCCACAGGCGGAACTCGACGCGCAGGCGGCCATCCGCTTCCGGCGAGACCCGGCCGACGACGAGGGCCTGGGCGTTGATCACCGTCCAGTCCTGGAAATTCGGGCTGACGTCCGGGCCGAGGCCCTTCTGGATGAAGGCCGCCGGGCTGATCGGCGCGAACAGGCCGGAGCGCTTCAGATCGGCCGACACCACGTCGGAGATCTTCTTGCCGAGGCCGTCCTGCGACTGGAAGTCGGTGATGGCGATGGGCAGCGGCTGGACGTTGCCCTGGGTGATGTCGAGCTCGACGACGGCCGAGGCCGGCGTCGCCGCGGCGAAGACGCCGGCGAACACCAGAACGGCCGCGCAGAGGCGCCTGAGATTCATATGCATGGGCGGAACTTCCCCTCTTGAGCGGCCGCGTCGCCGCCTGTCCGGCGGCCTTGATGTTCGATGTCGGACAAGCCTGCCGCGCGATCCGGCGAGCCGTTCTTCCCGCCGGCCCTCGCATCCGAACCGGTCCCCCGGGTCCGGCTCACGAGCCGGCCTGTCCATTCCCCGTCGCCCTTAGTAGGTTTCTTTCGGGAAATTTGATGGCGATGTCTCGTGCCGGCCCGGATCAGAGCATCTGGCTGGGATCGAAGTTCAACAAAACTTCCGACCACGTGTCGTATTTCTCCGCCGGCAGCGTGTAGGGCGCACAGCGCATCACCGCCCGCAGCGCCGCCTCGGCCGCGGCCCGCTCGATGGCCGAGCCGCTGCCGCCGTCGACGATCTCCGGCCGCCCTTCAAGGCCGCCGGACGGATCGAGGCGCATGCGGATCGTCACCCGCAGCGAGCCCGCCTCGGAAACGCCTGCCGGCGGCGACCAGCACTGGCTGACCTGCCCGCGCAACGCGTCGAGCTCGCTCTGGGATAGCTTGGCACCGGTCTTCCTGTCGCCGCCGAGCGAGGCCTGCTGCTGCGAACGCCGCGCCCCGCCGCCCGCCGACTTCTCCTTGTTGAGAAGGGCCGCGATCTTGTCGGGATCGAAGTCGCTGTCCTGCGAGGCCTGCTGGCGCGGCTTGTCGACCGGCTTCTCCGGCTTTTTCGCCTCGCTCGGCTGCGGGCGCGGCGCCGCGGGCCGAGCCTGGGGAACGGGTCCGGCATCCGGCAGAGAGGCGACTTGCGGCTCGGGCGGCTTAGGCGTCTCGGCGGGTTCGGGATCGGGCTGCGGCTCCGGCTCCGCCGTCGCGATGGCCTCCTCGATCGGATCGGCCTCCTGCGGCGCGGGCTCGGCCGGTGCGGGCTCTGCCGGCTGCGCGGTTTCCTGCGGCTGCGGCGCGGGCTCGGGCCGCGGCGTCGGAACGGCCTCGGGAACCGGCTCGGGCTCGGGCGACGGCTCGGGCGACGGCGGCGGTTCCGAAGCGGCGGGCGCTGCGGTCTGCTCGCTCGCCCGTTCCCGCTCGATCGGGGTCGGAGGCGTCTCCAGGTCGACGGAGTTGTCGCCGACGTTCTGCGCCGGCTCCGCGTTCTCGGGCCGGCTGGTCGGCTCGGGCGCTGGCGTCTCGGTGACCGGGGCGTCCTTCTTGCCGATCAGCGACTGCGAATATTCCTCCACCGGCACCAGTTCGACCGGGAGCGAATCGACGGCCGCCACCTGCAGAGGTTCAGGCGCGCCCAAGGCCCACAGGCCCCAGGTGAGGACCGCGGTGTGCAGGACAGCAGAGACGACGACGCCGGATTTCATCTGGGGCTCGCGCAGCTCACGCCTGGGGTTCCTGGTCGGTCACGAGACCGATGTTCTTGAATCCGGCCGCCGAGATGCGGCCCATCACCCGCATCACCGTGCCGTAGTCGGCCGAGCGGTCGCCCTTGACGAAGATCCGTTCCTGGTAGCCCGTCTCGGCGATCTGCTCGAGCTTGGGCACGACCTCCTCGACGGAGATCTCGGTCTCGTTGATGAAGACCTTGCCGTCGGAATCGACCGAAATGGTGATCGGCTGCGATTCCGAATTCATCGCTTTCGCCTGCGTCTTCGGCAGCTCGATCGGCACGCCGACGGTCAGCATCGGGGCCGCCACCATGAAGATGATCAGGAGCACGAGCATCACGTCGACCATCGGCGTGACGTTGATCTCGCTCATCGGGGCCCTGCGCGAACGTCCCCGCCGCGTGCGCCTGGCGCCGGAACTGCCGACCGACATTCCCATGGCTCAATCCCTCGAATGCGGGCCTCTTGCGAAAGCGACCCTCGTGTCCAATGCGGCGACGACGCGCCGACCGAGCCTCAGCGCTGCTGCGTGAGCTTCTCGTCGATCTGCCGCGACAGGATGGCGGAAAACTCATCGGCGAAGGCTTCCAGGCGCATGCCCAACTTTCCCGCATCGGCCGACAGCTTGTTGTAGGCGATGACCGCGGGGATCGCCGCAACGAGGCCGATGGCCGTCGCCAGCAGCGCCTCGGCGATGCCGGGTGCGACGACGGCAAGGCTCGTCTGCTGGGATCCGGCGATCGCCTGGAACGAGGTCATGATGCCGACGACCGTGCCGAACAGGCCGACGAAGGGCGCCGCCGATCCGACGGTGGCGAGGAAACCGAGCCGCGATTCCAGGCTGTCCATCTCCCGGGCGAGCGTCACGTCCATTGCCTTCTCGATACGCGCCTGCAGGCCGATCGGCGACCGGGCGCCCTTCTCGAACGACTTCTTCCACTCGCGCATTGCAGCCACGAACAGCGCTCCCATGCCGGATGTCCGGCGCTCGGAGAGCGTGTGATAGAGCTCCTCCAGCGACTGCCCGGACCAGAAATGGCTCTCGAACTTGTTCAGCTGCCGACGAAAGGCGCCGAAGCGCATGGTCTTGTCGATGATGATCGCCCAGGACCAGATCGAGGCGAAGAGCAGGCCGATCATCACCAGTTTGACGATCAAGCCCGCCTGCCAGAACAGCTCCCAAAGGGACACCGATCCTGCAGCCGACAGCGCTTCCTGAGCGATTTGCCCGTCCATTTAAGATCAAGCCCCCAAAACAACCGAACGCCGGCAGCAGAACCGTCCCGTCCTGCCCGGCACACCAATTTCCATCCACGTCCGTTGCGTGCTGCGGCAGAAGACGTTCCGCCCGTCGAGATCCTCCCGGCGCGACCGACACGTTCCGGATATCCCGATCCTCATGCGGCCCTCTCATGCAACAGCGATGCATCTGAGCGAACCGTATCCCCCACCCCCGCTTTCACAATGGATTCCGGTGAAAGCATGGCGAAATCGACTCAAATCCGCCGTTTCCTGTTCTGGACCCGCCATGGTTAACAGGCGGTTACGGCAGGCCTCATGTCGGCTGCCGCGCTGGCGATGCCCGATCGGAACCGGATCGGCGCTCAGGCAGGAGCGGACGGCGCCAGAACCTCGAGCACCCGCGCCGGCATCCGCATCGGCTTGCCATCGGGCGAGATGACCGCGACCTTGACGTTTGCCTCGAGTAGCAGCTCGCCATCCCGCGCGATCGTCTGGTCGAGCAGGATGCGGGCGCCGCCGAGCTGACGGGTCTTCGTCGTCACCGTCAGGACGTCGTCGATCCGCGCCGGACGCAGGAAGTCGAGCTCCATCCGGCGGACCGCGAAGGCCATGGGCGCGCCGAAGTCGCCGCTCATCAGTTCCCGGTGGCCGATCCCCTTCAGCCGCAAAAAGTCCGACCGCCCGCGCTCCAGGAAATGCAGATAGCGGGCGTGGTAGACGACGCCGGAAAAATCCGTGTCCTCGAAATAAACGCGCACGTCGAGGCGATGGCCGTCCGCGGTCAGCCATCCGGCCAGATCGCCGCTCGTCCGTCCGTCCGTGGAATTATTCGTCTGTCCGATCATGGCCTTGGCATCAGTCTGAGGATCTGGGCGAAAGTCCGGTGAAACAGTGTCATCGCAGTGTCATGCACCGTCGGGCAGAACGACGCATCCGCAACCCCATGAACTCCGGGAGGCACCATGCCGCGTCACGTCATCGCCGCGCTTTTCGCCACGACCATCCTGTCCACCGCCGGCGCCGCCAACGCCGAGCCGGTGTTCAACCGCATCGCATCGTTTCCGGTGGCGAGCAACCTGCCGGCCGATGTCGATCCTGGCACCGAGACCTCTTCGGAGATCATCACGGCAAGCCAGGACGGCAACACGCTGATCTATTCCGACAGCCCCGCAGGCGGCATCGGCATGATCGACATCACCGATCCGAAGTCGCCCAAGCCCGCCGGCTTCATCAATCTTTCCGGCGAGCCGACCTCGGTCGCCGTCGCCGGACCGGACGTCCTCGTCGGCGTCAACACCTCGGAGAGCTTCACCAACCCGTCGGGTCGCCTCGCCGCGGTCAGCGTCTCCGACAAGACCGAGATCGCCTCCTGCGATCTCGGTGGCCAGCCCGATTCGGTCGCGGTTTCCAAGGACGGCAAGTTCGTCGCCATCGCCATCGAGAACGAGCGCGACGAGGACCTGAACGACGGCGCCCTGCCCCAGCTTCCGGCCGGCTACGTCACGATCTTCGACCTCACCGACGGCGCGCCGGACTGCGCGACGATGAAGAAGGTCGAGATGACCGGTCTCTCCGAGATTGGCGGCGACGATCCCGAGCCGGAATTCGTCGACTTCAACTCGAAGAACGAAATCGCCGTCACGCTGCAGGAAAACAACGCCATCGCCATCGTCGACGCGGCGACCGGCAAGGTGACGAGCCATTTCTCCGCCGGCACCGTCGACCTGAAGAACATCGATGCCGACGACAATGGCGAGATCAAGCTCACCGACTCGCAGGACGGCCGCCGGCGCGAACCCGACGCCATCCAGTGGATCGACGACGACCGGCTGATCACAGCCAACGAGGGCGACTATAAGGGCGGCTCGCGCTCGTTCACCGTATGGAACAAGGATGGCACAGTCGCTTACGAGAGCGGCCCGTCCTACGAGTACGAGCTCATTCGCGCCGGCCATTATCCGGACAAGCGCTCCGACGCCAAGGGCATCGAGCCGGAAGGCCTCGAAGTCGCGACCTTCGGCGAGACGACCTATGCCTTCGTCCTGTCCGAGCGCGGCTCGACCGTCGGCGTCTACGACGTCAGCGCAGAAGGCGAGCCGAAATTCGTCCAGCTGCTGCCGTCGGGCATTGCTCCGGAGGGCGCCGTCGCCATCCCTTCGCGCAATCTTCTCGTCACGGCCAACGAAGCGGACCTCTTCGAGGACGGCGGCGCGCGCAGCCACGTGATGCTCTACGAGCGGGCCGAGGGCACGCCCTCCTACCCGATGATCGTCTCAGCTGACAAGGACGGCCTGCCCGTCGGATGGGGCGCTCTCTCGGGCCTTGCCGGCGCCCCGGAAGATGCCAGCAAGCTTTATGCGGTGTCGGATTCCTTCTACAAGAACCAGCCGCGGATTTTCACGATCGACGCCTCATCGACGCCGGCGACGATCACCGACGCGATGATCGTGACGAAGGACGGCGAGCCGGCCAAGTCGCTCGACCTCGAAGGCATCACCGCCGACGGCCAGGGCGGCTTCTGGCTGGCCAGCGAAGGCAATCCCGAAAAGGAAATCCCCCACCAGATCCTGCATGTCGACGGCAGGGGCGTCATTCAGGAAGCCGTGCCTATGCCGAAGGAGTTGACCGACCAGTCGACGCGGTTCGGCGCCGAGGGCATCACGATGGACGGCGACCGCCTCTGGATCGCCATCCAGCGCGAGTGGAAGGACGACCCGAAAGGGACCGTGAAGCTGCTCTCCTACGAGCCGGCCTCCAAGGAATGGAGCGCGGTGCGCTATCCGCTCGACGCGGCCGAGAAAGGCTGGGTCGGCCTGTCGGAAATCACCGCCCATGACGGCGCGCTCTACATTCTCGAGCGCGACAACCAGATCGGTTCGGCGGCAAAGGAAAAGAAGCTCTTCAAGGTCTCGCTGGACGGCGTGACGCCCGGCGCGATCGGCTCGGAACTCCCGACGGTGACGAAGGAAGAAGTCCACGACTTCCTCCCCGACCTGAAGGCGACCGGCGGCTATGTCGTCGACAAGATCGAAGGCTTCACCTTCGCCAGTGACGGCACTGCCTATGCCGTGACCGACAACGACGGCGTCGACGACTCCTCCGGCGAGACGCTGTTCTTCAAGGTCGACCTCGGCTCGTCGATGTGAGCTGCGGCGGAATAGCCCCGCCTCGCGACCCCAGGAAATGCTGGCGGGCCGGTTCTCCGGCCCGCTTTTTTTGTCCGCGCATCTGATCCCGCCCAGCGCGGCGAGACGCCCTCTACTCTGGCTTACTGGCGCGGCTCCCATAGATGCCGCTTTCCAGCCGAAGCTCGTGACAATGGCTCGAGCCAGGGGCTCCAGAAGGAAACCGATGCGCGCACTTGTCCTGCAGTATTACGAGCGGATCATCGCGAGTTACTGGTTCATTCCCTCGATCATGGCGATCGCCGCCGCGGTCCTCGCCTTCGTGCTGATCGAACTCGACAGCCTCGTGCCGAACGACGCGCTCGGAACCAGTCCCTTCCTCTATGCCACCCAGCCCGACGGAGCGCGGGCCATCCTCTCGGCCGTAGGCGGCTCGATGATCGGCGTCGCCGGCACGGTGTTCTCCGTCACTATGGCGGCCGTGGTCTTCGCCTCCGGCAGCTTCGGCCCCCGGCTCCTGACGAACTTCATGAACGACCGGGGCAACCAGATCACCCTCGGCGTCTTCGTCGCCACCTTCGTCTACACAATGCTGGTGCTGCGGGCCGTGCGCGACGGCGGCACCGACGACGGCTTCGGCCCGATGTTCGTGCCGAATCTGGCGATCTTCGGCGCGATCATCCTCGCCATCGTCTCGATCGGCGTCCTCATCTACTTCATCCACCACGTGCCCTCGAACATCCACATCTCCAACGTCGTCGCCGGGATCGGCCTCGGGCTGCTGAAGCGGATCGACGAGGAATTTCCCGCCGAGCCCTCCCGCAGCAAGGAGGAGCACGAGAATGTCCGCTGGCAGGTACCGCCCTGTTTCCGCAGCGAGGAGGGTGGGCGCGCCGGCGACAGGGTCGACTGGGAGCGGTGCGGAGCCGCCGACGAAGAGGGGACGCCGCCCTTCGGCGAGATCGCCTCGGACCGGGTCGGCTATCTGCAGATCATCGATCGCGAATCCCTGATCGACGCGGCGAAATCGGCCGATGTCGTCGTCCGCCTCACCTGCAGTCCCGGCATCTTCGTCCATGAGGGGCGGACGCTGTTCCAGGTGTGGCCCGCCGAGCGCTGCGGCGACGACATCCGCGACCGGCTGCTCGCCTCGATCGCCGCGGGCAACAGCCGCAGTCCGCGCCAGGACATCGAGTTCCTCTTCGACGAACTCGTCGAGATCGCCAGCCGGGCGCTCTCGCCCGGCGTCAACGACCCCTATACGGCGATCACCTGCCTCGACTGGCTGAAGGCCGCGATGGCCGCGATCGCGGGCAGGACTTCCGGTGATCCCTATATTGTCGACGACGATGGCAAGCTGCGGGCGATCATCGAGGCCGGCGACTTCGCCAGCTTCATCGAGATCGCCTTCGGCCACGTTCGCCAGTATGCCGCCTCGGACATGATCGCCGGCGAACATTTCCTGACCTGCCTCACGGAACTCCTGCCGGCCTGCCGGACGGACGAGCAACGCCGCGCCGTGCATCTGCAGGCGAGGCGCTTCCTCGAACTTGCGCGCGAGGCGCTGTCCGGCGCGTCGCTCTCGACCGTCGAGACGGCAGCAGCCCGCATCCTGGATCGCGCCTGAGCCGGCAGGATCGCTCTCAGATCTTGCGGACGAATTCCGACTTGAGCTTCATCGCGCCGACCCCGTCGATCTTGCAGTCGATGTCGTGATCGCCTTCCACCAGGCGAATGTTCTTCACCTTGGTGCCGACCTTGACCACCTGCGAGGTGCCCTTGATCTTCAGGTCCTTGATCACCGTGACGGTGTCGCCATCGGACAGGAGGTTGCCGTTGGCGTCACGAAATTCGCGGCCGCCCTCGCCGGTATCCGCGCCGGGCGCCCACTCCTGCCCGCATTCCGGACAGATCAGCAGGCCGCCATCCTCGTAGACATGCGGTGACTGGCATTGCGGGCACGCGGGGAGTTCGCTCATCACTCTCGTTCCAGATTTGCGAGCGACCTCGGGAGCCGCCATCCGCCCGAATGCGGTGGAGCTTCCGGCGATGGCTCTTGGCGGGCGCGGCGGTTGAGCCGCATTCATTTCTTCACCTGTGCAGGGGCAAGGGCACCGGCACGTCACCGGTCGCGGAAGGACGCTGACACGTCCGCCCGCCGAGCGTCAGTCTTCGCCGCCTTCTTCGAACAGCGTCGCCTGGGTCCCCTGATAGCTCGTCGGCACCGCCATTCCCAGATGCCGGAAGGCATGCTGGGTGAGCAGCCGGCCGCGCGGGGTGCGCTGCAGAAAGCCCTGCTGCAGGAGATAGGGCTCGACGATGTCCTCGATGGCGTCGCGGGGCTCCGACAGCGCCGCGGCGATGGTCTCGATACCGACCGGGCCGCCGCCGAAATTCAGAGCGATCAGGTCGAGATAGCGCCGGTCGAGCTGGTCGAGGCCGAGGCTGTCGACCTCGAGCCGCGTCAGCGCCGCGTCGGCCGCGCGCCGGTCGACGATCGCGGCGCCTTCGGCATGGGCGAAGTCGCGCACCCGCCGCAAAAGCCGTCCGGCGATCCGCGGCGTGCCCCGCGCGCGCCGGGCGATCTCCTTGGCGCCGTCCTCGCTCATCGGCAGGCCCATCAGCCGGGCGCCCCTCGTCACGATGTGCTCCAGCTCGGCGACGGTATAGAAGTTCAGCCGCACCGGAATGCCGAAGCGGTCGCGCAGCGGCGTCGTCAAAAGGCCGATGCGCGTGGTGGCGGCAACGAGGGTGAACTTCGACAGGTCGATCTTCACCGATCGCGCCGCCGGCCCCTCGCCGATGATGAGGTCGAGCTGGAAGTCTTCCATCGCCGGATAGAGGATCTCCTCCACGGCGGGCGAAAGCCGGTGGATCTCGTCGATGAACAGGACGTCGCGTTCTTCCAGATTGGTCAGAAGCGCCGCGAGATCGCCCGCCTTGGCGATCACCGGGCCGGAGGTCGAGCGGAAGTTGACCCCGAGCTCCTTCGCCATGATCTGGGCGAGCGTCGTCTTGCCGAGGCCCGGCGGGCCGACGAACAGCACGTGGTCGAGCGCCTCGCCGCGGGCCTTGGCCGCCTCGATGAACACCTTCAGATTGGCGCGCGCCGCGGCCTGCCCGACGAAATCGTCGAGCCGCTGCGGCCGCAGCGTCGCGTCGATGTCCTCGCCGCGCTTGTCCGCGGAGATCAGGCGGTCCGTCTCAGACAATCGCTTTCCTTCTCGAACGCTCAGCCATCCTGGATCTCGAAATCCTCGCCATCCCACGACATCGCGAACAGGTCCCGCACCGCGTCGATGCGCGTCTGGCTGTGTGTCGCCGACCGAAGGATGTCAAGGATGGCATTGCGCGCGCCCTTGCCGTCGAGTGCCTTGAAGGCGACCGGGCGCAGACGCTTGTCCAGCGTCTCGTTGATGATCCTTGCCTGAGTTCCGCGATCCGCGCCGCGCAACGTCTCGAGCCGTTCTGCCACCTGCGCCTCAAGACGCGAGATCCCAGTCTGGATCCTTGACTGGTAAAGAAGAAGTCGTTCGGCGGCCATGGGCGGGAGAAGCGGCACCACGTCGTCGATGGCGTCGTTCACCACACATTCGAGCGCGTTCTTTTCGAGCGCCAGACCGGCGAGCGTCTTGTGCCGCAGCGCGTAATGTTGCGTCTTCAGCTTCAGCCGGTGACCGTCATCGAACGCGACGACATAGCCTTCGATGTCGGCCAGTCCGCGCACGCCGTTCAGAAGCGTCTCGGTGGGCCCGTCGACTGTATGGCTGCGGACCACCGCCACACCGAAATGGCCGGCCATCTCCTGCATCTCTTCGAAACCGGTATAGGTGCCCGTCAGGTTGTCGCGGATGGCGAGGAGCGTCAGCGCCGGTCTGTCGTAGCCGATGACGATCCGGTTGTGCGGCGAGGTGAACTCGAAGATTGCGGTCCTTCCCGCAGCCAGGCGATCACGTGCCAGAGCGCGCACGCTCTCCGTCGCGTGGGATCCCGCCTCGATCGCCTGCGCCGTGATGCCCTTTCGAGTCATGAAGACCATGCCCCCATCCACGAGAGCCGGATGGATCATCGACCCGTCGAGCTTTTCCAAAACCCGGTGTGGCCGCGACCAGTCGATTTCCTCGACCCGTTCGCGTTCTCCGAGATTGAAGAATTTGTGGAAGGGCGGGGCCATGAGCCGTCCGGACTTGTCGAACTTGAGCCCCCGGCATTCCCGTCTCATCGCCGAGTTGAAGGTCTCGTCGAGATGATGCCCGTAGCCGATCGTGTCGTGCGTGGCATATCGCGAGACATAGATGCCGTTGTCGCCCGCGATGTGCGGCAGCACGTCGTCGATATGCTCTATGACCGGGAACACTGTCCCATCTCCCAAAAAAAAGCCGCTTCGAAGAGCGGCTTGGGGACGATCGAGGGTGGGTGAGATCATGCGCGCGGACGTCGACAAGCCTCTCGGCAACGAGAATTGCGATTGCCTGAAAAGGTGATGACATCGATGCGCATGAGTGTCTCATAGCAGAATCGGCAGCCGTGCGACAGCCACGATGTTCTCGCCGATCGTTTCGAAATCGCCGGGCACTGCAGCACCCTGCCCACCGAAGATTGGAAACGATTCTCGGCAGGCACGAGGTGTCGATGCGGTCCGCATCAGCCTCCCGCGTGCGTCCTGTCCGTGGCACGGCTCTCTAGCGCGACAGCGCCTTCAGCCCCAGCCGGATGAGCGCCGTGCTGGTGGCTCCCTCCCCGGCCTCCTTCAGGGCCGTGGCCACGGCACTGGCCGCCTGGTCGCGCGAATAGCCGAGATTGGTCAGCGCCGAGACGGCATCGGCCACCGGCGCCGAGGCCGTGCCGCCGCCGATGTCGCGCTTCAGGCCGAAGCTCTCCTCGGCGCCCGGGCCGGAAAAGGCCGGGGCGCGGTCCTTCAGTTCGGCGACGATGCGGGCGGCGACCTTCGGCCCGACGCCGGGCGCGCGCGCAACCATCGCCTTGTCCTGCAGGGCCACGGCATTGGCGAGATCGCCCGGCGTCAGCGTGCCGACGACGGCGAGCGCCACCTTGGAGCCGACGCCCTGCACGGTCTGGAGAAGCCGGAACCAGTCCCGCTCGGCGGCCGTCGCAAAGCCGTAGAGCCGGATCATGTCTTCGCGCACGACGGTCTCGATGAAGAGAACGACCGCCTCGCCGGGACCGCCGATCGCCGAAAGCGTCCGCGCTCCGCAATAGGCGACGTAGCCGACGCCGTGAACGTCGACGGTGACGTGATCCTCGCCGATCTCGTCGATGCTTCCCTTGAGTTTGCCGATCATCCGCGCCCACTGCCCCGGCGGGACGGCTGCCCCGCATGTCGTCGACCGGGCGCGCGAGCGCCTGATGGGACCGGGCTAATCAACGCGTGAGAACATGTCAAGAACACGGTGCGGGCGGTGAGCCCTGCCTGCGGCCGGCCCTGACGATCCGTGACGTCGGCGGGCGTCACCCAGCGCGCCATTCGGCGTCACGATGAACCATGGGCCGGCTGGCGGCCCATGGTTTTCCAAGCGAACATTGTGCGGCGGGATCTCGCGGCCCCCTCAGGGATGCTCAGTCGCAGACCGTGACGCTGCCGATGCGGTAGCAGCTGCGGCCATAGCCGCGGCGCCGCCGACGGCGGCGAGGCACGCCGCAGGTGCGCGGATTGTTCCGCCGGAACCAGGGATCGCGGCAGCTGCGCCGGGCCCGGCGGCGGCGGCGGCGGCGCGGCCGCCGATCATAGCCGTGCCGGTGGGGATACCCGGTATAGTGAGCCAGTTCCACGTCTTCGCCGGCATCGACGCCGTCGATCCGGTCGAGGAGATCGTCGAGCGGCGACGCCGCCGCAGCGGCATGGGCCTCGCCGCCGAAGGGCAGCGTCCCCACGGCCACGGCGCAGGCCGCTGCACCGATCCCGAAGAGGACACGGCGACGAGCCGGGTCGGGCTCCTTTGACTCGTTGGCTGGGCCAGACGGCCGCGATCTGTTGAGCCACCACATGGGCATTCTCCGCTTCCACTGTCCCTTGCGTTTCTGCGGCGGCCTCGGCCTCTTGAGCCTGGGGGAACTTCGTCCTCTGGCCGCCATGCACTGCGAATTCATCATACTAGCACAGGATGGGCGGAACGGGAGTGGCAGACCGCGACTTGGAGTGACCTAACGTAATGTTTACCGTCAACGACCGTCGGCTATCATGTCGACGGGCACTAATCCTCCGGTGAACCGCAGCCCGCCTCGCCGGACAGCCAGCGCCATCGTGAGATCGCGGCGCGGCTGCGCCAGCAAGGTCAGGCAGCCTGGACCGCCGAGCCCAGCATCAGTTGACGCGTCTTGCGCAGGACCCTCCGCCCCTCTTCCACGAAGCGTTGCTCGTCGCCGAGCTCGTCGTTGCACTGGGTAAATCGCTGCAAGGTGCGGCCGGAGAGTTCCTTCGCCCGCGCCAGCTCCGCCCCGTCGAGCGCGCGCCGCTCGATCAACTGGCGCAGGACATGGTGCAGCCGGGCAGCGACGACGGCCGCATGAAACACCGCATCGACCGACGAGGCATGAACGACGTCGCCGCCGCCGGCCTCGCCGGCCGCCCCCTCACCCAGCAGCGAATTGCCCTGGGACAGGCCGTAGAGCAAAGCGTGGGTGCTTTCGACCACCAGCCCCTCGATGACCTCCAGGCCCTGTCCGTAGGCCGCCGGATTCATGAAGATCGCGCCCCAGATGTAGAAGGTGGAGGCTCCGGCAAAGCTCGGATTGCGGTCGCCGGCCGAACAGATGACGATCTGCGTGACGAGGTTGCGCAATTCTGCGGCAAGATCGGGCAGGTGAAGATCGAGGCGCTCGAACGCCCTGCCGATTTCCTGGCGCAGCGCCTCGGCGGCCTCGCTCTCAGGCATCCCGAGCGTCAGGGGCCCTTGCGTGTTCGCCTCGAAATATCGCGCATATCGGGCTCTCTGGCCGACGTCGAGTTCCGCCCATGTGGAGATCTGCACCGCCCTCGCCGGCATCAGCCGGCCGGTGACGGGTGGATTGCCGGCGATGTCGCGCTCCACCGCCCCGGAGAGCTCTTCCAGAAGCTGCACCGAAGCCGCGATGTCATCTTTCTCCACCGCTTCGAGAATCGCGAAGTAGCGGCGAAATAGTCCGGCGAGATCGGTCGCAGCTGACGAATGGACTGGGCGACCGTCAGAGCCTTGTGCGACAGAACGCCCGCCTTGGAGACGGCCTTGGCGATGTCTTCCAGACTTTCGGCCAGCTTCTCGTAAATGTTCCGCGTCAGCCGCAGGGCCCCGTCGGGGTCCGGATAGATCATCATCGTGTTTCGCCCCTCCCGTCGCCGCCAGCGATGTGTGTCGTTGCACTTGGTTTTTCCGTCTGAGGCGAAGATCCGCTCGCCCCAAACGCGCTGGCCATTCGATCAAGGGCATTGAAGATCCTTGCATATCGACGAATTGGCAAGCGCAAACTTGAATGATCTTGCTGGATACCCAACCATTTCCCCACATTATGGAGGGATCGCGCAGCAATTCGTCGCACCCTTTCGAACGGTCCGAGCGCTCCTTGGTCGGCCCCGAGGAGAGCGACAAGGCTGTCCCTTTTTCCGTCGCGTTCTATCTCCAGAGGGAAAGCGCTGGGGAGGGCTGAAGATGACCGGGGGACTACGGTTGCACGTTCCCGAACCCGAGGTCCGTCCGGGTGGAACACCGGACTTCTCGGGGGTGAAGATCGCCAGGGCCGGCTCGGTCCGCCGGCCGCCGGTCGACGTCGATCCCGCCGAAATCCGCGATCTGGCCTTTTCGATCGTCCGGGTTCTCAACCGCGCCGGCGAGGCCGTCGGCGAGTGGGCGGGCACGCTCGACGACGAGGAGCTGCTCGACGGCCTGAAGGCGATGATGCGGGTGCGCGCCTTCGACCGGCGCATGCTGATGGCCCAGCGCCAGGGCAAGACGAGCTTCTACATGCAGTGCCTGGGCGAGGAGGCGATCGCCTGCGCCTTCCGCAAGGCGCTTCGCCCGGGCGACATGAACTTTCCAACTTACCGCCAGCAGGGACTGCTCATCGCCGACGACTATCCCCTCGTCGACATGATGTGCCAGATCTACTCCAACAGCCGCGACCCGCTGAAGGGCCGCCAGCTCCCGATCATGTATTCGTCGAAGAGCCACGGCTTCTTCTCGATCTCCGGCAATCTCGCCACGCAGTTCGTGCAGGGCGTCGGCTGGGCGATGGCCTCGGCGATCCGGGGCGGCGACAAGATCGCGGCCGCCTGGATCGGCGACGGCTCGACGGCGGAGAGCGACTTCCATTCCGGCATGGTCTTCGCCTCGACCTACAAGGCGCCCGTTGTCCTCAACATCGTCAACAACCAGTGGGCCATCTCGACCTTCCAGGGCATCGCCAAAGGCGGTTCGGGGACCTTCGCCGCGCGGGGCCTCGGCTTCGGCATCCCCTCGCTGCGGGTCGACGGCAACGACTATCTGGCGGTGCATGCGGCGGCGAAATGGGCGGTCGAGCGGGCGCGCCGCAATCTCGGCCCGACGCTGATCGAGTGGGTCACCTACCGGGCCGCCGCCCATTCCACCTCCGACGATCCCTCGGCCTACAGGCCGAAGGAAGAAACCGACGCCTGGCCGCTCGGCGATCCGGTGAAGCGGCTGAAGAACCACCTGATCCTCACCGGTGCCTGGAGCGAGGAACGCCACGTCCAGGCCGAGGCCGAGGTCGACGCGGAGATCCTCGCCGCCCAGAAGGAGGCCGAGAGCCACGGCACGCTGCACACCGGACCGAAGCCCTCCGTCCGCGACATGTTCGAGGACGTCTACGAGGAGATGCCGCCGCATCTTCGGCGCCAGCGCCAGGAGGCGGGGTATTGAGGATGGTCGTGCTCACCTCACCGCGGTCCTTCCGAATGAGCGCTGACGACTTGCGCTGGCGCCAAGGCGCCCCGCTCTGCCCCCGCAAGGGTGAAGATCGATCTCGCGCCGAAGCCGTCGCACCCTTCGGGCATCAGAGATTGCAGGAACGTCGCAGGAAGGGGGTGAGCCGAGGAAGCCGCGTGATCTCCCCCCTTGTGGGGGAGATGTCCGGAAGGACAGAGGGGGGCGCCGAAGGGCTCGCCGCCTCAAAATCCGGTCGTTCAGGCGAAAGAGACGTCCCATGCCACGCATGACCATGATCGAGGCGATCCGCGACGCCCATGCGGTGAAGATGGCCGAGGACGAGACCGTGGTCGTCTATGGCGAGGACGTCGGCTATTTCGGCGGCGTCTTCCGCTGCACCGCGGGCCTGCAGGAAAAATTCGGACGCAACCGCTGCTTCGACGCTCCGATCAACGAGAGCGGCATCGTCGGTACGGCGATCGGCATGGCGGCTTTCGGCCTGCGCCCGGTCGTCGAGATGCAGTTCGCCGACTATGTCTATCCGGCCTACGACCAGATCGTCTCGGAGGCGGCGCGGCTGCGCTACCGGTCCGCCGGCGACTTCACCTGCCCGCTGGTGGTACGCATGCCGACCGGCGGCGGCATCTTCGGCGGCCAGACCCATTCGCAGTCGCCCGAAGCCCTGTTCACCCATGTCTCGGGCCTGAAGACCGTCGTGCCCTCCAATCCCTACGACGCCAAAGGCCTCTTGATCTCGGCGATCGAGGACAACGACCCGGTGATCTTCCTCGAACCCAAGCGCCTTTACAACGGCCCCTTCGACGGCGACCACGACAAGCCGGTCACGCCCTGGTCGAAGCATCCGCTCGGCGAGGTGCCGGAGGGCCGCTACGTGGTGCCGCTCGGCAAGGGCGTCATCCGCCGCGAGGGCTCCGCCCTGACCGTCCTCGCCTACGGGACCATGGTGCATGTGGCGGAGGCGGCGGCCGAGATGGTCGGCGTCGACGCCGAGATCGTCGATCTGCGCACCCTCGTTCCTCTCGACATGGAGCTGATCGAGACCTCGGTGAAGAAGACCGGCCGCTGCCTTGTCGTCCACGAGGCGACGCTGACCTCGGGCTTCGGCGCCGAGCTGGTTTCAGTCGTCGCGGACGCCTGTTTCTATCATCTCGAAGCGCCCATCGTGCGGGTCGCCGGCTGGGACACGCCTTATCCCCATGCGCAGGAATGGGACTATTTTCCAGGCCAGGCGCGGGTTGGCGGCGCGATGAAGCGGGTCATGGAAGGCTGAGCATGGGCACCTTCACCATCAAGCTCCCCGATGTCGGCGAGGGCGTCGCCGAAGCCGAACTTGTCGAATGGCACGTTGCGGTTGGCGATCCGGTCAAGGAAGACATGACGCTCGCCGCGGTGATGACCGACAAGGCGACGGTCGACATCCCCTCGCCGGTCGACGGCACCGTCACCTGGCTCGGCGGCGCGGTGGGCGACACCCTTGCCGTCGGCTCGCCGCTGGTCCGGCTCGACGTCGCCGGGCCGGGGGGGACCAGCGAAACCGTGGAGACGGCGAACGTTTCGGCGGCAACCGTAGAGCCGTCGGCGTCGGACGAAGAGCCACCCTCCAAGCTGCCGATCTCCCCCCTCGATGAGGAAATCACGCCACCCTCCAACGTGGCACCGGCAGCGAGGGCTGCGCCAAGCGCAAAGGCCGCACCAGCCTCCAACGCGCCCCGAAAGCCGGGCGAACGGCCCCTCGCCTCGCCGGCCGTGCGCCGGCGGGCGACGGAGGCGGGTGTCGACCTCAGACGCGTTGCCGGTTCCGGCCCCGCCGGCCGCATCACCGCCGAGGATCTCGCCGCCTTTTTCGACGCCGGCGCCGAGGCTCCGGCGGGACGCGGGCGCGCCGCCGACAGCTCCGTCACCGACGTCAGGATCACCGGCCTGCGGCGGCGCATCGCCGGCAAGATGGAGACGGCGAGCCGGCGCATCGCCCACATCACCTATGTCGACGAGATCGACATGGAGGCACTGGAGACGCTGCGGGCCGGCATGAACCAGAATCGCCGCGAGGACCGGCCGAAGCTCACCCTCCTGCCCTTCCTGATGAAGGCCATCGTGATCGCGGTGCGCGGGCAGCCGGCGATGAATGCGCTCTATGATGACGAGGCCGGCGTCCTGCATCAGCATGGCGGCGTCCATATCGGCATCGCGGCGCAGACCGGCGGCGGGCTGATGGTACCGGTCGCCCGCCACTGCGAGACCCGCGACGTGTGGAACTGCGCCGCCGAGGTGGCCCGGCTGTCGGACGCCGCGCGAACCGGCTCGGCCAAACGCGAGGAACTCTCCGGCTCGACCATCACCATCACCTCGCTCGGGGCGCTGGGCGGCATCGCCACGACGCCGATCATCAACCATCCGGAGGTGGCGATCGTCGGGGTCAACAAGATGGAAATCCGCCCGGTCTGGGACGGCGCCCAGTTCCGGCCGCGCAAGCGGATGAACCTTTCCTCCAGCTTTGACCACCGGGTGATCGACGGCCACGACGCCGCGGTCTTCGTGCAGCGGATCAGGCAGCTCCTGGAGAACCCGGCGATGATCTTCATCGAGGATGCGGCATGAACGAGATCTCCTGCCAGTTCCTCGTCATCGGCGCCGGGCCCGGCGGCTACGTCGCGGCGATCCGGGCCGGCCAGCTCGGCCTCGACACCGTCGTCGTCGATTCCGTCAAGCCCGGCGGCACCTGCCTCAACATCGGCTGCATTCCCTCCAAGGCGCTGATCCATGCGGCCGACGAGTATTTTCTTTTCAAGGAGGCCGCCGAAGGCCGAGCGCTGCCCGGCATCACCGCCGGCGCACCAAGCCTCGACTGGGCTGAGGTCGTCGCCTGGAAGGACGGCATCGTCAACCGCCTCAACAACGGCGTCACCGGCCTCTTCAAGAAGAGCCGCGTCAAGCTGGTCGAGGGCCGGGCGCGGTTTCTCGACGGCAAGACGGTGATCGTTTCCAGCGAGACCGGCGAACAGCGGATCAGCGCCGAGACCGTGGTGATCGCCACCGGCTCCGAGCCGATCGAGCTGAAGTCGCTGCCCTTCGGCGGCAAGGTGATCTCGTCGGCCGAGGCGCTGTCGCTTCGAACGCCGCCCGCGCGCCTCGTCGTCGTCGGCGGCGGCTATATCGGCGTCGAGCTCGGCACCGCATTCGCCAAGGCCGGCTCCAGCGTGACCATCGTCGAGGCTTCGGCCGAGATCCTGCCGCTCTACGACGCCGACCTCGTCAAGCCGGTGCGGCGGCGTCTCGACGCGCTCGGCGTCCAGGTGATGACCGGCGCCAAGGCGCAGGGGCTGGCGGGCGAGGACGGCGACCTCATGGTCGAAACCGCCACGGGCGACGAGCAGCGCATCGCCTGCGACAACGTCCTCGTCACCGTCGGCCGCCGCCCCGTCACCGAGGGCTGGGGCCGCGAGGAGCTGGTCCTCGACATGGACGGGCCGTTCATCCGCACCGACGAGACCCGGCGCACCGCCATGCGCGGCGTCTATGCCATCGGCGATGTCTGCGGCGAGCCGATGCTGGCCCACAAGGCAATGGCCGAGGGCGAGATGGTCGCCGAGATCGCGGCCGGGCACCGGCGCGTCTTCGACCACCGGGCGATCCCGGCGGTCTGCTTCACCGACCCGGAAATCGTCAGCGTCGGCCTGTCGCCGGCCGCGGCCAGGGCGGCGGGCATCGAGACGAGCGTCGGCCGGTTTCCCTTCACCGCCAGCGGCCGGGCGATGTCGCTGCGCCGCGAGGACGGCTTCGTGCGCGTCGTCGCCCGGGCCGACAACCACCTCGTCCTCGGCGTCCAGGCGGTCGGCGCCGGGATCAGCGAACTCTCCGCCGCGTTCGCGCTGGCGCTCGAGATGGGCGCCTGCCTCGAAGACCTCGCCGGCACGATGCACGCCCATCCGACCCTGTCGGAAAGCTTCCAGGAAGCCGCGCTCGGCGCACTCGGCAAGGCGCTGCACGTGTAAGCTGGTAGGCGCAGCCGCCTCAATGGCATGATTGTAGCTGGCTTGCCGCGGCGCCATCCGGCCAGCCCTGTGGGCCCGAAGCCCCTGATATCGGGGCGAGCCTTGTCGCGGGGGGGGGGAGCCCGCATCTCTGGTCCACCGTTCCTTTCCGCCGCCTGTCCACGCCCGGCCTTTCGCCGTCGGGCACGCGTCATCGTTCCCGCGCCGCGTCGCGGCCGGGGGAATGGGTCCTGCTTGTCCGGACCCTCTTTCGAGCGCCCGTCGTCTCGCCGCGCCTCGTGCCTCCGGCAGTCGGGCGGCGGTGCGCCGGAGGCAAGCCCTCCGAGTTTAGTCTCATCAATCGGCTCGCCTCCGGCGCACCGCGCGGCTCTTGGCGGGCCTCCCA
>PACL01000051.1 GCA_002700095.1 Fulvimarina sp. | reverse complement strand
GGACGATTTCCTCGCCGTCGATCATGATCGGGGCGAGGTCCGATCGGACGCTCTCCACGTCGACGTCGCTGGTCAGTCCCATCAGTCCGGAGAGTAGCCCCATCGCAGCGTCGCGCCTCTACATCGTTGTCCCAAGGCGGAGGGCATGCACCCGGATCCGCATGCGGCTCACATAGGATGTCGGAGGCCGATTCCGCAGCCCCGTAAATTTTACTTTCTGCCTTGATCAGAAAATGAAAGTTCCCATTACTCCTTCGCAGTGGGTACAATCGTTGCAAAACATCGGGCGCGGAAAAGCGCCCACGCGTCGGCAGATGGCGGCGCGGCAGGGAGGACGATGTGAAACACGGCATAACGCAGCTTTTCATCCCCGGGCCCACCAACGTGCCGGACCGGGTTCGCCGAGCCATGAACGTCCTGATGGAGGACCAGCGCGCGCCGGATCTTCCGGCGCTGACGCTCGGGCTGTTCGCGGACCTCAAGCGCGCCTTTCGGAACTCGTCGGGCCGGGTGTTCATGTTCCCATCCTCCGGCACAGGTGCCTGGGAAGCGGCGATCCAGAACACCCTTTCCCCCGGCGACAAGGTGCTGATGTCGCGCTTCGGCCAGTTCTCCCATCTCTGGGTGGAGATGGCGCAGCGGCTCGGCCTCGACGTCACCGTCATCGACGTGGAATGGGGCAAGGGCGTGCCTCTCGAAGCCTATGAGCAGGCGATCGCCGCCGATGCGGCGCACGAGATCCGCGCCGTCTTCGTCACCCATAACGAGACCGCGACAGGCGTCACCTCCGACATTGCGGGCGTCCGCAGGCTGCTGGACGCTCACTCGCATCCGGCTCTCCTGTTCGTCGACGGCGTCTCCTCCATCGCCTCGATCGATTTTCGCCAGGACGAATGGGGCGTCGATCTCGCCGTCGCAGGATCGCAGAAGGGCTTCATGCTGCCGGCGGGCCTGTCGTTCCTGTCGGTCTCGGACAAGGCACTCGCCGCCAACGAGGACAACCGGCCGAAGTTTCCGCGCAGCTACTTCATCTTCGCCGACCAGATCGCCATGAACGATCAGGGCTATTTTCCCTACACGCCGCCGACGCAGTTCTTCCATGGGCTGCGCGCCTCGCTGGACATGTTGTTCGAGGAAGGGCTCGAAAACGTCTTCGCCCGTCACCATCGCCTCGCCGAAGGCGTGCGGCGCGGGATCGCGGGCCTCGGGCTGAAGCTCGTCGCGGCGGGACCGGAATGGCATTCCGACACAGTCTCGGCGATTTATGTCCCTGAGGGCGTCGATGCCAACCGCGTCATCCGGATCGGCTACGAGCGCTACAACACCTCCTTCGGCGGCGGCCTCGCGCGACTGAACGGCAAGGTCTTCCGGATCGGCCATCTCGGCGACCTCAACGAGGTGATGTGCCTCGCGGCGCTCGCCTCGGCCGAGATTTCGCTGGCCGATGCGGGCGCGAAGATCGCGCCGGGCGCCGGCGTCGCCGCGGCCCATGCCTACTACCGCGAGGCCCATGCTGTCGCAGAGGAAGCCAGAGTGGCGGCCGAATAGCCGAACGGCCGGAAGCCTCCCCCCGGTCGCTCGCCTCGGGCGTCCGCATTCAGCGGGCGCCCGTTTCGTCGCCCGTTTCGTCGATGGGGGTGGAGAACCGATGGTTCGGCAGGCGCGACGGGTCGGTCTCCCGAGACACGGGGCTCCCGGCCGCTTTCCCATGGGCGCTTTCCCATGGGGATACGCTCCTGCTTCCGCCGAGCGTCGGTCAGCGTCCGAGGAAGGACGCGAAGGCCGCGCGCGCCTCCGTGGAACGCAGGCGCTGCGAAAAGATCTCCATCTCCTCGTCCATCCGCTTCAGAACGTCCTCGCGCCGGCCGCGCAGGAGATCGCGGGCGATCCTGAGCGCCTCCGGCGGCTTCTTCGCCAATCCTGCAGCCGCCTTTGCGGCTTCCGCCTCCGGATCCTCCGTCACCTTGTAGATCAGCCCCGCCTCGCGCGCCGCCTCGGCGTCGAAGCCGTCGCCGAGGACGAGCAGCGCAAAGGCCCGCTGGTCGCCCATCATCCGCGGCGCGATCAGGCTCGATGCGGCCTCCGGCGTCACGCCGAGATCGAGGAAGGGCGTCTTGAACAGCGATCCGGCGCTGGCGAAGGCGAGGTCGCAATGCATCAGCAGCGTCGTGCCGATGCCGATGGCGAGCCCGTCGACTGCCGCAACCAGCGGCTTGTCGAAGGACGCGACGGCCGGGAGAAATGTCGCCACCTCGCCGGGCAGCGCGCCACCCTCGGCGATCGCCATGAAGTCCTTGATGTCGTTGCCGGCCGAAAAGGCGCCCGGCACACCCGCGAAGACCACAGCCCGGATCGCCGCGTCGGCGGAGGCCGCAGCGAGCGCCTCGGTCATCGCCCGGTACATCTCGCGGTTGATCGCGTTCTTCTTGTCGGCCCGGTTCATCCGGATGGTGGTGACTCCCTCGCGCGACGTCGTCTGGATCAGGTCGGTCATCACGCGGCTCCGGAAATCAGGAGGTCATGGGCGGCGGCAAGGCTCGCAGCGCCCGAGGCGACAGTCCGCCGCAGGCCGGCGGTCTCGGGCACGAGGTTCTCCGCCACGAAGCGGCAGAGCGCCACCCGTTCGGCAGATGCGTCGGCGAGCCCGCCCCTCGCGGCATAGACGCCGGTCGCCGTCAGGCCGAAGAGCCGCAGATAGGGCGTCGCGCCGGCCAGCGCCGCCTCGCTCTCGCCGGAGGCGAGACACGTCTGCAGGTATTCGGTCGCGGCCCTGAGGTCCTCCATCGCGGTGCCAAGGCAAGATGCCGTCTCGCCGAATTCCGGTGCGTTGCGGCGCGAGAGCTCTGCCACCGTCTCGTCGAACTCGGCAAACAGCGCCGCGACCGTCGCTCCACCGGACTGGCCGATCTTGCGGGCGACGAGATCGATGGCCTGGATGCCGTTGGTGCCCTCGTAGATCGGGGTGATCCGGGCGTTGCGCATGAGCCGCGCGGCGCCGGTCTCCTCGACGAAGCCCATGCCGCCATGGACCTGGATCCCCATCGAGGCGACCTCGCAGGCGACGTCGGTGGAAAAGGCCTTGGCGATGGGGGTCAGGAGATTGGCCCGCTCCTGCCATTCCCTGGCCTTCTTCGGATCGCTCTTGCCATAGGCCTTGGCCCGGTCGATGGCGACGGCGCAGGAAAAGGCAATGGCCCGGGCGCCGTCGGTGAGGCCCTTCATGGTCAGAAGCGTGCGGGCGATGTCCGGATGGTTGATGATCGGGCTCATCTCGCCGGATTTCTCGGCCGAGAGCGCGAGCCGCGTCGCCCTGCCCTGCCGCCGGTCGCGCGCATAGGCGAGCGCCTTGTCATAGGCGGCGTCGGCGATGCCGACCCCCTCCATGCCGACCATCAGCCGGGCGTTGTTCATCATCGTGAACATGCAGGCGAGGCCGCGATTCTCCTCGCCGATGAGGAAGCCGGTGGCGCCAGGCTCCTCGCCCTCCACCGTTCCCTCGCCGAACAGCATGGTGCAGGTGGGCGATGCGTGGATGCCGAGCTTGTGCTCGATCGAATGGCAGACGACGTCGTTGCGGCGGCCGGGATCGCCGGCCTCGTCGGGCAGGAACTTCGGCACCAGGAACAGCGAGATGCCCTTAACGCCGGCGGGCGCATCGGGCAGCCGCGCCAGCACCAGATGAACGATGTTGTCCGTCAGGTCGTGCTCGCCATAGGTGATGTAGATCTTCTGGCCGAAGATCCGGTAAGTCCCGTCGTTCCGCCGCTCGGCCTTGCTGCGGAGCGCGGCGAGATCGGACCCCGCCTGAGGTTCGGTGAGGTTCATCGTGCCCATCCAGGCGCCCGAGACGAGCTTCTCCAGATAAATGCGCTTGAGATCCTCCGAACCATGCTTGTCGAGGGCCTCGACGGCCCCGATGGTCAGCAGCGGCCCGAGGGCGAAGGGCATCGAGGCGTGGTTCCACATCTCTGACACGGCGGCGGCGAGCGCGGTGCCGAGTTCCTGGCCGCCATACTCCGCCGGGCCAGCGATGGCGTTCCAGCCACCGGCCGTCCAGTCGCGATAGAGTTCGCGCCAGCCGTCGGGCATGGTGACGGCGCCATCCTTGAAGCGCGCGCCCTGGCGGTCGCCGATCGCATCCAGCGGCTCCATCCGCTCGGCGGCGAATCGTGCGGCCTCCTCCAGCACCGCCTCGACGAGGTCGGGGGCGAGATCGGGCAACAGCCCCTCTTCCATGGCGGCGTCGAGACCGGCAATCGTCCTCAGCGTGAAGGCAATCTCCTTGACGGGTGGCTGTGGCATGTTGCGTCTCCTCCTTGGCGGCGAACCCGGCTTCTCGGGAGCCGGCAACCGAACATCTCGAATAATTTATGCTGGTACGAAAAGAGCTTGTCGACGACTCATCGACTTTCCCAATATGACACGCCTGCTGTCCCGCGCGTCGTCCAATGAATGGTCGACGGCAAGGAACCCGGCGGGCCATCCGGCCATTCCGGCGTCAGGACGTCAGGGAGGTTGGCATGCGGCTTGTTCGGTTTGGCGATCGCGGAGCGGAACGCCCGGGCATGGTCGACGATGCCGGAAGGATCCGGGATCTGTCGCAACATGCGGGTGCGCTGGAAGGGGCGGCGCTCGATCCCGACCGCCTGTCTGCGCTCGCCGCGATCGATCCCGCAACGCTTCCGCTGGTCGCGGAGGGAACGCGCCTGTGCAAGCCGGTCGAGCGGATCGGCAAGATCGTCGGCGTCGGCCCGAACTACACCGACAGCGCCCAGCTCGCCGGCTTCCGCATCAATCCCGAGCCGACCCTTTTCCTCAAGGCCACCACATCCGCCTGCGGGCCGAACGATGCGATCGAGATCCCGAAGCTCGCCGGACGAGTTGACTGGGGCGTCGAACTCGCCGTCGTCATCGGCCGGGTGGCGAAATATGCCAGCGTCGAGGACGCCCAGCGCGCCGTCGCCGGCTACTGCCTCGCCAACGACGTCACCGAGCGGAACTACCAGCTGCAGCGCGGCGGCCAGTGGACCAAGGGCAAGTCCCACGACACCTTCTGCCCGCTCGGCCCATGGCTCGTCACCCCGGACGAACTGCCGGAGCCGGACCGGATCGAGCTCTGGCTCGACGTCAATGGCGAGCGCCAGCAGGTCGGTTCGCTCGGCGAGATGATCTTCAAGATCCCCTATCTGGTCTCCTACATCTCGCGCTTCATGCGGCTGGAGCCCGGCGACGTCATCCTGACCGGCACGCTTGCCGGCGTCGGCCTGTCCTACGACCCGCCGCGCTTCCTGAAAGCGGGGGACCGCATCCGCCTCGGCGGCACTGGGCTCGGCGAACAGGAAAACGCCTGCGTCGCAATCTGACCGGCGGCAGGCGCGGCGGGAGGCCTGGACAGGGCTCACGAAGCCTCTCCATCATGCCCGGCAAAGGGTGCGGCCGGCGGCGAATTCTTCAGCTGGCGTCCCTTGCTTCCCTCGGCTCTCAGTGCCGCCAGAAGAATGGCCCGCATGCTCAGCTCAGCGAGGCCTTCGGGCCGCGCGAGGTCCATCCGCGCAAGCGCCGCCGCCTCGTCCGGTGACGGAGTTGTGAAGACGCCCCGCGCGAGCAGGCCGGCCAGCGCCAGCCGATCGTCCTTCGCATCCTTCAGGCGCCTGAGCGCCGGCGCGAGCAAGCGTTCCTCTTCGGTGAGATCGGTTCCGAACGGATAGTCCGGCAGGACGTCGGCGAAGGGCGCGAGCGTGGCGTCGAGCCTCTCGCGCGAGTTCCAGCGGGTGGGCCGGTGGCCCAGCTCGAGCTTCAGGCCGGCAACCGCCTCGCCGATCAGCGTGCCTTGAGCGCTCTCATCGGCGATATCGATCATCGCGGCGACGGTGTCGCGGTCGGTGCGGCCGCGCAGGTCGGCCATGCCATATTCGGTGACGACGATGTCCTTCAGGTGCCGCGGGACGGTGGTGTGGCCGTAGGTCCACCGAATGTTGGACTGGCGCCCGCCGCTGCGGGTGGAGGCCAGCATCAGGATCGAGCGCGCCCCCTCGAGGGCGAAGGCCTGGGAGACGAAGTTGTACTGGCCGCCGACGCCGGAGACCACCCGCCCCTCCTCGGTCTGGTCGGAGCAGACGTCGCCGAGCACCGTTGCGACCATCGCCGAATTGCAGAAGCGGGCATCGCGCCGGTCCGCGACATGGCGGGCCCTGTCCTCGGCCGGCAGGTCGTTGATGAAGGAGATCTCGCGCATGGAGAGAGTCTCCTTCAACGCCGGCTCCATCTCGCGCAGCCGGCGGTAGAAGCTTTCCGGCCCGACGAAGAAGCCGCCATGGAGGATCTTGCCGTCCGAGACGGCCCGCCTGACGATGCCGGCGTCGATCAGCTGCATCAGCGGATCGACGAACATCTCCGACAGCCCGTAAAGCCCCTCCTCGAAGCGGCCGGTCTGCGGCTCGATCGTCGGGGCAAAGCCGCCGAGCGCCGCCAGCGCCGCGCGGAAGCGTGCCGGGTCGCGGTGCCTGAGGATCAGCGCGTTGGCGATGGCGTCCCCCATGCCGCCGATGCCGATCTGGAGCGTTCCGCCGTCCTTCACCAGTGCCGCGACATAGAGGCCGATCGCATGGTCGGTGATCGAGACGGGCTGCTTGGGAACGCCGAAGAGCCGGGCCGACTCGGCGCTGCCGCCCTCGAGGATCATGTCGAAGCGTGCCTGATCGAGCGCCGCCGCGCCGCCCATGAACGGCATCTCCCGGTTCGCCTCGCCGACGAACAGCACCTCCTGCCCGTCCTGCCGTCGCCGGTCGAGGACGGGCAGGAGATCCAGCGTCATGTCGGTGTTGGAGCCGAGGGAGTAGTGCGCGCGGTCGTCTGACGGCGAGACCATCTGGGCAACGACGTTGACGCCGCTCTCCACCAGATAGCGGGCGGCGTGGGTGTAGTTGGCGGAGATGTAGTTCTGCTGCGCCGTGCGGTTCGACAGGAGGGAGCCGGCCTGCATGAAAAACTCGACGACGCGGATGTTCTGCGGCAACCGGCCGTTCCTGCGGGCCGCCACGTAGTCGAGCCGCGTCACGCCGTCATAGAGGCGCTCCGCGAGCGGCCCGGAGAAGCGCCCTGCCAGGCTCTTGCCGCCCGACGGCGGATCGAGGGACAGGGCCGTGAAGATGGTGAGGTCGATCGACGGATCGTCCGCGGCCCGCCGGTAGAGCGCGTTGGCGACGTGGTTGCCCTTGCCGAGGCCGAGCGGCAAGGCGAGCACGATCCTGCTGCCCACCCGCTCGACGATCCGGCGGGCGAGCGCGTCTTCGTCGGAAAAGCGCTGGACCATCAGCCCTTGAGCCGCTCCCAGCCGGGATGCGGCCTGAAGCGCGGCCCGTGCCTGGCCTCGAGCTCGCCCATCCGGGCGACGATGGCGTCGATGCCGCGCTGGCGGGCGTAGTGGATCGGTCCGCCGCGGAAGGGCGCAAAGCCGGTGCCGAAGATCATCGCCCCGTCGGCGACCTCCTCGTCGGTGATGACGCCTTCGTCGATGCAGGCGACGACGGCGTTCAGCATCGGCAGGATCAGCCGGTCGAGCATGTCCGGATCGTCCTTCGATCCGTCCGGCAGAGCCTCCGGGGCGATCTTCTTGGGCTTGCCGTCGTCGTCATAGTCGTAGAGCCCGCGGCCGGTCTTGCGGCCGAGGCGCTTCTCCTCTACCATCTTCGTCAGCCACTCTGGCGCGGCCGGCAGCGTATCCGCGCCGAGGCGCTCGCGAAGCGAGGTCGCGACGTCGAGGGCGATGTCGAGCCCGACCTGGTCGGTCAGCTCGATCGGGCCCATCGGCATGCCGAACTCTTCGGCGCGTTGATCGATCCGCTCCTTCGGGATGCCCTCGTCGAGGAGGACGAGCGCCTCGGCCATGTACGGCGTCAGCGCGCGGTTGACGAGGAAGCCCGGAGCGGAGGCGACCGGCGCCGGCAACCGCGAAATCTCGGCAGCGAAGGCGGCGGCGCGGCGGGCCGTCTCCGACGAGATGCGGTCGTGGCCGACGATCTCGACGAGCTGCATGCGCGAGACGGGGTTGAAGAAGTGTAGCCCCACGAAGCGCGACGGGTCCTTCAGGCCGGCGGCGAGGTCGGCGAGCGGCAGCGCCGAGGTGTTGGTGGCGAGCAGCGCCCCCTCCTTCAGCTGCGGCTCGATCTCGGCATAGATCCTATGCTTCAGGTCGATCTTCTCGGGCGCCGCCTCGATGACGAGATCGGCATGGGCGATGCCGATGCCGTCCGGATCGGGGATCAGGCGGTCGAGGGCGTCGCGCACCTTCAGCGGGTCTTTCAGCGTGCGCTCCAGCATCTTCGTCGCCTTGCCGATCGCAGCCCCGATCGGCTCCAGCTTGACGTCGCCGAGGGTGACGCGAAAGCCCTGCGACGCCGCCCAAGCGGCGATCTCGCCGCCCATGGCGCCGGCCCCGACGACGTGGAGATGCCGAACGCCGGACGCGCCGTCCTTCAGGCCCTTCATCTTCTCGCGCAGGAAGAAGACGCGGACGAGGTTCTTGGAGGTGTCGCTCTCGATCAGCTCGGCGAAGCTGTCGATCTCGGCCCGCTGCATGGCCTTGGGATCGCCGCCATGGGCCTCCCACAGGTCGATGAGCTTGAAGGGCGCCGGATAGTTGGCCTGGCTGGCCTTCTCCGCCGTCTTCTTGCGCATCATCCGGGCGGCGAACTGTCGGCCCGGCTTGAAGGCCATGGCGCGGCCCTGCAGCGACTGCGGCTTGCGGCGCAGGTCGCCGTAGAAGGCCGCCTCGACCGCCGCGGCGACATGCCGCTCCTCGACGACCGCATCGACGAGGCCGATCGACTTCGCCCGCCTCGCCGGCATCGAGCGGCCGGTCAGCATCATCGTCATCGCCTCGACGGGATCTGCCACCGCCGGTGCCCGGAAGGTGCCGCCGAGCCCCGGATGCAGGCCGAGCATGACTTCGGGAAAGCCGAGCGAGGCGTCCGACACGGCGATGCGGCGGTCGCAGGCCAGCGCCAGTTCGAGGCCGGCGCCGAGGCAGTGGCCATGGATGACGGCAATGGTCCGGCAGGGCAGCGCCGCCAGCCGGTCGAGCACCTGATGCCCCTGTTCGAGGGCGGCCTTGATCTCGGCCGTGGAGGCGCCGACGAACTGGTTGATGTCGGCGCCGGCGGCAAAGCCCGCCGACTTGCCGGACCGGATGACCACCGCCGCCGGCTTCTCCCGCTCGAAGCGTTCGATGTGGGTGGCGAGTTCCTCCAGCACCGGCCGGTCGATGGTGTTGACCCGCTTGTCGGTCCGGTCGAGCACCATCCAGACGACGCCTTGGAGGTCGGTGGAGACCGTGAAGTGCCCCGTCGGCTCGGCGCCTCGCGCCGGCCCGCGTTCGAGAGCACGCTTGGAAAGCGCGTTCAGCATCCTGCCCATGTCGTCCGTTTCCGTCCGCTGTTGCCGCGTTCTTGTCGAGGAGCCCGGTACGCCGGGCTCGTTTGGTGCCCGGTCAGGCCGCTTCGAGCAGCATCGCCCCGCCGAGGCCGCCGCCGATGCACTGGGTGGCGATGCCGCGCTTCTTGCCGAGGCGCTTCAGAGTGTTGGCGAGATGCAGCGTGATGCGGTTGCCCGACGTGCCGACCGGATGGCCGAGCGCGATCGCGCCGCCGTCGACATTGAGCTTGCCATGGTCGATCCGGCCGCCACGACCTTCGAGGCCGAGGACGCCGTCGGCGATGTCAGGCTGGTCGAGGGCGGCGACGCAGGACAAGACCTGCGCGGCGAAGGCCTCGTTCAGCTCCCACAGGTCGACATCGGCCACTGCCATGTCCTGGCGCCGGAGGATCGGCGCCACCGAGGTGACCGGCCCGAGGCCCATGATCGACGGGTCGAGCCCCCCCCAGTCGCTGTCGACGATCCGGGCGAGCGGCTTCAGGCCGTATTTCTCGACGGCGGCTTCCGAAGCGAGGATGTTCCAGGACGCCCCATCGGTGATCTGCGAGGCGTTGCCCGGCGTTACCTTGCCATAGGGCCGCTCGAAGACCGGGCGGAGCTTGGCGAGATCCTTGACCGTCGTGCCCGGACGGATGCCGTCGTCATGGTCGTAGACCTTGCCGTCGCGGGCGACGGCGGGGAGCATCTCGCCCTTCAGCCAGCCCTTCGCGGTCGCCTCGCCGAGCCGGCGATGGCTCTCCACGGCATAGGCGTCGGCGTCGCGGCGCGAAACATCGAAGAGATGCGCCAGGATCTCGGCGGTCTGGCCCATGTTGAGATCGGTGATCGGATCGGTCAGGCCGCGCTCGAGGCCGATGACGGGCTTCAGATAGCCCGGCTTCAGCTGCGAGAAGGCTTTTGCCCGGTCACCCATCGTCTTCGCCCGGTTCAGCCGCGCGAACCATTCGACGGCGCCGCGCGTCAGGACCAGCGGGGAATGGCTGAGGGCCTCGGTCCCGCCGGCGAGCACGATCTCGTGGGTACCCCGCTCGATGTAGCGGAAGGCCGTATCCAGCGACTGCATGCCGGAGCCGCAGTTGATCTGCACGGTAAAGGCCGGCGTCTCGTCGGAAACGCCGAGCCGCAGGGACGCCACCCGCGCCGGGTTCATCTCGTCGGCGATGACGTTGACGCAGCCGAGGATGACGAGGTCGATGGCCGAGACCGGGAAATCCTGCCGCAGCAGCAGCGGCCGGCCGCACTGGACGGCGAGATCCACCGGGGTGAAGGGGCCGGGCCGCCCGCGCGCCTTGATGAAGGGCGTGCGGGCACCATCGACGAGATAAACGGGTTGTCCTGTCACTCAGCAGCCTCGCGCGAAATCTGTTCCTCGCCGGCCTTGCGCTGGGTAGCGTGCTGGCCCGCGATCGGCGAAATGGTGTGCGCATCGTAGGCGTCCACCGCGACCACCTTGGCGACCGCCGCCTTCACCTGCATGAGACGCTCGTATTCTCCGTCGGTGATAACGCCCGCGTCGCGCGCGGCAACCGGATCCTTGATTTTCTTTTCGCGCATCTTCTTCTCGATCGGCGCGGCGTCGCAGACCAGTTCGAAGGCGGTCTCGAGATCCTTGACCGGATGCTCGGCATGGCGCTCGCCGAGATAGAGATCGGGCGTCAGCCGGTCGCGCTGGGAGGACGGGCGCATCATGATCGCCGCCACCTCGCTGGTCAGCTCGTCCGAGGGCTCCTCGTAGGGAACACCCAGCGGGAAGGCGAGGAAGCGCACCAGCACCGCCGCCCAGCGCGCCGGCAGGTTGTCGAGCACGCCGTTGAAGGCGATGCCGAGGCGGCAGTAGCCCTTCTCCATGATGTACTCGATCAGCGGCTTGTCGGCCTCAGGCCGGCCCTCGACCTCGAAGCGCTTCAGCACCGCGCCGAGGAGATAGAGTTCCGACAGGATGTCGCCGAGCCGCGCCGACAGCATTTCCTTGCGCTTCAGGGCGCCGCCGAGGGTGAGCAGCGACAGGTCCGACAACAGCGCGAAGGCCGCCGCATAGCGCGACAGCTGGCGCCAATGGCCGGTGAAGGCCGCGTCCTTCGGTGCCGGCGCCGCGAGGCCGCCTGTCCAGCCCCTGGCGAAGGTGCGCCAGGCGGTCTTCAGGGAATGGCCGACATGGGACCAGAAGTGCTTGTCGAATTCGGCAAGGCCCCTCTCGCGATCCTCGTCGGAGAGCGCCATCATCTCCTTCAGCATGTAGGGGTGCGAACGGATCGACCCCTGGCCGAAGATCATCAGGTTGCGCGTCAGGATGTTGGCGCCCTCGACGGTGATGCCGATCGGCACCGACTGGTACATCGGCGCGAGATAGTTCTTCTCGCCCTCGATGATGGCCTTGCCGCCATGGATGTCCATCGCCCGCTCGACGCATTCGCGCATCCGGTAGGTGGCGTGGGCCTTCATGATCGCCGAGAGGACCGACGGCTTGTGCCCCTGGTCGAGGGCGGCGACCGTCAGCCGGCGGGCCGCGTCGATCAGATAGGCGTTGGCGACGATCTCGGCGAGCGGCTGCTGGATGCCCTCGAACATGCCGATCGGCACGCCGAACTGGGTGCGCACCCGGGCATAGGCGCCGGTGACGCGGGCGCAGTAGGCGGCGGCGGCGGCCGACTGGGACGGCAGCGAGATCGAGCGCCCGGCGGCGAGCGCCGTCATCAGCATCGTCCAGCCCTGGCCGATCTGCTTGGGTCCGCCGAGGATCCAGTCGAGCGGGACGAAGACGTCCTCGCCGGAGAGCGGGCCATTCTGGAAATAGGTGTTGAGCGGGATGTGCCGCTCGCCATGGCTGACGCCCGGATGCGAGGTCGGCAGCAGCGCGACGGTGATGCCGAGCTCCTCGCCCTTGCCGAGATGGTTGTCCGGATCGCGCATCTTGAAGGCGAGGCCCATGACGGTCGCGACCGGGCCGAGGGTGATGTAGCGCTTGTGGAAGTTGAGGCGGATGCCGAGAACCCGCTCGCCCTCGTGCTCGCCATATTCGACGACGCCGGTGTCTGTCATCGCCGCGGCGTCCGAGCCCGCATCGGCGGAGGTCAGGCCGAAGCACGGGATGTCACGACCGTCGGCGAGCCGCGGCAGCCAGAAGTCGCGCTGCTCCTTCGTGCCGAAATGCATGAGCAGCTCGCCGGGTCCGAGCGAATTCGGCACCATCACCGTCACGCCGGCGACGACGGAAACCGAGGAGACCTTGCGGACGATCTCGGAATGGGCGGTGTTGGAGAAGCCAAGGCCGCCATACTCCTTCGGAATGATCATGCCGAAGAACTTCTTCTCGCGCAGGAACCTCCAGACCGCCTCGGGCAGATCGTGATCGCGCGAGGAGATCGTCCACTCGTCGATCATCCCGCAGAGCTCGTTCACCGGCCCGTCCATGAAGGCCTGCTCCTCGGGCGAGAGTCGCGCCGGAGGCGTCGCGATCAGCTCGTTCCAGTCCGGATTGCCGGAAAACAGCGCGCCGTCCCACCAGACCGTGCCGGCGCCGATCGCTTCCGATTCGGTCTTCGAGATGGCGGGCATGACGCCCTTGGCCCATTTGAAGATCGGGCGGGTGATCCTGTCCTTGCGAAACGACATGAGAGGCTCCTTTCAGCTCCTGCCTGGGGCGAATGCCGAACCTGCCCCCCGGGTCTCGAACTCCGCGGCTTTCTATCTTGCTTTTACGTAAACGTCAAAACCTTCGGCGTTGGCCGGCGAGCGCAGGACCGGCTCGTTCTTCAAGATTAACCCCGCCAGAGCCGCTAAGGAATCCCGGCGGGCTTTCCGTCGGCGCCAGCATCCGACATCCATCGCGGTGCTGCAGGCAAGCCAACCACCGTCGTGCCACAAATGCGCCCTCCGGAACGCTCCGCCATGCCGTCGCCCTCTGCGGCCAGCGCACTAAATCGTGAAAGCTGTTCGCGGCGCAGCGTCGATCCGACGCGGGTCCGCATCATCCCACCTGGAGTTCACCGCCGTGCTGACCGTCCATCACCTGAACAATTCCCGTTCCCAGCGCGTCCTCTGGCTGCTGGAGGAACTCGGCGCGCCTTACGACGTGAAGCACTACCAGCGTACGAAGGACATGCAGGCGCCCAAGGAGCTGAAGCAGGTGCACCCGCTGGGCAAGTCGCCGGTGATCACCGACGAGGGCCGCACCATCGCCGAGACCGGCGCGATCGTGGAATACGTGCTCGCCAAATATGGCGAGGGCCGGCTGATGCCGCCGGTGGGCAGCGACGACTACTGGACCGTCCGGCATTTCCTGCATTACGCCGAAGGCTCGGCGATGCCGCCGCTCTTCCTCATGCTCGTCCTGCAGATGATCCCGGACCGGGCGCCGTTCTTCGCAAAGCCGATCCTCAAGGCCTCGATGGAAAAGGTCGACGAGCTGCTGGTGCAGCCGCAGATGACGCTGCACGTCAACCACTGGGAACAGGCGATTGCCAGGACCGGCTGGTTCGCCGGTCCGGAGATGACCGTCGCCGACGTGATGATGAGCTTTCCCGTGGAGGCGGCAGCCAAGCGCTTCGGCTACGAGAACCATCCCCGCCTGCGCGAGTTTCTCCAGCGCATCCATGAGCGGCCGGCTTATCGCCAAGGGCTCAAGCGCGGCGGACCCTACGACTATGCTTGAGGTTCTGCGCCCGGTGTGACGATCCGATGCCGAATCGCCTTGCGGATCCTCCATCCCCACGAACGACGATCGAGGCACCGACGATGGCAGGTGCCCCGATCCACTCAACGGTGCCGGACTGCCATCCGGTGTCTTCAGCACCGCCTCCAGCGACTAGATCTGCCGTTCAGAACCGATAGGTGACGCCGGTGCCGATCAGCCAGGGATTGAGCTTGGCCTTGCCGGACAGCTTGGTCCCACCAACGACGACATCGAAGTCGGGCTCGAGGAAGATCTTCTTCACGTCGACGTTCCAGCCCCAATGCTCGTCGAGCATGTAATCGAAGCCCACCTGCAGCGTCGCACCGAACGTGTTCTCGATGTCGGGATCGTCGACCCCGTCGGCATCCTGGCTGTAGAAGATCGCATAGGTTCCGCCCGCCCCGACATAGGGCTTGAACGCGCCGAAATCGGTGAAGTGATATTGCAGCGTCAGCGTCGGCGGCAGCATCCAGGTCTTGCCGATCCGCCCCATCGAGGTGAGCGATCCGTCACCCTTCACATTGGCGTAGGTCGTGCCGAGAATGAGTTCGGCCGCGATGTTGTCCGTGAAGAAATAGCTGATGTCGAGTTCGGGAACGACCGTGTCCGAATAGGACAGGCCCGAGCCGATCACGCCATCCACATAACCCTCGTCCTCGGTGACGACGCCCAGGCCCCGAACGCGAATCTGCCAGGGGCTCTGGTATTCTGCCGGCGCCGAAATGCCGGTGACGTCGAGATCGGCTGCAGTTGCGGGGCCCGTCAGGGCGAAGGCCGGAAGAACGACGCCTGCGAGGAGGGCGGCGAGACGGATCGGTTTCAGCGGGGTCATGGATGATCTCTGGCTTATGCATGGATGGACGGCGAAGACTTAGTTCGCCGCCCTTATGGCCGTCTTGATCCAGATCAAAATCCCGCCACATTCCGCCAAAGGCGGTCGGCCTTCGGCGGATCTTCGCTGCCTCGAATTCGGCTGAACGACCTCTCTAGGATGGAGAAGATGCGATGCCCCTGAAGTTTCTCGTGTTCTACGGCTCATATCGCCGCGACCGCATGGGCATCCGCCTTGCCGACTTCGTGGTCGAAGGCTTCAGAGCCCGCGGCGCGGACTGCGAGCTGATCGACGCCAAGGCGCTCGACCTGCCGATGCTCGACCGGATGTACAAGGAATATCCGGCCGGCACGGCACCGGCAGCGCTCGAGAGCCTCGCTGCCAAGATCCAGGCGGCCGACGGCTTCGTCTTCGTCACCGGCGAATACAATTGGGGTGTGCAGCCGGGGCTGAAGAACCTCACCGACCATTTCCTGGAGGAGTGGTTCTGGCGCCCGGCGGCGATCGCCAGCTATTCCGCCGGGCGTTTCGCCGGCGTCAGGGCCGCCCTCGCCTGGCACGGCACGCTGTCGGAAATGGGCATGGTGGTGATCTCGTCGGCGCTGACCGTCGGGCCGATCTCGGCGACGCTCGACGAGGCCGGCCATCCGACGGGCGATGCCGGCGGCCATCTCGAAAAGGCATTCCCGCGCTTTGCGAGCGATCTGGAATGGTGGGCCGAGGCGGCGAAGGGCCAGAAGGCCAAGACCCCGCCGCCCTATTGAACGGAGATCGCAGGAACATCACGTCGAGGGATGCATCGGACGGCCGCCCGCCATAGGATGACGCTACGTCATCATCGAATTGCGGTTTGCCCGATGAAAACTCTCTTCGCCGCCCTCATGCTCGGCCTGCTGCCGGCGCCCGCCGTCGCCATGGACTTCCGCGTCGAGGGCGAGACGATCCATGCCACCGGCGAAATCCGCAAGGGCGACGCCGACCGCTTCACCACCATCGTCGCGCCGCGGATCACCGGCCCTCTGTTCACCGTGACGTTCGATTCCCCCGGCGGCAACCTCCTCGAAGGCATGCGGCTCGGCGAGGCGATCCACACCGCCTATGCCGGCACGCTCGTCGAGCGTGGGAAGGCCTGCCTCAGCGCCTGCGCGATCGCCTTTCTTGGAGGCAAGGCCTTCGGCAGTTACGCCCATCAGGTGCGCCGGGAGATCGAGCTGGGCGCCCGTCTCGGCTATCACGGCTTCTTCTCCGGCCGGCGGGATCAGGTCGAACTCGTCAACGAGGTCCTCGACCAGTCCCGCCTCGTCAACGCCCTGCTCCTCGACTACGCCACCCGGATGGGCGAGGTCGACGGGGGTCTCCTGTCGAAACTCCTGACCACCGGGCCGACCGCAATAGAGATGATCGACACGCCGGGCGAGATTGCCGGCCTCGGCATCACCTTGACCGGCGCGCCGCTTCCGCGACCGGAGGACTGGGCGAGGACGGCCTGCGAACATGCCGTTCGCAGGATGATCGGCGCCTTCGCCGATGCCCGACGCCTCGTCACCGACGAGGTCGCGACGATGACGAGCCTCGAGGCGCTGCGGGACAGAATGCTCGACGACCGCTACCCGCCGGACGATGGCGCCGCGACGCTGCGCGGGCTTTTGCGGCAGGCCGATCCCGGCGACGCGACCGACCTGATGGCGGGCCAGCCGCTCCATGCCGATCCCGCGAACCTGCCGGTCCGGGTGGCGCTGACGCATGGCGGCGGCTTTCTCGGTGACGCCTGCTACGCGGCGGCCGATGACACCTTCGTCACGACCGTCGTCGTCAGCGGCATCGACAGCCTGTCGATCTTCCGCCAGGACGATCCGCTCGCCGCGCACGATCCGGACCGGCCGCTCTGGTAGCGAATCAGGCGAGAAACCGCCGCCCTGCCCTCACCGCCCTTGCGTCATCAGGATCTTCACGGCGAAGACGGAAAAGACGCTGGCAAAGACCCAGTCGATCGCCCGGGTGATCTTCGGGCGGCGTTTCAGTCCTGCGGCGAGGCGGTCGGCGGCGAAGATCATCGCCAGCGAGAACGGCGTCGCGAAGACGATAAAATAAAGCCCGAGGAAGAACAGCTTGCCGCCGGCGCCGGGATCGCCTGCATGGACGAACTGCGGCAGGAAGGTCACGAAGAACAGGATGATCTTGGGATTGGACAGGTTGATGCCAATCCCGGTCAGCCAACTGCTCCGCAGCGACTGGGCCTTCGGCATGCCCTTCTCGTCCAGCCGGAACGTCGAGCCGGAGCGAATGGCCTGGACGGCGAGGAAGATCAGATAGCCCGCGCCGAAGATCTTCAGCACAAGAAACGCCTCTGGCGACGCGGCGATCAGCGCCGAGAGGCCGACGGCGGCCAGCGTCGTGTGGATCAGCGATCCGGTCGAGGCGCCGGCATAGGCGGCGATCCCGGCGGCGCGCCCGCCGGCCAGCGTGCGGCCGAGAAACAGCGTCATGTCAGGCCCCGGCGTGATCGTCAGGACGAAACACGCGACCGAGAAGGCGAGGATGGTGGAGAGATCGGGGATGAAGGTCATGACTGGCACACGACGAAGCTACAACGAGAAAAGACGTCTACGCTCGTTGTCACATGCCGACAATCGCGCGGGTCGAATGCAGACCGCAATCGGCCATCTCTCAACCGCATATCAGAAGTGGTAGCTGAGGCCGATGCGGGCGTCGTGGATCTTCGTGTCGAATTCGACCTCGAGATCCTGAAATGACGGCGCTTCGATAATGTAGCGCTGCGTGCCGAGATCCGTGAAGACGTATTCACCCCGTAAGGAAACGTTTTCAAAGATCGCCACGTCCAGACCAGCTCCCAAGGTATAGCCGAACTGCACCTGATCGTCGGAAATCTCGGGCGCGTAACGGATCTGCCCGACCAAGACTCCGTTCCGGGTCGTGTCCGAAAGATACCGCGCCGCGTAGTCCGTCTGGACATGTCCCGCCGTGACTC
>PACL01000050.1 GCA_002700095.1 Fulvimarina sp. | reverse complement strand
GACGTATAATTTCAGATATTTATCTGGAAAATAGAAACAATGGCGGTGAGAGAGGGATTCGAACCCTCGATACGGTTTCCCGTATACACGCGTTCCAGGCGTGCGCCTTCAACCACTCGGCCACCTCACCATCGTCGAATCCCGCCGATCCTTCGCGACCCATCGAGGCCCGGCAGGGCCGATGGCATCGTGGGACGATCCGGAGGAAGCGCCCGGGCCCGGTTGGCGGCCCGCGTTCGATCGGCGCGGGATATGACAGAATGCCCGGTTCTTCAAGTCCTGATTTCGAAACCGGTCAGGCTTGCGCCAGCGCGGGTGTCCTGTGCGGTGCCCGCCGACCGCGTCGTCACCCCATGGCCGATGCCCGTTGGCAGGGCTTCCATCTGCATCGGCTGCCCGGCAGAGGCCGGCCTTCGCCCCGACGCCCGTCATCCCGACGCAGGCCACCGCGTTCGTCGGAGAACGGGCCGGGCGCCGGCACGGCACCCAACGCGTTACGCCCCCCAAGGGTGACGCTCCCCAAAAGGGTTGCGATTGAGAGGCGACGGGTCGCCCGCGGCAGGCCGGTCCAATCGCACCACCCTCCAACCAGGCCGGCAAGATCCCGATGAGGAGCACGGGAGTTCGCACTCACGTGCGGTTTGGCGAAGGCTCCTTCGGCCCTTCGCTGGCGCGGTCCTGGTCGAGTTCCTTGACGATGTCGGCAAAGCCGCGGAACAGTTTCTGCATCCGGTCGATGGCAAGGTCCGTCTCGTCGCCGCTGGGCAGGGCCGGCCCGTTCTCGGCCAGTACGGTCTCAAGCGCTTCGATCCGCGCTTCCAGCGCCCTGATCCGCGCGTCGGACGCGGCACGATCGTCTGCGGCGGTGGGATCACCGTCGCCGCAGACGATCATGTCCCCCTCGACCCGGCAGGGCGCAAGCGAGCCCGTGGCGGTATCGAGGCGGGCGACGGCACCTTCGATCCGCACGATCTGGTAGCGGCCGGGAACCGCTTCGCCCTCGATCCGTCCGAGACCGGACTGGGCGCCCGCCGGGCCGGTGGCGAAAAGGAGCGCCGCCAGGCCCATGATCGCCGGCGCCGCCAAGATTGTGCCTCGTCGTTGCATGGTCGTCCCTCTCCTCGGCTGCGGGGCTCGTGCGGACGGTCACCGTTTTACGACCGGTGGACCTGTCCTGCGACGTTTCGCCTCCGGCAGGCTCGCAGTTTCAGGTGGCCGCGATGTGACGGAGGCGGGGAGAATCTCACCTGCAGCGAATTGATTTTTCCCCGATTGTTTGGCACCGCTTCCCCATGACCCAGACGATCTACAAGATCCTTCCCCGCCAACTGTGGGAAGAGGCGAAGCAGCAGGGCCGCCTCGACGGCGCGCCGGTCGACCTTGCCGACGGCTTCATCCACTTCTCGACCAGCGCCCAGGTGCGCGAGACGGCCGCGCGGCACTTCTCCGGCCAGAACGACCTGCTGCTCGTCGCCGTAGATCCCGCCCCACTGGGCGAGGCGCTGCGCTACGAGACGTCCCGGGGCGGCGCGCTGTTTCCCCATCTCTACGGGAGCCTGCCCGTCGAGGCTGTCCTTTGGGTCGAGGACCTGCCGATCGGGCCGGATGGGCATCACCTCTTTCCCGGCTCGATGCGATGACCTTCGCGCCGTGACCTTGCAAGCCGCGCCCGTCCTGTTTCCGTCGCCCGTTCGTCGAGGTTTTCGCGCAGGTCTTGCCGGCCTCGGCCCGGTGCGCCGGTCCGACGCCCGCACGGCCGCTGCTGCGCCGGAAGCACGCCCGTGAGCCTCCTCTACCGGCTGGCCCGGCCGGCGCTGTTTCGGCTCGATGCCGAGCGCGCCCACACCCTTTCGATCGCGGCCCTGAAGCGCGGCCTGGTGCGCGATCTCGACATTCCGGTGGACGGCCGTCTGCATGTCGAGGTGGCCGGCATCCGCTTCCCCAATCCCCTCGGTCTTGCCGCCGGCTACGACAAGAACGCCGAGGTGCCCGATCAGGCGCTGAAGCTGGGCTTCGGCTTCGTCGAGGTGGGAACGCTCACCCCGCAGCCCCAGGAGGGCAATCCGCGCCCGCGGATCTTCCGGCTGCCGAAAGCGCGCGGCGTGATCAACCGGCTCGGCTTCAACAATGACGGCCACGCCGATGCGGCCGAGCGGCTCGCGGCCAGGGCCGGCAAGCCCGGCATCGTCGGGGTGAATGTCGGCGCCAACAAGGATTCGCCCGATCGCCTCGCCGACTATGTGGAAGGGGTGAATGTCTTCGAAAGCTTCGCCGACTACCTGACGATCAACATCTCGTCGCCGAACACGCCGGGGCTGCGCGCCTTCCAGTCCGGCAGCGAGCTCGACCGTCTGCTGAAGGCCGTGGTTGCCGCGCGCAACGGCTATGCGGCGATGACGGCAGGCCGGCGCAAGCCGGTCTTCGTCAAGGTCGCTCCCGATCTCTCCGAGGATCAGATTGAGGAGATCGCCGATGCGGCGAGGCACCGGGCGGTGGATGGGCTGATCGTCTCCAACACGACGCTGTCCCGCGAGGGCGTCGAGGGACAACCCCACGCGGCCGAGGCAGGTGGCCTCTCCGGCCGGCCGCTGATGCGGCGCTCCACCTGGGTGCTTGCCCGCTTCCGCCGGGCGGTCGGGCCGGACTTCCCGCTGATCGGCGTCGGCGGCGTCGACGACGCGCGCACCGCGATCATGAAGATCGAGGCGGGCGCCGATCTCGTCCAGCTCTATACCGGCCTCGTCTATGGCGGGCCGCACCTGCCGGCGCGGATCCTGAAGGGCATGCTGCGCGTGCTCGACATCGGCGACATCGACAATGTCGCCGCGCTGCGGGATCGCAGGGTCGACGATCTCTTGGCGGGGCCGCCGCCGGTCTGAGGCGCGGTTCGACTGATCCTCGATTGAGCGCCTATTGGGGCCGTCAACGGTGCTGCGGCGTCGAACCGCTGCGCGAGCCGGCGGGGCGGGCGTCGATCGCCGCGACGAGCAGGAGGGCGAGCGTCGTCGCATTGAGCACATGCCAAAAGAAATGCGTGCCGTAGGGCCAGGACTCGCAGAGCGGCCCGTCGAGGGTGCGCAGGGTGAGCGACACGAGGAAGGTGCCGCCGGCCGCAAGGACCAGCCTGCCCGGCTCGCGGTCCTGGGAGACGAGGATGCCGCCGATCGCCAGCATCGCCAGGAGTGCCGGGACGTAGCCCGCCGAGGATCCGAACAGCGGATCCAGCATCGGTTCGGCGAAAAACGAGGCGGCGAGGAAGCAGAGGGTGGCGAGCCCGGCGGCGGGCACGGCAAGGCCGAAGAAGCGGACGAGAGCGAGCGCGAAATAGCCGTAGATGAAGACCGCGATCGGCAGGACGTCGGCAAGGCTCGCCCAGCGGGTGGCGAAGGTGTGGAACAGGAAGGAGCCCGCGCCGATCACCGCGACCAGCACGCAGAGGGCGCCGCCGGCCCTGTCACGGCCACCGCGCAAGGTCCAGAGGCTGAGGCCGATGGCGGCGGCGGCGAAGAAGGCGAGGTTGGACCAGGCATTCAGCGGCTCGGCCCAGAAGGCCGGGCCGATGCGCTCGCAATAGGCATCGATCGAGGCGGACCAGTTCATCGGTGCTGCGGCCCGCATTCGCGGCGTGGCGCTGACGGCAACGCGGCCGTAGCGTCGACCTGCCTTCGGTCCGTCACGGCGCCCCTCGCGCTCGACGACAGTTCAGACGGCTCCGGCGGGCCGCGACGAAGGCTCCTGCGATCCTTGATCATGGCTGCGGATACAGGCTCACCGCCCGGCCCGCCAGGGATCGTAGGTGCCGAAGTTCCAGAGGTTGCCCTCGGGGTCGTGGCAGGAGAATTCCCGCGAGCCGTATTCCTTGTCGGAGAGATCCATGACCACGGTCGCACCGGCGGCCTGCACCGCCTCATACAGCCTGTCGATGTCCTCGACGACCACATAGGGGCTCTGGCTGACCTTGCCGCCCGGGGAGGGCGGAGCCTGCAGCGCCCCGAACGCGTCGTCCCGCGCGTCGCCGATCATCACCATCCCGTCGCCATAGACGAGTTCGGCATGGGCGATGCCGCCTTCCTCGCTTTCGTGGACGGCGCGGCGCTCGAAGCCGACGACCGAGCAGAGCCAGTCGACCATCGCGCGGGCATCGGCGCTGCGGATCGTCGGGATCACGCTCGAACTCATCGAAACCTCCATGGATCAGAGCGGAGCGACGGCCGGAACTTCGGGTCCGGCCGTCCTCAAATGATAATTGGCGAGACGCGCGGCTTTTTCCATCGTGCCGCGACGGGTCGGCGTCACTTTTCTCAGTTTTGGATCGCCGCCCCGCTCTCGCCGCCGCCAAGGCCGAGGCAATTGGCGAAGAACGTCGTGGTCGCCGGCCAGTCCGAGAACACGCCGATGACGCCCACGTCGCTCGCCAGCGTGTCGAGGAGCCGCAGCATGTCGCCGTCGTCGTTCACCACGTCGGCAATGCTCTGGTAGTACCAGCCGCCGCCGGAAGCCAGCGGGCCGGAGCGCTCCAGCGACCAGGTGATGATGTCGAGGCCGGCCTGCTTCGCCTCGGTCGCATAGGGCGACGGCACGATGGCGCCGTTCTCGCCGCTCTTCACCAGCATCCACAGCGGCGGGGCGACGATCTTCACGCCGGCATCGGCGAGTTCCTGCATCGTCGGCTTGTAGGTTTCGGGGTTCATCGCGTCGAAACCTTCGAGCGTCTCGTCGCGGTCGTCGAGATAGACCGCCTGGTTGCCGAATTCGGGGTCGTTCCTGATCCAGAACTTGACGTCGTCGAGCAGGAAGGACTGCGGATAGACGTCGGAGGCCGGCACACCCGCATCCCTGTAGTCGGCGATCATCTGCGCCGCATAGGCTTCCTGGGTGTAGTCGCCCTCATAGGGCATCTCGACTTCCGGCGTCTTCAGCTCAGGGGTGAACTTGCGGCCGAGCGACTTGATGAGCGCGATGTAGTCCTTGTGGCTCATCACCGTGCCCGGCGAATAGAGCGTCGTGCGCCAGGTGGCATTGCCGCCCTGGTAGGCCTCGGCCGTGGTCGCGGTCTTGTCTGACGAGTCCATCTTGGCCTTCAGCGACAGGAATTCGGCGAGCGTCAGGTCGGAGGTGCAGCACTTGGCGCTCGCCTCGGTGCCCGCCGCCGCGTCGGCGGGCGTGAAGGGCTGTGTGCATTTCGCGGCGAGGTCCGGCCGGGTCAGGATGTCGGTGGTGGTGTGCAGGTCGCACTGGGAATGGCGGCAGACGAGCTCGCGGTCCTTGGTGAAGGCGACGTCGCATTCGATGACGCCGGCGCCCTGGCGCGCGGCGGCGAGATAGGACTCCCGCGAATGCTCTGGAAACTGCAGCGGCGCGCCGCGGTGGCCGATCGACCAGGCATTGGCCGTCATCGGCTGGCCGACGCAGGCGGCGAGCTTCTCCTTCAGCGGGCCGTCCTCCAGCGCGTCGAGAAGCGCCAGTGGGCGCACCCCGATTTCCGCTTGCACAGCGCCCGGAGCCGCGCCCGGCGCCGCCGTGTCGGCTGCCTGGGCAGCGGGGGCTGCGCCGCTCACGGCGAACACGGCGAGGAACATGAGGCTGTGGCGAAGGCTTCGCATGGCAACGTCTCCCGGGGGGCTGGATCTCGCCCGCGAGGCTAACGCCGGCGTGCAACGGGGCGACGACAGGCATGATTCGTTTCGGTGTCGGCGCGCGTTGCCGGCGGGCCTGCGGCTTGCCGGCGGGGACGAGGCTGCCACATCACCCGGTCGGAATAAGAGGCCGCGGGCCGGGTCGAGGGAGTTTTCGTCGATGGCAGGGAAGCAAGGCGCCGAGGCGCAGGCGCAGGCGCGGGGAGGGGAGCAGTCAAGGCGTTCGCTCCGGCCGTTTCCGGCGCTTCTGGGGATCGCCCTGTTTCTCCTCCTGTTGCTGCTTCCGGCGCCCGAGGGGCTGTCCGTCGAGGGATGGCGGGTGGTGGCGGTCGCCTGCCTGATGATCGTCTGGTGGATCACCGAGGCGATCCCGGTCTCGGCGACCGCTCTCGTTCCGCTCGTCCTCTTCCCGCTGGTCGGCGCCGCCGAGATGGACGCCGCCGCCGCGCCCTATGCCGATCCGATCATCTTCCTCTTCATGGGCGGCTTCATGCTCGCCGGCGCCATGGAAAAATGGGAGCTCCACCGGCGCATCGCCCTCAACATCGTCGCAAGGACCGGCTCGCGCCAGCACATGATCGTCGGCGGTTTCATGCTGGCGACCGCCTTCCTGTCCATGTGGGTCTCCAACACCGCGACGACGGTGATGATGCTGCCCATTGCCCTGTCCGTGGCCAAGCTCCTGGAAGGCGAGACCGGCGCGGGCGACACCATCGGCAGCTTTCCTCTCGCCCTGCTTCTCGGCGTCGCCTATGCCGCCTCGATCGGCGGCGTCGCCACATTGATCGGAACACCGCCCAATGCGCTTCTGGCGGGTAGCCTCTCCCAGCAATACGGCTACGATCTCGGCTTCGGCCGCTGGATGCTGATCGGCCTGCCGGTTGCCATCGTCATGCTAGCCATCTCCTGGCTGCTCCTGACGCGCCTTCTCATCCGGCTCGATCGCCGCGAGATCGACGGTGCCTCGGAGCTGATCGCCGGGCGGATCGCCGACCTTGGCGGCTGGTCGCGCGGCGAGGTGGTCGTCGGGATCGTCTTCGTCGCCGCAGCGCTGGCGTGGATCTTCCGGACCATCCTCGACGACTATGTGCCGGGGCTCGACGACGCGGGCATCGCGATCGGCGCCGCGCTGGTTCTCTTCCTCATTCCGGGCGGCAAGCAGACGGGGGAGGGTGTCCTCGACTGGAAGACGGCGGCCGCCATTCCGTGGGGCGTGCTCCTGCTCTTCGGCGGCGGGCTGAGCCTCGCCAAGGCGGTCTCGAGCACCGGTCTCGACCAATGGATCGGTGAGGCGCTGGGCAGCTTCGGCGGCGCGCTGCCCCTCCTCGGGCTGGTGCTGCTGGTGGCTCTGGTCATCCTGCTTCTCACCGAGTTCACCTCCAACACGGCGACCGCCGCGACGTTCTTGCCGCTGGTCGCCGCGCTCTCCCAGACCCTCGGCGAAAATCCCCTGATGCTCTCGGTGCCCGCCGCGCTGGCCGCCTCCATGGCCTTCATGCTGCCTGTGGCGACGCCGCCGAACGCGCTGGTCTTCGCCTCCGGCAAGGTGACGATCCCGCAGATGGTCCGCTACGGTGGCTTCCACAATCTCGCGGCGCTGATCGTCATCTCGACCCTCGGCTATCTGCTCCTGACGACGCTGTTCGGGGTGACGGTGGGGGAAATGCCGGCCTGGGCGACAGGCGGCGAGGGCGGAGCTGCCCCCGCCGCGAACTGACGGTGCCGGGCCGGCCCGGCGGGAGGTCGCGCACGATTGGCGGGAACGGGGTCGGCGGGAACGGGAGGAGACGATGGCGAGACGTTTCGGAACCGACCGGCTTCTTGCCGGCCTCATGGCCATGCTGCTTGCGGCAGGCTCCGCAGGGGCTGCCGACGAGGGGCACGCTCTCGGCGCGGGCGGTGAGGCGCCCCGGATCGCGGTGGCGAAGTTCGACTACAAGGACACCTCCGGCGAGGTCCGCGACCAGACGGCCGAGCATGCGGAGAGGCTCGAACTCTTCCGCACGCGGCTCGAAGCCGGGCTGACCGCGGAGGCCGGGGCATATGTTGCCGTGCCGCTCGGCTGCATGGGCCGGGACGCCTGCAGCCTCGAGACCCTGCGACCGGAGCTGATGCTGCGCGCGGCGCGAGCGGCGGGTGCCGACTACCTCGTCTTCGGCGGCGTCCACAAGATGAGCACCCTCGTCGGCTTCGGCCGCATCGACGTCCTCGATGTTGCGGCGGACCGGCTGGTCTTCGACCGGGTGATCTCGTTTCGCGGCGATACCGACGAGGCCTTCGAACGGGCGGCGGACTTCGTCGCGAGCGACATCCTGCGCACCCTCGTCGCCGGCTCGGCCCGAGAGGCGGGCGGCGAGCGGCCAGGCTCCGAGCGCGGCATCCGCTGAGGTCCGGGCGACACGGCACCCGGACCGCCATCGCGAAAATCGGCGCTGAGCCGGTCGAATTTTGCCGCCCGAGCATTGAACGGCGAAAATTGGCTCACCATCTTTTAAACATCCGAAACAAACGAGAGGTCACTCTCCCGCGATGCTTGTCGTCGCGGCCATTTTCAAAAGGAACGTGACTGCGATGTCTTCACAAGCTTTGATACGCCCGGCCTGGACGCCGGTGACGATCGCCGTGATGGTCGGCGGTTTCTTCATCTGGTGGCCGGTGGGTCTGGCCATGCTGGCCTACATCCTGTGGGGCGAACGCCTCGAAGGGTTCAAGCGCGATGTCAACACCACGACGGACAAGTTCATGTTTTCGATGAAGCGGGCTGGCTTCAAGCAGCCCTTCGCCCAAGAGCGCACCGGCAACGTCGCCTTCGACGACTGGCGCGACACCGAGCTTCGCCGGCTCGACGAGGAGCGTCGCCGGCTGAACGAGGCCGCCGCCGAGTTCGAGGCCTATGCCCGTGAACTGCGCCGCGCCAAGGACCAGGAAGAGTTCGACCGGTTCATGCGCGATCGCCGCTCCCGCGACACCGGCCGCGACACCGGCAATGGCGGACCGATCGTCGACGGCCACCCGGCCTGAGGCTTTTGGCCTGCGACCCGGACGCGATGTCGACCGGGCCGCATCCGGCGACGGTGCACAAGCCCGGCTTTTTCTGCCGGGCGGCGTGAAAAGAGTTGATCCTCTTGGGCGGCGGTACTCTGCGGGGTGCCGCCGCCTTGCGTTGTCGGCTAGAGTTGCGGGCCTGGCGCGGATTCGCGGGGCCGGTCTCGACGCCGTCCCAGCCGTTCGTCGCCGGCACGATCGCTCTTGCCGAGTTCCCAGGCGTCCCGATGCCCCAGCTTCTTCGCCGCAAGCCAGAGCCGCCGCTGCCCGAGGCGATCGAGATCGCCGGTGGGCAGTTGCCCCTGACCGTGCGCCAGAATCCGCGGGCCAAGCGCATGATCATGCGGATCGCGCCGGGGGGCGGCGGCCTCATCGTGACGGTGCCGCGGGGCCTGTCCGCGGGCAAGATCCGCGCCTTTCTCGATCGCCATCGCGGCTGGGTCGAGGAGCGCATCGCGCGGGTTCCCGACCGCGTCGCGATCGCGCCGGGCGCAGTCATCCCGCTGCGCGGCGTGCCGACCCTCCTCACCCATCGCGGCGGACGCCTGGTGACGCGGCTGGAGGCACTTGCCGGCGGGCCGCGGGGCATCGATTCGGAGCCCGCCGATCTGGGCCTCGCCGATCATGAACCGGCCGGTCTCGGCCCTGCCGATCTCGGGCCTGCAGGCGTTGCCAGGGGGAGCGCCCGCCAAGAACTCCTCGTCGGCGGAACGCCGGAGCATTTCTCCCGCCGGGTGCTCGACTATCTGCGCCGGGAGGCGCGCCTGGATCTCGAGGCCGCTGTGAAAAGCCATGCCGTCGCCGTCGGCCTCGAGCCTCGCGCCATCACCATCAAGGACACCACCAGCCGCTGGGGCTCCTGCTCCTCGGACCGCCGCCTCGCCTTCTCCTGGCGGATCGTCATGGCTCCGCCCCACGTCCTCGACTACCTCGCCGCCCACGAGGTGGCGCATTTCCGCGAGATGAACCACGGCCCGAAATTCTGGGCGCTGTGCCGGCAGCTCTGCCCGGACATGGACGCCGGCAAGGCCTGGCTGAAGCGGCATGGGTCGGGGCTGCATGCGGTGGGGGTGGAGTAAGTGATCAATTTTATCTCAAAAATAGTGTTTTTAGTAAGTCTTGATATGCCCGTAAAACGGGCACGATATCAATTGAAACCCCTAGGATGTGGATAAAAATTTTCCTCCTTGAGGGCTCGATATCGCGAACGATACTTAGTATCGTCTCTCCGTGTGGGCTTTCTTGAAGTCGGCCCGAGATTTTTGAAACTGTCTCTTTTGCTTCTCGATATTCTCTAATGTATTCAATTAGTCGTACATCTGAGCTGACGAGTCGGTCAATTTCATCTGCGATACGCCTTAGGCGCTCCTCGTAAAACACCTTGATGCTCGCCTCTCGCACTAACAGTTCTAATTCCTTCCGCTCCTTTTCGATGCGCGAGAAATCTTCCTTATTCCTCGAAATTAAACCCTCGTACTCTTCCAATGCCCTTTTGGTGGACGCAAGGCGTTCAAGCAGTTCTCCGTCGATGCTTCCAATGTCATCGGACGAAAATTTCGGAATAACAAAAGACGTTAAACCTATGATCGATGCGATCCCTCCGGTAATACCTGATAATATCGCATAGTTATCGACAGATATAAAACCGGCCCAGGCAAATATTCCCCCTCCGGCGAATATGCCTATCATGATCGTAATTAATGCTATAAAAATCCCTCGAACCATTTGCAGCAGTCCGCAAATTCAACTTCAACCTGTGTATCACGACGTGAGACGCAATCAAGGAGATGTAAGGCTTGGATGTCAAAATTTGCGGCCTCTCCACGCCTGAAACGCTCCAAACCGCGCTCGCGCGCGGTGCGAGCCATGTCGGCTTCGTGCATTTCGCCAGGAGCCCGCGCCATCTCGCCGTCGAGCCGATGGCTGAGATGGTGCGTCTCGTCGCCGGACGGGCCGAAACCGTCATCGTTACCGTCGATCCGGACGATGCGCTGCTCGCCCGCTTTGCCGAGGAGGTCCGGCCGGACTGGCTGCAGCTGCATGGCAGGGAAACGCCGGAACGGGTGGCCGAGGTCCGATCGAGGACCGGGCTGAAGGTGATGAAGGCGCTGCCAGTGTCGCAGGCTTCCGACCTCGATCCGATCGCAGCCTATGGCGGCGTCGCCGACCGGATCCTCCTCGATTCCAAACGTCCCAAGGGCTCGAACCTTCCGGGCGGCAATGGCGTCGCCTTCGACTGGTCGCTGCTCGATGCCCTTGACCGCGAACTGACCTACATGCTTTCCGGTGGGATCGACGCGGCGAACGTCGCCGAGGCGCTGGCGATCGCGCGACCCTCGGGGATCGACGTTTCCTCCGGTGTCGAAAGCGCGCCGGGCGTGAAAGACGTCGGCCGAATCCATGCATTCTTCGACGCGATCGACCGGCTGGCGGCCGCCGGGCGAGCCAGAAAGGCGATAGCCCCGTGAACCAGCAACTGCCCAACTCCTTCCGCGCCGGCCCCGACGAAGAGGGCCGCTTCGGCCTGTTCGGCGGGCGCTTTGTCGCCGAGACGCTGATGCCGCTGATCCTCGACCTGCAGGACGCCTGGAACACCGCCCGGGTCGATCCGGCGTTCAGGGCCGAGCTGGACGGGCTGAACAAGCACTATATCGGCCGGCCTTCGCCGCTCTACTTCGCCGAGCGGCTGACCGAGGAACTGGGCGGCGCGAAGGTCTACTTCAAGCGCGACGAGCTGAACCACACCGGTTCCCACAAGATCAACAACTGCGTCGGGCAGATCCTGCTCGCCCGCAAGATGGGCAAGACCCGGATCATCGCCGAGACCGGCGCCGGCCAGCACGGCGTCGCGACGGCGACGGTCTGCGCGCGGTTCGGCCTGCCCTGCGTCGTCTATATGGGCGCGACCGACGTCGAGCGGCAGGCGCCCAACGTCTTCCGCATGAAGCTCCTCGGCGCCGAGGTGGTGCCCGTCACCGCCGGCCACGGCACCCTGAAGGACGCCATGAACGAGGCGCTGCGGGACTGGGTGACGAATGTCGATTCCACCTACTACCTGATCGGCACCGCCGCCGGCCCGCATCCCTATCCGGAACTCGTCCGGGAATTCCAGAGCGTCATCGGCAAGGAGACCCGCGAGCAGATGCTGGAGGCCGAGGGCCGGCTGCCGGACATGCTGGTCGCCGCGGTCGGTGGCGGCTCCAACGCCATCGGCCTGTTCCATCCCTTCCTCGACGACAAGGACGTCGCCATCGTCGGCGTCGAGGCGGGCGGCAAGGGCCTCGACGGCGAGGAGCACTGCGCCTCGCTGACGGCAGGCTCGCCTGGCGTTCTCCACGGCAACCGCACCTATCTCTTGCAGGACGGCGACGGGCAGATCAAGGAAGGCCATTCGATCTCGGCCGGCCTCGACTATCCCGGCATCGGCCCGGAGCATTCCTGGCTGAAGGACACCGGCCGGGTCGAATATGTCCCGATCATGGACACCGAGGCGCTGGCGGCCTTCCAGGTGCTGACCCGCACCGAGGGCATCATCCCGGCGCTGGAGCCCGCCCACGCCCTCGCCGAGGTGATCAAGCGCGCCCCGAAGATGGACCGTGACCAGATCATCGTGATGAACCTCTGCGGCCGCGGCGACAAGGATGTCCACACGGTGGCCAAGCATCTCGGCATGGCGATGTAGGCGACGGCGCGGCGGCGGCCTGTCTGGCCGACCCTGCTGGTCGGGCGCAGCTTGCCGGTCCCGACCCGACCCGAGACTGGTCGCATACCGGGGAGGCTGCGGCGACGCGGGCGTGCATCGGCGGGACCAGCGGTATCGCCGAGCGTCCCGGTCGCTACCATCCTCAGCGGTCGGTCAGGTGCTTCAGCCGCTCGAAGATCAAGTCGACGCAGAGACGGACGGCCGGCAGCATGGCGCGGCGGGAGGTGAAGGCGATGTGGAACCCCGCCTCCGGCCCCTGCCACGCCGGCAGCAACCGGACCAGCCTGCCGGCGGCGACGAAGGGCGCGGCGACGGCGTCGGGCAGGAAGGCGACGCCGACGCCGGCAAGGGCCGCCTCGATCAGGACGGGCAGGCTGTTGGAGGCGAGCCGCGGCTCGATTCGCAGGCGATGTTCCACCCCCTCGGGCGATAGCACCGTCAGGACCTCCTCGGGATGCGCCTCGTCGCGGCCGAGGAAGCCGAACGGCCGAAGATCCTCCGGCCGTTCGATGCGCTGGCCGGCAGCGACGAGCCCCGGGCTCGCCACGAAACCGTTGCGGATCGAACCGAGCCGCTTGACGACATAATCGCCGTCGCCGGAAAAGTCCGACCGCGAGCGGACGGCGATGTCGATCCGGTCCTCGATCAGGTCCGAGCGCCGGTTGCTCACGATCAGCTGCAGGCGGATCTTCGGATGGCGGGCGAGAAAGCCCGGCAGCGCCTCGGACAGCGCGTTGGCTGGGCCGCCCGGCGGCACGCTGATGCGCACGAGCCCGCGTGGCTCGCCGGCCAGCCGGGCTGCCGCGCGCCCCGCCTCCTCCAACTCGTGCTTGGCCGCGTGGGCGTGTTCAAAGACGTCGCGGCCGATCTCCGACACTTCGAAGCGGCTCGAGCTGCGCTCGATCAGCCGCACTTCGAGCCGCTCCTCCAGATGCCGCACCCGGCGGCTCACCACCGACTTGGCGATGCCGAGCTCTCTGGCCGCGGCGCTGAAGCCGCGGTTCCGAACCACCGCTTCGTAGACATAGAGATCGTCGAAGGTTCCGGACATGGGCGTTCTGATTCTGGAACGAGGCGTCGCGAAAATGCGTCTGGCGCGTCGATCGTTCCAACTTAAATCCTGAGCAACGGCCGGGGCGCGGACCTAAGAGGATCCCGCCCGACCCGAAGCAGCGAGCCGACAGGCGGCTCGATCCCTTGCATCAGAGCATGGAAGGCGAAAGCCATGAAAACCCTCTCCACCATCACCGCAGCAATCCTTGCCCTCGGCATCGCCGCACCGACCCTTGCATCGGCCGCGCCGAACGACGTTCCGGGCGCCCCCTACAACGACAATGTCGACGCGCAGAACCTGCAGGCCATCAGCAGTCAGCCGACCCCGGATGATCCGATGATCCCAGGCTCGAGCGCCTCGCGGCGGCTCTATGAGGCACAGGTCCGGCAGACCGTCTCCGCCTCGTCCGGCGAGGGCTTCACCCAGGCGAAGCGCGAGGAGGCTCCCGCCTCGATCCTGGTGCCCGGCTCCGGCGCGGACTTCTGATCCGGGCTGACATCGGGTCCACAGCTACGAGTGCGGGCGCGGCCGGTCATTCCGGCCGCGCCCTTTCGCAATCGACCGGGCCGGCGTCGGTAACGAACCGGCCGGCCCTTAAATTCCTCTCCATTCGCGCCTAGACATCAGACTGGGTGCCTGTCCGATTCGCCGCAGGCTCGACGAACAGGGGCCAACCGGCCGAATGCTCGCGCTTCACCGCCGCAGCTTCCCAAGCGGTGGTCGGGAGCCAGAGCCCGCAGAGGTTTCAGCGCGTGAACCGCATCGTCCCGATCGTCCTCGCCGTCGCCCTGTTCATGGAGAACATGGATTCGACGGTGATCGCGACGTCGCTGCCGGTGATCGCTCAGGATATCGGCACCAGCCCGATCGCGCTCAAGCTCGCCCTCACCAGCTACTATGTATCGTTGGCGATCTTCATCCCGATTTCCGGCCGCATCGCTGATCGCTACGGCGCCAAGCTGGTTTTCCGCATCGCCATCGGCGTGTTCATCCTCGGATCGCTTGCCTGCGCCTCCGTCACCTCCCTCGGCGGCTTCGTCGCGGCGCGCTTCCTGCAGGGAATGGGCGGCGCGATGATGACGCCGGTCGGGCGGCTGCTCCTGGTCAGGGCCGTGCCGAAGAAGGATCTCGTCGATGCCATGGCCTGGTTCACCATCCCGGCGCTGATCGGCCCGCTGCTCGGACCGCCGATCGGCGGGGCGATCTCGACCTACGCAGACTGGCGCTGGATCTTCCTGATCAACCTGCCGATTGGCATTCTCGGCATCGTCCTGGCCGGGCGCTACCTGCCGAAGGTCGAGACGATTCCGAGCATCCGTTTCGACATGCCGGGCTTCTTCCTGTCGGGCTTTGCCTGCGCCGGCCTCGTCTTCGGGCTGTCGGTGGTGTCGCTGCCGGCGCTGCCGCCGGTGGTCGGTGTCGTCATGGCCGCCGCCGGGCTGGTGTCCGGGCTGCTGTTCGTTCTCTATGCCCGCAGAACCCAGGAGCCGCTGCTGCGCCTCGACCTCCTGAAGGTCTCGACGCTGCGGGCCGCGATCATCGGCGGCACACTGTTCCGGATCGGCTCGGGCGCGGTGCCGTTCCTCCTGCCGCTGATGCTGCAGCTCGGCTTCGGCTACACGCCGCTGCAATCGGGCCTGACGACCTGCATGTCGATCGGTGGGGCGATGGCGATGAAGTTTCTCGCCAAGCCCGTCCTCAACCGTTTCGGCTTCCGGCCGACCCTCGTCGCGACGGCGCTGATCGGCGGTGGCATGACGATGCTGATCGGGCTGTTCCGGCCGGAATGGCCGGTCCTGATGATCGTCCTGTTGCTGCTCGTCGGCGGCTTCTTCCGCTCGCTGTTCTTCACCTCGATCAACACCCTGGCCTTCGCCGATCTGTCGAAGCGGGAATCCGGCGATGCGACGGCGATGATGGCGGCGGTGCAGCAGGTGTCGATCGCCACCGGCGTCGCTTTGGCCGGCGGGGTCCTCGAACTCGGCATGACGCTGGGCGGCCGGCAGGTCGTCGGCGTTTCCGACTTCACGGTGGCGTTCCTGGTGGTCGGAGCGGTCACCGCCGCGGCGGTCCTCGCCTTCGTCAGGTTGCCCGCCGATGCCGGCGACGAGGTGGCGGGCCGCCGGGTTGCCGCCGAGTAGCGCCAGCCAAAGGAGGCCCCCGCGGGCGAGTGGGCGACGCCGCGCCAGCTCAGCCGAGCGGACCGGCCTCGTCGTCCGCTTCGGCATCGTCCTCATGCCGATCGTCCCGCGCCGCGGCGCCGCGGCTCTTGAACCCCTTGGCGAGGATGAAGAGTTCGACGGAGCCGTCGCGCGAGGCCGGCGGCTTGACGTGCTGGACCGTGGCGAAGTTCTGCTTCAGGAGCGTCAGGAGGTCGTTCTCGGTGCCGCCCTGGAACGTCTTGGAGAGGAAATGGCCGCCGGGCCGCAGGGTGCGGATGGCGAAGTCGGCCGCCACCTCGCACAGATGCATCGTGCGCAGGTGGTCCGTCCGCCGGTGGCCGGTGGTCGGCGCGGCCATGTCGGAGAGGACGATGTCCGGCGCCCGGCCGAGCGTGTCGAGCAGCAGCTGCGGCGCCCCCTCGTCGAGGAAGTCCATTTCCAGGATTGTTGCGCCGGCGACGGGCTCGACCACGAGATAGTCGATGCCGACGACGGCGATCGAATCCATGGTCGACTTCACCCGGTCCACGGCGACCTGGCTCCAGCCACCGGGTGCGGCGCCGAGATCCACCACGGCCAGGCCGGGCTTCAGGAGCTTGTAGCGATCGTCGATCTCGAGCAGCTTGTAGGCCGCCCGGGAGCGATAGCCGTCGGCCTTCGCCCGCCGCACATAGGGGTCGTTCAGCTGGCGCTCCAGCCAGCGGCGCGACGACGCCTTGACGCCGCGTTTCTTCTTGACCCGGACCGCCATGCCGCGGTCGTCGCCCCGTCCCACCATCAGTTGCCTCGTCTCGTCTCGCGTCGGCGCCAGACGCCGTCGGCGACCATCATTTCGGTCAAGAGGCCTTCCCGCAGGCCGCGATCGGCAACGCGCAGGGCCCTGGCTGGCCACACCCGGCGGATCGCCTCGAAAATCGCGCAGCCCGCCAGCACCAGATCGGCCCGATCCGAGCCGATGCAAGGGTTGGCGACGCGTTCCTCGAAGCTCCAGCCGGCGATGCGCTTGACCAGCGTGTCGGATTCCTCCGCCGTCAGCCACAGCCCGTCGACTTGGCGCCGGTCGTAGCGCTCGAGGCCGAGATGAACGCCGGCCAGCGTCGTCACCGTGCCGGAGGTGCCGAGGAGGTGGAAGTTCTCGGTGTCGACGAGGTCCTTCAGCTTGTCGCGTTCGGGAAACTGCGCGATCAGCTCCACCGTCTCGGCGACCATCTGCTCGAACAGCTCCGGCGTCACGTTGCGCCCACCATGGCGCTCGGCGAGGCTCACGACGCCGACCGGCAGCGAGGTCCAGGCGACGATGCGGCTGGCGAGCCGCCGCGTATAGGGGCCGCGAAGGTCGAGCAGCGCGATCTCCGACGAGCCGCCGCCGATGTCGAACAGCACCGCGCCGCGGGCCTTGCGGTCGACCAGCGAGCCGCAGCCCGACACCGCCAGCCGCGCCTCGGTCTCGCGCGACACGATCTCCAGCTCGAGGCCGGTGCGCTCGGTCACCTCCTCGATGAATTCGGCGCCGTTGGCCGCCGCCCGGCAGGCTTCCGTCGCGATCAGCCGGCAGCGGACGACGTCGCGCGCTGAGATCTTCTGGGCGCAGACGGCAAGCGCCGCGGTGGCGCGATCCATGGCGCCGCGCGACAGGCTGCCCGTGCGCCCCAGGCCCTCGCCCAGCCGGACGATGCGCGAGAAGGCGTCGATCACCCGGAACTGGCCGGGCCGCGTCGGTACGGCGATCAGGAGCCGGCAGTTGTTGGTGCCGAGATCCAGCGCTGCATAGATCGGCGGCTTGTCGGCGTCGCTTCCCATCCGGCCCGCCGGCGAAACCGGACGGGCACGATCGGCGGACGCGACGCGCTCGCCGCCTGGCTTGCCCCGATGCGACGGCGTGCCGCCTTCGAACGCGACTGCCCTGTCTCCGGCCCGATCGCCGGCCTTGGCTCCGGATCGTTCGCCGGCCCGGTCCCCGGAGGCATCGCCGCGCCGCGGCCGGCCGTATTTGCGCGCACCACGAGGCAATCCCGCCGGGCCGCCGGCGGGTTTGGTCTTTTCTGTTGGAGCGGCGGGAGCCACACCCGGCGTCTTCCGGCTCTTGCGACGCCGCCGTCGCTGACGCTTGGTCAGCCGCGAATCGTCGTCGGCGGAAGGCGTCGTCTCCAGCCCGGCGTCACGCGGCGAGGCGCCCCCTTCCGCATCCTGCGGACGAGAGCCGACCTTCGCGCGATCGCTCTTGCCCTCGCGCCGCTCGTCGGCGTCAAAGGCGAAGGTGTCACGAGCTATCTGCGGCTGCTGCCGATGTCTCCCCGAATCATCATGGTCACTCACACGATCTCTCCGGCGCGGAACTGCGGGTGAGCGCGTCCCTGGCGCCTTTCGTTACTGCGTCGAAACGAGTGTAACAGCCGTCAGGGGAAGCACAAGGGCGGGCGGGGGTCGCGCGCGAGTGGCTGCAAGAACGACGGGGGCGAGGCCGCTCACCACGTGCCTCCCGCCAGCTGCTGCCCGCCTGCTGCCGAATGCAAGGGGCCGCGCCTCCGGCAGGATCGGGACCCTTCCTGATCGCTCCACCGAATGTCCGGATTTTCCGCCGCAACCGCGTCGCCTTGATCGCGCGGATGCCCTTCAGCATTCCACTGGTGGGATGTTGATCAACGGGGACAGGCCAGGCTTGCTGGATCGGGCTGATGGGCCCAGGCTCATGAACATGAGCATGAGCATGAGCATGAGCATTGCCGATCTCGACGGAGGCGACAGTCTCTTCTTGCGGACGTCGTGCTGGCAACACCCTGTTCTCGCAAAGCGTGGCAGTATGAGCGTGCCGAGCCTGCGACGCCGCCGGAAGTAAATTGACGCAACGGAACAGCGCTGTAGAATCCGGCGCATGTCAGGGAGAGACCACTTTGATCACCGCCGCCGAACAATATCTGATCGAGCTCATCAACCGCGCCCGCCTCGACCCGCAGGGCGAGGCCGACCGCTATCTCGGCGGCAATCTCGATGCCAACAATAGCGGTGCCGCCTTCGGCGCCCATTCGCGCCAGCCGCTGTCCGGCAACGATGCGCTGAACACCGCCGCGGCCGCGCATTCGCTGCACATGCTGGCGGTCGACCAGTTCGCCCATGAGGGGATCGGCGACGGGACGGCAACCGAGCGCATGGTCAATGCCGGCTATCCGCTCACCGGGTTCTGGGGCACCGGCGAGAACATCTCGGTGCGCGGCAGCTCGGGCGCGATCGATCTCGATGAGGCCATCGAGAGCCATCATTCCGGCCTCTTCGTCAGCATCGGCCATCGCACGAACATCCTGAACGGAGATTTCCGCGAGCTCGGCGTCGGCCAGGAGGGGGGCGCCTTTTCCGGCTTCGGCGACGGGGTCACATACAATTCCTCGATGCTGACGGAGAAGTTCGCCTATTCGGGATCGCGCTATTTTTTGACCGGCGTCGTCTACGCCGACACAGACAACGACGACTTCTACTCGATCGGCGAGGGCACCAGCGGCAGGTCGGTCGCGGTCGCCGGCGGCGGATCGGCCACGAGCGAGGCTGCGGGCGGCTACAACATCGCCATCACCCAGTCCTCGGGCTGGACGGCCGTGACCAGCGGCGGGGTGCAGCTTTCCGTCGAGATCGGGGCGAGGAACGTCAAGCTCGACTTCACCGGCACGAGTGCCGTCGCCGCCTCCGCCAGCCTGTCGCTCCTGTCCGGGGTTTCGGAGGCGAGGCTCCTCGGCACCGACGATCTCGACCTCTTCGGCGCGGCCGGTGCCCAGACGCTGATGGGCAATGGCGGCGACAACGTCCTGAAAGGCGGAGCCGGAGGCGATACGCTGATCGGCGGGGCCGGCTCCGACACTGCCAGCTACGAGGGCTCGAACGCCGGCGTCGTGGTCAATCTGGGGAACGGCACAGGCCGGTTCGGCCATGCGGCGGGCGACACGCTCACGGCCATCGAGAACCTCATCGGGTCGAGCTT
>PACL01000049.1 GCA_002700095.1 Fulvimarina sp. | reverse complement strand
GTATCGGGGAACCTTTATGGGAACCAAACTACAATTCCCAAAATTATCTAATAAGATCAATGATAGTTGGCGGAGAGGCAGGGATTCGAACCCTGGGTACCGTCACCGGCACGCCGCATTTCGAGGGCGGTGCATTCGACCACTCTGCCACCTCTCCAAAGGTGTGTCGGGAAGCAACGCGGCGGCCGAATTATCAGGCCGTGACCGCTGTTCCAGGTCCGACTGGCGAGCCGCGAGGCGAGCAGTCGGAACAGCCGGAGCGAGGGTCGTCCTCTCCGGCGCGTGGGTCTCTTAGCAAAGCCGCGCTCAATCTGACAAGACAAAAGACGCAGTGATGGGCAAAATCTCGCGAGAGGCCGCCGGGTGTCGGGGACGTCCCCGGGACGCGTCGCGGCGATCCGGGCTGGGCGTTTCGCGATCAAATCGCAGCGGGGGAGGCTCGACATCCCCTGCGGCTCGCCGCGGTCAGGGGAGGGTGAGGCGGGCGAGGCTCAGGAGTTCGAACAGCATCTGCGCCCCGGCATGGGCGGTGTTGGTGGTGGCGTCGTATTGCGGCGCGACCTCGACGACGTCGCCGCCGATCATCCGGATGCCGGCGAGGCCGCGCAGGATCGCCTGGGCCTCGCGGGTCGTCAGGCCGCCGATCTCGGGCGTTCCGGTGCCGGGGGCGAAGGCGGGGTCGAGGCTGTCGATGTCGAAGGAGACGTAGACCGGTCCGTCGCCAACGACATCTCTTGCCCGGCGGACGATGTCCGCGACGCCGAGATCGGCAAGCGCCTCGGCGTGGATCACCGTCATGCCGGACTGCGCGGAGAACTCCCAGAGATATTCCGACGAGCCGCGGATGCCGATCTGGATGGTGCGTTCGGGATCGAGGACGCCGTCGAGGACCGCCTGGCGGAACGGTCCGCCATGGTGGAACTTGCAGCCGTCGAAGGGGCCGGAGGTGTCGCAATGGGCGTCGATGTGGATCATCCCCACTGGCTGGCCGGCGCCGAGCGCCTTCAGGATCGGCAGCGAGATCGAGTGATCGCCGCCGACGAACAGCGGCAGGACGCCGGCCGCGGCGATCGCCGCCGCCGTCCGCTCGATGTCCTCGTGCGATGTGGCGAGATCGAAGCGCGAGCGGAACGGCACGTCGCCGATGTCGGCGACGGCGATCTCGTGGGTCGGCATGGTCTTCAGGACGTGGTTGTACGGCCCGACCCGTTCGATGGTCCGCAGCGCCCGCGGCCCGAAGCGCGAGCCGTTGCGGTTGGTGACGCCGAGATCCATCGGCACGCCGATCATCGCCACCTTCAGGTCGCCGAAATCCGGCGCGGTCCAGTCGATGGCCCGATAGGGCACGTCAAGCAGGGTCGGCAGGCCGGCATAGGGGGCGACGCGGGTGCCGTTGGGGTCGAACAATCGGTCGGCGACGGCGGCAAAGCCCGCATCGTAGATCCGCCGCTCGTTGTCGCCGGCAAAGCGCTGGCGAAGCGCTGCGAGCTTCTGGTCATCCATCCGTCGATACCTTCGTCATGAGATCCTCTGCCAGATGGTGGCTCGGCAACATATGCGCCCTTCCGGCCGGCTTCAGGCCGGCATCGGCACGCCCCGCCGGGTGTTGCGGCGGCGGCCCTCGAGGACGCCGAGGACCGCCATCGCGGCCTGAAGGACGTTGGTGCCGGGCCCGAAGATCTCGGCGACACCGGCCTCGATCAGCGCCGCATAGTCTTCCGACGGGATGACGCCGCCGCAGATGACGTGGATGTCGGAGCGCTGCCGTTCCGCCAGGACGCCGATCAGCTCCGGCACCAGCGTCAGATGGCCGGCGGCGTGGGAGGAGACCCCGACCAGGTCGACATGCTTGTCGATGGCCAGCGCCGCCACTTCCTGCGGCGTCTCGAACAGCGGCCCCAGATGGACCTCGAAGCCGAGATCGGCGAAGGCGGTGGCGATCCCCTTCGAGCCGCGGTCGTGGCCGTCCTGGCCGAGCTTTGCCACCAGGATCGAGGGCTTGCGGCCCCTCTTTTCGGCATAGTCGGCGATGCGCTGGCGGATCGTCGCGAATTCCGGGTCGCCGTCATGGGCCGCGGCGAAGACGCCGGAGATCAGCGAGGTGGACGGCTCGTGCCGGCCGCCGAAGCCGTCCTCCATCGCTTGGCTGATCTCGCCGAGGGTGGCCCGGGCCCGGGCGGCCTCGACGGCAGCGGCCAGAAGGTTTCCGTCCTTGCCGGCAGCGCATTGGCGGAGCGCGGCGAGAGCGCCGTCGCAGGCCTCCTTGCTGCGGGTGCGGCGCACCTCCTCGAGCCTCGCGATCTGGGACTTGCGCACGGCTGCGGTATCGATCCTGAGGATCTCCACCGGCGCCTCTTCCTCCAGCCGGAAGCGGTTGACGCCGACGACGACGTCCTCGCCCTTGTCGATGCGGGCCTGGCGCAGCGCCGCAGCCTCCTCGATCCGCCGCTTCGGCAGGCCTTCCGCGACGGCCTTGGTCATGCCGCCGGCCGCCTCGACCTCGGCGATCAGTTCGAAGGCCTTGTCGGCGAGATCCTTCGTCAGGGCCTCGACATAGTAGGAGCCGCCGAGCGGATCGACGACATGGGTGACGCCAGTCTCGTGGGAAAGGATCAGCTGGGTGTTGCGGGCGACGCGGGCCGAGGTTTCGCTCGGCAGCGCCATCGCCTCGTCGAAGGCGTTGGTGTGCAGCGACTGGGTGCCGCCGAGCACCGCCGACAGCGCCTCGTAGGCGGTGCGCACGACGTTGTTCATCGGGTCCTGCTCCGTCAGCGAGACGCCCGAGGTCTGGCAATGGGTGCGCAGCATCTTGGAGCGCTCGTCGGCGGCGCCGAAGTCCTCCATGATCTTCGCCCACATCTGCCGGGCGGCCCGCAGCTTGGCGACCTCCATGAAGAAGTTCATGCCGATGCAGAAGAAGAAGGAGAGGCGCGGCGCGAAGGCGTCGACCGAGAGGCCGCGGGCCATGGCGGCGCGGACATATTCCATGCCGTCGGCCAGCGTATAGGCGAGCTCCTGGGCGAGCGTCGCGCCGGCCTCCTGCATGTGGTAGCCGGAGATCGAGATCGAGTTGAACCGCGGCATCTCGGCTGCGGTATAGCCGATGATGTCGGCGGCGATGCGCATCGAGGGTTCTGGCGCGTAGATGTAGGTATTGCGGACCATGAACTCCTTCAGAATGTCGTTCTGAACGGTTCCGGTCAGCTTGGCCTTGTCGACGCCCTGTTCCTCCGCCGCGACGATGAACATGGCGAGGACGGGGATGATCGCCCCGTTCATCGTCATCGACACACTCATTTCACCGAGCGGGATGCCGTCGAAGAGGATCTTCATGTCCTCCACCGTGTCGATGGCGACGCCCGCCTTGCCGACGTCGCCGGCGACCCGGGGATGGTCGGAATCATAGCCGCGATGGGTGGCGAGGTCGAAGGCGACGGAGAGGCCCTTCTGGCCGGCGGCGAGGTTCTTGCGATAGAAGGCGTTGGACTCCTCGGCCGTCGAGAAGCCGGCATACTGGCGGATCGTCCAGGGCTGGCCGGCATACATCGTCGCCCGCGGGCCACGCGTGAAGGGCGCGACGCCGGGCAGGGCGCTCGCCGCTTCCTGCGGCAGATCCTCGGCGGTATAGACCGGCTTGATGGCGATGCCCTCGGCGGTCTGCCAGGTGAGATCCTCGACCTTGCGGCCCTTCAGCTCCTTGGTCGCGAGGTCCAGCCAGTCCCGCGGAAACGTCTCGCTCATGTCTCGAACTCCATGATCACCGCGTCGACGGCGAGGCTGTCGCCCGCCTTGACCGGAATGGATTTCACTGTCCCGCGGTTCTCCGCCTTGAGGACGTTTTCCATCTTCATCGCCTCGACGATGGCGAGCGTCTGGCCGGCCTCGACCGTTTCCCCCTCGGCGACCGCGATCTGGACGACGACGCCGGGCATCGGGCAGAGCAGGAGGTTGGAGGTATCGGGCGCCTCCTTCACCGGCATCAGCTCGGCGAGCCTCGCCAGATGCGGCTCGTAGACCTTGGCATCGACGTCGATGCCCTTCAGCCGCAGTCGGAAGCCGCTGACGATCGGATCGACACGCGGCGTCAGCGTTTCGCCGCCGAGGCGGATCATGGCGGTCTGCCGGCCGCGCCGCCAGTCCATCTCGACCGCGCCGAGATCGACGCCGTCGACGCTGACGCTCTCTTCGCCGAGATCGACCGTCAGCCGGCGTTCGCCGATGAAGACGATGCGCCGTCCGCTCTCCCGTGACAAAGCCAGGTTTTCGCCGAGGCTCGGCGCCTTGCTGGCGCTCCGCCGCTTCGACGCCTTGGCGAGCAGCGCCGCCGCTGCGGCGAGCTTGGCCCGCATCGGGCCGTCCGCCTCGGTGCCGGTAAAGCCCTCCGGATATTCCTCCGCGATGAAGCCGGTGGAGATCTCGCCCGAACGCCAGCGCGGATGCTGCATGATCGCCGAGACGAAGGGGACGTTGTGGCCGATGCCGTCGATGACGAAGCGGTCGAGCGCCTCGGCCATGGCGTCGGTCGCCACCTCCCGGGTCTCGCCCCAGCTGCACAGCTTGGCGATCATCGGATCGTAGAACATCGAGATCTCCGAGCCCTCGGAAACGCCGGTGTCGTTGCGCAGGACCGGCGCGCCGCCGCCGATGGCGCGGCCGGAAGGGCCGGTGCCCGCGGCGGGAGAGCCGTCCAGCGGCCCCTCGCTAGGCGGAGAATAGCGCTTCAGCCGGCCGATCGAGGGCAGGAAGCCGCGATAGGGATCCTCGGCGTAGACGCGGGATTCGATTGCCCAGCCGTCGATCTTCACGTCGTCCTGGGTGAAGGGCAGCTTCTCGCCATTCGCGACACGGATCATCTGCTCGACGAGGTCGACGCCGGTGATCAGCTCGGTCACCGGGTGCTCGACCTGCAGCCGGGTGTTCATCTCAAGGAAGTAGAAGTTGCGGTTCTTGTCGACGATGAACTCGACGGTGCCGGCGCTCTCGTAGTCGACGGCTTTCGCCAGCGCCACCGACTGCTCGCCCATGGCCTTGCGGGTTTCCGCGTCGAGGAAGGCGGAGGGGGCTTCCTCGACGACCTTCTGATTGCGCCGCTGGATCGAGCATTCCCGCTCGTTCAGATAAACGCAAGCGCCGAAACTGTCCGCCAGCACCTGGATCTCGATGTGGCGCGGCTCCTCGACGAATTTTTCGATGAAGATGCGGTCGTCACCGAAGGAGCTTTTGGCCTCCGAGCGGGAACGGTCGAAACCGTCGCGGGCTTCCGCGTCGTTCCAGGCGATGCGCATGCCCTTGCCGCCGCCGCCGGCCGACGCCTTGATCATCACCGGATAGCCGACTTCCGCGGCGATCTTGGCGGCATGCGAAGCGTCCTCGATCAGCCCCATATAGCCCGGCACTGTCGAGACGCCGGCTTCTGCGGCGAGCTTCTTTGAGGTGATCTTGTCGCCCATGGCCCGGATCGCCTTCGGCTTCGGGCCAATGAAGACGATGCCGGCATTCTCGAGCGTCTCGCAGAAATCGGCGTTTTCGGAGAGGAAGCCGTAGCCGGGATGGACGGCTTCGGCGCCGGTCTCCTTGCAGGCGGCGATGATCCTGTCGCCGACGAGATAGGACTGGTTCGCCTGGGGGGGGCCGATATGCACCGCCTCGTCGGCCATGCGCACATGCATCGCGTCCTGGTCGGCATCGGAATAGACCGCCACCGTGGCGATGCCCATGCGCCTGGCCGTCTTGATGACCCGGCAGGCGATCTCGCCGCGATTGGCGATGAGGATTTTCTTGAACAAGTCCCGTCTCTCTCCCTTGAGCCAGGGCCGGCCATGCCCTCGCACGTGTCTTCTTATCTGCCTTGGGCCCGCCTCGTCACCGTGCCCGGCGAGCCGCCCCCCGCGGCTTCTGAACGCGCCTTTGCAGCTCGTCAGACCTCCAGTATGTCCCCGAACGCCTCCGGATAGCTCTTGCGTGCCACCTCTTCGTCGATCATCAGCATCGCCTCGTAGGAAGCCGGATCGAACGGCTTTTCCGCCGGCACGATCTCGCGATTGAACAGCCAGGAAATGCGGCCGGCATCGAGATTGCCGCGCTCGAAGGGCTCGGGGCCGAACATGTGCCAGATCGCGTGCAGGAAGGCCGCGTCGGCGAGCTTCTCGGTCGGTGTGCGGTCGTTGAACCGCTTGCGCTCGATGATCTTGGTCGCGCCCTTGGGGTTGGCTCTGCGGACGGTGAACTGGAAACCGGTGCCCGGCAGCCCGGAGGGAAAGCCGCGATGCTTGGTCATGTCGGGGAGATTGGCCATCAGGCGGCGGCCTCCTTGGGGGGCGTTGCGCCGGGGGCTGCGCCGCCGACGATCAGTGCCTTGGCGCTGATATATTCGTCGATCTCTTTCCAGCCGACGGCATCGCCGAAGGGCAGGATCTGCCAGTTCTGTCGCTGCTCCACGCTCGCGGCGGCAAGCCGTGGGTACCACCAGAGGGGCGCCTCTATGCGCCGTCCGTCGGCCATTGAGAGACCGATTCGCTTGGCCGTCACGGAAACGTCGGAGACGATGAGATGGGATAGGTCTGCAGCACTCGTGCTCATTCTGCGGCCTCCGCCGGGGATACAGCATCGGGTGCCTTGGAGCCGCGCAGCATGCCCTTGATGCTCAAGTCCTCGTCGAGTTCCGGCCAGTGGACGCCAGAATACATGAGTTCGACCGTGTTGCGCTCTGCGTGCGAGGCGGCGAGGAGGCGCGGGTACCACCAGAGCGGGGTCACGATCTCCCGCCCATCCGCCAGCCGTACGTGAAGGCTGTCCTGATCGCACCAGGCGGCCCGCGGCGCCTCGGCATCCCTCTCATTCTCCGAATTGGTCATTCCAGACACCCAGCAGATGGACCCGCTGCTCCTTCGTCTTTTCGATCAGCGCCCGCAAGGCCTTGGAAGAATGGCCATGGTTGAACGCTACCAAGAGATCGTGCAGCCAGATCTTGCATTCCGCCCCGTCTTTGAAAATATGGACGTGCGCCGGTTCGATCGCGTCATAGGGATACCAGAAAAATCGATAGTCACGCCACCGGAGAACCGTGGGCACCTGTTTGTCCTCCCGGAAGCGTGAGCCGAAGGGTTTAGCTGAGCTTTTCCCAGCATCGTCGCCATCACGCCAGCCGCCTCCGCCGCGTGACGACATAGGCGATGATCCCCGCATGGATGGCGATCGCCACCGCCAGGCCGACGAGGTGGTGGCCGGCACCGACGCCGGGGACTGCGCCAATGATCAGCGCCCCCGCAATGCTGACCGGGAGGAACAGGACGACGGCCGTCGCGAGGCCGGGATTGTAGGACCGGAGCCGGATCGCCTGGCCGATATGGGCGAGGGCGTTGACGAGGGTGAGGTAGACGCCGATCAGACCCCAGCCGACGCCGATGCCGAAGGCGAGCCAGATCGAGACGAGGTTGACGCCCCAGACACCGGGGATGTTGATGACGAAGACCGCGGCGTCGTCGAGGACGATCTTGCCCTTGCCGATCATGGCGTTGATGGCCGCCGCGAAGCGGCCATCGTCGTGTTCCTCGTACTGGTGGACCATGTAGACGGGCAGCTGCAGGAAGACCAGCGTCAGCGCGGCCGGCCATGTCGCCGCGAAGATCGGCGTCAAGGCGAGGATCAGAAGCCCCGCCAGGAACCCGCCATAGACCCAGTGTGCCACCAGACGGGAAAACATCAGCCGGCGTCCCCGATCTTGTCCTGCGTCTTCGTGTCGAAGTCGGACGCATCGTGGCGCTCGTGCAGCTGGGTCGAGGGATCGCCGGTCACCGAATTGACCATCGAGCCGCGCCGGGCGCCCTTGCGCTCGCCGATCTGTTTCCGCCAGCGCTGGACGTTGGCGTAGTCGTCGACGGACAGGAAGGTGCCGGCGTCGTTATAGGCATCATGGGCGGCGATGCGGCCGTACCAGGGCCAGATCGCCATGTCGGCGATCGTGTACTCGCTGCCGGCGATGTATTCGTTGTCCTTCAGCTGCTTGTCGAGCACGTCGAGCTGGCGCTTCACCTCCATGGCGTAGCGGTCGATGGCGTACTGGATCTTCATCGGCGCGTAGGCGTAGAAATGGCCGAAGCCGCCGCCGAGGAAGGGCGCCGAACCCATCTGCCAGAACAGCCAGTTCATCACTTCCGCGCGGGCCCGTGCGTCGGTCGGCAGGAAGGCGCCGAACTTGTCGGCGAGATAGGTCAAGATCGAGCCGGATTCGAACAGCCGGATCGGCGCGCCGCCATCCGTCGGCTTGTGATCCATCAGGGCCGGGATCTTCGAGTTCGGATTGACCGAGACGAAGCCGGAGCCGAACTGGTCGCCCTTGTTGATGCGGATCAGCCAGGCGTCGTACTCGGCCTCGGTGTAGCCGGCGTCGAGCAGCTCCTCCAGCATGATCGTCACCTTGACGCCGTTCGGCGTGCCCAGCGAATAGAGCTGCAACGGATGCTGGCCGACCGGCAGGTCTTTGTCATACTGGGCGCCCGCCGTCGGCTTGTTGATGGAGGCGAAGGCGCCGCCGGATTCGGTGTCGGGCGCCCAGATCTTCGGCGGGACGTAGCCGGCCGGCAGGTTGTTTTCGGGCGGAAACTTGTTGTCGTCGCTCATGGGGTCAGGCCTTCTGTGAAGCGAATTCCGGATCGGCGCGGGGCGCCGCGGGGACGAAGATAACGAGCGTTTCCCCGGCGGCGAGCCGCGACGGACCGTTCGCGATCGGTGCCGTCGCCGAAGGCCTGCTGCCGACCTCAGAGGGGGATGTTGTCGTGCTTGCGCAGCGGTGCGGAAACCTTCTTCGTCTTCAGCATCTCGAAGGCCCGGATTACCCGGCGCCGCGTCGAATGGGGCAGGATCACCTCGTCGATGAAGCCGCGCTGCGCCGCGATGAACGGATTTGCGAAGCGGTCCTCATACTCCTTGGTATGCTGGGCCAGGCGCTCGGCGTCGCCGGCATCCTTGCGGTGGATGATCTCGGCGGCACCCTTGGCCCCCATCACGGCGATCTGGGCGCTCGGCCAGGCATAGTTGACGTCGGCGCGGATGTGCTTCGACGACATGACGTCATAGGCGCCGCCATAGGCCTTGCGGGTGATGACGGTGACCTTGGGTACGGTCGCCTCGGCATAGGCGAAGAGCAGCTTCGCCCCATGCTTGATGATACCGCCGAGCTCCTGGGTGACGCCGGGCAGGAAGCCGGGCACGTCGACGAGGGTGAGGATCGGGATGTTGAAGGCGTCGCAGAAGCGCACGAAGCGGGCCGCCTTGCGCGCCGCGTCGATGTCGAGGCAGCCGGCGAGCACCATCGGCTGGTTTGCGACAACCCCCACGGTGGAGCCGTTCAGCCGGATGAAGGCGGTGATGATGTTGCCGGCGAATTCCTTCTGGATCTCGAAGACGTCGCCCTCGTCGGCGACCTTCTCGATCAGTTCGCCCATGTCGTAGGGTTTGTTGGGGTTGTCGGGGATCAGCGTGTCGAGGGACGCCTCGATGCGCGCCGGATCGTCCAGCGTCTCGTAGACCGGCGGCTTTTCGCGGGAGGAGAGCGGCAGGAAGGAGAACAGCCGGCGCATCTCGGCGAGCGCCTCGACGTCGTTCTCGAAGGCGCCGTCGGCGACGGAGCTCTTCTTCGAATGAGTGCCGGCGCCGCCGAGTTCTTCGGCCGTCACGACCTCGCCGGTGACGGTCTTCACCACGTCCGGGCCGGTGACGAACATGTAGGAGGTGTCGCGAACCATGTAGACGAAGTCGGTCATCGCCGGGGAATAGACCGCACCGCCGGCGCAGGGGCCCATGATGACGGAGATCTGCGGGATGACGCCCGACGCCTGGACGTTGCGCCAGAACACCTCGGCATAGCCGCCGAGCGAGGCGACGCCCTCCTGGATGCGCGCGCCGCCGGAATCGTTGAGGCCGATCAGCGGCACCCCGTTCTGGACGGCGAGGTCCATGATCTTGCAGATCTTCTCGGCGTGGGTCTCCGACAGCGAGCCGCCGAAGACGGTGAAGTCCTGGGAGAAGACGTAGGTCGGCCGCCCCTCGATGGTGCCCCAACCGGTGACGACGCCGTCGCCGGGGATCTGCTGCTGTTCCATCCCGAAGTCGGTGCAGCGATGCGTCTTGAAGGTGTCGTATTCCTCGAAGGAGCCGGGATCGAGCAGCGCGTCGATACGTTCTCTTGCCGTCAGCTTGCCCTTGGCGTGCTGGGCGGCGATGCGCGTCTCGCCGCCACCGAGGCGGGCTTTCTCGCGCCGTCCTTCCAGTTGCTGGATGATGTCGAGCATCGATATTCCCCCCTCTCGCTGTCGGTCGCTCTTCCGGACTCTGCCGGTCGCGGGATCGCCCGGGCCCGACCCCTCCCGGAACCGGCTTAGATGACGGCCGCTGGATTGATGTCCAGAATCGGCCGCACCCGCCGGTTCCATCGATAGCCGAGGCCGGCTGATTTTGGCAGGGGCGCGAGCCCGCCGGCCGTCATGACGCCTCGATGGTGACGCTCCAGGTGAAGTCCCTGGATTCCCCTGGTGCGAGCACGAGGATGCCGGGCTTATCCAGGAACTCGCCGTCCCAGTCGACGCTGCTCGCCATGCCGTACCAGGGCTCGATGCAGAGAAACGGCGCCGTCGTCGGCTTCGACCAGAGGCCGAGATCCTTGTAGCCGTCCCATGCGACGGTAAGGGCACGCACCGTCCGGCCATCCGCATCGTGGCCGCTGTAGGTGAGGCTGCGGCTTGCCACATCCGGCATCACCATCGCATCGCGCTGGAACAGCGTTTCCGAGAGAGCCAGCCGCTGCCCGTCGAAGGGCAGGGGCACCGGCGCGCCGAGGAGGCCGCCGACGACCGAGCGCAGCTGGCCGTGCTCCTGGGTTTCGAAGGTGATCACATGGTCCGACTTGGCGAGGCCGTCGGCGAGTGGCCAGCGAAAGCCCGGATGGGCGCCGACGCCGCAGGGCAGGGGGCGCTCGCCGGGATTGGTCACCCGCGTCGTGACGCTCAGGCCATGCCCGGAGACGGCATAGAAGAGGTCGAGGATGAAGGAGAACGGGAAGGACTGATGCGTCTCGGCGTCGTCGGTGAGGCGGAGCGCCGCGCGGTCGGTGCTTTGCTCGGTCCAGGTGAATGCTTTGTCGCGGGCAAAGCCGTGCTGGCCCAGGGGATATTCCCGGCCGTCATGGCGCAGGACGTCGCCGCTCAGCCGGCCGACGATCGGAAACAGCACCGGCGCATGACGCGGCCACTCCGGCCCGGCCTGCCAGAGCAGTTCCTCACCGGCGCCATCCCGCAGGCTGATCAGCTCGGCCCCCTGGCTGCTGACCGCGGCGCTGATGCCCGCCGCGCCGATCGCGTGCGTATCCATTCGTCAAACCTTCCAGCCGAACCGCTTTTGGCCGCGCCGGCCCCGCCGACGCGGCGAATCCCTCTGCGCGAGCATAGCATCGGATCGACGGACGTGGCACGGGGATCATGAGCGACGCCGACACCGGATGCGCATCTGGACGGGGCGCAGCGGCCGCGGACGTTTTTCGGCTGAGGCAACTGTGCCGGACGGGCGATGGTCTGGCCGATGCAATGTCACGGCAGGCGAGGGGGCGGAGGGCGCCGCCGTGCGGTCGTTGCGTCGCGCGCTTGTGGATCATCCGTGCGTGGGGGGCTTCGCGCTAAAAATGGTAGGCCCGGAGGGATGCGAACCCGGGTCCGTACTCTGCAAGAAATTCAACATGTTAACGAACGGCGCGGGCATTACGTTGTGCCGTCTGTTCTGGATTTCGAGAGCCGCTTCGCCCTTCATGTCGCCGCAGCGCACTTGCCAGAAGACCCAGTGCGCTGCGCGTTTCGATCCGATGGTACGCCCAGAAAGGATGAAGAGCGCCGGTGCGAAGCTGGGTTATCTCAACTCACAAGCGCAGGCTTCGGCGCCGGTTTCGGCTTTGCGACTGGCACGATGGGCTCGGACGCCACGACCGCATGCAAGGCCTTGCCGGTTGCCTCGAAGGTCGAGACATTGGCCATGGTGGTCGCGGCGATTGCCGTCAACGCTTCTTCGGTGAAGAAGCCCTGGTGTCCGGTGACGAGCACGTTCGGGAAGGTCAGAAGGCGTTCGAAGACGTCATCGACGATGACCCTGTCGGACATATCCTCGAAGAACAGGTCGGATTCTTCCTCGTAGACGTCGAGGCCGAGATGACCGATCTTGCCGGACTTCAGCCCGGCGATCACCGCGCGGGTGTCGACGATGGCGCCGCGGCTGGTGTTGATCAGCATGGCGCCGTGCTTCATCCCGGCGATGGTCTCGGCATTGATCAGGTGACGACTCGCCGGCGTCAGCGGGCAGTGCAGGGTGACGACGTCGGCCTGCGCAAGCACTTCCTCGAGCTTCAGATAGGAAACGCCGAGCGCCGCGGTCGCATTGTCGGGGAAGGGATCGTAGGCGACGACCCTGCAGCCGAAGCCGAGCATGATGCGGGCGACACAGGCGCCGATCTTGCCTGTGCCCACGATCCCGACCGTGCGGCCGTTGAGGTTGAAGCCCATCAGACCGTCGAGAGCGAAGTTGCCCTCGCGCACCCTCGCATAGGCCCGGTGAATGTTGCGGTCGAGGGCGAGGATCAGCGCGACGGCGTGCTCGGCAACGGCGTCCGGCGAATAGGCGGGCACCCTTGCGACGACGATGCCGTTGCGCGAGGCAGCGTCCAGATCGACATTGTTGTAGCCCGCCGAGCGAAGGGCGACGAGCACGACGCCCAGATTTTTGAGCATGTCGAGAACGGCGGCGTCGACCTCGTCGTTGACGAAGGCGCAGACGGCGCCTGCACCCTTGGCGAGATGGGCTGTCCGCACCGAGAGGCGCTCGTCTATATAGGTCAGGTGATGGCTGTCCGACGCCGCGGCATCAAGAAATTGCCGGTCGTAGGGCTTGGTGCTGAAGACGGTCACGTCCATGGCAGGATCGGCTTTCCGCGCGATTGCGCAACGATGGGAGGGTGATCGGAAAGCCTCTCCACCGGGAGACTTTCCGATCAGATGTTGTGCGGTTCTCTCAGGCCGGGACGGGGACCGCGCCGAAGCTCGTGTCGCGGTCTTCGCGGGGCTTTGCAGCCGAGCCGGTTTCGCGCAGGAACAGGCTGAGGACGATCGCTGCCGCGACACCGGCAACGAGCGGCATGAACGCCGTCTGGAAATCGGCCAGCGCCATGGGCGTGTCGCCGGTCGGCACCATCAGCCGGGAGATGAAGGGCGACATCAGTCCGGTGGTCAGGAACACGAGGAAGTTCATGACGCCGGCTGCCGTGCCCTTCACCTCGGACGGATTGACTTCCTTCATCATCGAGAAGGGGATCATCGCGGCGCCCGATGCGATGCCGAGGACGAGGGCGACCGAATAGCGGGGGAATGTCCCGGCCGGCACGTAGATCGCGGCAAGACCCGCCGCCAGCATCAGGAGCGCGCCGCCGATCAGGACGGGTTTGCGCCGGCCGATCTTGTCGGCGATGTAACCGAGAAGGGGGCAACCGATCACCCAGCCAATCGGCACCATCGCGGCGTCGGAGGCGGCTGCAGCCATCGGCATCTGCTGGCCGTCGTGGAGGAAGGCGGTCGCCCAGACCAGCGCGCCGATGGTGGTCGGCAGGAACAGGAGGCCGCCGACGATTCCGGCGAGCCAACTCTGCGGATTGCCGAACACCACCTTGAACGGATGGACGAGGCTCCCGACCGACAGGGCGCCGTGATGGCTCTGGCTGTCGCCCTTCTCCTTCGGCATGATCATCCAGGTGAGGACGGCGAGGCCAAAGCCGGCGCAGGCAAAGGCCACCCACACATATTGCCAGGGGACCTGGAAGCTGCCGGCAGGATCGATCGCCATTTGAACCGGCTTCGACCCGAAAGCCGCGCCGGCCATGCCGAGGCACTGGGTGAAGCCGATGAACATTGCGAGCATGCGCTTGGGAAGATAGCGGGCGGCCACATAGGACGATCCGATGAAGGCGAAGATCGCTCCCAACGCCTGCAGAACGAAGCCCACCATGCCGGCGAGTTCGCTGCCCTGCGCGAAGATCAGGCAGCCGACACCGACCGCGGCAATGCCATAGGGGATGGTGTGGCGAGGTCCGTAGCGGTCGAGCAGGACGCCGGCGACGAGTGCCATCAGCGCATAGGCGACGTAATAGGCCGAGATCATCGCGCCGATGTGGTTGCCGCCCCAGGCGGCCGTGAGGTCCTGCTGCATCACGCCCGGCGCGGAGCGCACGGCGTATTGGAAGAAGTAGAAGATCGCGCAGAGCAGCCACGCCACGAAGAACAGCGACTTGAGCTGCATTGGCGGGGCGGCCGCGCCAGTCTCGGCCTTGACGGCGATCGGCGGCGGCGCGGCGGAAACGGTGGCGGAGCGGGCCATGGATTGTCCAGTTCTCGGATGCAAGGGGGCGCGCGCAGAATCGAGCCAACCGCCGAGCGCTCGGCTTCGGTCGGTCAGGTTCTGCAGAGGCTGTTCGGACGGTGGGAAAACGAACGAAAGCCCCGCTCGCCGTGAAGCCGGCGAGCGGGTCGAGGTCGCGTCAGTCGACGCGGATATCGTTGACGACCGACGTGGTTCCGGCTGCGCGCCAGGCCGTCGTCGTCGCCATGTTGCGATCCAGCCAGGATTCGACGGTTCCGCTCAGATGCACTTCGCCATTCGTCGCCGTGACCTTGACGTGATCGTTCGACAGCCACGATCGGTGCAGCGCATGGCCGATATCGGCCTGGATCTTCGATGTATCCGGGCGTTGTTTCACGGTGATCTGGTTGGCGATCCCGATGACGCCGGCCAGCGAACGGATGGCGCGGGCTGCCTCGTCGTGCTGGTAGTGCCACTCGACCTGACCGGTCAGGGTGACGAAGCCTTCCTGGACACGCACCTTCACCGCATCCTTGGGAATCGAGACGTCCCAGAACAGCCTCTCCAGGGCAGCCGCGGCGATCGCGTCGTCACCATGGCGAACGCCGCCGGGGAGGCGAACCTCGATCTCTTCCGCGATGGCGCGAACGCCCTTTACGCGTCCAGCGGCGCGTTCCGCCGCCGACTTCTGCCAGTAGCTTTCGACGTGGCCGGACAAGGTGACGACACCGGCCTCGGCGGTGACACCGATATGATCGGCCGACACGCTCGGCTCGAAGGCGAGTTCGGCCAGAACTGCGGTCTTGAGTTTATGGTCGTCGTTCATGCTGATTTCCATCTGCTGATGCCGGGTAAGAAACACTGAGGCGAGCAAGGACATCCGCATTGCTCGCGCGGCGTCACGGACTCGGAGTGAAACAGTGCCCGTCTGCGCCGGAGAGCCAGCCATGGGCGCTTTCGCGACGGTGTGGGCTGATCGAGATCGGGCCCACTTTACTTATTCTTCGCCTCAGCGACGATTATTTTGGCGACGCAAATCTGGATCAGTATCCGGCCGCCCAGGCCGGTCCATAAGACCCTCAGCCAGTCACCAGACTGACCCGATGGCCCCCCGTCGCCAGTCCGGGCTACGGCCTTGCCGCAGCCCAGGGCCAGCAGAAGCTCTACGAGTTCGTCAAGCTGCTGCAGGCGGCGGGCGTCACGGTGAAGTTCGCCATCCACCCGGTCGCCGGCCGCATGCCCGGCCAGATGGACGTGCTGCTCGCCGAGGCCGGCGTGCCCTACGACATGATCTTCCAGCTCGAGGAGATCAATCCGGAGTTCACGACGGCCGACGTCGCCCTCGTCATCGGCGCCAACGACGTGGTGAACCCGGCAGCGCGCACCGACAAGTCGTCGCCGGTCTGGGGGATGCCGATCCTCGACGCCGACAAGGCCAAGCAGGTCTACGTCATCAAGCGCGGTGACGGGAAAGGCTACGCCGGCATCGTCAACTCGCTGTTCTACAAAGACAATTGCAACATGGTCTACGGCGACGCCCGGGCCGTTGTGACCCCGATGATCGAGGCCGTGCGCGGCCTCGCCAAGGCCGCAGCGTGAATTGCGCGCGTGATCTCCAGACAGGGAAAATCCTGACATGACAAAAACGATGCATGCTGCCTTCGTCACCGCCTTCGGCAAGCCGCTGGAGTTCCGCGAAGCCGAGATCCCGACGCCCGGGCCCGGCCAGATCCTGGTCAAGACCGAGGCCTGCGGCGTCTGCCACACCGACCTGCATGCGGCGAGGGGCGACTGGCCGCTGAAGCCGACCCCGCCCTTCATTCCCGGCCATGAGGGCATCGGCCGCGTCGTCGCCCTCGGGGCCGGCGTGACCATCGTCAAGGAAGGCGACCGGGTCGGCGTGCCATGGCTGTACTCTGCCTGCGGGCACTGCGAACACTGCCTGTCGGCCTGGGAGACTGTCTGCGGCGAGGCGGAATTCGGCGGTTACACCAAGAATGGCGGCTTTGCCGAATACATCCTCGCCGATCCGAACTATGTGGCGCATATACCGGCGGGACTTTCGCCGCAGGAGGCCGCGCCGCTGATCTGCGCCGGCATCACCACCTACAAGGGCCTGAAGGTCACCGAGGCCCGTCCGGGCGAATGGGTGGTGATCTCCGGTGCCGGCGGCCTCGGGCATCTGGCGATCCAGTATGCCAAGGCAATGGGTCTGCATGTCTGTGCCGTCGATATCGACGACGGCAAGCTCGAGCTCGCCACGACCCTCGGCGCCGATCTGGTGGTGAACGCCAAGGACGAAGGCGCGGTCGAGGCCGTGCGCAAGGGCACCGATGGCGGCGCCCATGGCGTCCTGATTACCGCGCCATCCATCACCGCCTTCAAGCAGGGCATCGCCATGGCCCGCAAGCGCGGCACCTGCGCGCTGGTCGGTCTGCCGCCGGGCGACTTCCCGGTGCCGCTGTTCGACGTCGTCGCCAACTGCATCACCATCCGCGGCTCCTTCGTCGGCAACCGCGAGGACATGGCCGAAGCACTGGCTTTCGCCGCCGACGGCAAGGTGAAGGCGGACATCGAACTGGAGCCGCTGAGCGCCATCAACGACGTCTTCGACCGGCTGGAGCATGGCAAGGTCGAAGCCCGGGTCGTTCTCGACTTCGCCGGATCGGCCGAGACGAAGGGTGAGGCGACCCGCAAGGGGCAGGTGGCTGAAATGGCCGTCCCTGCCTGAATGAGATTGCGGGATTTCTGACTATCGGCCGGACGGGGCTCTGCCCGTCCGGCCGATGGCATTCAAGCCTGCGCTGTCCGAACCGGGCGGAGGCGCGTCGCTACCGCAGCAGCGGGCCTTCCTGGTCGAGATAGGCGCGGTCGAACTCGGCGAGGGTGACCAAACCATCGAAGTCGTGGATGGTCACCTGGCCCTTCTGGAAGGTCAACAACCCTTCCTCCCGCAGCTCGCGCAGGACGCGGTTGACGTGGACGGCGCTGAGACCGAGAGCATCGGCCAGAAGATATTGCGAGAGCGGGCAGGCAAAGCCCTCGCGGGTGCCTTGTCCAACGAGCATCAGCCGGGCGCTGAGTTCGAGCAGGAAATGCGCCGTGCGTTCGAGGGCGTTGCGCCTGCCGATGCCGACGAGATGTTCCACCACCATCGATTCGTCCCGCGATGCCGCCCACAAAACGGCAGTGGCGAGGCGCGGCGTCGTCGAGAACGCCTGCAGGAGGTCGCTTTCCAGCACCTCCGAGGCCTCGACCGCCGTGACCGGCTCGATATTGTGGTCGGCGGTGTGGAACAGGACCGAGCGGAGACCGAGGAAATCGCCGGGGACCTGGAAGTCGACGATCTGCCGCGATCCGTCCCGCAGGAGCTTGTAGGAGCAGACCCAGCCCTCGGCGAGGATGTAGGCGGCCGCATGGGTCTGGCCCTGATGGACGATATCGCGTCAAGCGACGAAGGAGCGTCGCCGCCGGTGAAGGCCGTCGAGAACTTCGAGGTCGGTCTCTGACAGGGCGACGAAATTGCCGAGTTTGCGAGCAAGCGGGCTGTGATCGCGATACATGGGAGACCCTCTCGGCCCCGCGCTTGTGCCGGGCCGGATGCTGACTGTCGCGAATTATCGGTAAGGTGAACGGCGATCCTGCCGTAGATCAGTCTTGTCTATCTGAAACCTGCAACAATAGCGAGTGATCAATGTCTTGATCGCGCAGGCGTACCCTCCCGGGACGCGGCCAACAGAGGGTCTTTCCCATGTCAGTCCACAGACCGCCCGCTCATGAGCCCCCAACGACTGCGGACGTGACTTCCGCTGCCGCTCTCGCCATCTGCGAGTCGCTGCTCCTGGCGCTCAACGACGGCAAGATCCTGCCGGAGCACGAGATCGTCAGCATCCTTCGCGATGCAGCGGCCGCCCATTCCAACGATCCCGGGGATGACGGAAGCCGGGAACTGCACATGGCAGTCGCCGCCCTGATCAACCAGATCATTGATGGCGGCAATTCCGTGCGCCGGCGATAAGTCTTTCCGGTGAAAGCGCTCGGACGCGCATTTTGGCGAAGGACAAGGGCGTTTCGCGAGAAACGCAATCAACCCGTCGCCTGTACGCCGTCGATCGTGGCGGTCACGGCAAGTCTGGCAAGGTCTGGAAGCGACTTGGAGCCGGTCCGCGCCATGATCGCGGCACGGTGGTTTTCCACCGTGCGCTGGCTGATCCCAAGATCGACGGCGATGTTCTTGCTGGGGTGGCCGGCAAGGACGAGGTCCATGATCTGATGCTGGCGCATGGTCAGCCCATTGATCTGAGACTTGGCGGCTTCCCGCCGCGCGGTGATCTTTTCTGCATCGACCGCATGGGCAAGTGCGCTGTCGATCCGGGCAAGGAGCAACTCGCCGCCGATCGGCTTCTCGATCAGATCGAAGGCCCCGGCCTGCATGGCGGCCACTGCCATCGGCACGTCGCCATGGCCGGTGATCATGATCGTCGGCAGGTGCAAGCCGCGCATATGGAGGATGCTCAGGATTGCCATGCCGCCCAGACCGGGCATGCGGGCATCGAGAAGCAGGCAGTCGCCGTGTCCCGGATCGAGGTCGGCAAGGAAGGCAGCTCCGTCGCCATACGTCCGGACATTGCGGCCGTCCGCCTCGACGACGTTCCTGATTGCCTCGAGTACATCGGGGTCGTCATCGACGACATAGACGATGCCGGGGCGGGATCGATCATCCCGCGGGGTGCCAGCCGGCCCTGCCGGGCCGGACTCTGTCAATGCCTCGGCGAAGTCTACGGGCTCGGCTCGCTGGGCTTTGGGCAGGACGCCGGTCGGCGCAGGCGAATGCGGGGTCGAAAAGGGGGAAGCTCTTTCAGGATGGTCGCAGCCATTGGCGATCGCCACGTCGATGGCGAAGACCGATCCCCTGCCGAAGACTGAGCTGACATGAACCGTGTGACCCAAAAGCTCTGCCAGGCGCCTGACGATGGAAAGGCCGAGACCGACGCCGAGCCTGCTTTCATGGGCGACGTTGCCGACTTGATGATAGTCCTCGAAAATCGCCTCGATCTCGCCATCGGCGATGCCGAGACCGGTGTCCCAGACCCCGATCCGCAGCACATCGCCACGCCGTCTGCAGCCGATCAGCACCCCGCCATGCTCGGTGTATTTCAACGCATTGGCGATGAGATTGCGCAGGATCTGCCCGAGCATCTTGCGGTCGCTGCGCACCTGGAGGCTGCAGAACGCCCGGCGCCAGCTGAGCTTCTGGCTCAACGCCTGGTCGGCGAACTCCTCCTCCATCTGGGCCAGCAGTCCGTCGATCCCAAAGTCGGTGAGGTCGGGTTTCACGACGCCGTATTCGATCTGCTTGATTTCGAGCAGCGTATCGAGCATGCCTGCCATCGAGACGAGGTTTCTGTCCATGCGGCCGAGAAGGTGTCGGGCCTCGTCTGATTTCGCCGAACGGACGAGAAGCCCCTGGAGCAGGACCAGGGTTTGCAGCGGCTGGCGCAGGTCGTGGCTGGCGGCAGCCAGGAAGCGCGACTTGGCGATGGTGGCAAGCTCCGCCTGACGCTTTGCCGCCTCCTGCGCGCCTGTCACCTTCTTGGTCTCGGTGATGTCGGTGAAGGTGATGACGATGCCCTCGACGAGATGATCGTCGCTGAAATAGGGCAGGATCCTGCGCCTGAACCAGACGCCGCCGGGGATCTGGATGTCCCGCTCGATCGCCGCCGATTGGCCGAGCACGGTCCGCGCATCCTCCGGCAGACCGCTATCGCCGGCCAGCGCGTTGAGATCGGAAAGCGGGCGGCCGATGTCACCGGGAATGATCCGGAACAACGCCTGGATGGCCGGAGTGAAGAAACGGATGTTGAGATCGGCATCGAGGAAAAGCGTCGCGACATCAGTGGAGTAAAGAACGTTCTTCAGGTCGTTCGACGTCGACAGCTGACGCCACAGCGCTTCCTTGAGCTGGCCGTTCAGCGCCGTCAGCTCCTCGTTCAGCGATTGTAGGTCTTCCTTGGATGTCAGGGAATTCACCGATGCCTTAACGGCCGGGATGGTCGCTTGGGCGGGAGTTTAGCACATCCGCAGGGCAAAGGTGATTTTGGCTGCGCTGAGGAATTGTACCCGCCCGCCGTCGCATCCGGGGTTCATTGGGTCAGGGCCTCATAGCCCGCGACGACGTCGAACAACTCCTCGTCGATCCGCTCCTGCCGCAGGCGGTGGAACTTCGCATTGAGGTCCTCCAGCAGCGTCTCGATGTTCTTGTCGGCGCGCTGCATTGCTGCGAGGCGACTGGCATTCTCGCTGGCGAGAGAGGCAGCGCACGCCCTGAAAAGCGAGACGAACAGGAACTCCCGGACAAAGCCGCTGAGCGTTTCACGGACGTCGCCGATCACCTCGGGCAGTCTGCCGGTAGGCCAGTTTGTGAGGCTCTGATCACCGCGCCAGCTTTCGTCGAGCGGCAGCAACTTTTCCGAGACGGGCTCATAGACGACCCCGACGACCGGTTTGTTGTAGACGAGATGCAACGCGTTGAACTCGCCGCGATCAAGACCGGCTTCATAGGCGCGGAGAATCTCACCGACCAGAGGAACGATGCCGTCGACGGAGAGCGGAACGGCGAGCATCCCTGCAATGACAAGCCCGGCATCTTCCAGCGGCTCCTTCGCCCGCTCGCCGACGGCGAAGACCCTGGCGCCTGGCGTGTCGGCCAGCATGGCAATAGCGTGTTCGGCAACGACAGCGTTGAAGCGGCCAACAAGGCCCTGATCCGAGCCGAAGACCACGACGGCCGCAGCCCCTCGTGTCGGGGTTGGCTCGATGACGGTGCCGGTTTCGCTGCGCAGGCAGAGGCCGAGTCCCAGCTGCACGTTGTGGACATAGTCGTCGAGAGCGACAACCGCCTGCTCGTATTGGGTGATGCTGGAGGCGGCGAGGGCCTTCATCGTGCGAACGACGGAATGCAGGTCTTCGGCGCTGCCGATGGTCTTGCGCAGGCCGGCGATGGTCGCGCTCATAACCGCTGGGTCATGGCATGGATCATCTTTGGGCCGGAGTGGTGCTCGCCGGAGCAGGCGCTGGAACCGGCGCCGTCTCCAGAGCATTTTTGGAACGCGAATGCAGTGCCTTGCGGGCAAGTTCTACGATCATGGTTCGATCGTCTTCGCTCAGGCTGCTCGCCGTTTCGAACCGGCCTTGCACATCTTCGGGCAAACCCCCGGCCGCCTCGCAGAGCGTGGTCTGGGCGGCTACCATCCTGTCGAGCGGCGTTTGCGCCAGGAGCCCTTCGGTCAGGGCCAGAAGGATGGTGATCTGGCCGGGCACCGAGACCGGGCTGAGCTCCGCCTGCTTCAGGCAGGCACGGATGCGCTGGCCATGGGCGATGGTCTGGCGGGTGTCGGCGTCGAGATGGGCGCCGAAGCGGGCGAAGGTCTCCAGCTCTTCGAACTGGGCATAGGCGAGCTTCAGGTCGCCGGCGACGGCCCGGAACGCTGCCCGCTGAGCCTTGCCGCCGACCCGCGACACCGAGCGCCCGACGTCGACGGCCGGTAGGACGCCGAGTTCGAACAGTGAGGGCGACAGGTAGATCTGCCCGTCGGTGATCGAGATCAGATTGGTCGGGATATAGGCGGCGATGTCCTGTGCTTCGGTCTCGATGATCGGCAGGGCCGTCAGCGATCCACCGCCGAGATCGGCGCTCAGATGGGTGGCGCGTTCGAGCAGCCGCGAGTGGATGTAGAAGATGTCGCCGGGAAAGGCCTCGCGGCCGGGTGGCCGGCGCAGAAGCAGCGAGAGCTCGCGATAGGCGCGGGCGTGCTGGGTCAGGTCGTCATAGACGATGACGACGTCACGGCCGGCCTCCATGAAGTGCTCGGCGATGCTGGTGGCGGCATAGGGCGCGATATAGGTCAGCCCCGGCGGGTCGTTGCCCTCGGCGACGACGACGATCGAGTAATCCATCGCGCCGTTGTCGCGCAGAACGCTGATGGCTTTCGCCACCGCGGATCCGCGCTGGCCGATGGCGCAATAGATGCAGAGGACATCCTTGCCGCGCTGGTTGAGGATGGTGTCGATGGCAATCGCCGTCTTGCCGGTCTGGCGGTCGCCGAGAATCAGTTCACGCTGGCCGCGGCCGATGGGGATCAGCGCGTCGATGACCTTCAGCCCGGTCTGCAGCGGCAAGGCGACGCGGGCGCGGTCCATGATCGCGGCGGCCGGGCGCTCGATGGGCAGACGGCTTTCGGTGACGATATTGCCCTTGCCGTCGAGGGGGCGGCCGAGCGGATCGATGACCCGGCCGAGCAGCCCGTCGCCGACGCCCACATCCATCACCCGGCCGGTTCGCGCCACCGTATCGCCGGCCTGAAGATGGGCATGATCGGTCAGGAGGACGACGCCGATCTCGGTCTCGTCGATGTTGAAGGCGATGCCGAAGGCGCCGCCGGGGAATGCCAGCAGTTCGTCGGAACCGGTGCTCATCAGGCCAGCGACATGGGCAATGCCGGTCGAAACGCTGATGATCCGGCCGGTTTCGCGGGGCGCGAAGCTTGGGGCAAAGCCGTCGCGGGCTTCGGCCATGCCGGTAAAGGCGCTCGCTATGCCCGCCCCGAGCAGATCGGTGGCCGTTTTCACGTTGTTGCCGCGATCGTTTCGGGGGGCTTTGCCGACAGGACGTCGGTCACGGCTTTTTCGAGAGTCTTGAGATAGTCGGAGAGGCTCCATGCGAGCTTTTCACCGCCGCCCACCAGCTCGATGCCACCGACCAGTTCCGGCGCCGTCTCGAAGGTGATGGCGACCTTGGTGGCGAAGGCAGCGTCGAGCGCCTGCCGGATTGCGACCTGTTGCGGTGCCGGCAGGGCGAAAGCGCTGCGGATGACGGCGGGGCCGTTTGCCGTATCGAGCATTCCCGAGGCGGCGCGCTTCGCCGACGCGTCGAGGGCGGCGAGCCTGGCGATGAAGATTGCAGTCATGCGCGCTTCGAGGCTTTCGTCGGCCATGTCCGCGAGCGCCTTCCGAGCTATGGCGAAGACCTCTGTCCTCGCGCTGCGGCCGATGTCGTCGCCCATGCTCCTGGCGTCACGGGCGAGAGCCTGGCGTTGTTTTTCGCCCAGCGCATCGGCGGCTACGCGGGCAGCCTCGATCACCCTCTTCCTCTCGCCATCCGCGGCCTCCGTCGCCTTTGCAAAAAGGGTGGTGCGATCCCTGTCAAAGGCGTCGTTCCTGGCATGCAGAGCCTCGCGCTCCTTCAAGGCCTCGGCCTTCATCGCAGCCGCTTCGGCCAGCGTCCCTGCGATGCGCTTTTCACGGGCGGCGATGGCATCCAGCACCGGGCGGTAGAGGAACCGTTTCAGGAGATAGATCAGGACGAGAAAGTTCAGGATCTGCGCCCCGATGGTGAACCAGTCGATGGCCATGGGGCTACTTTCCCGCCGCCTGGGCGGCCACCAGCGCCAGGGCCGCGTTCCAGAAGGGATTGGCGAAAATCAGGATCATTGACACGACGAAGCAGTAGATCGCGGTGGATTCGATCATCGCGAGACCGACGAAGAGCGTCCGGGTGATCGTCGGGGCGGCGTCGGGCTGCTGTGCGAGCGCCGTCAGCGCCGTGGCGACGGCCCGCCCTTCGGCAAATGCCGGGCCCATGGTGCCGAAGCCGGTGGTCAGCCCCGCAACCGCGATCGAGACGATGGCGATCCATCCGATATAGTCCATGATGAAGGTCCTTTTCTCGGGCCGATCTCGCTTCAGGTCGCGAGCGGCTCGGCAGGCGTTGGGGCGGTCTTGCCCGGGGTCGATGGGGCACGAATGGCGGCAGCGATGTAGACGGCGGCGAGGATGGAAAAGATGTAGGCCTGGACCATGCCGGTGAGCAGGCCGAGGGCGGTCATGACGATCGGGAACAGCAAGGGCGTGATGCTGATCAGGATCGCGACGATCATCGCGCCGCTCATCATGTTGCCGAACAGGCGGACGGCGAGTGCCAGCGTGCGCGACGCTTCGCTGATGAGGTTGAAGGGCAGCATGATCACCGTCGGCTCGATATAGGATTTCAGGTAGCCGCCGAGCCCGCGCGAGCGGATGCCATAGACCGGCACGGCGACGAAGACGCAGAGTGCCAGCGCGATGGTGGTCGACAGCGAGCCTGTCGGCGGTTCGAACATCGGGATGATGCTGGAAAGGCTCGATGCCGCGACGAACAAGAAGAGCGTTCCCAGAAACGGCAGATAGCGGGCGGGATGATCAAGGCCGATGGAGCCGATCTGATCCTTGATGCCGGTGACGAGGATTTCGAGGAGGTTCTGCCAGGGCGAGCGGTCCTCGCTGCTCGACAGCCTGCGCATGGCGAGCGCCGAACCGAGGGTGAGCGCCGCCATCAGCGCCCAGGTGCAGAGGATGGTGGCGTTGAGATGGACGAAACCCCACTGCCAGTAGACCAGTTCGTCGGGGCTAAGACGCATGTTGCGGCGCCTTTGCGAGCGAGGTTTTGGAAGGGGCCTCGGCGTAGGGCAGGAGCCGGGTGATCACCAGCCGCGCGACGACGAAGCCGGCGAGGCAGAACAGCAGTCTCTGCCAGTCGCTGCCGGCGACGAGATAGAAGCCGGCCACGACGAGGCCGGTGCGGCCGACCATGCTGACGAGAACCAGCAGGGCCGGCGAGGGCGAGACCATGGCGCGGCGGATCGTCCACCACAGGCCGGCGAAGAACATCGTTCCGAGCGCCATTCCGGCGAGGACCGACAGGAGCGCCATCGGCGCGTCATGCAAGGTCATCGTTGCTGTCCTCCCGCATCGCCCTGTCCTGTTCTGAAACCCAGCGCCAGGCGTTCCAGCAACCGAGCACCAGGCCGGCGACGAGCAGCGCCAGCGTCCAGGAGCGGCTGCCGGGGTTCTGGCTGTCGACCCACAGGCCGAGTGCCGCGCCGGCGAGTGTCGGAACCGCGACCGACCAGCCAATCAGGCCCATCATGCCGAGACCGAACCAGACGCCTGACTCCCGGTTGTTCTGCGCCTTCAGCCGGCGCCGTGCCTGTTTGCCGACATGTCCGGCGAAGTCGCTGTCCGGCGCGTCTGGCTTGCGCGTGGGCTCACTCATGATCGAGGCTCGCGAACCGCCGCAGGAAGCCGCCTTCGAGTTTTGCCATGACCGAGCGGGCGCTGGTTTCGGCCTCGCTGAGGGTCAGGAATTCGTCGTCGATCTGGTGGTGAAGCGTCTCGAGATCGGTGCCGGCAATGGCGCGGCGGACGGAGATGACGATGTCGGGTCCGGTCTTGATCAGGACCCCGCCGTCGAGCGCGACATAGGCGATGCCGTCGTTCGTGATTTCGTATTCGAGGATGCCGGGAACGAGCCTTGCGGCGCAATCCAGCCGTTGCGGCAAAAAGCCGACCAGCCCGTCGCTGGTCGCGGCGACGAGGCGCAGGACATGATCGGTGTCGGCAAACACCTTGAAGGGGAGGAGGATCCTAAGATGCATGGCCGGCACCTGCCGAAGATTCAGCGTTCGCCGGCTCCGGTCTGGTCGTCGCAGGCTTCTGGCCAGTATCCGGGGCTGCCGGCTTCGCTTTCCGCCTGGGCGCGTCCTTCGACGCCGTACCCTTGATCTTGGCCTCGCTGATCGGGCCGATCATGTAGAGGGCGCTTTCGGGCAGGTCCTTGAACTCGTCGGCGAGAATCCGTTCGCAGCCGTCCAGCGCATCGGCCAGCGGCACGAGTTTGCCCGTAAGGCCGGTGAACTGCTCGGTGGTGAAGAATGGCTGTGTGAGAAACCGCTCAAGCCTGCGGGCCCGCGCCACCGTCTTGCGGTCCTCCGGCGACAGCTGTTCGAGCCCGAGCATCGCGATGATGTCCCGAAGCTCGGCATATTGGGCCAGCGTCCGGCGGATCTGTTGCGCCAGATGGTAGTGACGCTCCCCGACGATTTTGGGGGTCGCCATCTTCGAGCTCGACTGCAGCGGATCGACCGCCGGAAACAGGCCCTCGCTCGCCCGCTTGCGCGACAGGACGAGCGACGCCGAAAGGTGCGAGAAGGCGTGGACGGCGGCGGGATCGGTGAAGTCGTCGGCGGGCACATAGATCGCTTGGATCGAGGTGATGGCGCCGCTCGCCGTGTTGGCGATGCGCTCTTCGAGGCCGGACAGTTCGGTGCCCATGGTCGGCTGGTAGCCGAGGCGCGAGGGCATCTGCCCCATCAACCCGGAAACCTCAGAGCCCGCCTGGATGAAGCGGAAGATGTTGTCGATGAGCAGCAGGACGTCGCGATGTTCGTCGTCGCGGAAATACTCGGCCATGGTCAGCGCCGCATGGCCGATGCGAAAGCGCGCGCCGGGGGGCTCATTCATCTGGCCGAACAGCATGACCATCTTCGGCAGGACGCCGGCCGCTTCCATCTCGTGGTAGAGTTCCTCGCCCTCCCGCGAACGCTCGCCGATGCCGCAGAAGATGCTGACGCCGTCGTGATGTCCGATCATGTTGTGGATGATCTCGGTGAGCAGCACCGTCTTGCCGACGCCGGCGCCGCCGAAAAGGCCAGCCTTGCCGCCTCGTTCCATCGGCGCCAAGACGTCGATCGCCTTGATGCCGGTCTCGAAGACTTCCGACTGGGTGGAGCGCCGCAAGAGGGACGGCGGCGCATTGTGGACCGAGCGCCACTCAACGTCTTGGGGCTCGGGCTTGCGGTCGATGGCATGGCCGAGCACGTCGAACATCCGCGACAGCACGGCGCGGCCGACCGGCGCTTTCAGAGGCCCGCCGGTATCGACGGCGACCATCCCACGAGCGAGCCCCTGCGTCGGCGTCAGCGCGATGCCGCGCACATGGCGATCATCGCTCTGGGCCAGAACCTCGACGACGATGGGCGGCGAGGCCGCGATGCGGAGCACCGAATGGATGGGCGGCAACCGCGCATCGAAGCGGGCATCGACGACGCTGCCGCGGACGGCCGTGATCACGCCAGTGTTCTGGCCCGTGTTCTGGCCAGTTGGTAGGCCGCTGGTCGGCTCACCTTCGGCGCGCGACGCGGTTGGCGCGAACTGCGCCTTGTTTTGATGTTCAGTCACTGTCGTGACCTTCCAGACTGCCAGCTCCGATGCCGGGGCCGCCGGCCGGGCGCGAGCCCCGGCCGGCGATCGATCGGCATGGCGTGGCAAGCATTCAAGCGGCGATGTCGCCCTTCAGCAGGTGATATTGCTCGCGATCGATCTCGCCGCTCGCATAGCGTTCATCCAGGATGTCGGAAGCATTCCGGCGAAGGCCGCCGTCATATTTGCGGTGGGCTTGATAGGCGTAGCGCCAGTTTCCCATGCTGGAGAATACCAGCATGGGGAATCCGACCCACAGGACCCAGTACCAGCCGAAAGCGACTGCGGTTGGAGCGACAGAATTCATGACATGTCCTTGGATTGTATCGTGACGGCCCGGTCACTCCGGCGGCTATCGTCTGCCGGGCCCGTGCGCATGTTCGATCATGATAGCCGTGATGGGCGAGGGGCGAGAGGCTCGGAAACTACCCATGCTCCGTGGCGTCTGCGGAATCCGCCCCAAGATCCAAGCGCTCGCGTGAAAGGGACGCCTTCAGCGACTCCCGGAATAGATGACCGTTTGAACGGATTTTGCGATCATCGACTCCTCGTCGGTCGCGATGACACGCACGGCGACGGCGCCCGAATCTGGCGAAATCAGCGCCGCCCCTTGCTCGTTGCGCTCCGGGTCGATCGCGATGCCGAGAAAGCCGAGACCCTCGCAGATGCGGGCGCGGATGGTCGGCGCGTTCTCGCCAATGCCGCCGGAGAAGACCAGCGTGTCCATTCCACCGAGGGCAGCGGCATAGGCGCCGATGCATTTTTTGGCCTCGTAGCAGAACAGCGCCACGGCCTCGGCGTCGCGCGGGTCGTGCGCCTCGCGATCCACCAGCTCGTGCATGTCGGCGCTTGTTTCGGAGATACCGAGCAGGCCGGACTCGAAGTTGACCATCTTGGTGAAGGCAGCCGGCGTCATTCTTTCGGTGCGTGCCAGATGGCCCATCAGTCCGGGATCGAGATCGCCGGACCGGGTGCTCATGGGAATGCCCGCCGCCGGTGTCAGCCCCATGCTGGTGTCGATGGATTTTCCCCCTCGTACCGCCGCGAGACTGGCGCCGCTGCCGAGATGGGCGAGGATGACACGGCCGTTTGCGGCCTCCCGCCCGGCAATACGGCCGAGTTCCTCGATCAGATAGGCGTAGGACAGGCCGTGAAAGCCGTAGCGCCGCAACCCCTGTGCCTGATAGCGCCGGGGGATCGGCAACAACTGCGCGACGGCCGGCATGTCGTGGTGAAAGGCGGTGTCGAAGCAGGCGATCTGCGGAATGCCCGGAAAGTGCTCGGCGAAGGCCTCGATCAGCCGGATCTCCTGCGGCAGATGTTCGGGATCGAAGGCGCTGAGGATCCGTAAATCCCCGATCACCTCTTTGGTGAGGCGCTGGGGCGCCGCGTATCTGGGGCCGCCGTGGACGACGCGATGGCCGATGGCGACAACACTGCGTGCCGCTTCATCGGTCGCAACAGTGGCGATGAGGGTATCGATAGCCGCGCCATAGTCCGCTGCGTCGACGCTCTCGGATATGGCGGGCGACGTCGCCGTGGCCTCCACCCGCAAGGCGGCGTCCGGCTGACCGATCCGGTCGATTGACCCCCGAAGCAGCCGCCGAGGCGGGTTTGAGACGTCGAACAGGGCGAACTTGATGCTCGACGAACCGCCATTGATGGTCAGGATGCAGGCGGGGCCTGGTGTTTCGATGGTCTCGCCCTTCGTTCGGAGAAACGCGGCGACAGGCACCGTGGCGATCCGAGTGCTGGCCTCGCCGTGTCGACGGCCTGTCGCCCGTCTGGCGGGAGAGTATCGGTCTGCGCTTGGACGGGAGAGGATCGGAAACTACTCAGACCCCTTGCATGCCGTGGCCGGCGGAGGCGGGCCATTCCTCGACCGCGTCAGATGCTTTCGGTAAACATCGCTGGAGTGGCATTCCAAAGCGCTATCACCCGGACGTCCGGATGCGACGGACTGGTGCCGAGAATGTTGAGCGACGCCGTTGCGAGCGAGAAATGCTGCCCTTCGAGGACCGGCAATCCGATCCATCTCGTTGCCAGCACCCGGCTGAAATGGCCGTGCGAGAACAATGCGACGTTGCCGCTCATTCCGGTGAGCCGTCGGATCAGGCGATCGGCGCGAAAGGTAATGTCCGCCGGCAATTCGCCATTGGGGCAACCGTAGCGAAAGATCTCCCAGTCCGGCCGCCCCTCATGTATCTCGGCGCTGCGCTTTCCCTCGTAGTCGCCATAGTTCCATTCGGCGAGGTCGAGATCGATTTCAGCCAATTCGCCGAGCCCGGCGAGATCGCAGGTTCGTCTCGCCCTCTGGCGCGGACTTGTCAGGACGCGGGAGAACTGGACCTGCCTGAGCCATGGGATCAGCGCCCGTGCCTCGTCCTCGCCCCGGGCGGTGAGCGCAATGTCGCTCGTGCCGGTGTGCTGGCCCGAGAGCGACCATTCCGTCTCGCCGTGGCGGATCAGATAAAGGTTCAGCGGCGGCTGTGGGGCAGGGGTCATGTGTGCTCCATCGCAGCTTCGTATTCGCCCGTCAGTGCGGCGCGATCGCAGCGGACACGCTGGATGAGCAGCTTCTGTGCCGCCGCAACGCAGCTGTCGTCACCCTGCCAGACCGTCAGCGCCGGCTGCTGGATGGCGCGGCCGAAGGAGAACACCAGCGGCCAGGGCAGATGCGACCCCGGTGCCCTCGCCAGACGATTGATGGCGTCGAGGCGGGCGGTTGCAAGGTCCGCCGACTGCCCGCCCGACAGGAACGCGATGCCGGCAACGGCGGCGGGAACGACCCTCAGCAGCGTCGTCAACGTCGCCTCGGCCACGCCGTCGAGGCTCTCCTGCTGCGAATAGCCGAGGCCCGGAAGCACCATGTTGGGCTTCAGGATGATCCCTTCCAGCAAGACGCCCTGTTCATAAAGGTGGTCGAAGACGGCATGCAGCGTTTCTTCCGTCACCTCCCGGCATCGCTCCAGCGTGTGATCGCCGGCCATCAGAATCTCCGGCTCGACGATCGGTACGATACCGGCTTCCTGACACAGCGCGGCATAGCGGGCGAGCGCCTGGGCATTGGCGGCGATACATGCCCGGCTGGGGTGGTCATCCCCCAGATTGATCACCGCCCGCCATTTGGCGAAGCGCGCGCCCATCCCGGCATAGGCCGCAAGCCGCTCGCGCAATCCGTCGAGGCCTTCGGTGATCTTCTCGCCGGGATGGCCGGCCATCGCCTTCGCCCCAATATCTACCTTGATGCCAGGCAGGATCCCGGCCTTTTCCAGCACCGCGAGGAAGGGTGTTCCGTCCGTCGTCTTCTGGCGTATCGTCTCGTCATAGAGAATGACGCCGCTGATGCTCTCGGCAAGCCTGGGCGTGGTGATCAGCAACTTGCGATAGGCGCGTCGCTTCTCCTCGGTCTGGCCGATCCCAAGGGCGGCGAAGCGCTTGTTGCAGGTGCCGTTGCTCTCGTCCATTGCGAGCAAGCCCTTGCCGGCACCCACCAGCTGGCGGGCGGTCTCGGCGAGCTCCGCTGCGTTCATGTCACGCACCCCATTTCCAGTTGCGCACCTCCGGCATGTCCTCGCCGTGCTCGTCGATGTAGAGCTTGTGTTCGACCAGCCGGTCTTTGACGATCTGCTTCAAGAATGCGGCCCGGCTGCCGAGATGCGGCAGGCAATCGACGACGACTTCGGCGAGATGGTAGCGGTCGAGATTGTTCTGGACCCGCATGTCGAAGGCAGTGGTGATCGTGCCCTCTTCCTTGTAGCCGCGCACATGCAGATTGCGGTTGGTGCGGCGATAGGTGAGCTGGTGGATCAGCGAGGCATAGCCGTGGAAGCCGAAGACGATGGGTTTGTCGGTGGTGAAGAGGCTGTCGTAGTCGGCTTCGGAGAGCCCATGCGGATGTTCGCTTGACGATTGCAGCCGCATCAGATCGACGACGTTGATCACCCGGATCTTCAGATCCGGCAGGTGCTCGCGCAGGATCGACACGGCGGCGAGCACCTCCAGCGTCGGCGTATCCCCGCAACAGGCCATCACCACGTCCAGCTCGCTATCCTGATCGTTGCTCGCCCATTGCCAGATGCCGAGGCCTTCCGTGCAATGAATGACCGCTTCGTCCATGGTCAGCCATTGCGGCAGCGCATGCTTTCCCGCGACGACGACGTTGATGTAATGCCGGCTGCGCAGGCAGTGGTCGAAGGTCGAAAGCAGGCAGTTGGCGTCCGGCGGCAGATAGGCGCGGACGATGTCGGCCTTTTTGTTGATGACGTGATCGAGGAAGCCCGGATCCTGATGGGTGAAGCCGTTGTGGTCCTGCTGCCAGACATGCGACGCCAGGAGATAGTTCAGCGAGGCGATCTTGCGGCGCCAAGGCAGTTCGTTCGTCACCTTCAACCATTTGGCATGCTGGCTGACCATGGAATCGACGATGCGGATGAAGGCTTCGTAGCTGTTGAACAGCCCGTGCCTGCCGGTCAGGAGATAGCCTTCCAGCCAGCCCTGGCACTGATGCTCGCTGAGCATGGAATCGACGACACGGCCGGCGGGTGCCAGGAACTCGTCATTGGCGACCCGTTCCGCATCCCACTGCCGATCGGTCACCTCGAAGACGGCGCCAAGCTGGTTCGACAGGGTCTCGTCCGGGCCGAAGATCCGGAAATCGTTCGGGTTCAGCTCGATGACATCCCGGAAGAACTGGCCAAGCACCTTCGTGTCCTGCGCCTCGACGGCGCCCGGGGAGGGTACGTCGACGGCATGGACGCGGAAGTCGGGCATGACGAGATCATGGAGCAGCAGTCCGCCATTCGCGTGGGGATTGGCACCCATGCGCCGGTCGCCCTTCGGCGCCAGCTCGGCGAGCTCGCCGATCAGTCGCCCGCTTTCGTCGAACAGTTCCTCGGGCCGGTAGCTCTTCATCCAGCTTTCAAGCTCTGCGAGGTGCTCGGGGTGTTTGTCGTTGACCAGCAGCGGCACCTGATGGGAGCGGAACGTGCCCTCGACGGGAAGCCCATCGACGAATTTCGGCCCGGTCCAACCCTTGGGGGATCTCAGCACGATCATCGGTGGCCGCGGCCGCGTGGTGGTCTCGCCACTGCGGGCAGCAGCCTGGAACCGCTTGATGGCGGCGATGGCCGCGTCTAGGACGGTGGCCATCTGCTCGTGCATCAACTCGGGATTGTCGCCCTCGACGAAATACGGCGTCCAGCCGCAGCCCCGAAAAAACTGCTCCAGCTCGTCGCGCCCGATCCGCGCGAAAAGAGTCGGGTTGGAAATCTTGTAGCCGTTGAGGTGAAGGATCGGCAGCACGACGCCGTCGGTGATCGGATCGAGAAACTTGTTGGAGTGCCAGGCCGTCGCCAGCGGGCCGGTCTCGGCTTCGCCATCGCCGACGACGCAGGCGACGATCAGCTCCGGATTGTCGAAGACGGCGCCGAAGGCATGGCTGAGAGAATAGCCGAGCTCGCCGCCCTCATGGATCGATCCCGGCGTCGTCGGGGCGACATGGCTGGAGATGCCGCCCGGAAAAGAGAACTGCTTGAACAGCTTCTTCAGCCCGGCCTCGTCCTCGGCGACGTCGGGATAGACCTCGCTCCAGGTGCCCTCGAGATAGACGTTGCCGACAAGGGCGGGGCCGCCATGGCCGGGGCCGGAGACGTAGATCATGTCGAGATCGTCGTTCTTGATGATCCGGTTGAGGTGGACGTAGATGAAGTTCTGTCCCGGCGTCGTGCCCCAGTGGCTGACGACCAGAGGCTTCACGTGCGCCATCGTCAGCGGCTCGCGCAGCAGCGGATTGTCGTAGAGATACATCTGCCCGACCGAAACGTAGTTGGCGGCGCGCCAGTAGGCGTTGATCCGGTGTAATTCCTCGGGCCGCAGCGTCGGCTTCTTCGGCGTGTTGGGCTTTGCGACATCGGTGGCTTCAGGCTCGCGCCTCAGCGTGCGTGCATCATCCATGGGCTTGGCCCCTTTTAGGTTATGTCAGGTTCGATCGTGCGGCGCGGACATGGCCTGCGCGCGAAGGTTGCCGTTGGGTGCGGCGCTGCGAAAGAATTCCTTGGAGCCGGACCATAGCCGTCTCGCAACCGGCATCGGCAGCTTCGGAAACTACCCATGACGGAAGGAGGGCGAGGGAGGTTGCAGCGGGTCCAGCATGGCGAATGTTCGCCCAAAAGCGCCTGGCTCTCGCGATCGTGCGTCCTGTTCCTCGCTTGACCGGGTAGTTTCCGACCCTCCCGCCATGTCTGCAGGCTTCGTAGGAGCAAAGACGACGCGGGCGTTCGCGCGCGAATGCCTTGGCCTTCACGGTCTTATCAGCCGCTGGTGCAGAACCAGCGCCGGTTCTCGCATGCATGACATTTCGGGGAGGCGATCCATGGCCGCAACATCACATGTCGGGCATGCCGAAGACGCAGGCCGCAGCAAGCTGGCAACGATCCTGAGCGCGCAGTTTCCGATCGGCTGTGCCGTGGCTGGCCTCGCCTTCGGCGCGATTGCATGGCTGACGGGCCAGCCTGATCTGGCCGACATCCTGTGGACCCTGGGTGTCCTGCCGGTCCTCGGCATCCTTTTGTGGGAAATCGTCGCCAGCCTGCGTAAGGGCGATGTCGGGCTGGATCTCGTCGCGGCCCTGTCAATGACGGCGGCGCTTCTCGTCGGTGAGACGCTGGCGGCGGCGGTCGTGGCGCTGATGTATGCCAGCGGCCAGGCGCTGGAGGCCTACGCCGCAGGCCGTGCCAGCCGGGAAATGAACGCACTCCTCGACCGCGTTCCGCGCAACGCTGCCCGATATTCGGGCGAGACCCTGACGACGATCCCGATCTCGGAGGTCGCCACGGGCGACCGGCTGCTGGTCCGTCTCGGCGACGTCCTGTCCGTCGATGGGATCGTGTCGGGCTCGGCGCTGCTCGACGAGGCGCCGCTGACGGGGGAGTCACTGCCGGTGACACGGCGGGACGGGGATGCCGTGATGAGCGGCTCGACCAATGTCGGCGCCGCATTCGATCTCGTGGCCAGCGAGCCGGCCGCTCGCAGCACCTATGCCGGTATCGTGCGGCTCGTCGAGGAGGCGACGAAATCCCAGGCGCCGATGACCCGGCTGGCAGATCGCTATGCCCTCGGCTTCATGGCGGCGACGCTCGGCCTGTCGGCGCTTGCCTGGTGGATCTCCGGCGACCCTGTCCGCGCCGTCGCCGTCCTCGTCGTCGCAACGCCGTGCCCACTGATCCTCGCCGTCCCCGTCGCCATCGTCGCAGGCATCTCGCGGGCGGCGCAAGCCGGCGTGCTCGTCAAGGGTGGCGCTGCCCTCGAGACCCTGGGCCGCATCAAAACTCTCGTCGTCGACAAGACCGGAACGCTGACCCACGGCACCGCCAGCGTCTGGCGGATCGTTGCCGGCAATGGCTGGACCGAGCTGGAAGTCCTGCGGCTCGCTGCCAGCCTGGATCAGGCATCGCAGCATGCCGTCGCCAAGGCCGTCGTCACTGCTGCGATCGAACGGGACTTGGTCCTCGAACTGCCGAAGGAGACGCGGGAGGTCGCAGGCGAGGGCGTCGAGGGCCGCGTTGCCGGGCGGCTCGTCCGTGTCGGCGGCAAGGCATTTGTTTCGCAGAACATGTCGGAGGATGATCGTTCGGCGCTCGTTGCCGCTGTCCCGAAGGGCGCGATGACCGTCGCCCTTTCCGTCGATGGCGCCTTCGCCGGCCTCGTTCTGATGCGCGACGCGCTTCGCTCGGATGTCGCCGCGACTTTGGCGCGTTTGCGAAAGCTGGGCGTCAGCCGGATTGTTCTCGCCACTGGCGACCGCCGGGACGTTGCGCTTGAAATCACAGCCCACCTCGGGCTCGACGAAATCGATGCGGACCTGGTGCCGGAGGACAAGATCGCCCTCGTCCTGCGCGAAAAACAGCGCGCACCCGTGATGATGGTCGGTGACGGTGTCAACGACGCTCCGGCGCTGGTGGCCGCCAATCTCGGCATCGCCATGGGCGCCAAGGGAGCAGCCGCTTCGGCGGAGGCGGCCGACGTGATCCTCCTGCGCGACAGTATCGAGGGGCTCGGCGATGCGATGGCGATTGCCCAGCGTTCGCGGCGGATCGCACTCCAGAGCGTTTTCGCCGGGATCGGGCTTTCCGGCATCGCAATGGTCGTGGCCGCTCTCGGTTACCTCCCGCCGGTTCAGGGGGCGCTCCTTCAGGAGGCGATCGACGTCGCCGTCATCCTCAACGCGTTGCGCGCCCTGCGTCCGTGATGAGGACCGCAGTTGAAATGGGATCGGCCATCCAGCCGACCGAATCAAATCCGGCTGCCGCGCGATCAAGCCGCAAACCCCGCGTCTGAGTAGATTCCGACCCTGCCGCCGCGCGGTGCCAGCCGCTACTCACGTCCGTGTGGGTGAGCGACGTGTGAACCGGTTCGGCAATAGCGAACGCCAGGTCCCTGTCGCATCCGCCCCGCCACCTCTTCCCCGTGCCGCTGATCGCCGCCGCCATCACCGAACCGGTTGGCGGACGCTGCTGCTGCTGCGGACAGCGCCGAACCCGTAATTTTTCAAGGACGACGATGATTCACCTCGCACTGTCCTTCCCTCCTGACGTTGCCCCCAAGTTTTATCCAGCCGGGAGTTCGTTTCCGGCGTTTTTGGTTCCCTGATGGGCAGGGTATGCGACGGGCTTCGGCGCGGAGCCATCCATCGAGTGCAGCGCCGGAGCCCGTCGCGGTTTGAAGGTCGCGGCGAAGGCGGCC
>PACL01000048.1 GCA_002700095.1 Fulvimarina sp. | reverse complement strand
GCCGCGAAAGCTCGGCCGCGCCTCTTCCTGCTGATAGGCGAGGACGGAATTGTCGACGGGGATGAGCAGATAGCCGTCGCGATACTGGACGGCGCTCTCGTCGACATTGCCGACGAAGGCCCCGGCCGTCGGCCCGGCCGCCGGCAACAGCGCACAGCCCGACAACAGCCCGCTCATCACGACGCCGAGGACGGCCCCCCTGCGCAGCCGGAAAGCCCCCGCCCCGCCCTGCCCCGCCGGAGCGCGGGGCGTCGTCATTTGGCAGGTCTCGGTTTGCGCCAGCTGCGTCGCCATCATCGAATGTTTCTCCATGCCGATCCTTCCGACCCGCTGCAGATCCCGGGTCCCGCGCCGAGACTACCTGATCCCGCGGCCCGGCAATCTGATCGCCGTTCCTCGCGAACCCGCCCCCATCGGTCCAACCCGCGGGCGATGGGCATGAGGCGAAGCCGCCGACGAAGCAGCGCGTGCGGGACGTTCTGCCACAGAGCGGACCGCCGAGGGTAAACGGCGCGAAATTTCCGGCACGCCAGCGTTCGGTTTGATCAGGCCATGTTGGCTTTTTGCCACAGGAGCCGGGCCATGAGCCGAGAAACGCGCCGCTGGCGACAGCGGAACGAAGCCCGAGCCCCCACCACAAAAACGGCACAAGCCTTGCGTATCGGGCACCGTGTGTGATGGTAGAAGCGGTGCTCGGGTTCGATGCTTGCCGAAGCCGGTCTCAAACGGGTAATTGCAGGGCGAGATTACCCAGTTGCCTGACCCCGGCGGGGCCGTGGCAAGGGTAGATTCGAGGTAAAGACCGATGACGGTTGCAACGGATCGAGACTTCGGACGGCCGGGGCGTGCAGGCAAGTTGGCGGATCAGCTCCGTCGATTTGATCGTTTTCGGCATCGTCTCGGCACGCAATGGCGCGTGATCAGGGCACTGATGATCCGCGACATGATGAGCCGTTACGGCCGCGAGAACATTGGCTTCCTCTGGCTGATCGTCGAGCCGATCATCCTCATCGGCGGCGTCATCGTCCTGTGGTCGGTCATGAAAGGGACGGTGACTCATGGCGTCTCGGTGGTAGCGTTCACCTTGACGGGCTATTCGATGCTGACGCTCTGGCGACACATCATCTCCCGAGGCACGCACTGCCTGCGGCTCAATGTCGGCCTCTTGTTTCACCAGAACGTCCGCATCATCGATACAGTCTTGGCGATGATCCTGATGGAGACGATCAGCACCTTCATTTCATTCCTGTTCTGCTACCTGCTGCTCTATCTGCTGGGGATCGTGGGCATGGTCTACGACCCGCTATTGATGATTTCCGGTTGGCTGCTGATGTCACTTTTCGTCGGGGGCCTCATCATGATCATTGGCGGTATTACCGAAATGTCGAAGCCAGTCGAGCGGATGATACAGCCGATGATGTATTTTTCGCTGCCTCTGACCGGCGCTTTCAGCATGGCGTCCTGGCTTCCGGAGAAAGCCCGGGAGTTCGTGCTGCTGTTTCCCATGGTGCATGCCATGGAGATGTTCCGCGCCGGCTTCCTTGGGCCGACCCTGAAATTCTATTATGATCCATTGTATCTGTTCTTGTGCGGCATCGTCACGCTCACCATCGGATTGTGGACACTGAAACGGGCCGAGCGCAACTTTCATGTCGGTTAAGGCAGCGATGTCCACTTTTGCCAGGCGTCTGGGTCGCAAGCAGATCGGAACGCCGGCGGGATCGGGTCCCAAGGCCCAGCAGCGTCCGGCAGCCGCGGCGGCGGCACCCCATGGCCGTTCGACGAACCCGCCGCAGGTCTCGCCGCCGGGATCCAGCGAGCATCGCGCTCCAAGAAAGCAATCTGCCGATACAGGGCCGCGGAGCGACCGCGTCGGCCATGGTCGGCATGAACTGCAGGACCGGCGGGGACAGGGTGCCTTGTCGAGGATCAAGACCGCGCTTCCTCGGGTGGGGACGGCTCTTGCGGCGATCGAGTCCCTCGACTTTCAACCGTTCCGGCGCAGAGACGACGCCGACCAGCCGCCTGTGCAGCGCATCAAGGCTGCAGACAGGACCGCCGCTGGCGGCGACATGCGGCACCGGGCCGATCCGAAGCTGTTTCCCGATCGCGGCCGCGCGTCGGACAATCGGACGGCCGATGTCACGCTCGACGTCCCGCCGTCATCTCCGGCAGGCTTTTCACCGGTGCATCCGGTCGGCCTTTCCGGCTCGGCCGGCTCGTCCCTGCGCATGCCGGCGGACGACAGCCGCGAGATCATGCCGGAATCGGCTGGCCAGGTGCGCCAGATCGACGGGGTCGCGGTCACCGCGCCCTCCGGCCGCAAACCGCCTTGGCTGTTCCTCGCCATGGTCGTGCTTCCAGCGCTCGTCGTCGGCGTCTATTTCGGCTTCTTTGCCGCTAACCGCTACACCTCCGAGGCGACCTACATCATCAGCAAGGGGGGAGCGGCCCTTGCCGGCGGCTCATCGATCCCCGGCCTCGCCCGGTCGGATCAGTCGAGCGAAGCGATCATCGTCTATTTCCAGTCCCGCGATGCGGCAGAACATCTGACCAAGGACGTCGATCTCGAGGCGAAGCTGATGCACCCCTCGGCGGACCTCATGAGCGCCTATCCCGGGGTCTTCTACGACGATACGCGCGAAGGCCTTTACGAGGCCCTGCGCGATTCCATCGACGTAAGCATCAACCCTGATACCGGCATTTCGAGTCTGGCCGTCACTGCCTTCACGCCCGCGGACGCCCGAGACCTCGTCACCGCGCTGCTCAAGGAGGCCGAGGCGCTGATCAACCGGATGAACGAACGGGCCACAAGGGATGCGATCGCGTTTGCAGAAAACGTCGTGACCGAAAACGAGAACCGCGTCCGCGACGTCCAGAAGCGGATGACGGCGTTTCGCAACTCGGAGAGCATCCTCGATCCGAACGTCCAGTCGTCGAGCCAGATCGAGTTGATGACGGGTCTTTCCCAGCAGCTCACCACCATCGATACGGAGATCGCCCAGCTCCGGGCCTCCGCGCCCAAGAACCCGCGACTGGCGAGCCTCGGCGAACAGCGCAATGCCGTGGCGGCGCAGGTCGAGAAGATCCGCCTGGAGCTTGCCGGCTCCGACACCTCGCTCGCCCCCAAGCTGTCGGCCTACGAAAATCTCTCGCTCGAACGCGATCTGGCGATCCAGGCCCTCACCCATGCCTATACCTCCCTCGAGGAGGCCCGGCAGGAGGCTTTCGTCAACCGCCTCTATCTGCAGACCATCAGCGTTCCGAACCTGCCGGATCGGCCGTCTTTCCCGGAACCGCTCTACTGGACCGCTCTGGTCGCGGCGATCGGCTACGCCCTCTATCGGATCACCCGGACCGGCATCCGGGAAGCGATGGAACATTCCGCGTGAGCACCGGGCTGACACGGCAGACCGAAGGCGACGCGGTCCGCGGGGGCGTCGAGAAGGCTGCGCCCCGTACCGTCGGCACCGCAGCTTCGAAGAAACGCACGCGCTCCCTCGAGGAAGAACGCGTCGTCGCTTCCGCTCCCGTTGCGAGAATCGCCGGCGAGGACTCGGTCATCATTCAAGACCTGATCAAGTCCTATGAAGGTGAAGCGGGCAAGGTGCGCGTCCTCGACGGCATCAGCTTCGACATCGGCCCGGGCGAGAAGATCGCCGTCCTCGGCAAGAACGGAGCCGGCAAGTCGACGCTCGTCAAGCTGATCGGCGGCGTCGAGCAGCCGGACAGCGGCTTCGTCCATCGGGGCATGTCCATGTCCTGGCCGCTCTCTTTCGGCGGCGGCGGCGTCCATGCCGCGATGAGCGGCCTCGACAACATCCGCTTCATCGCCCGCGTCTATAATCGGCCTGTCGGCGACATGATCGACTTCGTGGAAGATTTCGCCGAGCTCGGGAAATACATCCGCTATCCGGTCAAGACCTACTCCGCCGGCATGAAGATGCGGCTGAGTTTCGCCCTGACCATGGCCGTCGATTTCGACTGCTATCTCATCGACGAGGTGATGGGCGTCGGCGATGCCCGGTTCCAGAAGAAATGCCGTGACGCCCTCTTCGGCAAGCGCGGCCATTGCTCGATGATCCTCGTCAGCCACCATCGCCAGACCATCCTCGAATACTGCTCCAAGGCCCTCGTCCTCAAGCGCGGCCGCGGGCGACTCTTCGAGGACCTCGAATTCGCCCTCGACCTCACCGCCACGCTCTGAGGCCAAAACTGCCGCCTTGCCACGCGAATGGCATGGCCGGCACGAGCGCGCGCCGCCCTCTCCTGCCAGAACGCGCGCCGCCAGGGCGGCACCAACCGCGAGAGTATCGCCCATGCCGGTCTTTCTCGATCTCACCCGGATCTCGTCCCGCCTCCTGAGAGGCGCGCCGACGGGCATCGACCGGGTGGAATACGCCTATGCCGAGGAACTGGTCGCCAAGGAGAAATACGGCCCCGTCGTCCCGGTCATTACAACGCCGCTGGCGACCGGGGCGATACCGACGGACACGATGCGGGCGCATCTCGCGAAGATCGAGGCCGGCTGGCTGCGAGACCGCGCCAGCGCCGCCGACGATCCGTTCTACATGGAATTGAAGGACGCGATCGACCGGCCGGCCGATCCGCGCCAGAGCGGCGCCCGCCGGCTGAAGCGCCAGAACCGGCGGCAGGTGGCAGCCAAGAGCCTGCAGTTCCCCTTCCGCCAGATCGCCGGGGCACCCCGCCTGATGCGCCGCAGCCTCGCCGAGACGCGGGGCAAGGATCGCTGCTACTTCCACGGCTCCCACACCCAGCTCGACAAGCCGGATCGATTCGCTTGGCTTGCCGCCAACGCCATGCCGGCGGTCTTTCTCATCCACGACGCCATTCCGGTCGACTATCCCGAATTCTGCTCGCCCGGCTCGGCGGCGCGCCACCATGCGCGCCTCGAGACCGTTTCGACGCGCGCCAGCCTCCTCATCGTCAACTCCAGCGCCACCGAGATCGCAGTCACCCGCTACATGCAGGCGCAGACTTGGCGCGTCCCGCCGATCGAGGTGGTGCATCTCGCCGTCGATCGGTGGTTCATCGGCGACGGAAGCCCTGAACCGGCGGCGCCCGAGCGGCCCTATTTCGTCTGCGTCGGAACGATCGAGCCGCGCAAGAACCTGAACTTCCTGTTCAATGTCTGGCGCGGCGTCGTCGAGGCACTCGGCCCCGCGGCCCCGAAGCTCGTCCTGGTGGGGCGTCGGGGGTGGGAGAACGAGAACATCGTCGACATCCTCGAGCGATCGACGGAACTCGGCCCGCATCTCGTCGAGGTGGCGGATCTGTCGGACCTCGGGCTCTCGGCGCTTCTGAAAGGCGCACGGGCGCTGCTCGCACCCTCTCTCGTCGAAGGTTTCAGCCTGCCGGTCGCCGAGGCTCTCGCGCTTGGCACACCCGCAATCGCCTCCGACATCATCGTGCATCGCGAGATCGCTGACGAGCGCGCCCTTCTGATCGATCCCATCGATGGCGTCGCCTGGGTCAAGGCCATCGTCGCGATGACGGCCAAGGAGAGCCCGCTCCGGTCGCAATGGGCGGACCGGGCAAGGGGATACCAGCCGATGCGCTGGGACGTCCATGTCGAGCGGGCGATGGCGGCGATCGCCAGGCTGTCCGGCACAGGTCGATAACTGCTGGCCGGTCATTGCCGGCCGGTGACCGCTGTGGGAGGCCCCCGCACAGGCCTGCCCGCGGCAACCGCAGGCCGTCGCCCTTTCGGGTCGACGCCTCTTCAGGCCACGACGTTCGCAGCGCTCCGGGAGGCCCTGAGGCCTTTGCCTCAGGCTTCCGTCGCAGGCTGCAGCACCGGCGCCCCGATGCGGCGGAGCCGCATGGATTCGACCGAGAGCATTCCCTCGATCGCGCCCTCCATCGTGGCGATCTCGATGCCGACGGCATGCTTGGTTTCCTCGACCTCGAAGGCGATGGTGACCGCCAGCCGGCCGCGTTTCGGCAGATCGATCTCCTGCTTGCCGCGCGACCTGCGGGCCTCCTTCACCTCGATCTTCAGCCGGTTTCCGGACCCGTTCTCCTCGATACCGAAGACGATCTCCATCAACCATTTGCCCGCTGGCAGATGCAGGTTGGGCCCGTTGACGAGGGTGCGCGCCGGACCGACGAGGGGAAACGGGGCCTGCACCGCTTCCTGGGTGTCGAGCAGCGACAGCGCCTCGACCGGCCAAGGGATCGTCTTCGTGCCACCCGACGCGATGAGTTGGCCATAGGCTTCGTCGAGCCGCGCGACGATCGTCCGCTGTTCGTGCGAGAGCCGCGACAGGACCGTCTCATTGGCAATCCGGCCGGGAAAGTTGGCCGACATCCCCTCTTCCACGGTCGTGCGCGAGGTCAGGGAAGCAACCGAGAGTGCCTTTGCGACCTTCTCGATCAGCTCCGGCTCGGGCTCGAGGCCGTAGAACAGAACCAGCGACTGGATCAGCGAAAGCAGACGGGATTCCGGTGTCGGGCGTTCGTAGCGCACGACGCTCGCCACGTCCGACATCAGGACCTGGCTCGCGACGCTCAGAGTGGCGAGCCTCAGGGCGATGGCAAATTTGGTGTTCTCGTTCCGCATGCCGAAGCAGAAGATGTCCGTCAGCGAACTGTCGAAGATCACGAGCTTGGTCTGCGTGCGCCGCATCAGCTGCGCGACGCGCTGGTCCTGAAACAGCACCTGAACGACGAAGGCGTCTCCCTGGCGGTTCTGGAACGCCTCGTACAGGCTTTCCAGGGAGTGCGTCCGGGCGACGTCGACTTTTGCAAACTTCGCCTCGGCGATGGCGCGAACCGTGTTGAACCCGAAGAAGCCGAAGATCGCCGGCGCTCCGGACAGCAGAAACAGCATGGCAGAATGCCCTGTTGACAGACGGCGCTCGCAACGGCGACGGCACGGCGGCGACATCCGGGAACGGCGCCGAATCGAGCCGGATGCATCGCTCATCGCGGACGGGAGGTCAAACCCAAATGGTTTGCGCAGGAGAGCCGCGAATGCGATATCGCTCTTCATCGCCCCCTGCGATCACGTTCAATGGCCGGGCGAGCATGATCCGGAGATCAAAGCCGGTTTTCGAGCGGGAGATGCCGGAACGAGCGATCGCAGCGGGGCTCCGGGCTGAGGCGAATTCGACGTGCTTCAACGCCCGATCCCTGGCAAACATGGCCCGGACGATCGACAGTCCGGTTCCTCTTCCACACCGCATTTTCATCCAGCGTTCGGACATCCCATGACAGCACCGGTTTTGATCGAGGGCCGCAACCTCGCCCTGAGCCAAGGCACCGGCATCGCCTCCTATGCCCGCAATCTCGCCGACACGCTGCGGGGCATGGGCTACGAACTCGACCTCCTGTTCGATACCGAGTTCCGGTTGAGCCGCGACCGCCCGGAGTGGAACGAGCTGCAGCTCTACGACATGTCGAACCGCCAGGGTCCGCGCATCACCCGGCTGCGGCGCTATCGGCGGGCGTTTCGCTATCTCACCGTGCCGCCCATGGCGCTTGAGGCGCGCGAGGTCGCGGAGACCGATCTCGTGGCCGACCGCAGCGTCTTTCCGGGGCTCCACGGCTTCGGCAGGCGCATGGCGATCGAGATGCTGTTCCTGCGCGCCGACCAGCACCTCCTGCGCTACGGCCGCCGGCTGACGGTGAAGCCGCTGCGCCAGCCGCGGCTGTTCCACGCCACGCATCCGGCCGCGATCGAGGTGAAGGACTGCCCCAACGTCTATACCGTGCACGACCTCGTGCCGCTCCGCCTGCCGCACATGACCCTCGACAACAAGCGGGCGTTCCACAAGACCCTGAGCGCCATTGCCGAAGGAGCCGACCGGATCGTCACCGTGTCGGAAAACTCCCGCCGCGACTTCCTCCACTATTTCGACGTTCCCGAGGACCGGGTGATCAACACCTATCAGGCGGTGTCGCTTCCGGCCGAATATCTCCAGCGCTCCGGCGAGGAGAAGGCGCGCGAGGTCGCGGCCTTCGGCCTGACTCCCCAAAAATACTTCGTTTTCGTCGGAGCGCTGGAGCCGAAGAAGAACCTCGAGCGGCTGATCGATGCCTATCTCGCCGCCGGCTCCGACCACCCCCTCGTCATCGTCGGCAAGTTCGGCTGGGGCTTCGAGCGCATCGTCGAGAAGCTGCAGCGGGTGCAGGAGCGCCCTCCGGTCGGGCTCGACGGAATGCCCTCCAAGCTCACCGAGCGGATCATCCACCTGTCCTATCTGCCGTTCACGCAGGTGCTCAGCCTGATCGAGAACGCCCGGGCGCTGCTGTTTCCGTCGCTTTACGAAGGCTTCGGACTGCCGGCGCTGGAGGCCATGCTGCTCGGAACGCCGGTGATCTCGGCCAATACCAGTTCCCTGCCCGAGGTCGTCGGCGAGGCGGGACTGCTGGTCGATCCGTATGACCCGGTGTCCATCACGCGGGCCGTCCGCACCATCGATCAGGATGGCGATCTGCGCGAGGAGCTGAAGAAGCGCGGACCGGTCCAGGCATCCCTTTTCTCGCCGGAACGCTTCACCGAGCGCATGACCGCCGTCTATGACGGGCTGCTTTGAGACGCGGTGACCGGGATCCCGCGGCCGCAGCCTCGACCGGAAGAGGGATTGCCCCTGCCGCGTCGAGCGGTAACCAGCTCGGCCGGCGACCTCCCGTCCTGCCTTGCGCTGGAGCCGCAATCTTGCCGGAATGAGGTCGCAGTTGCAGGGAGAGTGGTGGTGGGACCAGCACGTCACCAGGCTGCTCGACGGGACGGCTTGCGGCTGCCCTATTTGCCCTCCCGGGTCCACAGGCGTATGCAGACGAGGGTTCCGGGCGACCGGCTCGAGGAGAGGCTGACGCGTGTCCGCGCTGACGACATTCGATGATCTGAAAGCGAAGATCCCGGGCCGCGGCAAGGCCAGGAAGGCCTCATTGCGGCGGTCGTTCAGCCTCGGCCGGCTGATCTTCCTCGCAGTGGTCGTCATCCCCGTCTGCGTCGCGATCCTGTTCTACGGCTTCATCGCCTCGGACCGCTATGTGTCGGAAAGCCGGTTTCTCGTCCGCAGCGCTTCCACCCAGGACGTCAGCGGCCTCTCATCGATCCTGCGGACCTTCGGCATCACCCGCGCCGACGACGACAGCTACGCGGTCCAGAGCTACATGCTGTCACGGGATGCGCTGCACGATCTGATGAAGACCCTGCCGATGGAGACCTTTCTCAATCGCGACGGCGTCGACCCGATCTCGAAGTGCTACAAGGCCTGGTCGCCGCACAGCTTCGAAACGCTCTACGACTGCTACCTCGGCCATGTCGAAGCCATGCGGGAGGAGACCACCGGAATCAGCGTGCTGAACGTGCAGCTCTACAGGCCGGAGGATTCCCAGGCGGTCGCCGAAGAGTTGCTGCGGCTGGGCGAGCAGCTGGCCAACCGCATGAACCGGCGGGCCGAGAACGATGCGGTCGCCAATGCCAACGAATTCCTGACTAATGCAGAGGCCCGCCTCCTCGACGCCAACGAGAAGCTGACGACGTTCCGCAATCAGCAGAAATTCCTCAACATCCAGGGCGAGGCTGGCCCGACCGCGAGCGTCATTGCCGCACTGACCGGCGAACTGGCGCGCACCCGTGCGGAAATCGAACAGCAGACGCGGGTCTCGCCCAACAATCCCGGCCTCGCCTCCCTGAAGACCAAGGCACTGGTCCTGGAAGACCAGATCGAGACGGAAAACGCCAAGCTGACGGGGTCCGACGGCTCGCTGTCCAACCAGATCTCCGACTTCGAGAACCTCACCTTGCGCAAGGAGATCGCCAATCAGGCCGTGTCCGTCGCGTCGCGGGCGATCGACCAGGCCCGACTCGAGGCGAAGCGCCAGCGGATCTATCTGGAGACGATCGTCACCCCAAACCTTGCCGACGAGTCCACGGAGCCGGACCGGCTTCGCATGATCATCACCGTCATCGTCCTGTCGCTGATGCTCTTCGTCGTCGTCTGGATGCTGATGATCGGCGGCCGGGAACACCTGAACCACAACGACTCCTGAGCGGCGACGTGCCGTCTGCGACGGGCAAGCCAGGGGATCGAGACGGCGCATGCCGGCGGCAACGAGGCATGGCAGGAGCTTCGCATCCTCCATAGGCCGAATTGGCGGCGGCCAAGCCTGCCGGTCAGGATGCCCCTTATAACGCTCGGGCCACCGCCAAGCCCGGCAGACAGGGTCTGGCCAGTTCCGGGCCCATGCCGGCAGAACGGCGTGCGGTACGGGAGCGACACTCTCGACAGACGGATCCCCGCGGCACTAAAGACCCGCCAGACCGCCGGCTGGGCAGGAGGCTGGTAGCCCGCATATCGATGCGGTGGTCCGTCTTGCCGACACGCACCACCCGGCCGGCCGCGGCCGTGTGTCACGCTGCCCAACGAGCAGATCAAGCCGTGTGACGAAGCCCGCGCGTCAATCCAGCGGGGCTGCCCAGCGGCTTGAAGTCGAACATCCCGAAGAGATCTGTCGGATAGCGCTGAGCGCCGTATCACCGCCGCGCCTGCCGTTCCGTGCCGAACGGCGCCTATCGGCTCTCGCCGATCGCTCAGGGAAACGTCGACGCACCTTCGGAAACGACGAGACCGGCGCCTGCAAAATGCCGGCGCCGGTCTCAAGAGACTTGTGGTGCTGAGGGATCAGCCTGGCTGCATCAGCGCTGGGCGAGACGCTCGTTGCCCTGCTTGACGACGACCTTGGCGCCCATCGGAACCCGATTGTAGAGATCCACGATGTCCTGGTTCATCAGGCGGATGCAGCCGGACGAAGCGGCCGTGCCGATGGTCCACCACTCCGGCGTACCATGCAGGCGGAACAGCGTGTCCTTGCCGTTCTGATAGAGATAGAGCGCGCGGGCGCCGAGCGGGTTGGTCAGGCCCGGCTGCATGCCCTCGCGGTAAGGCTCGAGCTCCGGCTTGCGGTCGATCATTTCCTGCGGGGGAAACCACTTGGGCCAATGCTGCTTGTCGCGGATCTCCGCATCGCCGGCCCAGGAGAAGCCGCTGCGGCCGACGCCGATGCCGTAGCGCATCGCCATGCCGTTGCCCTCGACGACGTAGAGGAAACGGCTGGGCGTGTCGACCACGACTGTGCCCGGCTCGTATTGCAGTCCCTCCGGGAAGGACACTTCCTGGCGCAGGAACTGCGGGTCGATCTTCTTGGTCGGGATCGCCGGCAGATTGAAGCCGTCGTCGGTCATCTCGCCGTAGCCCAGCTCGCCAACGGCGGCGACGCTGCCGCCGCTCATCAGCCCGTCCGGGCCCGCATAGGCGGCGACCTGGGTCGCCGCAGGCTGCAGGCTGGCGCGGCGCGGATTGTCGGCGCAGCCGGCCAGCAGCATCGAGGCGATCGCGGTGCCGATGGCGAGGAATGTCTTGATCGTCATGACGGGTGCCAATGCGGTTGAGGTTTGTCTGGGCGGCGAAATGTCTGGCCGGATGGTCGTCTGGCCAAGAATTGTCTGGGATGCGGTCTGGCTCGTTTTGCCGAGCTTGCGGAGACCCTACCGTTCGATAGGCCTCATCGCGCAATCGGGCAATGTCCGCATCTGAGCCTGTCGTGGTTAAGAAAGGGTTTGTTGCGGTGCCGTCACAGTTGACCTGTGGCGGCGGCGCGACATCTGCATGGCCGACCGGGATCGCAGCAGACCCATGAGGTTCAGACCATGAACATCGGAGAGGCTTCGCGCCTGTCGGGCTTGCCGCCGAAGACGATCCGCTATTACGAAGAAGTCGGCCTGATCAAGCCGATGCGGGCCAACAACGGCTATCGCGACTATCGCGACCGGGACGTCCACGTCCTGCGCTTCCTGCAGCGCTCGCGCTCGCTCGGCTTCTCGATCGCGGAGGCGCGCAAGCTCCTGTCGCTCTACGGCGACGAAAACCGACATCGCGAGGACGTTCGCCGGCTGGTCACCTCCCGGATCGCCGAGATCGACCACAAGATCGCCGAGCTGAACTCCCTGAAGCGGGCGCTCGACGCCCTCACCGACGAGTGCCAGCGCGGCGACGGTCCCGACTGCCCGATCCTGGAGGAGATCGCCGGCGCGCGGGCGGATTGACGCCGGACCGACGAGCCGTCGACCCCGCTGACAGGACACTCGGGCGCGACGGCTGTTCTTCATAAGCCTATGGCATTATCGCGATTCGTTTGCGTTTTGTTTTCCTGCGGGATAATCCGAGACCCATGCCTCTCGTCTCGCCCTTCGCCCCGGACCCGCTGGTCGACGGTCGTCAGTCCGAACGCGCCATGATGGTGCGCCGGGGCGTGCAGCGGCTGATGCAGACCCTGAACGTCTCGATGCTTCCCGAAATGCCGCTGGATTCCGGCCGCCGGGCCGACCTCGTCTGCCTGTCGGACAAGGGCGAGATCGCCATCGTCGAGATCAAGACGTCGATCCAGGATTTTCGCGTCGACCGGAAATGGCCGATCTACCGCCTGCATTGCGACCGGTTGTATTTCGCCACCCATCCCGGCGTTCCGACGGAGATCTTCCCGGAAGAGTGCGGGCTGATCCTGACCGACGGATACGATGCGGAGGTTCTGCGGGAGGCGCCGCTGGAGCGGCTGGCGCCCGCCACCCGGAAGGCGATGACGCTGCGGTTCGCGCGACTGTCGGCCAACCGCCTCCTGCAGGCCGAATGGGCGGCCAATCCCGCACCAATGGAATAGGCCGCCGCAAGCCTCCCGAGGCGGAGGCAAGCCTGGGAACGAACCAGCCACGAAGCCCGGGCTGGCGCCGTTCGGCGATGGGCTCAGCTGCGAAGCGTTGCGCCCGTCGCCTTGGCGACGCCGGCCACGATCCTAGCCGACACCGCCTCCAGTTCTTCTTCCGTGAGGGTGCGCTCGGCCGGCGCCAGCGTCACTTCGATGGCGACCGACTTCTTCGCCTCGCCGAGCGCTGCCCCGGCAAAGACGTCGAACACACGCACCTCCTTGACCAGTGCCTTGTCGGCCCCCTCGGCGGCGCGCACGATGCGGCCGGCCTCGACCGTCTCGTCGACGACGAAGGCGAAGTCGCGCCGAACCGGCTGGAAGGGTGACAGCGCCAGCACCGGCTTGGTACGCGTCGCCCGCTTCTTCGGCTCCGGCACCTTGTCGAGGAACACCTCGAAGCCGCAGAGCGGACCGGAGACGCCGAGCGTCTTCAGGACCTTCGGATGGAACTCGCCGAACTCGGCGATGACGACCTTTGGCCCGAGCTTGATGCGGCCGGAGCGGCCCGGATGATACCAGTCGCTCGCCGGCGCCTCGATCATCAGCTTGTCGGCCGGAAAGCCCGCCGCCTCCAGCACCGCGAAGGCATCGGCCTTGGCGTCGAAGACCGAGACCGCCGGGGCGTTGCCCGACCAGAAGCGGCCCGGACCGTCCGCCCCGGCGGTGCCCCGGCGGATGCCGCCGGCGACGCGCTTCTGCCCGTCCGGCGTGTCGGAGTGATAGACCCCCGCCACCTCGAACAGCGCCGTGTCGCCATAGCCCCGCGCGGCATTGCGGCCGGCCGCCGCCAGGAGCCCCGGCAGGAGCGAGGGACGCATGTCGGAGAGATCGGCGGAAATCGGATTGGCGAGCTTCAGCGACGCATCGCCGCCGCCGAAGGCCTTCGCCTCGGTCTCGGAGACGAAGCTGTAGGAGACGCATTCGACCATGCCCCTCGCAGCCAGGGCGCGGCGCGCCGCCCGGTCGCGGGTCTGGATCGTCGTCAGGATGCGGCCGTTGACGGAAGCATGGGAGGCGAGGGGCGCCGGCTTGATCTCGTCGACGCCGTAGAGCCGCATCACCTCTTCCACGAGGTCGGCCTTGCCGTCGACGTCGGGACGCCAGCTCGGCACGGTGCAGTGAAGCGCCTCGCCCTCGCGGCGCGGCTGAAAGCCGAGGACGGCGAGGATGCGCTCCTGCTCCTGCGGGCCGACGGCGAGGCCGGTCAGCCGCTCGAATTCGCCGAGCGGCAGGACGACGTCCTTCGGCTGGGAAGGCTTCACCTCCGCGACGATGCGCTTCGAAGCCGTACCGCCGCAAAGATCGAGCACCATCTGGGTCGCGAGATCGAGCCCCGGCTCCATGAAGGCCGGGTCGACGCCGCGCTCGAAGCGGTAGCGCGCATCGGTGATGATACCGAGCGCCCGGCCGGTCCGGGCGATGTCGAGCGGCTCCCACAGCGCCGATTCGATCAGCACCTCGGTCGTCGTTTCGTCGCAGCCCGAATGCTCGCCGCCCATGACGCCGGCGATGGATTCGACGCCCTTGTCGTCGGCGATCACGCAGGTGCCGGCCGGCAGCACGTAGTCCCGCTGGTCGAGGGCGAGGATGGTCTCGCCTTCGACGGCTTCGCGCACCGTCAGCCCGCCGGCGACCTTCCTGGCATCGAAGACGTGGAGCGGCCGGCCGCGATCGAAGGTGATGTAGTTAGTGACGTCGACGAGGGCGTTGATCGGGCGAAGGCCGATCGCCTTCAGCCGCTTCTGCAGCCATTCCGGCGAAGCCCCGTTGGTCACGCCCGAGACACGGCGGAGCGCGAAGCCGAGGCAGGTCGCGCTTCTCACCTCCAGCGCGACGCCCACCTCGCTTTCGCCCTCGATGCGCGGCACCTCCGGCGTCTTCAGCGTCCCCAGCCCCGAGGCGGCGAGATCGCGGGCGATGCCGTAGACGCCCGTCGCCTCGGGATGGTTCGGCGTCAGGTTGATCTCGATCACCGGATCGATCAGCCCGGCATAGTCGGCATAGCGCGTTCCCACCGGCGCATCGGCCGGAAGGTCGATGATCCCGTCATGCTCCTCGGAGAGTTCGAGCTCGCGCTCCGAACACATCATGCCGAAGGATTCGACGCCGCGGATCTTGCCGACGCTCAAGGTGGTGTCGATGCCCGGAACATAGGTGCCCGGCAGCGCCAGCACGCCGACGAGGCCTTCGCGGGCGTTCGGCGCCCCACAGACGATCTGCAGCGGCTTGCCGTCGTTGACCTCAGGCCCCGCATCCACCGACAGGAGCCGCAGCCGGTCGGCATCGGGATGCTGGGTCGCCGACAGGACCCTCGCGATGCGGAACGGCGCGAACACCGCCCGGTCGTCGACGGATTCGACCTCGAGGCCGATCATCGTCAGCCGCTCGCAGATCTCGGACAGGCTCGCCTCGGTCTCGAGATGATCCTTCAGCCAGGAGAGTGTGAATTTCATGGGGTCAAAGCTTCGTTGGGTTCGGAGCGGACAGGGCGGAAGACGCGCCGGAAGGGATCGGCGAACGCGCGGTCAGGGATGAGGTCGTCCGGCTTTTGCGGCGTCGTTGCGCCCGCGCCCACCGGCGCGCACGAAACGGTAGGTGAACAGCGCGACGACCGCGAACACGACATAGAGGAACAGGAGCGAGGTCGTCGGCAAGGACGAGCCGAAGACGATCTTCTCGGTGACGAGCGGCACCACCACGCCGGTGAAGAAGGAGGCGATGGCCGCGCCCGTCGGCGGCAGCATGCGATAATAGACCGCGAACAGGCCGACAGTGAGAAGGACGATGATCCACCGGCCGATCGAGGCGACCATGCCGCTCACCGACGTGTTGAAGAGCAGCCAGGCGAGGATGTCGACGACGAAGAGGCCGACCACCGCCCCGGCGAGAACCGCGATGATGTCGAGGACGATGAGACGGGCGGGCATGGCTGTGATCCGTTTCAGGTTCGCAAGGACTGTTGATCTATGGGGGTACGTCGCTCGGTTTTTGAGAACGGCACGATGCCTAGGCTATCATGCCCGCCCCCCTCGCCCGTCACCCCTGGCTCAGCCCCCCGAACAGCGTCGGCATGTCGAGCGGGCGGAAACCGTAGTGCTCCAGCCAACGGACGTCGGCGTCGAAGAAGGCTCTGAGATCCGGCATGCCGTATTTCAGCATGGCGATGCGGTCGATGCCCATGCCCCAGGCAAACCCCTGATAGACGTCCGGGTCGAGGCCGCCGGCGCGCAGGACATTGGGATGCACCATGCCGCAGCCGAGGATCTCCATCCAGTCCGTGCCCTCGCCGAAGCGGACCTCGCCGGGCCTCGAGCGGTCGCACTGGATGTCGACTTCCATGGACGGCTCGGTGAAGGGGAAGAAGGACGGGCGGAACCGCATGTTCAGCTGCGGCACCTCGAAGAACGCCTTGCAGAACTCCTCCAGCACCCACTTCATGTTGGCGATGTTCGACGTCGTGTCGACCACCAGCCCCTCGACCTGGTGGAACATCGGCGTGTGGGTGGCGTCGGAATCCTGCCGGTAGGTCTTGCCCGGGATGACGATGCGGATCGGCGGCTTCTGCGTCTCCATGGTGCGGATCTGCACCGGCGAGGTGTGGGTGCGCAGCACCTTGCGCTCACCGGTCTCGTCGGGAGCGAGGAAAAACGTGTCGTGCATTTCCCGGGCGGGATGGCCCTCGGGAAAATTCAGCGCCGTGAAATTGTAGTAGTCGGTCTCGATGTCCGGGCCCTCGGCGATGGAGAAGCCCATGTCGGCGAAGATCGCGGTGATCTCGTCGATCACCTGGGAGATCGGATGAATGCGCCCGCGCGAGGCCGCGCCCTGGCGCACGGGAAGCGTCACGTCGAGGCGCTCGGCGGCGAGCCTTGCTGCGATCGCGGCTTCCCCCAGCACCTCGCGCCGCGCCGAAATCGCGTCCTGCACCCGGTCGCGCAGGCCATTGAGGCGCGGGCCGGCCTCCTTGCGCTCCTCCGGGCTCATCTTACCGAGCCCCTTCATCATCTCGGAGATGCGGCCCTTCTTGCCGAGTTCGGCAATGCGGATCGTCTCGAGCGCGGCCTCGTCTTCTGCCGCATCGATCTTCTGGATCAGCTCGGTCTCAAGCGGTTCGCTCACGCGTCACTCCACGATTGTTCATGCCGGCAAAGCGGGCTTCCGGCCCACGATTGGTCATGCCGGCGAGGCGGCCTTCCGGCGCCTCGTTACCGCAAGGGGCACCATGATGGAAGCTTGGCGCCGCGCCATCGCTGCCCGGCGGCGCGACACTCGACCGTCACACGCTCCCAAGCCCCATCATTCTGACATGATCGACAACCTATCTCTGGGCGGCCCGGCGCGGGATCGACCGCCGGATGTTGGCCGGTACGGCGCCTCTGACGATCACCGTCGGCTTTTGGTCGACCTCATCCTGCAAATGCGTAGCTGACGTGATCGAACACCCTTCGGACCAGACAAGGCTGCTCCCTTCCAACCCGGACGATGGACGGGGAGGATTCGCCGCGCCGCGCCTGTCGGCCATCCTGACGAGCCTCGTTGGCGACACGTCGCGGGAGCGCATCGCGATCAGCGATCTCCTCACGGCGACCGGCGAGCGGGCCTTCGGCGCCCTCCTGTTCCTGTTCGCCCTGCCGAACCTCCTGCCGGCGCCGCCCGGCACGTCGACCGTCCTCGGCGTGCCGCTGATCTTCCTCGCCGCCCAGCTGAGCTTGGGCTTCAAGCCGTGGCTGCCGGGCATGATCGCCAGGCGGTCCCTGCGTCGCAGCGACCTGTCGGCCGTCGTCGAGCGTTCCGCACCGTGGATCGCGCGCGCCGAGCGGATCCTGGCGCCGCGCCTCGGCTTCCTCGTCCAGCCGACTGCCGAGAGGATCGTCGGGCTGATCTGCCTCGCTCTGTCGCTGATCCTGATCCTGCCGATCCCCCTCGGCAACTTCCTGCCGGCGCTGGCGATCTGCATGTTCGCCTTCGGCATCCTCGAGCGCGACGGATTGTGGATCATCGCCGGTCTGGCAATGCTGGCGATCTGCGTCGGCGTCGTCGGCAGCGTAATCCTCGCCGTCGTCAGGTATGGCCTCGTCCTCGCCCAGGATCTCTGGGCGTGGGTCGAACCGTTGATCGCCGGGATCGGGTGAGGCAGGCAGCGGCCATGAAAAAACCCGCGGTTTGAAAGCCGCGGGTTCGTTCGTTTCGTCCGTCGATCGGAAGGTGGCGCTCAGGCCGCCTGCTTCTCGCCGACCGCCCGCTCGTAGGCGTTCGGGAACTCGCTCTCCTTCAGATAGGCGAGTGCGGCCTTGGCCTGCTCGCAGAGAGCGGTGAAGGCTTCCGGCTCGTGGATCGCGATGTCGGACAGGACCTTGCGGTCGACCTCGATGCCGGCCTTGGCGAGACCGTCGATGAAGCGGCCATACGTCAGGCCGTGCTCGCGGACAGCGGCGTTGATGCGCTGGATCCACAGGGCGCGGAAGTTCCGCTTGCGGACCTTGCGGTCGCGGGTCGCATACTGCTTCGACCGGTCGACGGCGGCCTTGGCGGTGCGGATGGTGTTCTTGCGGCGGCCGTAGAAACCCTTGGCCTGCTTGAGAACCTTTTTGTGCTTGGCGTGGGACGTAACGCCCCGCTTGACGCGTGCCATGATCTAAACTCCTGAAATCTCTAGAATGCCGGAAACGCGCTGCTCAGCGGTTGTAGGGCATGTAGGTCTTGACGATCCGCTCGTCGGGCTTCGACAGAATCATCGTGCCGCGCGCGTCGCGAATGAAGTCGTTGGAGCGTTTGATCATGCCGTGGCGCTTGCCGGCGGCACCCGCCTTGACGTGGCCGTTGGCGGTCATGCGGAAGCGCTTCTTGGCGCTCGCCTTGGTCTTCATCTTGGGCATTTTGCTCTCCTGATTAAGAGGATCGCGACGTCGGCCGGACCGTCTTACGGCGGCCTGATGACTTGCCTTCGGGGAAGGAAGTGTCGCGAACAGCATTAGGAGCCGCCACGGCATGCCCTGCCGGCCGGCTCTCGTCTGAACGCGGGTCTCATACGCGACAGGCGCAGATCGCGCAAGCGCTAGAGGCGCAGATTGCGCCAGAGTGCTGGCGGGCGGAGCGACGGACGATCTCCCACGGGCACGGCTGGAGCCGCTGCTTGATCGCCGCCCCGCCCTCCGCCATAAGGCCCGGCAACATCATTCATGCTTTCCTCCGGAGCCGCCCCATGAGCGCCTTTGCCCCCCGCGTCTTTTCCGGCGTGCAACCCACCGGAAACCTGCATCTCGGCAACTATCTCGGCGCGATCAGGAAGTTCGTCGCCCTGCAGGAGAGCCAGGACTGCATCTACTGCGTCGTCGATCTCCATTCGATCACGGCGCAACTCGTCCACGCGGATCTGAAGGGCCAGATCCGCTCGATCACCGCGGCGTTCCTCGCCGCCGGCATCGATCCGACGCGCCACATCGTCTTCAACCAGAGCCGCGTCTCCGGCCATGCCGAGCTCGCCTGGATCTTCAACTGCGTCGCCCGCATCGGCTGGATGAACCGGATGACCCAGTTCAAGGACAAGGCCGGCAAGGATCGCGAGAACGCCTCGCTCGGCCTCCTCGCCTATCCGAGCCTGATGGCCGCCGACATCCTCCTCTACCGCGCCACCCACGTTCCCGTCGGCGAGGATCAGAAGCAGCATCTGGAGCTGACGAGGGACATCGCCGCGAAGTTCAACAACGACTTTTCGGACAGGATCGCGGCCGCCGGCCTCGGCACCGACATCGCGATGGGCGAGGAGGTGGTCAGCGGCTATTTCCCGCTCACCGAGCCGATGATCGAGGGGCCGGCGACCCGCATCATGAGCCTGAAGGACGGCTCCAAGAAGATGTCGAAGTCCGACCCCTCGGATCTGTCGCGCATCAACCTCACCGACGACGCCGACCAGATCGCCCGCAAGATCAGGAAGGCCAAGACCGACCCGGACGCCCTGCCCTCCGAGGTCGCGGGCCTTGCGGGGCGGGCGGAGGCCGACAATCTCGTCGGCATCTATGCGGCCCTCGCCGAGCGCGGCAAGGCCGAGGTGCTGGCCGAGTTCGGCGGCCGGCAATTCTCCGAGTTCAAGCCGGTGCTCGCCGAGCTCGCAGTCGAGAAGCTTGCCCCGATCAACGCCGAGATGCGCCGGCTCACCGACGACCCCGGCCATATCGACGCGGTCTTGAAGGACGGCGGCGAGCGGGCCGGGGCGATAGCCGAGAAGACCATGGCCGACGTCAAGGAGATCGTCGGCTTCCTGCGGTAGGGACAACTTGGTGCGTTACCACTCGCCGTCGGCGTACCCTCCGAAACTGTCAGGTTGTTCGATTCGATTTTCAGGAAAAAATCGGACTCAGAAATCCCGCTAAGGTTGCATTCTCGGATAACGTTGCGTAATATCAATCAAGATGCAGGGAGCGGAGGTCGCGGCTATGGATCAGTATCTGATACCTTTTGTATCGATATTGCTCATACCATTGTTTTCACGTTTCCTGGGTCTTGATCTAGACAAACGTCTCGACGAAGAGCGCGAAGCCCTAGCGGTTGAAGTTAATGCGTTAAAAGGGTTGATGGAACTGAAGGAAACCAGCAATCGCATTGGGCTAGATGTCGACATTTCCATCCCGTCTTCAAAACTCCAAAACGAAATTCCAAAAGCAATCGATCGGTATATTAGAAGGAAAAATATCATTCTTCAAGATTTTTCTCGCATGTCTGTCTGGGGAATGGGGCAAAAAGACATATCCGGCTGGCGAAATCAGACCGGATATATGATTTTGAAGGTATTTTATTATAGCTTTTACGCTACAAGTATCGGATCAATATCTCTGCCCTTACTATCATTGATCTATATTATATTTAATTCATCCACCACCGCCGGCGGTTCGAGGCGTACGACTACCTGGTCGGGCTGGTCGCGGGGC
>PACL01000005.1 GCA_002700095.1 Fulvimarina sp. | reverse complement strand
CGTGGCTCTACATCATCGGCTCGGCGCTGACGGCGTTCGCGTTCACCTTTCCGCTGTGGCTCGCGATGCGCGAGCGCCGGCTCGCGGCCCGGCGCGTGGAGAGCGACGGCGACGGAGCTGCATCCGCTGGCGCGGTGTGAGCCGGACCCGGCGGGGCGACGGGGCGCAAAGCGTGATCAGTATCGGCTTCCGCTCATGCTCCGACGCCGCGGCTGAGGGCAGCGCGCTTCGCCAATGTCGTGCGCGGCGTCGTACGCGATGTCGTACTTCACCCCGGCGCTCGTCAGGAGCCGAAGCTGACTGATCCGATCGGCGGATGCGGCGAGGAATGCCCTCGCTCGCGCCTCGTCGGCTGGAACCTGATCGATCCGCCGACCGGCGACCAGCGCATCAACTGCCTCCTGCTGCGCGGCAGTGAGGGGCGTCACGGCCATTGCTCACCGCCGATGATCGGCACGATCGGGCTGTTCCGCACCTGGTCGAGGAACCCGGAATCCTCCTGCGCTTCCTCGGGAGAGAGAATCGTCGGGTTGACTGGTCGATGCACCAGCTCCTCGACTCGGTCGCACGCGCCGTACACCGAATCCGGCTCCGGTGACCCGATCACCATGACGTCGACGTCGTTCGGAGCGGTCCCCTCGATGCCGCGCATCCGGGCGGCGAACGAGCCGTAGAGGAATGCCGCCTCGATCCCATCGATCCGCGCGAACTCCTCGGCCAGGAGAGCGGCCGGCCCGGTGGCGATGAGGAGGATCTCGCGGAGCGGCGGGACCAGGGGGCTCGCGGTGCTGGCGCGAATCAAGCGTGTACGACCAGCGTGCCGCTGGGTGAGGATGCCGGCGTCGAGCAGGCGTGCGACTTCGCGGTGCGCCGTGGGATAGGCCAGGTTGGCCCGCGATGCGAGCTCGGTCAGGCTGACCTCCTCGTCGCTCAGGATCACGACCGAGAGCAGGCGGGCTTGGCCCTCCGACCGGAAGATCGGAGCGAGAAGCGGTGCCTCAGTTCTCATAAATCGGATATTAATATCCAACTTATCGATAGGTCAATCGTCGCCGACGCCGACGAGGAACGGCCGATCCCGACCGGAACTCTCGTCGCATCCCAAGCGAGTTACGCGAACATCTGGCGAAGAACGCCCAGGTCGCCCACGGCGAGCGCATCCGCGATCAACTCTGCATCAGCGGGGTCGGGGAACAGGCCGGCGAGGTCGTCGGTGAAGATCGCGCGCATGGCGTCGAGGTCGCCCGCGTGCGCGGCTTCGCTCATTGCCTCGATCGCGCGCTGATAGGGGACTTGTTGGTAACCGCCGGGCGCGTCTGCAGGGTTGAAATACGGAATCCAGGGGAGAGATGCGTTGGGGTGAAGCAGCAGTGTGTCTCCCGGGTGAATGGTCCGAGTGTGATTGAGCGTCGCGATCGTCCCCGCGTTGGCGAGGCAGAATCTCTCACCGATCGCCGAGAGCGCGTCACCCGGAGCGACCGAATAGGAAACGACTCGTCCCTCAGGATCCAGGATGGCACTTCCCTCGGCGAAGTCGCGTGCTCCTCGGTCTACGAGCTCTCCGCTCAGGCTCGCGCTCATCGCACCCAGGTGCAGCCACGCCGGCTCATCGCATCCGGGTGGGCTGTTCCTCGGAATGGCGATGCCGTGTCCGACATCGACGTACCCGTCGCCGAGCTCATCGACTGCCGCTCCGCCCGGGTCGACATCGGTCTCGCGCTCGTCGTGCGAGTCGTCTGTCGGTGTGAAGATCGCCCAGGATGACAGCTCGGCGTGCACGCCCGCGACCGCGGGGGCGGCGAGGGCGACGAGACCACCGACGATGACGACGGTAGCCCCCACGGTGAACTTCCCAGCGAGGTTCATGACGTCCAACGTACGGGAGCACGACGAGCCGCTGATCCTGATTGTGAAGAAAGTCGTCGTGCCGAACCTGTAAGAGCGACGTCCGTCGATCGTCAGGCCTGGTGAACGGGAGCGGAGAAGCCGCCCCGTCACCTGACAAGGAGACGATCATGAACGCCACACTCACCTCGGCCACCGCCCTCGGCCACCGTTTCGCCGACACCGACCCCATTCCGTCCGACGGCTACGCCCGTGCCGTCCTCGCCTACGCCAACGAAAGCGCCGCCCCTTGCGCCGAGCGAACCAGCCCCGCAGACGCCGCAACCGGAGTCGCCGGCTCCGACCGTTCGGCTCTCAGCTGTATGGATCGGGGTCGACGGATGCCCCGACGAGACACCGTTCCTCTACCGGATCACCTGATCGGCGAGCGACGCGGACACCGCGCGTCTTGCGGGTACGTGGGGTGACGACGAGGTGCCCCTGTCGGACGTTGCCGAACGCTGCGGCGCTCAGACGGCCCGCTTCACGCTCACCGCGGTCGGCTCAGGCGGCGAGGTGGTCGAAGTTGTGGAGGCGGAGGCGACTCCGGCCGGCTGAGCTCCGAGAGCCGCTAAAGGCGTCTGCCTTCGCGGTCGCGCGTCACGCGCAGAGACTCCACCGAGCGACGACAGCGCGATGGTCACTGCCGTCGACGGCGTAACTGTGCCAGTCGGTGGGTGCGGCATCCCTCGCGAACACGTGGTCGATCGCCGTGAACGCCGGCACCAGTCTGCCTTCCGGCCAGGTGGGCCAGGGGATCGGGCCCGCCGCTTCGGCGCCGGTGCGGAGACCTGACGCGAGGCGACGAAGCGCCGGGTGAGCGAACGAGGCGTTGAAATCACCGGCGACGATGAGTCGGTCATCGGGGGCCTGATCCACCCACGCGGTGATGTCGTCGAGGCCACTGAGCCAGCCGTTCGGCTGCCAGACCGGTGGCGGCGGATGCACCGCGGCCAACCTCACGTCGACGGCACCCGGCATCGTCGCGACGGCGCTGACCTGGTCGAACTCACTCCCGGGGACGTCCTCCTCCAGCGACAGCGGATACGCAGAGAGGATCACGCTTCCGCTCGCCTGGCCCTGGGTCACCTCACGGGTGCGGTGGGGCAACATGTCGGCCAGGTCGTTCTGGATGAGCACCGCGTCGATGAGCGCTTCATTCGTCTCGAGCAGAACGACGGCATCCGGTCGAGTGGCACGGATGAGCTCGGACAGCGCGGCAGGATCGGCGCCTGAGAGCTTCGCGTTGAAGGACAACACGGTCAGGGGAGTTCCGGCCTCGCACATCTGTGCCTCGCGAATCGGGGTGAGGGTCGGGATGCCGCTGATCGCGGCGCCGATGATGAAGACCAACGCGGCCGCCCACAGCCGAAAAACCATCGACGTCAACGCGAACAGCAGCAGGGCAACTGCTCCGAGCGGAACGAGCGCTTGAAGCACCGGAATCGCGGCCACTCCGCGAATCTCGAGATAGGGCAGCACCGCAGCGACGAGGGAGAGAGTCACCGCGACGGCTGTCCAGACGATCACCTGTCGCCGGGTTCTGCGGCGGACGATGCGTCGTCCCTGCTCGCTGGCCATCGCCCTCATCCTGTCACCCGGACCCGTAGGGCGTCGTCAAGCGCCGCTTCGGGGAATCCGTGCCGTCAGAGCGCCGTCAACGACGACTTCTGCGCCGGCGACGTAGCTCGCGCCCGGCGAAGCGAGGAAGGCGACGACCTGCGCGATCTCCTTGGGATCCGCCGGACGGCCGAGCGGAATGTCGAAGGAGCCGGGATCTACGCGCGACGTCATCGACGTCGGCACGAGCCCCGGCAGAACCGTGTTGACGCGGATTCCGTCTGCCGCCAACTCGACCGCGAGCGACTGACCCAGACCGCGCAAGCCCGCCTTCGACGCCGCATAGGCGTGCAAGCCCTCTCGGCCGCGAATGGCGTCGATGGAGGACACGTTGACGATCACCCCGCCCCCGCGGCGCTTCATGACAGGAGCGACGGTCTTGCACCCGAGAAACGGACCGGTGAGGTTCGTGGCGAGCACGCCGTCCCACTTCTCACGCGACGTGCGATCGAGGGCCGCGGCGAACCCGACCCCGGCGTTGTTCACGAGAACGTCGATGCCGCCATGGCGTCGCTCCGTCGCGGCAACGACCGCCTTCCACTGCCGCTCGTCGGTGACATCCAAACCCGCGGACTCAGCCTTGAGGGAAGACGCCACCGCCTCTGCTCGACGCTCGACGGCATCCGTGACGATGACCCCATACTCGAGCTCGGATAACGCACGCGCGATCGCCGCTCCGATCCCGCGCCCCGCACCCGTCACCAGCGCGACAGTCGCGCGGTCACGGGGTTTCATCGGCGAGGTGTCCATTGCAAGCCATGATCGCAGAGCACATCCACAAGCGAACCGGACGGTGGCCCCTGAGCGTGTCGACGGATCGTCTCGGGCTGACGGCCATGCGCTGCGCCGGACTGCTCGGACGAATCGCCGACAAGGGCGGCACGGTCGACCGCTCGTCGCTCGCCTGCAGCACGCTGCATGTTGGCTCGATCTCGGGGATCCCGTTGAGCTCATGGTGAGCTCGGGCGACGCGCTCGATGCGGTCGTCGCGGCGCTCGCCGCACGTGCGGCCCTGCTCGGTCGATTCGACGCCCCCGCGCCGGAGCACCAGGAGCGGGCCGAGCGCGAGGGTTGGATCGCTCTCCCGGCGGGCGGGCTCGTGGACCTCATCTCGCCGGCAGGATGACGGGTTGGGGCGGTCGCTACCCTGGGCGCATGGAACCGGACTGGATCGAACACCGACGCTCCGACGACGGAGAGAGGGTCGGGTGGATGAAGCCCCTCGACGACGGTTTCATCGCCATCGATCTGCTCGGGCGGCCGCGGACAGGCGTGGTGGACTGGATCACCGCGGAAGAGACTCTCGACGAACTTGGTCTGGGGTATCTCGCCGACCCGCACGAACTGCGTCTCGAGGACGGCTCCTGGCTACGCGTGCGGATCGCGGAGGTGTCCCCCTCGGCGATCCGAGTGAAGAAGGAGGACTGGGGCGACATGAATGCCACCCAGGTCTCCTACCCCGTGGCGTTTCCGGTCGCAGAAGACCAGCTCCGTCCGCTGTCGCGCTGATCGTGCGGCGCCTCGGTAGATCGCCGCACGCAAGGATGGGTGCATGGCAGTCGACGTGACGGTAGTCGGTGGGGGGATCTCGGGTCTCGCGTGCGCACGGGCGGCAACCGCCGCGGGACTCTCGGTGCGGGTTCTCGACCGGGGGCGCCGCGTCGGCGGCCGCCTGGCGAGCCGCACGCTCTGGGGGCGCCCCGTCGACCACGGCGCGTCGTACTTCGTCGTCGGCGACTCTGCGCCCTTCGAAGCGGTCGTCGCCGGGTGGCAGGAACGTGGACTTGCGCGCCCGTGGACCGACACGTTCGTCGTGATCGGCGCCGACGGGTCGCAGACGCAGAAGCCCGGGCCGATCCGCTGGGCCGCGCCGCGAGGTCTGCGATCGCTCGCGGCTGACCTTGCGGACGGCCTGGATGTGCACCTGGACCGCACGATCGAACGTGTCGAGCCCTACCGCGTCGACTGGCAGGATGCCGGTGAGGTCGTGCTCGCCATGCCCGGCCCGCAGGCGGCCCGCCTCACCGGCGCCGCACCCGGCGCCGACCTGGAGTGGGAGCCGGTCATCGCCGTCGCCCTGCGATGGGACCGCCGGCAGTGGCCGGGGGACCTGCACGGCGCGTTCGTCGACGAGCACCCCGACGTGTCCTTCATCGCCGACGACGGCGACCGCCGGGGCGACGCGGCGCCCGTGCTCGTGGTGCATACGACGGCACAGCGTGCGCGGCAGCATCTCGACGAGCCGGCGACCGCGGTCCCCGCTGTCGTCGCCGCCACCCGGCACCTGCTGGGCATCCACACCGAGCCCGAAGAGACCTTCGCCCACCGCTGGAGGTTCGCCCGACCCGCTCAGACGGCCGGTGCGTCGTACTTCCGCGGTCCCGGCCTGTCCGCATGCGGCGACGCGTGGGGCGACAGCCCGGCCGTCCGCACCGCGTGGAGCTCCGGTCACGCCCTCGGCCTCGCGCTCGCCGCCGCCTGACGCATCCCTCGCTCGGCGACGCGACTCCTCGGTCGCGAGGTCTCAGCGGAAGGATGCCGCAACGGCGTTGCGGTGGTATTCGAAGACGATGCTCGTGCGGGTCGTGGCGACCGACTGCTGCGCGGACAGGTGCTCAACGACGAACTCGCGCACTTCCGAGGCGTCCGCGACGGCGATGTGCACCATGAAGTCGTCGACGCCGCCGACGAAGAACAACTGGACGACCTGCGGCAGCTTGCGCACCTCGTCGGCGAACGCCACGATGCTGTCGTGGCGGGCGCCCGGGCGCAGCGCCACCCCGATCATGGCCTGCAGACCTCGGCCGAGTCGCTGGTGATCCACGCTGGCGTGGAAGCCGGTGATGATGCCGCGATCGACGAGGGAGCGCATCCGGGTGTGAGCCGTCGACGGGGCGACGCCCAGCGACGCGGCGAGGTCGGCGTTGGTGGTGCGGCCGTCGCGGGACAGGATCGCGATGATCTGCCTGTCGACGGCGTCGAGGTCGGCGACCTCTTTCACGCGGATGTCACGCTGCGGCCCGGGCATATCCGATCCTTTCGTCGGAGCCTGCGAAGATGCTTTCGTCGCACGGTCACCGATGTGCTCTTCGTGCCGCCCGTGCGGTCATTCGGTCACGCATCGCGGAAGTATCTTCGGAGGAAATCCCACTGTAACGAACATCCGGCGATCATCGAAGAGTACGGCCGTCCTTTCCTCGTCACTCAGGAGTAACGACATGCGCATCGGCATCCCCACGGAGATCAAGAACAACGAGAACCGCGTCGCGATCCCCCCGGCCGGCGTCGACGAGCTCGCCCGCCGCGGGCACGAGGTGCTCGTGCAGGCCGGTGCGGGGGCGGGCTCGCGCATCGACGACGAGGACTATGCCGCCGCCGGCGCCGTGATCGTGCCGGACCCCGCCGAGGTCTGGGATGGCGCCGACCTGCTGGTGAAGGTGAAAGAGCCGATCGCCGCCGAGTATGCCCATCTCCGGCCCGACCTGACCCTGTTCACGTATCTGCACCTCGCCGCCGATCGCCCGCTCACCGATGCGATCGTCGCATCCGGTGCCACGGCCATCGCCTACGAGACGGTTCAGCTGCCCGACCGCTCGCTGCCGTTGCTGACACCCATGAGCGAGGTCGCCGGGCGGCTGTCGATCGCCGTCGGCTCGTACCACCTCATGAGCGCACAGGGTGGCCGCGGGATGCTGCTCGGTGGAGTCGCCGGCACCCGGCGCGCGCAGGTGGTCGTGATCGGTGGCGGAGTGGCCGGCGAGCACGCCGCCGCGAATGCGATCGGCCTCGGTGCGCAGGTCACCGTTCTCGACGTCAACCTGGCGCGACTGCGCGAGCTCGAGCACCGCTACGGCAACGCCCTGCAGACCGGTGCGTCCACGCGCTACGCGATCGCCGAGGCTCTCCAGAGCGCCGACCTCGTGATCGGGTCCGTTCTGATCCCGGGCGCCGCGGCCCCCAAGCTCGTGACAGACGACATGGTCGCGGGCATGAAGCCCGGGTCTCTGCTCGTCGACATCGCGATCGACCAGGGTGGCTGCTTCGAAGGTTCGCACGCCACCACTCACGACGCACCGACGTTCGCCGTGCACGACGCACTCTACTACTGCGTCGCCAACATGCCGGGCGCGGTCCCTGAGACCTCGACCCGCGCGCTCACCAACGCCACGCTCCCATACGTCGCAGCGCTCGCTGACCGGGGGTGGGATGCCGCGGCCGCAGCCGACCCGTCACTGGCGAAGGGCCTCAACGTGCGTGGCGGCGAGGTCGTCAACGTCGGCGTGGCCGCGGCGCTCGGCTACGCCCACGCCGACTGACCCGGGAGGCGGGCCGGCTGCATCCGGATCTGCTCCGTCAGCGTCGAAAGTAGAACCCTTCGTCGAGGTCTTCGAGAAGGGTCTGCTCCGTGGGTTCCCATCCCAGGAGTTCCTGCGTCTGCGCGCTCGAGGTGGGGTTGTCGACCCCGATGAAGTTTCCGACGAAACCGTACCGCTCGGCGGCGACCTCGGGGGCGACGCTTTCCACGGGCACGTTGACACCGCGGCCGATCGCTTCGGCGATCCGCCGGAAGGGTATTCCCTCCTCGGCGGTGAGGTGCAGCGGGATGCCGGCCGGCAGGTCGTCCTTCTCCAGCGCGAGACGGATGGCGCGAGAAACGTCCAGATTGTGTACAGCCGGCCATCGGTTGAGGCCGTCTCCGACGTAGCCGAAGCTGCCCTGCTGTCGCGCTGCGGCGATCAGGGACGGGATGAACCCGTGATGATCACGGGGCCCGTGCACGGTGGGAGACAGGCGCAGCGCCGCGCTGCGAACGCCGCGGGCCGCGAGGTTCCGCAGGATCCCGTCGGTCATGGCTCGAGGGTTGCCGGCCCGCGTCGGGTCGATGACCGTGTCTTCGGAGCCGACGTCGCCGGGGGGAACCGATCCCACCAGCATCATGGTGCCCGACGCCGCCAGCAACGGCTTGCCGGTGTGCTCGAGGGCCGCGCCGAGTGCTTCGATCAGGGCGCGGTCGGCCGCGATCGCCGCGGCGAAGTCTCCGCCGTCGTGGGCGAACGCGAGGTTCACCACGCCATCCGACGCGGCGGCGAGTTCGGCGAGGCGCGCGGTGTCGTCCATGGTGCCGACGACGGGTTCGGCCCCTAGGGCGGCGAGCCGCTGGGCTCCCGCGTCCGTTCGGGACAATCCGACGACCTGATGCCCCGCGCCGATGAGCTCGGCGGTGACGAGTGACCCGATGTGACCGCTCGCTCCGGTGATGAAAATCTTCATGAATCCTCCAATGTCAGAAACTGACATCAACATACGCGTGATGTCAGTGTCTGTCACCACTACGCTGGGCCCATGGGTCGATGGGAACCGGGGGCGCGGGAGCGCCTCGTCGCGGCCGCCGCTGAGCTGTTTCTGGATCGGGGCTACGAGGCGACGACGGTCGCTGAGATCGCCGCACGCGCCGGGGTGACCGAGCGAACCTACTTCCGTCACTTCTCCGATAAGCGCGAGGTGCTCTTCGGCGATCCCGAGGCCTACAACCATGTGTTCACCGACGCCGTCGCGGCGGCCCCCGCCGACGCGAAGCCGCTGGATGCCGTCGCCGAGGCTCTGCGCGCCGCCGGCGGCTTCTTCGTCGGTCGCCACCGCTATGCCGGTGTCCGCCAGCGGATCATCGACGCGAACCCCGAACTCCAGGAGCGGGAGCAGATCAAGAGGCTGCATCTCACCGAGGCGATCGCCGCCGCGCTGCGCGCACGCGGTGTCGCGGATGCGACGTCGCGGCTCACCGCTGAGCTCGGCACGGTGGCGTTCTCCCACGCCTTCTCGCGCTGGGTCACCGCCGACGACGACTCCGACCTCGGGGCTCTGGCGGTCGACGTTCTCGCCGAGTTGCGCGCCGCAGCGCGCTGAACCGCTGCCGTCGGGGCGTCGATGGCGGGGTGCGTGCCGACGGGGTGCGGGGTTCCCGCGCGACACAGTGGCTATCGATCGCGTCGGGTGGGGTCCGGCTCCGGCGCGAGGTGAGCGAGGTCGCCGACGGCGACATCCTCGAGCTTCCGGGCAACCCACGGGTGATCGGCATGCCCGGTCACTCCCCCGGCAGCATCGCCGTCTTCTCGCCCGACGCGCGCGCCGTGTTCGTCGTCGACGCACTCCCGACACGGCACGTGCTCACCGGTCGCACCGGTCCCGGCCCGGCGCCGTTCACCGACGACCCCGCCGGGGCGCTCGCGTCCCTCGACCGCATCGCCGGGCTGGACGCGGATTGGGTGCTCCCGGGACACGGCCCGGCCTTCCGTGGGTCACCCTCGGTCGCCGTCGAGGCCGTGCGAGCCGCCGCCGGGGCGTAGCGGCTCCACTTGCTGAACCGTCAGGGTGCGGGACGGTCGCCGACGTCGACGACGCAGAATCGGTTGCCTTCGGTGTCCTCGAGTACGACGTAGTCGGCGTCGGGCGGGTAGCCGTGCCAGTCCACCTCGTGTGCGCCCAGCGCGAGGAGTCGCCGGATCTCCGCTCCCTGATCCTGTGCATAGAGATCGAGGTGGATGCGGGGCGGGTAGTGCTGGGGGTATCCGGTCACGGACAGGGCGATGCTCGTGCCGGGTCCATCCCACCCGGACTTGTCCGCGGGGTCGAGGATGACCCAGTCCTCGGACGGCTCGTTCCGATTCACGTATCCCAGTGCGGCCCGCCAGAAGTCGCCCGCGCGGACGATGTCCTCGACGGTCAGCACGATCGTCCCGATGCTCAGCATGGCGTCATCCTCCTCCCCGTCCCGCAAGCGGCCAAGGGGTGCATGGTGGCCCCTCCAGGTCAGCGATCCCGCCGTGCGATGCCGGGGTAGTCGACGATGAGGCCGGCCGAATCGACGTCGAGGTCGCAGACGACCCCGAAAGTCGACGACTCGTAGTGGAACCGGAATCCCTCGGGAGAGGCGCTCAAGAGCGTGTAGCGCTGCTCCAGCCGCTCCACCCGAAGGTCACCGGCGCGCACGAACGCCGCGGGAACCTCGACGACGGTTCCGACCGTGAAGTCGAGTCGGTGGAGGGGGAGGGTGTTCGTCACGGCCGACGACTCGATGTCGATGTCGACACAGTCCTGGAGGTCGGGTCGATGGTGACCATCCACCGTCCAGCCGGTCTGGTGATCTCGCTGCAGCGACACCTCACACATGCCTTCAGGCGCCGTGGCCGACGCGTGCGCACCGATCGTTCGCCACCCTGCGTCTGTCTCGATGTCGTACCCGACCGACCAGAGCTCCTCACCGTCACGGGCGGCGGTGTGCCCCCACATGCGGTGACCCGCACCCGCGTCGGAGAAGAACGCGACCTCGAACCCGTGCGCGTGTCGCCAGCTCCCGCTCACCGGCGGCTCCCGCAGATCCATGACGAGAACGTATCCGCGCGCTCGCCGGAACGAAAGCGGCGGGCCGGCATTGCGACTGGAGTCGCCCTCGTGCGCCGCCGCTCCCGCGGAACAGCCACTCAGGGCGCTGTCCCGTGCCGGTCAGGCCGCTGCGGAGCCGGTCAGGGCGCCCCCTGGTGCACCAACTCAGGCTGAGACAGCGGATTCGGTGCGCGGCGACGGTCCCAAGGTCGTCCCAGCCTGAGTTGCGGCACGGGGCGGTTCCACACCATCCTGAATCGCCCTGGGTTTCGTTCCTATCGGTTCCCTGTCCGGCGATCACCGGCTGGGCTGATTCCAGGTCAGCGTAGTACGCGTCCTTGACCTCG
>PACL01000047.1 GCA_002700095.1 Fulvimarina sp. | reverse complement strand
TGGCCAACAGCGTCCGCCTGCCGCTGGTGCCGATCGAGGCTGTGACGGCCGAGGCGATCGACCATGCCCTTGCCCATGCCGGGCTGGCGAACTGAGACGGCCGGCGGGGCCGGGCAGCGGATGGCGCGGGCGCCCTTGCGCCTCGCGCCGCAGCCGGATGGTGCGCCGCCGCGGCGCCGTCCGGCTGGCCGTGACCCTGGCGAATGCCGCCGGCAGCGACCAGATGTGGTCGCAGACCCCATGCCGGGCGGCCCGCCCCGCCCCAACGATAAAGGCATGCGCCCCCCGCGCATGAATGCGAACGCACCATGGCCAAGAAGAAACCCGCCGATTCCAACATCGCGGCCGAAAACCGCAAGGCGCGGTTCAACTACGAGATTATCGAGACGCTGGAAGCGGGGCTGGTCCTCACCGGCACCGAGGTGAAGTCGCTGCGCGAGGGCAAGGCGTCGATCGCCGAGGCCTATGCGACGGAAGAGCAGGGCGAGCTCTGGCTGATCAATTCCAACCTGCCGGAATATCTCCAGGCCAACCGCTTCAACCACAACCCCAAGCGCCGCCGCAAGCTCCTGGTCCACCGCACCCAGCTGAACAAGCTTGCCGGCGCCGTGCAGCGGGACGGCATGACGCTGGTGCCGCTGAAGATCTATTTCGACGATCGCGGCATGGCCAAGATGGAACTCGCCGTCGCCAAGGGCAAGAACGCCCCCGACAAGCGCCAGACCATCAAGGAACGCGAATGGAACCGCCAGAAGGCGCGGATCCTGAAGGAAGGCTGAGCCTCTCTCTCTTTCGCTTGCTCGCTCGCTCCGGCGGCTCCCGCCCGCCCCGACGGCGATGACCACGGCGTGCGCCCGTGCGAAAACGCCCGGCGGCGCGGGGCGCCCCGAGTTTTGGCTGCAGTCCCTTTGACGGAGCGCTTCGAGAAGCGCCGCGGCGATGTCGGGCCGCCCCGAAACGGAGGGGCAGCGGAACGCCGGAGGCAAGCCCTCCGATATTCTAGTCTAACGGCTCGCCTCCGGCGTTCCGCACGGTGTCTTTCCGGGCCCTTGGGGCTTGCCACATCCTGCCCGGCCCTCGCGGCTTTCGCCGCAGGGCCTCACCGAATGGGCTCACCGGCTGCCGGCGCTTCACGGGAGTTCCCTTTTCAGGACCTCCCGTTGTAGCGGACCGATCCGCACCCGCGCCGTAGTACGCGAGGGGCCGGCGGAGCCTTAGACCCGTCCGAGCCGCGAACCCCTCCGGAAGAGGCCACGCCGCGGACACCGCCCGTCTTCCCGAACGATCCCGGCGATCATTCGTGTCCCTCGGGAAGACGGCGAGAGGATTGTGGGGGCGGTGGGTAGGGGTGGGGATATCTATTTTCTGGCGGGGCGGCGGGAGATGGGGCGGAGCCCCGGCGAGACGGCGCTGCAGCGTCGGTCACACAAAAGAATGAGGCGGCGCCATCTCCGCTTTGTCGTCCTCGTGCTTCAGCACGGGGATCCATGCCTCAGCGGTTCCATCGCCGCTCCGGGAGCGGAACGGTCGCCTGCCCGGAACACGGCTGCTACTGACCGGGCGAGGCATGGATCCCCGACCCTATCGGGCCGAGGATGACGAAGTGGAGGGGTGGCCACCTCATCCTGAGCCGTCGAAGAGGGAGGCATGCAGCGCGGGGTGGGTTCGCCAGCTTTGCGCCCCATGCCGGTTCGCTTCAATCGGCATTCGCTGACATGGATGGCAGTCGGCCGGCTGGATAGCCGCATCCGTGCTGCAAACGGACCTGTTGCGGCGATGTATCTTTTTTGGTACGATTTGCCATGGTGGATCAGCCAGACAAGCGATTTCCGGCCCGGTTCTTTGAAAGCGCCAACGGGACCGTGCCCGTTCGCGATTGGCTGCTGTCGCTGTGCCGCTCTTTGGCGAACCGGCCGGGATTGTGGGAGGTCAGAAGCAGGCTGCCCGGTGGTCGGATCGCCCGCGTGTTTTTCTGCGCCCATGAGGGCCACATGGTGCTTCTGCATGGGTTCGAGAAGAAGACCCGGAAGACCCCCGACCATGACATCGACGTGGCGGTCAAACGGATGAAAGGACTTGCGACATGACGGACGGCGGGACGGAACGAGGCCGCCTTGGCGACAGCTTCGACAGCTTCCTGAAGGACCAGGGCATCCACGAGGAAGCGACGGCGACCGCGACGAAGCGCGTGATCGCCTACCAGCTTCGGCAGCTGATGACCGAGCAGGGGATTTCCAAGGTGGAAATGGCCAGCCGTCTCGAGACCAGCCGGGCGCAGCTCGACCGGGTGCTCGATCCCAACAACGACTCCGTGACCCTCGCCACGCTGTCCCGCGCCGCGCAGGCGGTCGGCCGGACGATCCGGCTGGAGCTGGCGTAGGATGGGGTGCGAGATGAAATGTGGAGTGGCAAGACTTAATGCACTGATACCGAAAGAGGGTTCACAATTTGCCCCGGCGCGGGACTCTGCGCTCACTGCCCATAGCGTCAGCCTCAGCCTCTCCACTTCGTCATCCTCGTGCTTCAGCACGGGGATCCGTGCCTCGGCGATGCCATTGCCCTGGGACGGGGCTGCTCCTGAAGCGGCGAGGCATGGATCCCCGACCCTGCGGGCCGAGGATAACGAGGCGGAGGAGGCGGCGCCGTCTCATGAGACTTCGGAGAGTGAGTATGGAACGACGAGAACACTTCGGCAGCTTTGTGCTGATGCCAAACTTTCAACTGTTTGCGGCGGGCACGCTAAAGCGGACACTTGTGTTGGTGACACACAGATTGCCCCGCAGATTGGAAGCGAATATTAGACTGAGACGTAGGAGCGTTTAAGCGCCTTCTGATGTAAACTGCGATCTTGAGCAACAAGATGAAACGAAGAAACGATGCCAACTATTTCCGACGTGCTCTCCATCTCTTTCAAGACAATCAAAGATGTCGGCACGCTCTCGCTTGTTCCTGCAATCGCCATCCTACTTAGTGTCAGCGCCTCAGGCGCCGGCGAGGTAGAGAAGACGTCAAATGGAGTTTGCGATTTCACCTACTCGGGACAGGTCGATTTGAATGATCTTGAAAAGATCCGCCTGTCCGGGATTGCTTTCGGTAGCGGTCTCTGCCTCGACAGTCCGGGGGGTGTTTTCATTGAGGGCGTGAGAATTGCAGAGTGGCTTGTCGAAGCGGGCGTGAAAACTGTCATAGCACCGGGCGCATCGTGTTATTCCGCCTGTGCGATAGCATTTATGGGTGGCGGTTTTTTCGAAGATGCATACTTCCCGCAGCGCGAGCTTTACGCTGGTGGCCAGCTTGGCTTCCATGCTCCCTATCCAGTAACATCAGTAAAGAATTATACCAGCGAAGAACTGTCATTGGCATACCATTTCGGTTTGGAATCGGTTGCCAAGATGATGACGCTCGGCATGCTCGACAGCAACGATAAGGGTTTTATCCCGACTTCCGTTATTCTGGAACTTCTAAAGATGCCGCCGAATAAGCTTTACATGATCAACACAGGTGCCCGCATCCGGAAGCTCAGCATAGATTATAAGGGCTTAAATCCAATGGTGTGGGAGAATCGCGACATTATGAATGCATGCTCCTCCGTAATGGGGGAAGACGGAAGCTCAAAAAGCCCTAGCCAAAATCCAGCGATGAAGATCCAGAATGCCGAGGGTAGCCTTGATCTTTGGTACGAAGGCTATGGTGCAGAAGCGAGTGGCTTTTGCGTGTTCCGATCTTTACGAGACGGGACCAAAATGGTGGCAGTTCCGGTTTGGGATTCTGACGATTTGATCGACAGCACGTTCGTTCCTATTACTGAGGCTGACGCACTGACCAGTGATTGAAAAGTTTTTGCGTTCGGATCTAATTTGTAACGGTTGCCGTTACGATGCTTATGTCAATTTTCGGCACCTCTATGTAAAAGCGTGTTTTGAGCCTTGTCCTTATATTGGCACTCTCACCTTCGACCGTACTGGCCGAGGGTGAACGACAATGGATAATCACATTCATCTGAGCTATGTTCAAGCGGCATCAAATTTTGGCTTCAGAAGCGGCGAATTAAAATGTGGATCAGCGTTTGCGCGCACCGTTAAATCAAAATTAACCGCTGACTTTCACCAGCGGCTCAACCTCTCAGGCGCGTTGGATGCATGTTGGATCGGAGGGAAGGAAAAATGATGTTCAGCGACGAGGGGACTATCATCCCGGTGTGGCAGGTCCACCGCGTCGATCCTGGTTATCTGTACCTTATACATGACAACGGCAGGTATAAGCTTGGCAAGACAAAAACGGAGAAGGACAGGCTGAAGGCTGCTAAGACTTGGCTCCCCGACATGAAACTTGTCGCATTCAAGCCGTTCTGGGGCATCAGCCATCATGAACGCCTCTTGCACACCGCCCTCGTTCGCCATTGGTACGCCGGTGAGTGGTTCAAATTTGACAATGATCATGAAACGGAAATGTACATTTTAAGCGGATTTAGCACATTCACTGATAACGATCCCGACCGCAACTCGGTGGATTTTATCTACTGGTATAACGAGGGAATGGTCGAATCTCCGGTTGAGATGGATAGGCAGAAGCTAACCCTTTCCAAGTTCAAAACCCAGGAATCAAGCACGCAGAAGAAGAATTAGATTGTTTAATTCGTTCTAGATGCATTCGTTTTTTTGATTTCGAGCTGCAAATTCGCTAGATCTCTCGCCGATCGGTGGCTTTGCACTACCATATGTCCACGAGCCGACTGCCCATTCGGCCCTTTCCCGCCGAATTCCGTCTTGCACCGATAAATGCCGTCCGCGCCCCCCTCACCGATAAACCATATCAATACTATCAAACGCCCCCAGCGCGTGGTCCTCGCGGAAGAAGGCGTGATCCTTCTCGAGGCGTTCGGAGGCTTCTTCGGCGAAGCGGACGATGTCGGCGATGAAGAGGGGGCGGGGGCTCGCGGCGGCGACGATGGAGGGTTCGATGTCGTAGTCGATCTGGCCGAGATCGTCGGAGAGAGCGTGGGCCTGGGCCAGCGCCGCGCCGCAGACTTCGGCGTATTCCTTCCAGGTGGGGTAGCTGAGTTCGTCGAGGTCGATGTCGTCGCGGAAGGGGGCGCGCTCGCGGCTCATGAAGCTTTCGCCGTCGATGGTGACGGCGCCGTAGAAGATGTCGCCATGGGCGAGCTGCACCGCCTGGCCGTGGGCGATGCGGTCGGCCTTGTCGCCGGCGTTGAAGTCCGACGGCGGGGCGAGGCCGTCGAGGGCGGAGCGGCGGGCGCTCTTGAACTCGATGATGATGTCGTCGGTGGCATCCTTCGACGGCCCCTCGATCAGGACGTAGTAGCGCGGCAGGCCCAGCGACGCGGTGCCCTGGCCGTGGCGCATGCAGACGTCCTTGACCTTCAGTTCGCCGGCGCGCTTGGGCGCATCGATGTTGTTGGCCTTGGCGAGGTCGTCCATGGCCTTCTGGAACTTGTCGATCTCGCCGGAGATCGGCTGCAACTCGTCGGAGGCGCGAAAGCCGCGGCCGGAGCCGTCGAGATAGTCCTCCCAGAGCCAGGCCTCGCGCTCCTCCCAGGCTTCCTCGAACAGGCGCTGGATCACCTTCGGGGAATTGTCCATCCGGTAGCTCTCGTTCTTCTCCGTCGCATGCTCGGCATAGTCCTTCATGGCGGCGAAGTAGCCCTTGACGAAGGCCTCGACGATCTTGCGGCGCTTCTTGCGCTTCAGGCCGCCCTCTTCGCGGGCGGCGATCCAGAAGCCGACGGCGCCGCGCTTCAGATCGAAGGTGAAGGGGGCGTAGATGGTCTCGTCGAAGTCGTTGACGCCGAAGATCGGCGCGCCGTGCTCGTCGGGCATGACGCCGAAGTTTTCCGGATGGACGTCGCCGAGCGCCATGACCGAGGGCATGTCGGCATCCTCGCCGACCATGTCGCGGTAGAAGAGGAGGGCGGTGCCGCGGAAGAACTTGAAGAAGTCGTCCGCCAGTTCGTCGAACTTCATGCGGGCGGCGTCGCTGCGCTGCTCGATGCGCTGGGCGTGGTCCTCGCGCAGGGTGGAGCGGACATGCTCGCGGCGGGCCTGGCTGGTGAGGTGGAGCGGCGGGACGAGCTGCTCGCCGGCAGCGACGCGGGCCGACAGCTCGCGAAACGCCTCGACCCGGCCGCTCGCCTTGCGGGACGGCTTGACCGCGACCTTCTTCGGTTTCGTCGTGGGCGTCTGCTTCTTCTGCGCCTTGGCCATGGACCATCCTTCCGCTCGCTCAGGTTTCGGAACGCAGCGGGGGGATAGCCGTTCCGTCGGCGAGGCGGGCCGACCGGGCCCGGACACCAAGTCAGGAGCGGCGGAGCCCATGCCACGCGTCGGGATCATCTCGGACACCCACGGCCTGTTGCGGCCGGAAGCCCTGGCGCAGCTTGCAGGTGTTTCGCACATCATCCATGCCGGCGACATCGGCGCGGCGGAGATCGTGCCGCGGCTGGAAGAGATCGCGCCGGTGACGGCGATCCGCGGCAATGTCGACGGGGCGAAGTGGGCGCGGGAGTTTCCGGAGACCGTGTCGGTGGCGCTGTTCGGGCGGCGGTTCTTCGTCATCCACGACCGGGGCGACCTCGCCTTCGATCCGGCGGCGGAGGGGTATCACGCGGTGATCTTCGGCCATTCGCACAAGCCGGGGATCGAGATGCTCGGCGGGGTGATGTATCTCAACCCGGGCAGCGCCGGGCGCCGGCGCTTCAAGCTGCCGGTGACGGTGGCGACGATCGTCATCGAAGGCGAGACGATGATCCCGACGATCCACGAGATCGATTAGAGCGTCGGCGGAGACGCGGCGGATCTTGCGGGGGCGGTGGGCTGGTACGGCCCGCGCCGCGCTAGCGCAGGAACGCCGCCGCCTCGGCGAACACCGCCTCGAACATCTCCGTCGTCAGCCGGCCGGTATTGGTGTTGTAGCGCGAGCAGTGATAGCTCGAAAAGATCCGCAGGCCGGCGAGATCGGTGGCGCCGGCGTGGCGGAAGGGATGCGCGGCGACGCGGCCACCGAGGGTGCGGATGGTGGAATCGTGGGCGATCTTGCCGAGGGTGACGATGGCCCGGAGGTTCGGCAGGCGGTCGATCGTCTCGGTGAGGAACGGCCGGCAGGCGTTGATCTCGGCGCCGACGGGCTTGTTTTCGGGCGGCACGCAGCGCACCGAATTGGTGATCGCCGCGCCGATCAGCGCCAGCCCGTCGTCGGGGCGGGCGGCGAAGCGGCCGTTGGCGAAGCCGTAGCGGGTGAGCGTCGCATAGAGGAGGTCACCGGCATAGTCGCCGGTGAACGGGCGACCGGTGCGATTGGCGCCGCGAAGGCCGGGCGCGAGGCCGACGACGAGGAGGCGGACGCCGTCCGGCCCATCCGGCGGCAGGAGGCTCGGCACCGGCGCGTTGTGCCAGGCCGGTTCCTTGGCGCGCCACTCCTCGCGGAAGGCTGCGAGACGCGGGCAGCGCGGACAGTCGCGAGGTGGCTCGGCCGGGGTATCGGCAAAGGGATGGGCCCCGCCCGGATGGGCGCCGGCTGCCGTTATGGGCGTCGATGTCGACACGGGGAGCTGCTGCCTCTCGCGGCTCAGTAGTCGTCGTCTTCGGCTTCCGCCTCGACGCGGCGGGCCATGCGAGCCTCGCGTTCGGCCGGATTGCGGCCGATCTCGCCGCGCAGGGTGACGATGTCGATGAAGTGGTCGGCCTGGCGGCGCAGGTCGTCGGAGACCATCGGCGGCGAGGAGGTCAGCGTCGAGACGACGGACACCTTGCGGCCCTTGCGCTGCAGCGCCTCGACCAGCGAGCGGAAGTCGCCGTCGCCGGAGAACAGCACGAAGTGATCCACCGTGTCGACCAGCTGCATCGCATCGATGGCCAGCTCGATGTCCATGTTGCCCTTGATCTTGCGGCGACCGGACGGATCGGTGAATTCCTTGGCCGGCTTGGTCACCACCCGGTAGCCGTTGTAATCGAGCCAGTCGATCAGCGGGCGGATCGAGGAATACTCGTTGTCTTCGATCAGGGCGGTATAGTAATAGGCCCGAACCACATAGGCCTGACGCTGGAACCAGGTCAGCATCTTCTTGTAGTCGATGTCGAAACCAAGATTTTTCGACGTAGCGTAAAGATTGGCTCCGTCGATGAATAGGGCGAGTTTTTCACGCTGGTCAAACATTTGTGCGCAACTTTCGCTAGAAAACTGGAAAAAGACGATGGTACAGTCGCCGACTGAATGGCAATGCCTGAGCGATGCAGTTTGAAACCCGGCCGTAGCAGGTTTTCGCGGCCGACTGCAAGTCTTCAGCCCGGCGGCCTGTCGCGGCGATTTCAGTGATGCAAGACTTTCCGAACGCGGCTCGGAGCGCCGCCGCGCCTGAGCTCTTGTGTGGATCGGCGGTGGTGGCTTGGTCCCCTGGGATGCGGCGACGGGGCCTGATGGCGGTGGTGAGCCGGCCACGGCGAATCCGTGTGCGCGGGAGAAATCAGTCCGCGCGGGACTTGTCGCGCCGCGGCGAAACGGTTATGTCCGCGACTTCGTCACCGAATTTATTCGTTTCAGGAGACAGGCATGGCCCGCGTCACCGTAGAAGACTGCGTCGATAAAGTTGAGAACCGCTTCGAGCTGGTTCTCCTCGCCAGCCACAGGGCGCGCCAGATCTCGCAAGGGCAGACCATAACGGTCGATCGCGACAACGACAAGAACCCCGTCGTCGCGCTGCGCGAGATCGCCGACGAGACGCTGTCGCCGGGCGATCTGAAGGAAGACCTGATCCATTCGCTGCAGAAGCATGTCGAGGTGGACGAGCCGGAGCCGCGTCCCGACCAGGACCGCCGCGACGAGAACCAGCGCCTCGTCACCGCCGCCGCCTCGGAAGTGCCCGCGGCGATCCAGCCGGCCGCCGATGACGCGGAGCCGGTGTCGTTCGACCGGATGTCGGAAGACGACCTCCTCGCCGGCATCGAAGGCCTGGTGCCGCCGGAAAAGACCGACGATTATTGAGCGGCCGAGGCGCTTGCCTCTACAATGCCGGCAGGCGTTGACACTATATCAAGGGGGTGTCGTTCTGATGGAGCGACGCCCCCTTCGTCGTTCCGTCACCTCCAAGGTCTGATCGCCAAAGCCCATGATGCGGCAATATGAACTCGTCGAGAAGGTCGCGGCCTACAAGCCCGATCTCGACGAAGCGCTCCTCAACCGAGCCTATGTCTACGCCATGCAGAAGCATGGCTCGCAGAAGCGTGCGAGCGGCGATCCGTACTTCTCCCATCCTCTCGAGGTCGCGGCGATCCTCACCGAGATGCATCTCGACGAGGCGACGATCGCCGTCGCGCTGCTCCACGACACGATCGAGGACACCGACGCCACCCGCAAGGAGATCGACCAGGTCTTCGGGCCGAAGATCGGCCAGCTGGTCGAGGGCCTGACCAAGCTGAAGAAGCTCGACCTCGTGTCGAAGAAGGCCGCCCAGGCGGAGAACCTGCGCAAGCTGCTCTTGGCGATCGCCGACGACATCCGGGTCCTGCTCGTCAAGCTCGCCGACCGGCTCCACAACATGCGCACGCTCGGGCCGATGGCGCCCGAAAAGCGGGCCCGCATCGCCCAGGAGACCATGGACATCTATGCGCCGCTCGCCGGGCGCATGGGCATGCAGGACATGCGCGACGAGCTGGAGTCCCTGGCCTTCCGGCACATCAATCTCGACGCATACGAGACGGTGACCGCGCGTCTCGCCGAACTGCGCGAGCGCCATGAAGGCACCATCGCCGCCATCGAGCGGGACCTGACAGCGAAGCTGAAGGAGAACGGCATCCACGCCGCCGTCTCCGGCCGTCAGAAGACCGCCTATTCGGTTTTCTCGAAGATGCAGAGGAAGGCGCTGTCGCTGGAGCAGCTGTCGGACATCTTCGGCTTCCGGGTGATCGTCGACAACGAGGAGGCCTGCTACCGCACCCTCGGCATCGTCCACCGGACCTGGCCGATGGTGCCGGGCCGGTTCAAGGACTACATCTCGACGCCGAAGCAGAACGACTACCGCTCGCTGCACACCACCATCGTCGGCCCGTCCCGGCAGCGCGTCGAGCTGCAGATCCGTACGATGGAGATGCACGAGGTCGCCGAATACGGCGTCGCCGCCCATGCCCTCTACAAGGACGGGGCGGCATCGGGGCCGGTGCATCTGTCGAAGGACAGCAATGCCTACGGGTGGCTGCGCCGGACCATCGAGCTTCTGGCCGGCGGCGACACCGCCGAGGAGTTCCTCGAGCATACCAAGCTCGAATTGTTCCAGGATCAGGTGTTCTGCTTCACGCCGAAGGGCCGGCTGATCGCGCTGCCGCGCGGGGCGACGCCGATCGACTTCGCCTACGCCGTCCATTCGGAAGTCGGCGACAACTGCGTCGGCTGCAAGATCGACGGGCGGATCATGCCCGTCGTCACCGAACTCGCCAATGGCGACGAGGTGGAGATCATCTGCGCCAAGGGGCAGACGCCGCCCCAGGCCTGGGAGAACATCGCGGTGACCGGCAAGGCGCGGGCGGCGATCCGGCGCGCCGCGCGCACCCAGATCCGCAAGCAGTATTCCGGCATCGGCCAGCAGATCCTCGAGCGCACCTATGCGCGGGCCGGCAAGACCTTCTCGCGGGAAGCGCTGAAGCCGCTGCTCGGCAAGCTCGGGCACCGGGAAATCGAGGATGCGCTGGCCGCCGTCGGGCGCGGCGAGCTGAAGCCGACCGACGTGCTGCGGGCGGCCTTTCCGGACTATCAGGAGAGCCGGGCATCGCGGCCGGCCGAAAAGGGCGAGGACGAGGGCTGGTTCAACCTTCGCACCGCCGCCGGCATGATCTTCCGCATGCCGGGACGCTCGCGATCGAAACCCCGCACCAACGGCAAGGCGATCCCGATTCGCGGCGCCGGCGACGACATGCCGGTGCATTTCGGCCCGGACGGCGCGGTGCCCGGCGACCGCATCGTCGGGATCATCGAGCCGGGCAAGGGCATCATCATCTATCCGATCCAGTCGCCGGCGCTCACCGCCTATGACGACGAGCCGGACCGCTGGATCGACGTGCGCTGGGACATCGACGAGGCGATGAGCGAGCGCTTCCCGGCCCGCATCATGCTCTCGGCGAAGAACGAGCCGGGCTCGCTCGCCGAGATCGCCGAGACCATCGCCGTCAACGACGCCAACATCCACAACCTCTCGATGGTCTCGACCGCGCCGGACTTCACCCGCATGGTTATCGAACTGGAGGTCTGGGACATCCAGCATCTCAACCAGACGCTCCGGCAGCTGCGGGCGAAGTCCTGCGTCGCCGACGTGGCCCGCGTCAACGGCTGAACCGGCGGCTTGCGGCGATCCCTCACCGCATCTAACGAAGTGGCGATCGACGACTAGCGGAGCGACCATGACCAACGAGGACGTCCTCGACATCTTCCGGAAGGCCGGTGCCTATCTGGAGGGCCACTTCATCCTGACCTCCGGCCTGCGAAGCCCGGTGTTCCTGCAGAAGGCGCGGGTGTTCATGCATCCGGACCTGACCGAGACGCTGTGCCGGGCGCTGGCGGAGCGGATCCGCGAGACGGTCGAGGGTCCGGTGGACTTCGTCGTCGGGCCGGCGGTGGGCGGCCTCATTCCGGCCTACGAGACCTCGCGGCATCTGGGCGCCCCGGCGATCTGGGTCGAGCGGGAGAACGGCGTCTTCAGGCTGCGGCGGTTCGAGATCGAGCCGGGCGCCCGGGTCGTCATCGTCGAGGACATCGTCACGACGGGACTGTCGATCCGCGAGACGGTCGCCTGCCTGCGCGATCTCGGCGCGGAGGTCGTCGCGGCGGCCTGCATCATCGACCGCTCCGCCGGCAAGGCCGATGTCGGCGTGCCGCTGATCGCTCTGGCCGAATACGAGGTGCCGGCCTATCCCGCCGACGCCCTGCCGCCGGAACTCGCCGCCATCCCGCCGGTCAAGCCCGGCAGCCGGTCGCTCTGACGACGGGGCGGCGACGGACCCGCCGGCGGGGGAAGCCGGTGGATCGCTTGCGGCGAGCCCCGATCCGAGGCTCGGGGCGGAAAGGTCCATGCCGAGAGGTTTTTTGCCGCATTCAAATGCTCAAGAAGGGTGCGGGATGCGGGGGGCGAACGGCATCCCCGCGGTTGTCCCGTCCGCAGACGATCGTCTCGGCAGGCGGGTTCCCGTTTTTCCAGATCATGCCTTAAGCTCGTGACCGCGGGGGAGGGGACGGCCGGGAGCCAGCCGAGCGGATCGCCTCTTTGAAGCCGGTCGTCGTCAGGCGCCGATCTTGGTTGGCCGGTCGTGGTCGAACGTTTCGGGAGAGTGGAACGGTCATGTTGTTTCGGCGGCGGATCCCCGAGAGCCGGTGGGAGCGGTTCAAGGCTTTGCTCTGGCCGCGGCGCTCGTTCCGGCGCTCCTATCGCTATTTCGTCAAGCGGGTGATCCGCCTCAATGCTGCGCCGCATGCGGTGGCGGCGGGCTTTGCGGCGGGGGTGTTCGCGTCCTTCACGCCCTTCATCGGCTTCCATTTCGTCCTTGCCTTCGCCATCGCCTATCTGATCGCCGGCAACATGGCGGCGGCGGCGCTGGGCACTGCGGTCGGCAATCCCGCGACCTTCCCGTTCATCTGGGGCGCCACCTACGAGATCGGCCGCACGCTGACGGCGCGAAGCGCCGGCGCGGCGCCGCATCCGGCGACGCTGGAATCGGGCCTGTCGCTGTCCAAGCTCCTGGCGATCTGGGACCCGGTGGTGAAGCCGATGCTGATCGGCTCGATTCCCCTCGGGCTCGCCGCCGCCCTTGCCGGCTACGTCCTGGTGCGCTCGGCGGTCGGCAGCTTCCAGGCCCATCGCAAACGGCAGATCGCTGCGGCGGGCAGGCCTGCGAGCTTGGCCGGGCGGCCGATCGCCCCGCGGATCTCCGGCCTCGGCAAACCCGGTGCCGGCGAGCCGGGCGGCGGGGTTCGGCCCCAGCCTGACAAAGTTTAACGCGGCCGCCGTTGCGAGCCGGCTGTCGAGTGGGTAGAAGGCGCTCTGCGGCCGGGCCGCGCCCGGTGCAATGGCTGGAAGAGATGATGATGGTCGATCAGGCCGAACGGACGGACAAGGGCGGCTTCGGCGAGACGGTCAAGGTCATCATCCAGGCGCTGCTGCTGGCGCTGGTCATTCGCACCTTCCTGTTCCAGCCCTTCTCCATCCCATCGGGCTCGATGATGCCGACGCTGCTGGTCGGCGACTATCTGTTCGTCTCGAAGTGGAGCTACGGCTTCTCGAAATACTCGTTTCCGTTCTCGCCGGACATCTTCGAGGGACGCGTCCTCTCCTTCGAGCCGGACCGCGGCGACGTCGTCGTCTTCCGCAAGCCGCAGGAGGAGGAGGTCGACTACATCAAGCGCCTCGTCGGCCTGCCCGGCGACCACGTCCAGGTGCGCGACGGGGCCCTCTATTTGAACGGCAAGGCCATTCCGCGCGAGCCGGCCGGCGACTTCACCTTCGACGACGGCACCACCGCCCAGCAGTATCGCGAGACGCTGCCGAATGGCGTCTCCTACATGACGCTCGACCTGTCACCCAATTCGCCGGGGGACAATACGCGGGAATTCGTGGTGCCGCCGGACCACTATTTCATGATGGGCGACAACCGTGACAACTCGCTCGACAGTCGCTTCGACGTCGGCTACGTGCCGTTCGAGAATCTGGTCGGCAAGGCGCGGGTGATCTTCTTCTCGATCAAGGACGACGTGTCGCCGCTGGAGGTCTGGAACTGGCCGAGCGACCTCCGGCCGAGCCGCTTCTTCACATGGCTCGGGTGACGCGCGAAAAGTCCCTCGAGGCGCTCGAACGGACGATCGGGGTTCCGATCCGCGACAGGGAGCGCTTCGAGCGGGCGCTGACCCATGCGAGCCTGCAGACCGAAGGCGGGGCGAAGAGCTACGAGCGGCTGGAATTCCTCGGCGACCGGGTGCTCGGCCTCGTCATCGCCGAGCGGCTGTTCGGGCAGTTTCCCGAGGCCGACGAGGGGGAGCTGTCGCTGCGGCTGAACGCCCTCGTCAGCGCCGAGGCCTGTGCCGAGATCGCCGACGAGATCGGTCTCTTCGATTATGTGCGCCAGGGCACCGACCTGAAGAAGCTGAAGGGCGAGCGGACCCGCAACATCCGGGCGGACCTCGTCGAATCGCTGATCGCCGCCATCTATCTCGGGGAAGGGCTGGAAACCGCCCGCGACTTCGTCATCCGCCACTGGGGCGAGCGGCTCGACGCCGCCGTGGTGGCGCGGCGCGACCCGAAGACGGCGCTGCAGGAATGGGCCCATCAGCGCGGGCCGACGGCGCCACGCTACGAGATGATCGACCGCTCCGGCCCGGATCACGAGCCGGTCTTCGTCATCCGGGTGACGATCGAGGGCATCGCGCCCGCCGAGGGGCGAGGCCGCTCCAAGCGGATCGCCGAACAGGAAGCCGCCGCGGAAGTCCTGCGGCGCGAAGGGGTCTGGAAGGACACGGATTGAGCGACGAGACCAACGACGACGCGACGGACACGGCAGACGCCACGGGCATGACAGGCGCGGCAGCGGCTCACGTCGAGGCTTCCGGCAGCGGGCGGCGCTCGGGCTTCGTCGCGCTGATCGGCGCGCCGAACGCCGGCAAGTCCACCCTCGTCAACCAGCTCGTCGGCACCAAGGTGACGATCGTCACCCACAAGGTCCAGACGACGCGGGCGCTGGTGCGCGGCATCGCCATGCACAAGAGCGCGCAGATCGTCTTCGTCGATACGCCGGGCGTCTTCAAGCCGAAGCGCCGGCTCGACCGGGCGATGGTCAAGACCGCCTGGTCCGGCGCCCGGGACGCCGACATCGTTCTGGCCATCGTCGATGCCGAACGCGGCGTCAGCGAGGACGTCGAGCGGATCCTCGACCGGCTGAAGGACACGCGGTCGACCAAGGCGCTGCTGCTCAACAAGGTCGACCGGATCCAGCGCGACAAGCTGCTCGGCCTCACCCAGCAGATCACCGAGCGCACCGAATTCGACCGGGTGTTCATGATTTCGGCGCTCGACGGCTCGGGCTGCCCGGACCTGATGGACTGGCTGGCGGAAACCCTGCCCGAGGGGCCGTGGTACTATCCGGAAGATCAGGTGTCGGACCTGCCGCTGCGCCAGCTTTCGGCGGAGATCACCCGCGAGAAGCTGTATCTGCGGCTGCACCAGGAACTGCCCTATTCGTCCCATGTCGAGACCGAGCTGTGGGAGACCCGGCCCGACGGCTCGGCCCGGGTCGAGCAGACGATCTATGTCGAGCGCGACAGCCAGAAGGCCATCGTCCTCGGCCACAAGGGCGAGACGATCAAGGCCATCGGCAAGGCGGCCCGTGAGGAGATCATGGAAGCGGCGGACCAGAAGGTGCACCTCTTCCTGTTCGTCAAGGTGCGCGAGAACTGGGGCGACGACCCGGAGCGCTACCGGGAAATGGGGCTCGACTACTCGAGCTGATCGGCAAGGGCGCTTTTCGCGATGGAATGGCGTGAGGAGGCGATCGTGCTCGGCGTCCGGCGCCAGGGCGAGACCAGCGTCATCGCCGAGGTGATGACCAGGTCGCGGGGGCGCCATCTCGGCATCGTGCGGGGCGGGCGCTCGCGGCGCCAGCAGCCGGTGCTGCAGCCGGGCAACAGCGTCGCGGCCCATTGGCGGGCACGGCTCGACGAGCATATGGGCACCTTCATCCTCGAGCCGGTGACGCTCCGGGCCGCCTCGCTCATCGAAAGCGCCGCGGTGCTGAATGCGGTGCAGCTGGCGGCGGCGCATCTCAGGCTCCTGCCCGAGCGCGACCCGCATCCGCGGCTCTATGACGGGCTGGCCGTGCTGATCGAGCATCTCCCCGAGCCGCAGACCGTCGCCGCCCTGATGCTGCGCTTCGAGATCGCGCTTCTTGAAGAACTGGGCTTCGGACTTGATCTCACGCGCTGCGCGGCAACCGGACAGACCAGCGACCTCGTCTATGTCTCACCGAAGACCGGCCGCGCCGTCAGCCGCGAGGCGGGCGCGCCCTGGCACGACAAGCTGCTCGCCCTGCCGGCTTTTCTGGCGGAGGAGGGCGGTCCGGAGGGCGCGGACGAGCTGCGCGTGGCGTTCGGCCTGACAGGCTACTTCCTCGCCCGCAACGTCTTCGGGCCGCGCGGGATCAAGGAGCCCGAGGCGCGGCACGGGCTTTTGGCGGCGCTGGGAAAGGCCGGCATCAGGCCGCCGCGGAGTCCGTCTGCCGGGGAATGATCGCCGCGATCTCGTCGTGCTTGCGATCGGTTTCCAGTTGCAGATCGTATGACCTCTGGAGGTTCAGCCACAGCTCCGGTGTCGTCCCGAAATAGCGCGCCAGCCCCAAGGCCGTGTCGACCGTGATCGGGGTCTCCTCCCGGGCCAGCCGCTCGATCCGGGTTCGCGGAATGTGCAGCGCCTTCGCCAGGCCGTAGGGTGTCATGGCGAGCGGTGCCAGAAAATCCCCGCGCAGGATCTCGCCGGGGTGAGTGAGGGGGAGTTTCAGATCCATTGCACGGGCTCGATCTCGCTCGGGCGGTCTTCCCATCGACGGATCGCCGAAGATCACACCGCCAGCGCCGGCCGCTCCACCGCGCTCTCGCGGATCGGCCAGTGCATGAGCGCGGCGAACAGGCCGAGGACGACGCCGAGCCACCAGACGACGTCGTAGGTGCCGTAGATCTCGTAGAGATAGCCGCCGAGCCAGACGCCGAGGAAGGAGCCGATCTGGTGGGAGAAGAACACCAGGCCACCCAGCAGGCCGAGATATTTCGTGCCGAACATGATGGCGACGAGGGCGTTGGTCGGCGGGACGGTGGACAGCCAGAGAAGGCCCATCACGGCGGAAAAGATAACGACTGTCGCGGGCGTGATCGGCGTCAGCAGGAAGATGGTCACGACGATCGACCGGCCGATATAGATCCAGGCGAGGAAATGCGGCTTCGACACGCGCTGGCCGATGATGCCCGACGAGATCGAGCCGATGATGTTGAAGAAGCCGATCAGCGACAGCGCCACCACCGCCCATGTCGGCGCGATGCCGACATCGGCGAGGAAGGCCGGGAAGTGGGCCGTGATGAAGGCCACCTGGAAGCCGCAGACGAAGAAGCCGGAGGTCAACAGGAGAAAGCTCCGCGTCGCGAAGGCCTCGCGCAGGGCCGCGCCCATGGTCTGCTCGATCTCGGGCTTGAGATCGCGGCGGGTCTGGCCATTGCCCCTGAGGGCAAAGGAGAGCAGCGGGACGAGCAGCATCATGGCGGAGAGGACGAGCAGCGCGTCGGACCAGCCGTAGCTGTCGATCAGCGCCTGGGACAGCGGCGCAAAGAGGAACATGCCGGCCGAGCCCGCCGCCGTGCCGAGGCCGAAGACAAAGGAGCGCTGCTCGGGCGAGACCCGTCTCGCAAAGGCGGCAAGAACGATGCCGAAGGAGCCGGAGGCGACGCCGAGGCCGACGAGGACGCCTGAGCCGATGGTCAGGAAAAAGGGCGAGGGGGCGACGGCCGTCAGTGCGAGGCCTGCTGCGTAGAGTAGGCCGGAGAGGATCAAGACGCGGGCGGTGCCGAACTTGTCGGCGATGGCGCCGAACAGCGGCTGACCGGCGCCCCAGCAGAGGTTCTGGATGGCGATGGCGATGGCGAACTCGTCGCGGCTCCAGCCGGTGTCCATCAGCATCGGCAGCTGGAAGAAGCCGATCGCCGAGCGTGGGCCGAAGGTCAGGAGCGCGATCAGGCAGCCGGCACCGATAGCGATCAGGGCGGCGTTGTCCGGACGGTCTCGGGCGGAAGCGGCACTCATGAAGACCGACCTTGCGACGGAATTGCTGCGATCACTGCTTTTACTCTGCAATCGCTGGAGGGCAAACGCGCATTTGCGATGGGTCTCATCAGGCAATGCGATGGGTCGTAAGGTCGGCGCTTCGGATTCAGTCTGCGAGGGCGCCCACTGGCCGCCGCGTCGCTCTACGGCATCCGGCCGGTCCGCTTTCTCCTTCCGCTCGGCCGTTCGAGCCGCTAGAACGCCGTCGCGGCGAAGCAATGGATGAGACACGTGGACAGACATGAGACGATCGACGCCTTGCGAACGGCGCTCCGGCCGGCGCGGCAGGCGGGCGACAGCATCGGCGTCGTCCCGACCATGGGCTTTCTCCACGACGGCCATCTGGAGTTGGTGCGCCGCGCGCGGGCCGAGAACGATCTTGTGGTGGTGACGATCTTCGTCAATCCGACGCAGTTCGGACCGAGCGAGGATTTCTCGACCTATCCGCGGGACATGGAGCGCGATCTGGAAATGCTCGACGCGGCGAAGGTCGACGCCGTCTTCACGCCCGGCGTCGAGACGATGTATCCTCAGCCGCTGCAGACGACGATCTCGCTGAAACCCCTGGGCGACATCTTGATCGGCCAGGTGCGGCCCGGCCATTTTTCCGGCGTCGCGACGGTGGTGGCCAAGCTCTTCAACATCGTCCAGCCGACGCGGGCCTATTTCGGCGAGAAGGATTTCCAGCAGCTGACCGTCATTCGCCGCATGGTGGCGGATCTAAATATGCCGGTTGAGATCGTCGGCGTGCCGACGGTGCGCGAGGCGGACGGGCTGGCGATGTCGTCGCGCAACGTCCGGCTGTCGCCGGAGGATCGGCAGGCGGCGCGGGTGCTGTCGCAGGCGCTCTCCGAGGGCGCGGCGATGATCGAAGCGGGCGAGGGCGATGCGGCTCGCGTGCTGGCGCAGATGACGGCGACGATTTCCGCCGAGCCGGGGGTGGCGCTGCGCTCCCTCGACATCTGCGATGCGCGCGATCTCGCCGTGGTCGAGAGGATCGACCGGCCGGTGGTGATGCTGGTGACGGCCGAGGTCGGGCGGGTCCTGCTGATCGACCAGCGCGAGGCGCGGCCGGCCTGAGCGAGGCGAAGACGGGAGGCGGGCGATGAGCGCGCAGAATCAGGGCAAGCGCCGCACGGCGCCGCAGATCCGGGCGCAGAAGGGCGGCGAGCCGATCGTCTCGCTGACGGCCTATAGTGCGGCCCTCGCGCCGCTGGTCGATCCGCTGGTCGATTTCATCCTCGTCGGCGACAGCCTCGGCATGGTCGAGCACGGGATGGACTCGACGCTTGGCGTCACGCTGGACCTGATGATCGCCCATGGCCGGGCGGTGGTGGGCTCGACGGCCGAGGCGCTGATCGTCGTCGACATGCCCTTCGGCAGCTATGAGGCCTCGCCCGAAGAGGCGTTCCAGGCGGCCGCAAGGGTGATGGCGGAGACCAGCTGCGGCGCGGTGAAGCTCGAGGGCGGGGCGCATATGGCGCCGACGATCGCGTTCCTCGCCGCCCGCGGCATTCCGGTGATGGCCCATGTCGGGCTGACGCCCCAGGCGGTGAACGCGCTCGGCGGTTTTCGCAGCCAAGGGCACGACGCGGCGACGCGGGAGAAGATCCTCGGCGATGCGGTGGCGGTGGCCGAGGCGGGGGCCTTCGCGGTGGTGATCGAGGGGGTGGTCGAGCCGCTGGCCGAGGAGATCACCCGGACGGTGGCGATCCCGACCATCGGCATCGGGGCGTCGGCGGCCTGCGACGGGCAGATCCTCGTCCTCAACGACATGCTGGGACTGACGGCGCGGGTGCCGAAATTCGTCAAGCGCTACGGCGCGATCGGCGAGGCGGTGTCGGCGGCGGTGAGGGCCTATGCGGGCGAGGTGCGCGAGAGGTCGTTTCCCGCGCAGGAGCATACGTACATGCCGCGGGGGTGAGGAGCGGGAGGGATAAGCTCCATTGAGGAGAATCGTTCTGACCGGCCGACGCGCGTCGTCCTAACCCCCCTCTGCCTGCCGGCATCTTCCCCACAAGGGGGGAGATCGACCACGTGCCGACGGCACCAGTTCCAGGCAGCCCGTGATCGCTCTGGCCCCGCGCACCGCAACCCGGCGCTGCGGCGCGCTGTCAGGCTGTTTCGGCTGCATCCGCAAAACCGTCCTGCAAGGCTGGCTTCGCCGGTTTGAAACGGCTCGCGGCCCGGCCACGGCGCGATGACGCGGGTGCGACCGGGCCGTGTTCTCGAAACGGCTTCCTGCCCAAGCTCTCGAGGCAGCTGGGACCGTAGCCTCGCACCTACCCCGAGATCAGCGGGAGCCACAGCCAGAGGCCGACGAGGGTCGCCAGAAGCACCGGCGGGGTGATCAGGAGGCCGATCTTCATGTACTGGCCCCAGGTGATGGTCTGGCCCTTGCGCGAGAGGACGTGGAGCCAGAGCAGGGTGGCGAGGGAACCGATCGGGGTGAATTTCGGGCCGAGATCGTTGCCGATGACGTTGGCATAGATCATCAGCTCGCGGGTCAGCGGATCGAGATCGCCCTGGCCGATCGCCAGGGCGCCGACGAGGGTCGCGGGCATGTTGTTCATCACCGAGGCGAGGATCGCCGCGGCAAAGCCGGTGCCGACCGTTGCGACGAGGGAGCCCCGGGCGGCCAGCCATTCGAGGACGCCGGCGGAGGCTTCGGTCAGGCCGGCCTGGCCGAGGCCGTAGACCACCAGATACATGCCGAGGGAGAACAGGACGATCTGCCACGGCGCGTCCTTGAGAACCCGAGGCAGCGAGACGACCGCCTTGCCGCCGCCGATCCAGCGGCCGGCAATCGCCATCAGGACGAGAGCACCGGCGCAGGTGACGAAGGCGACCGGCACATCCAGCGGGGCGGTGACGAAATAGGCGATCAGGAGCACGGCGAGGAGCGGGAAGGCGGCCTTGAAAACGGCCTGATCCTTGATGGCCTCGCGTGGCTCCTCCAGCGTCGACGCGTCGTAGCTCTTCGGCAGGGCGCGGCGGAAGGCGATCCACAGGACGGCGAGAGTGGCGGCGAGCGAGACGAAGTTCACCGGCACCATCACCGCCGCGTAGCGATCGAAGCCGATGCCGAAATAATTGGCCGAGACGATGTTGACGAGGTTGGAGATGACCAGCGGCAGGCTGGTGGTGTCGGCGACGAAGCCGCAGCCGATGATGAAGGCGAAGGCAGCAGCGGGCGCGATCTGGAGGCGCAGCAGGATGGCGAGGACGATGGGCGTCAGAAGCAGCGCCGCGCCGTCATTGGCGAAGACGGCGGCGATCGCCGCGCCGAGAAGGATCACCAGCGGGAACAGCCGGCGGCCGTTGCCGCCGCCCCAGCGGGCCACATGCAGCGCCGCCCAGTGGAAGAAGCCGGCCTCGTCGAGGATGAGGGAGATGACGATCAGCGCGACGAAGGTGAAGGTGGCGTCCCAGACGATGCCCCAGACCAAGCCGACGTCCCCGAAATCGACGATGCCGAGGGCCAGAGCGACGACCGCGCCGCCGCAGGCGCTCCAGCCGATGCCGAGGCCCTTCGGCTGCCAGATGACCAGGACGAGGGTGGCGAGAAAGACCGCGAAAGCGAGCATTGGGTCAGACCAGACATCGCGAGGGGAGAGAGCGGGGCGAGCGAAAGAAGCGGGGCGAGAGGAGAGGCAGCGGCGCCGGGTCAGATGCTGCGCTGGTTGACGCGGGCGGACAGCGCCTCGGCGGTCTCGACGCGCTCCGAGTAGCGGTCGGTGAGGGCGCTCGAGCGGGCCCGCGTCATGTAGGTGAACTTCGTCAGTTCCTCGCAGACGTCGACGATGCGTTCGTAGAGGACGGAGGGCTTCATCCGGCCGGCCTCGTCGAACTCGTTGAAGGCCTTCGGCACCGAGGACTGGTTGGGGATCGTGATCATCCGCATCCACCGCCCGAGGATGCGCAGCTGGTTGACGGCGTTGAAGCTCTGGGAGCCGCCGGAGACCTGCATCACCGCCAGCGTCTTGCCCTGGGTGGGGCGGACGGCGCCCTCAGACAGGGGGATCCAGTCGATCTGCGCCTTCATGATCCCGGTCATCGCCCCGTGGCGCTCCGGGCTGACCCAGACCATGCCCTCGGACCACCGGGCGAGACCGCGCAGCTCGGCGACCTTCGGATGGCCGGGCTCGGCGGCGTCGGGAAGCGGCAGGCCGCGCGGATCGAAGGTCTTCACCTCGCAGCCGAGAAAGGTCAGGAGGCGTCCCGCCTCCTCGGCGACGAAGCGGGAATAGGAGCGCTCGCGCAGCGAGCCGTAGAGGGCGAGGATGCGGGGCGCATGGCCGGGATCGCCCGGCGCCACATAGGGCGCCGGGTCGACTGGCGAAAGCGCGCCGGCGACGAGATTGGGCAGGTCCGGAAGAGGCATGTCGGGCAAGCGGTCGTCCCTATCGGATAAGGGGCGGCGGGCCTGTCGCACGGGACGCACCGGCGGGCCGGTGAGGCCGAGAGCGGCGGGCCGGCGCGTCAGTTGCGGGGCGGGACGACTTGGCCGTCTTCCTTGGTGAAGGCGCCGATCTCCGGGTTGGGCAGGATCTCCAGCACCTTTTCGGAGGGACGGCAGAGCCGGACACCCTTGTCGGTGACGACGATCGGCCGGTTGATCAGGATCGGGTTCTCCATCATCGCCTGGAGCAGCTCCTCGTCGGAGAGCATCTCATCGTCGAGGCCGAGCTCGTGATAGGGCGTGCCCTTTTCGCGCAGGAGCTCCCGGGGCTTCATGCCCATCATGTCGAGCAGCTCGATCAGCGTCTCGCGGCTCGGCGGCGTCTTCAGATACTCGATCACCTCCGGCTCCTCGCCGGACTGGCGGATCATCGCCAGGGTGTTGCGGGAGGTGCCGCATTGCGGGTTGTGGTAGATCGTGACGGTCATGGGAGCTCGGTCTCTCTCGGTCGATCGGCGGGGTGCCGCCATGCGGATGGCTGCGGAACGGCGGTGGGCGACGGTCCGGGTTCGGGTAGCCAGCCAAATATGATGAGGGCCGGCCCGGTGCCAAGAGTTCCGGCGGCCGTGCCGGAGCCTGCCGAGGAGCCTTTTGCCCGAGACGATGCCGATCGGTGCTGCGGACCGGCGGCAATCCTCACGCGACCTTGTTCTCCGGGCCTGCCGTGGTGGCGCCGATCGAATCCAGATGCCGCTTCAGGCTGATCCTGTCGAGGCTCTTGATCGGCAGGCTGGCGAAGATCGAGATGCGGTTGTTCAGCTGCCGGAACGTCTCGGCGAAGGCCAGGGCGCGCACGGCCGGGCTGCCCTCCGCCCTGGCGGGGTCGGGGACGCCCCAATGGGCGCTCATCGGCTGGCCCGGCCAGACCGGGCAGGCCTCGCCGGCCGCATCGTCGCAGACCGTGAAGACGAAATGCAGCTCCGGCGCGCCGTCGCGGCCGGCGGCGAACTCATCCCAGGGTTTCGACCGCAGCCCCTCGACCGGAAAGTTCAGCCGGCGCAGCAGGTCGATCGTCAGCGGGTGAACCTCGCCGCGGGGCTGGCTGCCGGCCGAAAAGGCGCGGAAGCGGTTGGAGAAGTCGCGGTTCATGATGCTTTCGGCGATGATCGACCGGGCCGAATTGCCGGTGCACAGGAACAGGACGTTGTAGATTTCGTCGGCCATGGCTTCCTCCCTTGGGACCGCTGTCTCAGCTGACGGTCTGACGCCGCTTCGCTGCCTTCTCGGCGTCCGAGCACCCGTCGTCGCAAGACGGGAATGCACCGACGCCGCAGATCTCGGGATGGCCGTCGCAGCAGTCCTCGGCGAGGAAGGCGAGGAGCGCCCGCATCGCGTCGAACCGCACCGCGTAGCGCACCATCCGGCCGTCGCGCCACGAATGGACGAGGCCGGAGCGATCGAGGCCGGCGAGGTGAAAGCTCATGCGCGTCGGCATGATCGACAGCCGCTCGGCGATCTCGCCGGACGGGAGCCCGCCGGGGCCGGCCTTCACCAGCAGGCGAAACGCCCGCAGGCGGTCGGCATGGGCAAGGGCGGCGAGGGCGGCAACGGCGTGGTCATCTTCCATGGATGCGATTATACAAGGATTATTGGAACGTGCAAGGTTATGAGACCGCTTTTGGGCGTGGGACGATCCAGCCGGGCCGTCAGCGCCAAGGCGAGGCATGTCTCAAGGCGTCTGCATGAAATTTGCCGCCGCCGCTGCGCCATTCTCTCCCAAGGCCTCTCCCGGCGGCCAATGGTTCAGCCGAAGCGGGTGGGACCTCTCCCAGGCTTTCAAGCATCAGAAGGTGAACCTAGACGAGGCTTGGCGACCCGAAGTTCAGAGCCATTTTCCTCCCTATAGATCCGCATCGATCAAGAGGCGAGACATGCGAAGACTGATAACGGCCGGCTGCCTTGCGGGCACGAGCATGATGCTGGCAACCGCGGCACAGGCCGACGTTCCGTTCTTCAACGCCACCTGTCCCGGACCGATCGAGGTCCATGCCGACGAGGGCGGACCTATCTACGTCGATGGGCGAGAGGCGAGGTTGAAGCGCTTCAACGGCAATTACTATGAAGCCCGCTCGGGCAGCGTCACCATATCGCTGACCATCCGGCCTGACGGCAGCCCCGACGTCTCGTATACGGCCAAGGGACGAGCGAACGGTGTTTGCCGGATCAAGGCGGCGCCCGGCGCCGGGATCGAATCCCGTGCGCAGGGCTTCGACGCGCCGCCCCAGCAACGTCGGTCGGGTCGGGCATCGATGGGCTCGCTACCGGCCTTCTGCCGGGGAGAGGCGTCGGCGAAATTCGATGTCCGGCCGAGCGAGATCACCACCAACATGGCCTTCAAGACGGGGAACCGCATCGTCGTGCAGGGGAACTATCCCGACGGGCAGGGGACGACGTTCTTCAATTGCTGGTTCGATGCCAACGGCAACTTCATGTCCTTGAACTGATCAATGCCGGGCCGTCGCCCCGAACGACGTCGCGTCGCCGATACCGGTGGGGCCACGGACCTCCCTGTCCGCGAATGTGCGCCCTTGCAGACCGGGTGGTGGGGCTGGATCGTCGTCATGGCCGCCACGATGACGGCGTTCACGATCCTGTCCCTTTCGCCTCCGTGGATGTTCCCCGGTGTCCTGTCGATCCTCCCGGCGATCGTCTTCACCCTCCTGCCGCTGGCCGCCTTCGCAGCCGTGTCCAATGGCGATGGAACGACGCTGTTCAAGCCATACGGCCTCAAGGCGTTCGGCCAGTCGGTGCTGTTCGCGGCCGCCACCATCGCCGCGTCGCTGGCGGCCGCCCTGGTCGTGCGAACCTTCGCTCCGCTGCAGCCGAACTCGTTCGCGGATGTGCTGGCGACGATCGGGACGCTTGATCTCATTCTCTTTCTCGTCCGCACCTTCATCCAGCTGATCGGAGAGGAGGTCGTGACGGTCCTGCCGCTGCTTGCTGTCGTATCGGTCTGCCGCGCAAGGTTCGGCCTCAGCCATCGAGCCAGTCTGGCAGCGGGCGTTGCGGTCTCCACGGCATGGTTTGCGGCCATGCATCTGCCGACCTATGATTGGAACATCGTGCAGTGCGTGGCGGTGATCGGAACGGCGAGGCTCGTCCTGACATGGTCGTATCTGCGAACCGGGAACCTGTGTGTCTCGGCCGGCGCCCACATCATCAACGATTGGTCGATCTTCGCCGTCACCTATGCGGGCAGCCATCTGCCTGTCGGCATCTGAGATCGCTGCATGCGGCCGTCATGCCGGCGCAACGAAGGATGCCATGGCCAGGGCGACAAGGACGAAGAACAAGGCGCCGACGAGCAGGGTCGCCAGCACGCGCAGGAGGGCCGTGCCGTGCCCGACGCCCGCGTGGAGGGCAAGCCAGCGGGTCTCGACGGCAATGTACCAGAGGAGGCCCGCACCCAGGCTGACGGCGGTCAGGATCAAGGCAGTGGGCGTCGCGTAGCGGACGCTCGTCATGGCAAGATCAAACGACAGGGCGAATGGCGCCGCCGCGTAGCACTGGCTGTAGAAGGCGGGGCGCAACGTTTCGCGGGTGAGGAGTTGACCGAGCTTGCGGACGCGCTGAACCGCCATCATCAGGGGAAAGAGGCTGAACAGAACGGCCCGGAAGAGAAGGAGGTTGCGCTGGTCGGCCATGGCTCCGGTGAGTTCGCGTGTCGGCAGGCCGAACCGCAGATCGACGAGATGGGCGATGACCAGGGTGAGGAACAGGAAGATCGGTGGGCTGACGGCCGCGGCGTAGCGGGTCTTGGCATCCGAGGCGAGTTCGGCCTCCGCATAGGCCATCATGCGGATGGGATGGCGAACGCACTTCCAGAGCGTCAGCGGGTAGAAGAGGAGCCAGGAGACGATCTCGTAGAGCAGTTCCTCGACGGACTTCAGGAGGTTCATCAGGTCCATGCGCACCGCTCCATTCAACCGAGCCGGCAGATGGCGGCTACTCTTGGTCCCATGCCAATATCCTGGCATGTCGGCTTCGGGCAGGGTGCCGACACCCTTCGACCGTCTCGGTTGGGTCGCCAGCGACTGGGCTCTCGTGGCCTTTGCGTCCCCGTGCCGAAAACCCTCCCGGCCGCCCTTCTGCTCGTCGCCTATTCGTCTCCGCTGATGTGCGGCGCGACGTCGGCGCCGCCCATGCGGTTGTAGGCGTCGAGGGCGGCGACCTTATAGGCCTCGGCGAGGGTCGGATAATTGAAGGTGTTCTCGACGAAATAGTCGAGGGTGCCTTTCAGGTTGAGCACCGCCTGGCCGATGTGGATCAGCTCGGTGGCACCCTCGCCGACGATGTGGCAGCCGAGGAGGCGCCGGGTCTTGAGGCTGAAGATCATCTTCAGCATGCCCTTGTCGAGGCCCATGATGTGGCCGCGGGAGGTCTCGCGGAAGCGGGCGACGCCGATCTCGAAGGGGATGCCGCGCTCGGTGACCTCCTTCTCTGTCATGCCGACCATGGACATTTCCGGCACCGAATAGATGCCGTAGGGAAAATATTCCGGCGGCTCGACGGCGGAAAAACCGAAGGCGTGGCAGGCGGCGACGCGGCCCTGTTCCATCGAGGTGGAGGCAAGGCTCGGGAAGCCGATGACGTCGCCGGCGGCGTAGATGTGGGGCACCTCGGTCTGCAATGTCTTCGGATCGACCTTCAGCCGGCCGCGATGGTCGGTGGTGAGCCCGCAGGCCTCGAGGTTGAGGGCGGTGGTCGAGCCCATCCGGCCGGCGGCGAAGAGCACCATCTGGCTGCGCACGTGGCGGCCGCCCTCGAGGACGATCTCGCAGAAGCCGTCGTCGAGCTTGCGCACCGCCTCGACCTTGTGGCCGAAGCGCAGGGCCATGCCGCTGTCGCGCAGCTGGTAGGTGAAGTCCTCGAGCAGCTCCCTGTCGATGAAGTCGAGCATGGTGTCGCGCGGCTCGATCAGCGTGACCTTGACGTCGAGGGCGTTGAAGATCGTCGCATATTCGACGCCGATGACGCCGGCGCCGATGATCGCCATGGAACGGGGCAGGGCGGCGAGCTCGATGATCTCGTCGGAGTCGAGGACGGTCCTGCCGTCGAAGGGGATGTAGGCCGGCCGGAACGGCTTGGTGCCGACGGCGATGAGGAAGTTGTCGGCGGTGAAGCGCTGGGTCTCGCCCTCATCGCCATGCACCTCGATCGAATGGGCGTCGACGAAGCGGGCCTCGCCGCGCATCGTGGTGACGCGGTTGCGGGCGAACTGATGCTCCAGCACCTCGACCTCGTGGCCGAGGGTCAGGTGCAGGCGGTCGCGCAGGTCGGCCGCGGTGATGTCCTTCTTCACCCGGTAGGCGCGGCCGTAGAAGCCCCGCTCGCGCCAGCCGGAGAGGTTGAGGACCGTCTCGCGCAGGGTCTTCGACGGGATCGTCCCGGTGTGGACCGAAACGCCGCCGACCTTGCGGCCGCGTTCCACGACGAGGACGCCGTGGCCGAGCTTGGCGGCCTGGATCGCCGCGCGGCGGCCCGAGGGACCTGAGCCGATGACGATGAAGTCGAAGTGTTCCACGCGGGGTGCCTCGATGGTGTGGTGTCGCTGAAGATGGCGCGACGGCGAGCCGCAGGAGGCGGGTTTCGCCGGCATGCAGCATTGGCGAGCAAGAAACGTCCCTAGGCTTGACCGGGCCTTGAGGGGGCGCAAACAGCACTGCGGCAAGGAGCGCCGACCGCCGGAAACAGACGGCGAGGCGGTGGCGGAAGACGGGGCGGCAGGCAATTCGGCGCAGGGAGGGGCGGTCCTGGCGGCGAGGCGAGGACTGGCGATCATCCCGGCCCGTCGGGGCCGCCCTGCCACCTGCGGCGACGCCCGGTGCCCGTCGCCGCGGCAGATGCCGGCCGGCCGCGTGCGACCCGGGACGCGCCGAAGGGTGACCATGCCGTCACCGGCGATGCCATTGCCACCGCCGCGGCCCAGCGCTACCACCTGCGGCAACGATCATTGTTAGCGGGGATGCCGCCATGGCACTCGATGTCGCGGTCCAGATGGACCATGTCTCGTCGATCTCGATCAAGGGCGATTCGACCTTCGCCATGTGCCTGGAGGCACAGCGGCGGGGGCATTCGCTGTTCCACTACACCCCGGACAAGCTGTCGCTGCGCGACGGCACGGTGACGGTGCGCGGCGAGGCGATGGAACTGCGCGAGGAACAGGGCAAGCATTTCACGCTGGGTGCCACCGAGAAGCGCAACCTCGGCGACAGCGACGTCGTGCTGCTGCGCCAGGACCCGCCCTTCGACATGGCCTATATCACCGCGACCCACATTCTGGAGCGGGTGCAGCCGAAGACGCTGGTGGTCAACGATCCGGCTTCGGTGCGCAATGCGCCGGAGAAGATCTTCGTCACCGAATTTCCCGACCTGATGCCCGAGACGCTCATCACCAAGGACATGGCCGAGGTGATGGATTTTCGCGCCGAATTCGGCGACATCATCATGAAGCCGCTCTACGGCAATGGCGGGGCGGGGGTCTTCCACATCCCCCCGCAGGACCGCAATCTCACCTCGTTCTTCGAGACCTTCGGCCTTCTCTACCGCGAGCCGTTCATCGTCCAGCGCTACCTGAAGGACGTGCGCCAGGGCGACAAGCGCATCATTCTCGTCGACGGCGAGGTGGCGGGCGCGATCAACCGGGTGCCGGCCGAGACCGACGCGCGCTCCAACATGCATGTCGGCGGCGTCGCGACGGCGACCGAACTGACCGAGCGCGAGCGGGAAATCTGCGAGCGGATCGGCCCGGCGCTGAAAGAGCGCAACCTGCTCTTCGTCGGCATCGACGTGATCGGCGGGCTGATGACGGAGATCAACGTAACCTCGCCGACGGGCATCCGCGAAGTGGCCCGCTTCGGCGGCAACGATATCGCGGCGATGATCTGGGACGCGATCGAGGCGCGGCTCTGAGGGACGCGGCTGGCGCGAGGGCTGCGCGTCCGGCGCTGGGCGAGAAGGCCCGGGCAGGCCGGCCGGCCGGAGGCGCCTCCAGCGGCCGGAGACTTCAGTCTCCGTTCAACATGAATGCGGGATGAAGGCGCCGTTACGGAACCGTTCGGGCGCGCTATGTTTTCCTGCAGTCGAAAGGGTCGGGAGCCCCCGACCAGGAATTTCGGCAGGAGGAACACCCATCATGATGAAGACGCTTCTCGCTGCGGCCGCGCTGGCAGGCGTCGTCGCGGCCCCCGCGGGCACGGCCAACGCCTCGGAACGGGCCGTGGCGACCACCAATGTCAACCTGCGCGCCGGACCCTCGACCGACTATCCGGTCGTCGACGTGCTGGTCGCCGGCGAGCGCCTCCGGGTCTTCGGCTGCCTGCAGACCCGCTCCTGGTGCGATGTGCGCTTTCGCGGCCAGCGCGGCTGGATCTCGGCGAACTACATCTCACTCACCGGTGGCAACTATTCCGGGCGCCGCGACTTCGATGCCTATCCGGCGCCGGTGATCACCTTCTCCGTCGACAGCTACTGGGGCGACCATTACCGCAGCCGCAACTTCTACGGCGACCGGGACCGCTTCCGCGGCCATCGCGGGCCCGACCGCGACCGCGGCCATCGCGGCGACCGCGGGCGGGATCACGATCGCGGGGACTACCGCGACCGGGACCGGGACGGCGGCCGTGACCGGGATCGCGGCGACCATCACCGCGGCCGTGACGACGACCGGCGCGACTATGGCGACCGGGGCGGTCGAGGCGACCGCGACGGTCGTCCCGGCTTCGACCGCGATCGCGGACCGGACCGGGCCGACTTCGACCGCGGCGATCGCGGCGGCCGTGGCGGCCGGGGCGACCAGGATCGCGGCCCGCGCCGGGGTTCCGACACGCGCGGCCCCGGCGACGGCAGGCCGCCGGTGCCGCTCTATCGGGTCGACTGACCTGGCGACGGGACATCGGGCGGGTCGCGCATCGTCATGCGCGGTTCTCGCCATGGTGGCATGATCAGACAAGAGCAGCGGCGGCCGGACGGCGATCCGGCCGCCGCTGTCTTCGTTTGGGGGGCTCTCTCGATCAGGTTGCTCCGGCACCGGTCACAGTTCCGGTCGCTCGGCACATGGCAGCGAGGCACGCGGCTCATATCCGATATCGTCGGCTTTCCGCATTTTCTGGTTGCCCTAGGGAGAGATCTCGTAGAAGACTTCCGACTGACCTTAGCGTTCGCTCTTCCAGGGAAGGTCAGATGGCGACGGGCCATGTCGCGGGTATCGGGGGCTGCCGTTTGACTGAGCCAAACATCCACAATCGCGAAGGTTGCATCGGGCGCGAAGGCTGCATCGGGAGCAGAGCTTGAGCGGCGCCGTTCGCTGGCTGGTGGCCGGCGCCGGCTTTACCGGGGCGGTCGTCGCCGAGCGGATCGCCCGGACGCTGGATCAGCGGGTCCTCATCGTCGACAGGCGCGATCATCTGGGCGGCAACGCCTATGATTTCAGCGATGCCGACGGCAACGTCATCCACAAATACGGCCCGCATATCTTCCATACCGGCAGCGACCGGATCTGGGAGTATCTCTCGCAGTTCACGGACTGGCGGCCCTATGTCCACCGCACCATGGTGGCGATCGGCGACCGGCTGGTCACGCTGCCGTTCAATCTCGACTCGCTGCAGCAGGTCTTCCCCGGGCCTGCGGCCGACAGGATCTCGGCGGCCCTCGTCGCCGACCACGGCTTCGGGACGCGGGTGACGATCGGCAAGCTGCTCGACAGTCCGAACCCGGCGATCGCCGAATTCGCGCGGTTTCTCCATGAAAACGTCTATCTCAACTATGTCCGCAAACAGTGGGACCTCAAGCCGGAAGAGTTGAGCCCGTCGGTGCTGGCGCGCCTGCCGGTCTCGATCAGCCATGACGACCGATACTTCCAGAGCCGTCACCAGGCGATGCCGGCCGGCGGATATGCCGCTTTGTTCGAGCGGATGCTCGCCCATCCCAGGATCGAGATCGCGCTGAACACCGAATTTGCCGACGCACGCGCCCGCCACCCGTCGGCGAAGGTCGTCTATACCGGGCCGATCGACGCCTATTTCGATCATCGCCACGGCGAACTGCCCTATCGCAGCGTCCGCTTCGATCTGAGCTTCGCCGCCGGGGAGAAGAGCCAGCCGGTGGGAACGATCAGCTATCCGGGGGCGGACGGCTACACGCGGGTCACCGATCTCTCCCACATCACCGGGCAGACCAGCCGCAGCGTGCTCGTCAAGGAGTTTCCCGAGGCCTATGCCCGCGGGCGCAACGAGCCCTTCTATCCGGTGCCGACGCCGCAGAGCGCGGAGATGCTGAGGCCCTATGTGGAGGCTGCCGGGAAGCTGCGGGGCAAGGTGTGGTTCGCCGGCCGGCTCGGCGACTACGCCTATTACAACATGGACCAGGCCTGCGGCCGGGCGATGGCGCTGGTCGACAAGGAACTCGCCGGCGCGGCATGACCGTTCGGCAGGCGCGCTGTCCGAAGGCGGGTTGCCGCTTCCGCCCCATGCCGGCCGCCTGATGCCAGGGCTTGCGGTGTCCGGCTTCCCGCTCGGCCCGGGCGCAAAGCCGCCATGCCGTGGCGCCATGGTGTACGGGGCGGCACGGCGGACGCGAGGCTGCTTGGAGATGGTTCCGGGCTGTGCTAAGTCGCCTGCTCCGGGCCGGCCCACGCAGCGATCATCGTCCGCTCTGGCCACGCCCCGCCGCAGAGCGCCATTCGCCACAGAGAGCGCCGTCGCCATAGGGAGAGTGCCAGCATGAGCCAGGCCCAGAGCGCCGATCCGAAGAACGATTTCTCGGGTTTCTTCACGACCTCCATTTCCCAGAGCGATCCGGACGTCTTCTCCGCCATGGAGAAGGAGCTCGGCCGCCAGCGCCACGAGATCGAGCTCATCGCCTCGGAGAACATCGTCTCGCGCGCGGTGATGGAGGCGCAGGGCTCCGTCCTCACCAACAAATATGCCGAGGGCTATCCCGGCCGTCGCTATTACGGCGGCTGCCAGTATGTCGACCTCGTGGAGGAACTGGCGATCGAGCGGGTGAAGCAGCTGTTCGGCTGCGAATACGCCAATGTCCAGGCCAATTCCGGCAGCCAGGCCAACCAGGCGGTGCTTTTGGCGCTGTCGAAGCCCGGCGCGACGCTGCTCGGCATGAGCCTCGACGCCGGCGGGCATCTCACCCACGGCGCCAAGCCGAACATGTCCGGCCGCTGGTTCAACGCGGTGCAGTACGGGCTCGACACCTCGACCGGCCTGATCGACTACGACCAGGTCGAGCGCCTCGCCGTCGACCACAAGCCGGAAGTGATCGTCGCCGGCGGCTCGGCCTATTCGCGCCATATCGACTTTGCGCGCTTCCGGGCGATCGCCGACAAGGTCGGGGCGTTCCTCTGGGTCGACATGGCGCATTTCGCCGGTCTGGTCGCGGCGGGCCATCATCCGAACCCGTTCCCGCACGCCCATGTCGCCACCTCGACGACCCACAAGACCCTGCGCGGACCGCGCGGCGGCATCGTCCTCACCAATGACGAGGACATCGCCAAGAAGATCAATTCGGCGATCTTCCCGGGGCTCCAGGGCGGACCGCTGATGCATGTCATCGCCGGCAAGGCGGTTGCCTTCGGCGAGGCGCTGCAGCCGGGCTTCAAGTCCTACATCGCGGCCGTCTGCGAAAACGCCAAGGTGCTCGCCGAGACGCTGCGCGAGGGCGGCCTCGACATCGTCTCGGGCGGCACCGACACCCATCTGATGCTGGTCGACCTCAGGCCGATGAACCTCACCGGCAAGGACTCCGAGAAGGCGCTCGGCCGGGCGAACATCACCTGCAACAAGAACGGCGTGCCGAACGACCCGCAGAAGCCGATGGTGACCTCGGGCATCCGCCTCGGCACCCCGGCGGCGACCAGCCGCGGCTTCGGCACGGCGGAATTCCGCGAGGTCGGCAAGCTGATCCTCGAGGTGCTCGACGGGCAGCGCAAGGCCAATTCGGAAGACGGCAATGCCGAGATCGAGGCATCGGTGAAGGAACGCGTCGTCGCGCTGACGGACCGTTTCCCGATCTACCAGGCGATCTGAGCGGCCTTTCGCTTTTCGGCCGGAAGAATCATGACTATCTGGGGAAGGCCGCGTTTGAGCGGCCTTTTCTTTGACGGATGCTGGAGTGAGTGAGACATGCGCTGTCCCTATTGCGGGTCCCAGGACAGCCAGGTGAAGGATTCGCGCCCCGCCGAGGACGGCGCGGCGATCCGCCGCCGGCGGATCTGCCCGGACTGTTCGGGCCGCTTCACCACCTTCGAGCGGGTTCAGCTGCGCGAACTCCACGTCCTGAAGAAATCCGGCAAGCGGGTGCCGTTCGTGCGCGACAAGCTCGCCCGTTCGGTGGAGATCGCCCTCAGGAAGCGGCCGGTCGATCCCCAGCGGGTCGAGCGGATGATCTCGGGCATCGTCCGGCGGCTGGAGCAGATGGGCGAGCCGGAGGTGCGATCCGAGGCGATCGGGGCGATGGTGATGGAGGCGCTGCGGGGCCTCGACGACGTTGCCTATGTGCGTTTCGCCTCGGTCTATCGCGACTTCGCCGAGGCGAGCGATTTCGAATCCGTGATCGGGGAACTCGCCCGGTCCCACACGGCGATCGCGATCGAGACGGTCAAGCCGGCTCCGGGTTCCGAGGAGGGCGATCCCCATGGCGACTGACGCAACCCTGACGGCGAACGACCCGTCGGCCTTCGCGCCGGAACGGCCCGAGGACCGCTCGTTCATGGCGGCGGCGATCCGCTACGCGATGCGCCATGTCGGGCGCACCGGCACCAATCCGTCCGTCGCGACCCTGATCGTGCGCAACGACGGCGAGGGCCCGCGCATCGTCGGGCGCGGCGTCACCGCCCTCGGCGGCCGGCCGCATGCGGAGGCGGGGGCGCTGGCCGAGGCGGGCGAACTCGCCCGCGGCGCCACCGCCTATGTCACCCTCGAGCCCTGCGCCCATCACGGCCGCACGCCGCCCTGCGCCGAGGCGCTGGTGCGCGCCGGCATCGCCCGGGGGGTCTCGGCCGCCGCCGACCCCGACCCGCGGGTCGACGGCAAGGGCCACCGGATGCTGATGGCCGGCGGCGTCGCCGTGACGCGGCGCGTGATGGACAGGGAGGCCGCGCGCACCATCGAGGGCTACCTGACCCGGCACCGGCGCGGCCGCCCGGGGATCACGCTCAAGATGGCCCTGTCGCGGGACGGGCGGATCGGCATTCGCGGCGGCGGCCAGGTGAAGATCACCGGCGCCGTCTCCGACGCCCAGACCCATCTGGTGCGGGCTCGTCACGACGCCATTCTCGTCGGGGCCGGAACCGCGCTGGAGGACGATCCGCGCCTCGACTGCCGGCTGCCGGGCATGGCCGGCCGCTCGCCGGCGCGCATCATCCTCGACCCCAACCTCAGGACGTCGCCGGAGATGACCGTCGCCCGCACCGCCCGCAGCGTGCCGACGATGATCGCCACCTTCGAGACGTCCGACCCGCAGCGACGCGCCGCGCTGGCCGAGGCGGGGGTGACCTTCGTCGCCTGCGTCGCCGACCCGGCGACCGGCCGCGTCGCCCTGCCGGAACTGCTCGAGGATCTCGCCGCCACCGGCATCACCTCGATCCTGGTCGAGGGCGGGGCGAACATCGCTGCGAGCTTTCTCGCCGACAGGCTTGTCGACCGGCTGATCCTCGTCGAGGGGGCGGTGGAGATCGGCGAGCCGGGGATCGTCCCGCCGCTCAACGTCGCGGCGGCCCGTAGCCGCTACAGGCTGCTGCGGCAGGACGTCTTCGGCGCCGACACCTGGTTCGACTTTGCCTGCGAGGAGATTGCCTGATGTTCACCGGGATCGTCACCGATATCGGCCGGATCGAGGCGGCGGAGCCGCGCGAGAAGGGCCGCAGCTTCCGTATCGCCACGGAATACGATCCGGCGACGATCGCGATCGGCGCCTCCATCGCCTGCGCCGGCGTCTGCCTGACGGTGACGGCGTTGCCGGACGAGACGGCTAATTCCCGGTGGTTCGAGGTCGAGGCCTGGGAGGAGGCGCTGCGGCTGACCACCGCCGGCGGCTGGGGCCCCGGAACGCGCGTCAATCTGGAGCGCTCCCTGAAGGTCGGCGACGAACTCGGCGGCCACCTCGTTTCGGGCCATGTAGACGGGCTGGCCGAGATCGTCTCGCGCGAGGACGAGGGGGAGGCGGTCCGTTTCCGGCTCAAGGCTCCGGCAGCCCTCAAGCGCTATATCGCCAGGAAAGGCTCGATCTGCCTCGACGGCACGTCGCTGACGGTGAATTCGGTGGAGGACGACGTCTTCGACGTGCTGCTCATCCGCCACTCGCTCAGCGTGACCACCTGGGGCGATCGCGCCGTCGGCGACAGCGTCAATCTTGAGATCGACCAGATTGCGCGCTATGCCGAGCGCCTGTTCGGCGCGCCGACCGGCTGAAGCGGCTCCTTGCTGCTTGGCCGGCCGCGCGCCGCTCTCGATTCTCTTGCTCGAAGTCGCCCCGCTGATCCCACGATCGACCGGCAGACGCATGACGGCGTCCGGCGACGACAGGCCCTGAAAGGACCAGACCCCATGGCGGCCAACCCGCACATCCTGATCGTCGAGGCGCGCTACTACGAGCACATCGCCGATCATCTCCTCGCCGGCGCCAAGGCGGCGCTGGATGCCGCCGGCGCAACCCATGAGGTCGTCACCGTGCCCGGCGCGCTGGAAGCGCCGGCGGCGATCGGCTTCGCCCTGTCCGGCGCCGACGGCGGTGGTACCGAGTTCGACGGCTATGTCGTGCTCGGCTGCGTCATCCGCGGCGAGACCTTCCATTTCGACATCGTCGCGGGTGAATCCGCCCGGGCGCTGATGACGCTGTCCATCGACGAGGGGATCGCCGTCGGCAACGGCATCCTGACCGTCGAGAACGAGGAGCAGGCCCTGGTGCGCGCCGATCCGGCCCGCAAGGACAAGGGCGGCGAGGCGGCCAAGACGGCGCTGCGGATGATCGCCCTCCGCGAGCAGCTGGGAGACTGACCATGGCCGATCCGCATCAGCCGCCCCGGCCGGTGAAGGCCGCCAACAAGCGCGGCGCGGCGCGGCTCGCCGCCGTCCAGGCGCTCTACCAGATGGATGTGGGCGGCTCGAACCTGCTCGAGACGGTGGCGGAGTACGAATCCTACCGCCTCGGCCAGGAGATCGACGGGGAACAGTACCGCTCCGCCGATGCCGGCTGGTTTCGCGACGTCGTCTCCGGCGTGGTGCGCCAGCAGCGGGTCATCGACCCCCTGATCCACGCGGCGCTGCCGAAGGACTGGCCGCTCGCCCGCCTCGACACGACGCTGCGGGCGATCATGCGGGCCGGCGTCTTCGAGATCCGCTCGCGGCTCGATGTGCCGGTGGCGGTGATCGTCAACGAATATGTCGATGTCGCCCGCGCATTCTACACCGACGAGGAGCCGCGGCTCATCAACGCCGTGCTCGACCGCATCGCCAAGGAAAACCGCCCCGACAAGGCCGACCGGCCACAGCCGGGCGCCCTGGTGGACGACACCCGAGGGGCGGACGAGACCCGAGGGGCTGACGGAAGCGAGCCGTCGTGATGCCGGTGGCCGCCGGCGGGCTGGCGCAGGCAAGGGGCGCGGCGACGGCGCGGCGCAACGCCTTCGTCCTCGCCGCCGCCCAGGCGGTGGTCGGCTCGGCGGCGCCGGTGGCGATCTCGACGGGCGGCCTCGCCGGCACCTGGCTGCTCATGGACGACAAGTCCTGGGCGACGCTTCCCGTCACCGGATTCAATGTCGGCGTGGCGCTGGGTGCGCTTCCGGCGGCCGCTCTCATGCGGGCGATCGGCCGCCGCCTCGGCTTTTCGGCCGGGGCGCTGTTCGTTTCGGTGGGTGGCCTCTGCGCCGGGTTCTCGCTCATCGCCCAATCCTTCTGGCCCTTCGTCCTGTCCCTAATCCTCGTCGGCTGCGGCAATGCCTTCACCCAGCAGTATCGCTTCGCCGCGACCGACGGCGCGCCGCCGGACTACCAGGCGCGGGCGATCGCCATTGTCTTGGCCGGCGGCATGTTCTCCGCCGTCATCGGCCCGCAGATGGTCAACTTCACCACCGACGCGTTCCGCCCGGCGGAATTTGCCGGCGGTTTCTTCGGTCTGTCGATCCTCGGGCTTCTCGGGGTCGTCGTCCTGTCCCGGCTGCGCATTCCCGAGGCTGCGCCCGTCCAGAGCGGCGCAGCGCCCGCCGAGCCGGCCCGCCCGCTCGGCGTCATCATCGCCCAGCCGCGCTTCCTGACGGCGCTCGTCTGCGGCGTCGGCAGCTTCGCGATGATGAGCTTCGTGATGACCGGGGCGCCGCTCGCCATCGTCGCCTGCGGCCTGCCGAAGGAGGTCGGCTTCTTCGGCATCCAGTGGCATGTCATGGCGATGTTCGGGCCGAGCTTCTTCACCGGCCGGCTGATCGCGCGCTACGGCAAGGAGCGGATCATCGCGGCCGGCCTCGTCGCGCTCCTCCTCAGCTTCGCCGTGTTCCTCTCCGGCGAGGCCATCTGGCAGTTCTGGCTCGGCCTCGTGCTGCTCGGCCTCGGCTGGAACTTCGGCTTCATCGGCGCGACGGCGATGGTCGCCGAGACCTACCGGCCGTCCGAGAAGAACAAGACGCAGGGCTTCCACGACCTCGTCCTGTTCACCACGGTGGCCCTGTCCTCCTTCATGTCGGGACGGGTTTTCGTCGCCAGCGGCTGGGAGACGATGAACGTCGTCGGCGTGCCGATCGTGCTCGTCTGCCTTGCGGCCGTCGTTCTCGAAGCGCGCCGGGCCGGCGCCCGTCTGCTGCCGGGCTGACCCTTCCCACCGCCGGGATCCCATCCCTTCGCTGCGCTTGACGCGGCGACGCGCTCATATAACCTCGGCTTGCCAAGGCCGTGGGGGAGCAAGATCGGCCGGCATTCAAGAACGCCAGGACTGCAAGACCGACAAAATCGAAGAACGACAATGGGATCGTCGTCGGCCTGAAGCGCCGGCGACCAAGTGAGGAAACGGCATGCCGACAATTCTACTGGTGGTGGCCCTTTGCGGGCTGCTCGCGATCGTCTACGCCATCTGGGCGACCCGCTCGATCCTCGCTGCCGATCAGGGCTCGGCGCGCATGCAGGAGATCGCCGGCGCGATCCGCGAGGGGGCGCAGGCCTATCTCGCCCGGCAGTACACGACCATCGCCATCGTCGGCGTCGTCGTCTTCGCGCTGACCTGGTTCCTCCTGTCCCTCTATGCGGCGGCCGGCTTCGCCATCGGGGCGATCCTCTCCGGCCTCGCCGGCTTCATCGGCATGAACGTCTCGGTTCGGGCCAATGTGCGCACCGCGCAGGCGGCCTCCCGCTCGCTCGGCCTCGGCCTCTCCGTCGCCTTCAAGTCCGGCGCCATCACCGGCATGCTGGTCGCGGGCCTGGCGCTCCTCGGCGTCACCCTCTATTTCTTCGCCCTGACCTCCTGGTTCGGCTTCCAGCCGGCCGATCGCACGATCATCGACGCGCTCGTCTCGCTCGGCTTCGGCGCCTCGCTGATCTCGATCTTTGCCCGCCTCGGCGGCGGCATCTTCACCAAGGGCGCCGACGTCGGCGGCGATCTCGTCGGCAAGGTGGAGGCCGGCATTCCCGAGGACGATCCGCGCAACCCGGCGACCATCGCCGACAACGTGGGTGACAATGTCGGCGACTGCGCCGGCATGGCGGCAGACCTCTTCGAGACCTATGCGGTGACCGTCGTCGCCACCATGGTGCTCGGCGCGATCTTCTTCGCCGGCTCCAATGTGACCGAAAGCGTGATGCTCTATCCGCTGGCGATCTGCGGCGCCTGCATCGTCACCTCGATCATCGGCACCTTCTTCGTCCGGCTCGGCGCCAACGGCTCGATCATGGGCGCGCTCTACAAGGGGCTGTGGGTCACGACGCTGCTGTCGATCGTCGGTCTCGGCATCGCCACCTGGGCGACCGTCGGCTTCGGCGACATCGGCCAGTCCTCGGCCGGCGTGACGATCAACGGCCTCAACCTGTTCATCTGCGGCATCGTCGGCCTCGCCGTCACCGGGCTGATCGTCTGGATCACCGAATACTACACCGGCATCGGCTTCCGGCCGGTGCGCTCGATCTCCGAGGCCTCGGTCTCGGGCCACGGCACCAACGTCATCCAGGGCCTCGCGGTGTCCCTCGAGGCGACGGCGCTGCCGACCATCGCCATCGTCGCCGGCATCATCTCGACCTACCAGCTGGCCGGCCTCTACGGCACCGGCATCGCGGTCACCGCCATGCTCGGCGTCGCCGGCATGATCGTCGCCCTCGACGCCTTCGGCCCGGTCACCGACAATGCCGGCGGCATTGCCGAGATGGCCGGTCTGCCGGCCGATGTCCGCAAGTCCACCGACGCGCTGGATGCGGTGGGCAACACCACCAAGGCGGTCACCAAGGGCTATGCCATCGGCTCGGCCGGCCTCGGCGCGCTGGTGCTGTTCGCCGCCTACAACTACGACCTCCAGTACTTCATCCAACAGGCCGACGCCGGCAACGGCTTTCAATACTTCCGCGGCGTCCAGCCGGACTTCGCCCTCACCAACCCCTATGTGGTCGTCGGCCTCCTGCTCGGCGGCCTGATCCCGTTCCTGTTCGGCGGCATCGCGATGACGGCGGTCGGCCGGGCGGCGAGCTCGGTGGTCGAGGAGGTGCGCCGCCAGTTCCGCGAGAAGCCCGGCATCATGGCCGGCACCGAGCGGCCGGACTATGCCCGGGCGGTGGATCTTCTGACCAAGGCGGCGATCAAGGAGATGATCGTTCCCTCGCTGCTGCCGGTGCTGGCGCCGGTGGTGGTCTATTTCGCCGTCTATGTGATCTCCGACAAGAGCCAGGCCTTCTCGGCGGTCGGCGGCATGCTGCTCGGCGTCATCGTCACCGGCATCTTCGTCGCCATCTCGATGACCTCCGGCGGCGGCGCCTGGGACAACGCCAAGAAATCCTTCGAGGACGGCTTCGTCGACGCGGCGGGCGTGCGCCACATGAAGGGCTCCGACGCCCACAAGGCCTCCGTCACGGGCGACACGGTGGGCGATCCCTACAAGGACACGGCGGGCCCGGCGGTGAACCCGGCGATCAAGATCACCAACATCGTGGCGCTGCTGCTCCTGGCGATCCTGGCGCATCAGTAGAGCGGACCGCCTGGCGGCTCCCGAGGCCGAATCGCGCCGGGGGCGGGCTTCGTCCCAGGTGCAATGAGGGGCGGCATCGGCGATGCCGCCCGGTCGCGTCGCAGGAATTCTTCGGGATCTGGCGTCGCGACGAGATCGATTGCTCGATCGAAGCTTTGCCGCCTGATTGGCGTGGGCCTCGCGACCCGGTGCCGTTCGATCCGTCGGTCGCCGGACCCGAAACAACGGATCGCGGGCCGGCCGATGCGAAAACTCGAACCTTCTGCCTCACTCTCCCTTGCCGGCGCGCCGCAGATCGGGTAGGGGATCGGCAGCTGGAAAATCGGCGTCTCGCGCCGGACTGCACCCGTAGCTCAGCTGGATAGAGTGTCGCCCTCCGAAGGCGAAGGTCACAGGTTCGAATCCTGTCGGGTGCACCACAAGCCGGCTTCGTTCAGAAGAGAACTGCGAGCCCCTCCCGCCCGGCAGCTCCCGGGTGCAAAGCCAACGTCGCGGCGGCGCGCAGCCGAAAGTCAGGGCCCATCGTCGGTGAGCGATCCGGACCATGTCTGTCATGGTCCGGAGCAGGCAATCCAGCCTGTGTTCGTCCAGCCTGTGCATCGGCCCGGCCTGTTTTTTGGCGTCGAGCATTCCGCCTCGATCGACGCGCAGACCTGCCCTGACAGGCATCGGTCGTCCCAACGCTGCCCCGCTCAGCGATAGAAATAGGACTGAAGCGAGCCGCTTCCGTCGCACCGGCGGTAAGGCGGGGCGATCTGCGGTCACTTCCGGAAAGGATATTGATATGGCTTTGGCGCGTATGACGGCCGAAAGTCGGTCGCTGCTGACCAGACTCATCCGCGAACCCGCGGATCACCCAAACACCGGCCTGATTCCGGATCTTACCAAGCTCGGCTTCATCGAACGCCGCGACTCGAAATGGTATCCGACGCGTGCGGGGAAGGACTATCTGAAAACCCAGCGATGAGGCTCCATCCGGCAGGCCAAGCGTTGAGGGGGCCGCTGGCTGAACCGTCGCCGGTTCGCTCGACTGGGATGGCCTTTCTTCGAATCGCCACACCGCTCAGGATCTTTGTTCCGCATGCTCTTTTCCGAAAGCCGGCAAGCCACCTTTCGGGATCATGCTCCAGGGCGGGATGAGATCAGCTTCGATCGACATCCCGCTCCATCCTCTTCTTGCTGCATGATTTCTCCCGGACACCGTTCCCCTTTTCGCCGATCATGCTCTGGCCCCCTGCCAAGAACAGGGGCCGCAACACCTCAGGAGACAGAATGGCCAGAAAGCCGAACTTCAACATGGAGCGTCAGGAACGCGACAAAGCCAAGGCCGCGAAGAAGGCCGCGAAACTGGACGCCAAGATCGCGAAGAAGGAAGACGATGGAGCGTCCAGCCCCCAGGCGAGCGATCAAGACGGTCCCCATCAGGAACGCGAATAAATGAGCAGCGACTCAGATGCCCGGACGAGCGCCGATAAGCATTTCAAGCAGCTTCGAGAGGACAAGACGACGACCAAGTCCCAGAAGCTGGAGGCCACTCGGGTCAAAGCGGACGTAGATAAATCGGCGCGCCTCAAGGCCGCCCGGGTGGCGAAGGCAGCCGAGACCCGCGAAGAGAAGTAGACGCCTTGTTCGAAAGGTGGACCGGGTGCCCAAGATGAACAGCCCGGTCCACTTTTGGCGCTCAGGCCATCTGAATGTTGACCGCCTTCGGCCCCTTGCCGCGATTGTCCGGCTCGGTGTCGAAGGACACCTTGTCGCCGTCGTTCAGCGACCTGAGGCCGGATCGTTCAAGAGCCGAAGCGTGGACGAAGATATCACTGCCGCCGTTGTCGGGAGTGATGAAGCCGAACCCCTTGTCCGCGTTGAAGAACTTTACTGTGCCTGTCTGAGCCATGTGTTTCCCGATTTCCTGCCTTCCGACCAGACCCTCGTGGCCTGCCCTGTGCACCATTGACGGGCTGCGGCAAGGACGCAAGTCTGCTCGATCGTCTCCATCTAATTCGGGACCAGCGTGAATTCAAACGCAGCCCTCGGTATCGGCGATACGGAGGCGTGAAGACGGGCTCCTGCCAGCGCATCGGCTTCGGCGCGATCGGCGAGTTCCTCCGGCGGCATGCCGATCGCAGCCTTGAAGTTCCGCTGGTCTGAAAGCGTGCGGAGCAGGCATGCGGCGCGTCTGGTGTGCCGTAAGGCAGGTACGTCCTTTCCCTCCCGCAGCTTGACGCCAGCGGCTGAGAGGAGGATCAGCGCGTGGAGGAAGCTCCGCTGCTCGGGTGCCTCGCGAGAAGCCTGCCACAAGCCTTCCCACGCTTCGTGAGCTTCCCAATAGTAGCCGAAATTGAAGAGATCGACGCCCCATCGGAACGCCTCCGACGTCAGCGCCGCATCCACACGCACCGTCGCGTCCGGCTCCGCGTCGTAGCTGTGGCCTTCGCGATGACGCAGTGGATGCGGAAATCGCCCGGGGAGATAGGCGTATGGCGGGAACGCCCGGTCGGGCAGAAGTCGCGGGCGGGGTCCTGAACCGGGCATCATCGGCGCGAAACTAATGCGGCCATCGGGGAAGACGAGGCGATGCCCGATGCGGCCGGCGCGATGCTGGTGCATCTGTCCGGCCAGGCTCGAAGCGGGAGTCGGCTTGACCGGTAACCGACATGCCCCGAACACGAAAGCGGCGGCATCCGCAAGGATGCCGCCGCCGGGTCGTTCGTTTTCGAAGGGCGCGTGCCTCAGGCGGCGCGGGCGTCAGACTCGGGACGCTCGATGGTCTTCTCGCGCAGCGAATCCATCAGGGACGGCGTGATCCGCTCGATGCCGAGCGCCTGGGCCTGGGCGATCGCCCGGCGGATGACGCCGGCCTTGGTGTCGGCGCGGATGACGCGCTCGCAAGCCGGAAACACCGTGCTGCAATCCAGTTCGTACATGAGATCCTCCCAATTTGTTTCATTGGTTCATACGGGAGGAAAACGTCCTGAAATATATAGTGGTTCAACCGGCGCGGTAAAAATTTCGGTGAAGACGATAAATCACGGCCATTTAACTATCGGCGGCATGGAAGACAGGATCGACTGGACATTTCCGCCGGTCTTCAGCCCGAACAGTGTTCCGCGGTCGTAGAGCAGGTTGTACTCCACATAGCGGCCCCGACGGACCAGCTGTTCTTCGCGATCCTCGGGCGTGAAGGGCAGGGGGGCGTTCTGCCGGACGATGTGGGGATAGACCACGAGGAACGCCTTGCCGACGTCGCGGGTGAAGGCGAAGTCCTCGTCCCAGCCGCCGGCGTCGGCGGCCGAATGCAGCCAGTCATAGAAGATGCCGCCGACGCCGCGGGACTCGTCGCGATGCGGCAGATAGAAATACTCGTCGCACCACTCCTTCAGCTTCTCGTAGTCGGCAACCCGGCGATGCCGGTCGCAGACGAATTTCAGCGCCCGGTGGAAGGCGACCGCATCCGCGTCGTCCTGCCTGCGGCGGCGCTCCAGCGTCGGCGTCAGATCGGCGCCGCCGCCGAACCACTGGCGGGTGGTCACCACCATGCGGGGGTTCATGTGGACGGCGGGAACGTTGGGATTGTGCAGGTGGGCGATCAGCGAGATGCCCGACGCCCAGAAGGTTGGATCGTCCTCGGCGCCGGGGATCTGCTGGCGGAACTCCGGCGAGAACTCGCCATGGACGGTGGAGACGTGGACGCCGACCTTTTCGAAAAGCCGGCCGCGCATCATCGACATGACGCCGCCGCCGCCATCGCCGTCGCGGAACCACTCGGTGCGCTCGAAGCGGCCGGGCTCGGCGGAAATCTCCTCGCCGAACTCGTCCTCCAGCGCCTCGAAGGCGGCGCAGATCCGGTCCCGAAGGGCCTCGAACCAGGCGCGCGCCATCGCCTTCTTGTGCTCGATGTCCTCCGGCAGGCCCGTCGGCAGATCAGGTCTTTGCGTGGCGGCTCTATCCGTTCTTCCGGACGATCGGCAGCGCCCTTTCAAGGCCTCGCCGACTTTCGGCGGCCGGCCGGCGCGCCGGCTGGCAGCACCCGCACCAACCGACCCGCAGCGCGGGGCCCGTGCCCCTGATCCGTCCGATTCGTTATTTCGTCCAGATCACACTATCTTGGGCCGAGATCGAGACAAACCCGCTTTTCACCGGAGTCCCCATGTCGCCGCTCGCAAGGCCGCCCCTCGACGGGTTGAAGCGCCAGCTGCGCCGGACCCGCGATCATCGGTCGCAAGGCCAGGCCTCCGGCACCGACAGCTTCGTGCGCGAGACCTTCACGCTGGAGCGCGGCGAGGCGCGGGTGAAGGCGCGCGAGTGGTTCGAGAAGTACCCCAAAGCCGCCTACTGGACGCAGGTCGAGAGCTGGCGGCAGCTGCCGGGCGACCGGATCGAATTCACCATGCGGCGGCTGCCGAGCGCCGACTGACAAAACGCTGGGCAAGCGGATATGGGACGGCATGAAGGGCAGGCGTCAGCCGTCCGGCGACGCTGCCGCCGCGTCGACGCCGAGCGGACCGGTGTCGAGTTCCGCCAGCTCCAGCCAGGTGGCCATGCGGCGAAGCTCGTCGATGAGGGCTTCGAGTGTGTGTGGCGGTGCGCCCGGTTCGAGATGGGCCTGGACCACGATCAACGTTCCGGCCTGGCGGTCGGCCTTCAGATCGACCCGGGCTACCAGGGCGCCGTCGAGGAGAAACGGGAGCACGTAGTAGCCGTGTTCCCGCTTGTGCCGCGGCGTGTAGATCTCGAGGCGGTAGCGGAAGTCGAACAGCCGCTCGGTGCGGTTGCGATGCCAGACGAGCGGGTCGAAAGGCGAGATGAGCGCGGCTCCGGCGATCCTGCGACCGGCCCGCGCGTCGCGGTGGAGATAGGCGTCCTGTCGCCAGCCGCGGACCCGCACCGGTCTGAGCGTTCCCTCCTCGACGAGTTGGCGAATGGGGAGGGCGGCGTCGGCGGCGGGCAGCCGGTAATAATCGCGCAGGTCGTCCGCCGTCGCGATGCCGAGCGCCCGGGACGCCCGGGCGATCAGTTCGCGCTGCGCGTCGACGACCGGCGGGGTGGGCAGATCGAGGACCGCGCTCGGCAGCACGCGCTCCGGGAGGTCGTAGACCCGCTCGAAACTGCCGCGTCGATGCGCCGCCGCGACGAGGCCGGCCCAGAACAGCCATTCGAGGGCATGCTTGGCGTCGCTCCAGACCCACATGCCCTGGCCGGTTGCCGCGCCCGCGACGTCGGAAGCCGCCAGGGGGCCCTCTGCGGCAATCCGGGCGAGAAGTGCGTCGGCTTCCCCGCGCTGCTCGGCGGCAAAGGGCTCGAGCCGGCGCCAGATCCCCTTGCCGCAACGGGCGCGCTCCATGCGCCAGCGCAACAGCGGATGGCAGCCGGCGGGCAGGAGCGAGGCTTCGTGGCCCCAATATTCGAAGAAGCGCCGCGGACGCTCGACCATGATCTGGTCGAGGACACTGCGATCGTAGCCGCCGAGCCGCGAGAACAGCGGCAGATAATGGGCGCGGACGAGGACGTTGACGCTGTCGATCTGGAGGAGGCCGAGCTGCGCGATCGCCCGGCGCAACCGTGCCGGAGTCGCGGTCCCGTTCCGGTCCCGGGCGTTGAAGCCCTGGGCGGTGAGCGCGATTCGTCGCGCCTCGGCCGGGGAAATCTCTGGCGCCAAACCGTCTCCTGTCGCCGCCGATCAGCTGCGCCGGGCCAAGCCGTTCGGCAGGGCCGGGCACTACGCCCATACAAGCCGAGCGACTTGGTGGGAAGACAGATTCCGATCGCCCGATGGCGCCCGATGTGGGTGCGGCCGGGTCCCATGTCGGCCGCCATGATCGGCCGAGCCTGACCGGGCACTCAGGCTTTGTCATCGATGATGCTCGGCGGGATGGCCCGCAGGTCGCCCGTTCGCCGGGACGGATCGAAGCTATTTGACCGCGACCTGCGGCGCGGCGGCTTCGAGGAATTCGACGGTCGTCACGGAAGGCTGGACGAGATGCGCCAGGGCTTCAACGTCCCAGTTGGTCAGCCGGACGCAGCCATGGCTGCGGCTCTTGTCGATGAGGGTGGGATGCGGCGTGCCATGGATGCCGAAGGTCGGCTTCGACAGGGCGATCCAGGTCGAGCCGACCGGTCCGTTGGGGCCGGCCGGGATGGTCAGCGCGCCGGTATTGTTGCCTTGCGTGAAGTTCTTTGCCGGATTGTAGCTGTAGGTCGGGTTCTCGGCGACGCCGGTGACCGTCAGGTGGCCGGTGGGCGAGGGGGTCTCGTCGGATCCGATGGTCGCCGGGTTCATCAGGACGACGTTGCCCTCGGCATCGTAGGCGACGAGTTCGCCGTGTTCCTTGTCGATGACGATGCGGGCGACCTTGACGGTGGGAACCTCGCCGACGTCGGCGACGAGGATCTGGGTGCCGACGGCCATCAGATCGACGCCGGGGTTCATGGCAAGGAGCAGATCCTCGTCCATGTGGAAGCGCTCGGCCAGCATCTCTGCCGGCGACTTGTAGCCGAGCCACTCCATCTTCGCCATCTCGCCGTAGTCGTTCGGGATCTGGTCGACGAAGCGGGCTTCCACGTCGGCCTGGCTGATCGCGTAGAGCCGCGTGGCCTGACCCTGATCGAGGGAGAGGATCACCCAGAGGTCCGGATCGACTTCACCATCGACGGGAAGGCCGCGCATCTTCTCGTAGGCGGCGATGGCCTTGCGGGTGTTCTCGCCGTCGAAGCCGTCGATGGCGCCGGGCGACGCGTGGGCCCGGTCGAGCAGGACCTGCAGCCGGATCAGGAACGGGTCGGGCTGCTTCGGCTCGTCGACCGTCTCGAGACCGGCCTCGTCGGGCAAGTCGGTGGAATAGGCGGGGGTGGCGATTTCGAGACCCGGCTCGCCGGTGACGGCGACGCTCTGGGTGTGGGCCGGGTCGAGGGCGAGGGGTGAACCGGGCGCGGCGCCCTCAGTGGAGGCAGCGCCTGCCGCCTCGGCCATCTCGCCCGCCGGTTGGACGGCGGGACCGGTGTCGTTGCTGCGCGCCGTCGCGGCGACGGCGTCCCGCTCCCCCACCGCGGCCTGCCAGTCCTGGAAGGTCGCGGTTTCGATGGCATCCTTCGACAGGGGGCGCCAGGCCGCCTCGGCGGCGTGCGGCATCGCGCCAGCCAGCAGGCCGGCGACGAGGGCGAATTCGATTTTCATGGAGGGACGCCTCGAAACGGAGCAGATCCTGGACCTCGAGCCTATGCGAGGCGATCTTTCACTCGCCATACAATCAATACAAGTGTATGCTTAACAAACGCTTAATCCAGTTCGGGAGGCCGTTCCGGGAGCGACGGGGGGAGACTGACGGATGCAGCCGGAAGAGAGATATTCCAAGCCCCGGCCGTCCAGCATGAAGCTGCAGGTCGTGCTTCTCCTGGTCTTCTTCCTCGTCGTGATCGGCGCCGTCTGGATCTATGAGGGCAGCTCCGAGCCGGGGCCCTCGCCCGCGCCGTCGCCGGCTCCGGCGGCGGTGCCGCAGCCCGGATCCTGACCGGTGGGCGGGGCGTCCCGAGCCGTGATGCGAAGCCAGAAGGAACGCTCCGACAGATTCGAGCAGTGATCCGCTCGAGCGCCTTGCGCATCGAGCGATGGTCCGCTGCGCTGACCGGCGAGGGTGTCAGCCGCCGACCGGCCACGCCAGCTGCCGCATGGCTTCCGCCGCGACGATGCCGGCCGAGACGGCCAGGTTGAGGGAGCGGGCACCGGGCACCATCGGAATGGTCAAACGGGCATCGGCCATGGCGTGGACGTCCTCGGGCACCCCGGCGCTTTCGCGGCCGAAGAGCAGGCGGTCGGAGGGGCGGAACTCAAAATCGCTATAGGCGATGTCGGCCCGGGTGGTCAGGAGGACGATGCGGCCGGGCCGCGCCTGCCGGTGGGCGAGGAAGGCGGCGAAGTCGTCGTGGCGGCGCAGCGTCGCCATGGCGGCATAGTCCATCCCCGCCCGCTTCAGGGCGCGGTCGGAGGCATCGAACCCCGCCGGCTCGACGATCTCGACGCCAAGGCCGAAACAGGCGGCAAGCCGCAGGATGGTGCCGGTGTTGCCGGCGATGTCCGGCTGGTAGAGCACGATCGAGGGCCGCAGCGAGGCTGCCGCCGTTTCTCCTTCGTCTTCCATGGGTTTTGCCATAATCTGCGGTCAGATCCTCTCGGTGGTGCGGGCTACGGCATCCGGTTCGGGTGGGTGGCCGGCGGGGCGAGGGCCGGTGGCGATGGATGCGGCCAGCATATCGGCTGGGGCGATACTTTCGAGCCCGATACTTCGGGTCTGGGGCTCGGGCCTTCGGGACTGGGGCCTTGAGCTCTTGACGCTGCCGCGGGCGGAACTGACGTAGCGAACCCGATCCCCCGGATGCGGTTGCGAATGGACGAGCGATAGACCGGCATGCGCTTCGACGCCCTTCAGGACAAGGCACAGCTTCTGCTGGCGCGCGCAAGGCGCGGCCGGCCGGGTGGATGGCTGTCCGGTGCCGGCTTGCGGGCGAAGCGGCGAGGAGCGGAGATCGCGCGCATCGGCGCGAGGCTTGCCGCGGGCTCGAAGCGGTTTTCGGCGTGGACCGCCGGGCGCCTGGAGATCCTGCGACATTCCGCGGCACGGCCCTTTGCCCGTAAGCCGGGGGTCGGAGACACGGTGGCGCGGCTCTCGAAACCCTTGAGACTGGCGGGACCGGCGCGATCGACGGTCGGCAGGGCCGTTGCGACGGTTGCGGCGAGGGCGTCTGCGGGCTTCGCGGCCGCATTGGCCGGCCTTCGCAAAGCCGGGGGCCGCGAGCGCATCGTGGGTGCGACGATCCGGCTTCGGCGGCAGGTGGGGAATGCCGCTGGCGCGATTGCGGGGGCTGCCGGGCGGTTGAAGCAACGCATGGGGCAGCGGGCGCTGCAGGGGCCGGGAGAGCCGCCGGAGCGGCAGGAGGAGAGCCGCCGCGTGGCGCCTCCGCAGGGCGTGCCGGAAGCGCAGCGCGGCGCCAAGCCGGCCTGGGAGGCGCCGGTGGCCGCGGCTGCGCCGGCCGAAATCCGGTTCAATCCCATCGAGGTCCTCGGGCTCGCGACCCGCCTCGGCCTCGTCGCCCTCGTCATCGCCGGCGGTCTCGCGGTGATCCTTATGAACACACCGGCCGGCGAGGCGATCGGCGACCGGCTGAAGCGCACCGCTCCGACCGGCTCGGTCTTCGACGCTCCCGTCGCGACGGCAGCCCGGGAGGGGCCGCCGGAGGAACCCGGGGCGAGTCCAGCGATGACCGGACCGGTGCCGAAGGTCGCGCCGATCGCCTCGCCGCGGCTCTTCAGCCCGCCCGTCACGGGGAGGGCGGAAGACTTCGTGCGCCTCGCCATGGTCGACCCGAAGCGGATCTGCCAGGCGATCGATCCCGGCGACGGCATCATGAAGTGGCACGAGAGCGCACTGCTGACGGGACAGTGGGAATGCTACGCCACCGCGACGGCATCGGGCGAGGAGGTGGCGCCCGATGCCGATTTCGAGGACGCTCCGATCGGCGACGACCCCGACGCGGTGGCTGAGCGGGCGCTGCCCGATGTGCCGCAGCTCTTCGTCATGGCGCGGGGCCTCGAACGCGACGCCCTGACCAGCGTGCGGATCAAGCTCGTCGCCGACGGCGCCGCCAAGGCGAAGCGCGGCGCGAAGCGGCTGGCGGCCCTGACGTCGACGCTGTTCGACACTCTGCAATGGCGCGCGCCGGAGGGGCTTTTCGGGAAGCTGGAAGGGCTGGAGGACTTCGAACTCGTCCAGGCCGGGACGCGGTTCCGCTTCAAGCGCGAGCTCAGCGAGGGGTGGCAGTACAACCTGATTGTGCTGTTCCCAAACTACATCAAGTATCGCCAGGCGTCGGCCTTCCAGACGCCGGAGCCCGAGCCGTCCGAAGCGGACGCTGGGATGGAAGAGCCGTCAGGACCTGCGGCCGTTCCCGGCGGCGAGCCCTGATGGAAGGTTCCGCCGCCGCCCGAAGGCGGCCGGCCGGCCTTGCGTCGCCGGCCGCAGCCCGGCGCCTTCGGCGTGGAGCGGGCGGTGGGTACCGCGGGTCCTGCCGTCGCTGAGCTTCACCGAGGAGCCGGCCTCGAGGCCCAGCGCCACCTGGCATGCCGTTTCCGACACGTCGTCGTAGAATCGCCTCAGCGCCCGAAAGGCATCGACGTCGCGGCCGGCGGTCGCGTGGACGAGCAGCACGACCGTCATGGCGTCGGCGGCCGACAGGCCGAGCAGCTTCAGCGCCGCGGCCAGCGCCCGGCCGTCGGAGCCGGTGGGCAGCGTCGCGGCGATCTGTGGCGAAAGCTGGAGGCGGTCGGCGATCATGCGGATGGTTCGCTGCGGACTGCCGCTTCGGGCTTCCCGGAGGAGATCGGCGATGGATCTGGCGGGCCGGGCGGGTTTCGGCGCCGCCGCCGTTGCTTCGGCCGGCGCCTCGGCCGGGGGCGCGACGGACTGCAGCTCGGCGGCGGGCACGGCGCGGCGCGGCTTGACGCGGGCGAGCGCCAAAAGGGCGTCGCGGGCCGCGGCGGCGCTGGCGAGGGGCGGCGGCGAAGCCACCTTGCCGCCCCCGGAGGCGTCAACGCGGGACGAGGGCTTGCGCCCGGCGATCGCCTCGCGGGCGGCCCTGTCCGCGCGATGGCGGTCGGCCTCATCCACGGCCGGCGCAGGGTCTATCGACGAGTCGAGACCGGCGGCGTCCTGGCGCGTCAGGCAGGGGCTGGAGAACAGGAAAGGCGCGGAGATTTCCGGAGGCTCCGACAGGAGAAGCTCGACGACGGCGCGCGGGACATGCGGACACGGGGCGAGGGCGATCGCCAGCTGCTTGCGGGTCGCCGCCGGCAGCTTCGACCAGATCGACGTCATGAGATGGGAAAAGTCGGCGACGCGCGCGGTGGCTGGCTGCCGGACCTCGAGGAAATCGGCGACGGCCGCCTTGGCGATGGTGTCGAAGGCGCTCCGCCCGTCGCGGGTCTCGAGCGTTCGAAAGATGCGTGGCATCCGGTCGGCCATGACGCTCCGCTGAACTCTGTTCACGCCGCACGCAGCAGCCATCGCTCCGGTCATGGATCCCAGAGCTCGCGTGAGCCGGGTCGATAACGGTGGTTTACGGAACGTTGCGACTGCGTCACGAAAGGGTGATTTCGAAGACTTTGGATAGGTTTACGCAAGATTTCTTAGCAAGCTGTTAACTGTGGAAGGGTGTCCTCTGAGCTTGTCGGGCGAGCTGCCTGTCCTTGGGGAATGACGAGCGGAATGGGTGAGGTGGGTGTGAGCATGGGAACGATCGTGACATTCGATCCGGGGATGCGAACCGGCCCGGTTTCCCGGGCAAGGGGAGATCACCGGCAGCGGGGTGCGGAGGTCGTGATCCTGCCCTGCATCCGCCACGAGCGGATCGAGGCGCGTGCAACGGCAGCGCGGCGGGTGGTCGGGGGAGACCAGACGGCGGCGCTGCGCGAGGCGTCGCAGCCTCGCCATCTCTGCCAGGCGTCCGTTGGCGTGCCGGCGGCGATCTGAGACCCGCGGGCTTCAGGGCCGATGCCCGGATCGCCCTTGCGCTGACGATGGAACAGGAGCCGGCCCGGCCCTATCGGGCGCGCGGAATGGCATTGGTCGAGAGCGCATCGTCCGTCGGCGAGACCTCGCATGTCATCGACGAGACGAAGGCATCGACGGCCGGCCGCTTGCTCTCCTCGTCGACGAGGACGCGGATCGTCATGTAGCCCTCGGTCATCTCGACCTCGACCGGGATCTGGGTCTCGGGTTCGTCCTCGGCGGCCGCCTTGTCGACGAGCTGGTCCTTCGTCCCGACCAGAAGGTCGAAGGCGTTCTCGACCGCCGAGCGGTCGTTGATGCTGTAGAGATTGTCGCCCTGGCGATTGTAGATGGACGCCGACCAGAAGGCTGGATCGGTCTGCGAGGCGCGAATGCGGACCGGTCCCTCGGTGAGCGAGAAGCGGCATCCGGCGGTGACGAAGGCGGGATCGACGAAGGCGAAGTCGCCGGCCGGCGCATCGGCCGAGGCGAGGACCGAATCCGGCGCGCTGTCGAGGGCCGCGACCCGGACCACGTCGTCGAGCTTGCCGAGTTCGGCCAGCCGGCCCCAGGCATTGCGCCGGGCGACGTCCGGCATGGTGAAGATCACCGCGATATGGACCAGCCCCGCACCGACGACGCCGATCAGGAAAGCGAGAGCGAGCTTACCCATCGAGGCAGCCCTCCCGGGTGATCGAGGGCAAAGCGAGGCTGGAGGCGCCGCTGGCGGCGCTCGCGGGCGTGTCGTAGAGCGCCAGCATCAGGGTCATCGGGCCGGTTCCCGAGGTGGCGAGCCAGTTGCCGGCCGTCGCCTTCGGGCCGACGGCGATCTTGAAGGCGTTGGCGTCGTCGCGCATCAGGTTGTTGGAGGTGAGCCAGCCCGGGCGCCCGGCGCTCGGCCGGATCAACTGGCCCTCCGGCTGATAGGCGGCGAGGGTGAAGATGCGGGCGGGCGGGGGGGTGCCGGCGATCACATAGCTGCATTCCCGGCGCAGCGGGCGGCCCGCCTCGTCGGCGCTGCTGCGGAACTGGATGCCTTCGCCGATGCCGAGGGTGAGGTTGCCGAGAACGGCGAGCCGCGCCTTGGAATAGGGATCGGCGTCGGGCGCGCCGGCAAAGGGCGTCGCCTGCCACTGGCCGACGACGACGGTGCCGATCTCGGAGGAGTGATCGATGGCCCATCGCGCCGACCAGCCGCCGAGATAGAGGGCGATCGTGACCGCGATCATGACGAGGAGTGTAAAACGCATCGGTTGGACTTCGCCGTGGCTTCGAGCGCGCGGCTACTGCGCGCGGGCGGTGACGGCGGCCCCGCCGCTGCCGCTGCCGGACGCCTCTGCGGAGGCGAGCTGCTCGGCCTCCAGCGGCTTCATCGCATCGAGCCGGTCGGCGATGTCCGACAGAACGTCCTGGGTCTTCTTGCCGAGGGTCTCGGGCGGCGCGGGCCGGACCCCGTCGCCCTGTGCGTTGGCGACCTTGGCGCTTTCGGCGGGGAAGGGATCGTCGATATAGGGGATCGGCTTCAGGTCGATGTGCTGGTGGGCCGCCTCCATGAAGCGCTGCCAGGTGAGGGCCGGCAGCGAGCCACCGGTCAGCCGGTTGGTCGGCGCGAAGCTGTCGTTGCCGAACCAGACGGCACCGACATAGTTGCCGGTGTAGCCGACGAACCAGCCGTCGCGATAGGACTGGGTGGTGCCGGTCTTGCCGCCGACACGGGTCATGGTCAGCTGGGCCTTGCGCGCCGTGCCGCGTTCGCTGACGCCGACCAGCATCTCGTTCATCGATTTCGTGGCGGCCTCGGACAGGATGCGCTGGCGCGGCGGCATGTCGCTGCGGGCGTCCCAGACGACCTTGCCGGTGCCGTCGGACAGTTGCTGGATGGCGTGGCGGTTGGAGTTCATGCCGCCATTGGCGAAGACCGTGTAGGCGGTCGCCTGATCCATGACGGTCACCTCGCTGGTGCCCAGCGCCATGGTCTTGTCGCCGCGCAGGGGGGATTCGATTCCCATCGCCTTGGCGGTCTCCACCGTGTTCTCGAACCCGACCTTCTGGTAGAGCTTGACCGCCGGCACGTTGAGCGAGCGGGCCAGCGCATTGGCAAGGGTGACACGCCCCGCGAACGACCGGCCGTAGTTCTGCGGCGACCACTTGCCGATGGTGATCGGGCTGTCGACGATGGTGTCCGTCGGCTTCATGCCCTGCTGCATGGCCGCGGCATAGACATAGACCTTGAAGGACGAGCCCGGCTGGCGCAGCGCCCGGGTGGCGCGGTTGAACTGCGAGACGCCGTAGTCGCGGCCACCGACGATCGCCCGGACGCTGCCGTCGGCGGACAGGACCACCATCGCCGCTTCGCCGACGTCGTAGGTCTTGCCGAACTGGCGCAGATTGTATTCCACCGCCTCGTCGGCGAGCTTCTGCAGGTCGAGGTCGATCGTGGTGCGGGCGACGAAGTTGTGCTGCGTCAGGCCCTTGGCCTTGGCGATGCGCTGCACCTCCTCGAAGGCGTAGTCGAGGAAATAGTCCGGCGACGGGGTCGAGGAGCGGTCGATCGCGGTGGCCGGATTGCGCCGCGCGGCGATCACCTGGCCCTCGGTGAGGAAGTTCGCCTGGACCATGTTGGTCAGGACTTCGTTGGCGCGGGCTCTCGCCGCCGGCAGGTTGATGTGCGGCGCGTATTTCGCCGGGGCCTTGAACAGGCCGGCCAGCATCGCCGCCTCGGCGAGGGAGACCTCGCGGATGTTCTTGCCGAAATAGAACTCCGACGCCGCCGCCGCGCCGAAGCTGCCGCCGCCCATATAGGCGCGGTCGAGATACATCGCGAGGATCTGGCGCTTGGAGTAATGGGATTCCAACCAGAGCGAGAGGAAGGCTTCCTTGATCTTGCGATCGAGGCTGCGTTCGTTGGACAGGAAGATGTTCTTGGCGAGCTGCTGGGTGAGGGTCGAGCCGCCCTGGACGACGCCGCCGGCCTGGGCATTGACGGTCATGGCGCGCATCAGGCCGAGGAAGTCGATGCCGAAATGATCGAAGAAGCGGCGGTCCTCGGTGGCGAGCAGCGCCTTGATGAAACTGTCCGGCATCTCGTCGATGGGCACTGCGGCGGCGCGCATGATGCCGCGCCGGCCAATCTCCTCGCCATGCTTGTCGAGGAACTGGACCGAATAGTCGCTCTCCTGCGGCAGGCCGTTCTTCGTCATCTTGATGGCCGGCTGGGCGAGGGCGAAGAGAATGACGAAGCCGACGAGGCCGAGGGTGAGCCCCTCGCAGGCAACTTCGACCAGCACCCGGTTGAAGCCGCGGGCGCGGAATTTTCGCGAGACGATGGTGACGCCTTCCCACCAGGCGGCGAAGGCGTGGAAGGCGCGCCACAGGCCGGAATCGATCCAGGCGTCGACCTCGATGAGTCGCGAGGGCTGCCGGCGCTTCCGGGATTGATTCGTGTCGTTCTGCAAGGGCCAGCCCATTATCCTGCGCAACGCCCGCACGGAAGCGGGCCTTCAAGCCCTGGCTCCCACTGGCGGTGCGGTCGATCATGGCCGCGACTTGTGCGGCCATCCATGACATCTTACGTCGTCCCTCACGCCTCTTATAGGCCGAAGGCACCGAAAAATCTTCAAAATTCACCGCATGGTTTCCCGATGAACGATGGCAGCGCCGATCACGATCTTGTGCCGTACTGGCGGGCGAAGAGCCTCGAGGAACTGACGGGCGAGGAGTGGGAGCGGCTGTGCGACGGCTGCGGCCGCTGCTGCCTGAACAAGCTGGAGGACTGGGACACCGGCGAGATCGCCTGGACCAACGTCGCCTGCCGGCTGCTCGACGGCGAGAAGTGCCGCTGCGGGCAGTACGAGACCCGCCACGAGGTGGTGCCGGACTGCGTCGGCCTGACGCCGGAGGCGGTGCGCACGCTGACCTGGCTGCCGCCCTCCTGCGCCTACCGCCTGGTCGCCGAGGGGCGCGACCTCTACTGGTGGCACCACCTGGTCTCCGGCGACCGCGAGACGGTGCACCAGGCGGGGGTGTCGGTGCGGGGGCGCACGGTCAGCGAGGAGGGCCTGGCGCTGGAGGACTACGAGGATCACCTGGTGGAATGGCCGGGAGAGGACGAGGATGCGGCGGAGGACCAGGACGAGGCGGACTTCGAGCCGGTGCCGCAGAAACAGGGATAGGAAAAAAGTCCTTGACTGCGTGACGGTCGTCGGGTAGGGTTCAGTCATCATCGAAAATTCAGTGGGCGGCACCGGTACATCGGGGCCGCCTTTTCGTTTCCGGGTCCGGGCGGTCGCAAGGCCGGGTCGGCATGCGGGACGCATGCGGGTTCGAGGCGCGGATGGCGGAACTCTTGTCGCACCGACTGTTCGCGCTGTTGCTGCGCGAGGTGGAGCGCCTCGAGGCGGGGGCGATGGACGAGCATACAGCCAGGGAGGCGCCGGGGCCGTCCGCCGGTGTCGGCGGCACGGAGAGCCGCCCCGCGTTGAAGGGCCGGGCGACCGGCAGGACGGCAGCGACCGGCAGGCCGGCACCAGTCGGCGCCAAGCCGGCCGCGGCGCGGGGAAGCTTCAAGGAACGGGCCGACGCGCTGATTCTCCTGACCCGGACGCTGGAGAAGCTCCTGGAGCTGCGCTCGCTGGAAGCCAGGGCTGGCGAGGGCGACGAGGTGGAGACGTTGCGGCTGCGCGAGGCGTTCATGCGCCGGCTGCGGGCGCTGGATGCGCGGCGTGCCGGCGGACCGAAGCTGTTCGGCGACGAGGCGGGGACGGAAGCGACGTCCGCGCCGGCGGCGCAGGCGCGCAGACGGCAGGCGGGGCCGAAGAGGAGCGCAAAGGCGCGGCCGAAGGCGGGCAAAACGAACGACGCGCGAGGTGCCGATGGCGCATAGCGGGGACGGAGATGGGGACGAGGACGCTGCCAGCGAGAGCGCGGCGCGGCTGACCGAGGCGGAGTTCTGGGGCGAGACGGATCAGCTGATCTCCCGGCAGAAGGCCCGGGTGCTGGCCGGCGCGCAGCCCTCCTGGGCGGTCACCGCGCGGCCTTCGCAATTGCCGCCGCCGGGCGGCTGGCGGCAATGGCTGATCGTCGGCGGCCGGGGCTCCGGCAAGACGCGGGCGGGCGCCGAATGGGTGCGGGCGATGGCGGCCGGCAAGGCCCCCTACGCCGACCGGCCGCATATGCGGATCGGGCTCTTGGCGGAGACGCTGGCCGACGCCCGCGAGGTGATGATCGACGGGGAAAGCGGACTGCTCGCCGTTTCCGGCCAGCCGCGACCGGTCTTCGAGGCGAGCCGGCGGCGGCTGGTGTTCGCCAACGGGGCGATCGCCCAGATGTTCTCGTCGGAGGATCCCGACGCCCTGCGCGGCTACCAGTTCGATCTCGCCTGGGGCGACGAGCTGGCGAAATGGGTGCATGGGGAAGCGTGTTTCGACAATCTGCAGCTGGCGCTGCGGCTGGGCAAAAGTCCGCGCGCGCTGTTCACGACGACGCCTCGGCCGATCCCGCTCCTGAAGCGGCTGATCGCAGATCCGCAGACCGTTGCGACCCACATGACGACGGCGGAGAACGCCGGCAATCTCGCGCCGGGGTTCCTCGCCGCGATGACCGAACGCTACGGCGGCACGCGGCTCGGGCGGCAGGAACTGGATGGGCAGATCCTGTCTGCCCGCGAGGACGCGCTGTTCGACCTCGCCCGGATCGAACGGGAGCGCTGCGCGGCGCCGGACGAATTGCAGCGGGTGGTCGTCGCGGTGGATCCGCCGGCGACCTCGACGGCGAAGTCCGACGCCTGCGGCATCGTCGCCGCGGGACGCGGGGCCGACGGGACGATCTATGTCCTCGCCGATGCGAGCCGCAGGCGGGCCAAGCCGCATGAATGGGCCGCCGCCGCGATCGGGCTCTATCAGGCGCTTCAGGCCGACCGCATTGTCGCCGAGGTGAACCAGGGCGGCGACATGGTGGAGGCGGTGATCCGGGCGGCGAGCCCCGACACCCCCTTCCAGGCGGTGCGGGCCACGCGGGGCAAGTGGCTGCGGGCGGAACCCGTTGCCGCGCTCTACCAACGCGGCCGGGTGCGCCATGCCGGCCGGTTTCCCGAGCTGGAAGACGAGATGGCGGATTTCGGCGCTGACGGCTTGTCCGGAGGGCGGTCCCCGGACCGACTCGACGCGCTGGTCTGGGCGGTGAACGCGCTGGCCGGTGGTGGCGAGGCGCCGCGGATCCGGGGGCTTTAGGGGGCGGCAGCGTCGCGCGCTGCTGGCGAAGGGCATTTGCCGGTGAGGCCGGCGCCGTGCCGAAGGGCTCCCGCGCTAACAGGTGGCCGGCCGCGCAAATGGCCAGTTTCCCGAACGCATTCCAGAACATCGGAGCGACACATGGGACTTGCGGGAACGATCGCGAGCTGGTTCGGCGCGGCCTCTCGGCCGCCCGGTGAGGGCGAGGGCGCGGTGCCCGGCGAGCAAAAATCCATCGCCACGGTGGCGGGGACGCTGGTTTTCACGGGTGGCGGCGACGGGGCCTTTGTCGAGCGGTCCTATGCGGCGCTGGCGCGGGGCGGGTTCATGCAGAACCCGGTCGCCTATCGGTCCGTCCGGCTGATCAGCGAGGCGGCGGCGGCGATCCCGCTGGTGCTGCACGACGGCGACAGCGAGGTGAGCGGGCATCGGCTGCTGGAGCTGTTGCGGCGACCGAACCCGATGACCGACGGGGCGGCCTTCGTCGAGGCGATCTGCGGCCATCTTCTCCTGTCCGGCAACGCCTATGTGGAGGCCGCGCTGATCGACGGCGAGGTGCGGGCGCTGCATCTCCTGAGGCCGGACCGGGTCCGGCTGATCGAGGGTGTCGACGGCTGGCCGGAGGCCTACGAATACCGGGCGGGGGCGAGCGTCCGGCGGATCGCGGCGGAGGGGCCGGGCGGTGAGCCGTCGACGATCCTGCCGCTGGCGCTGTTTCATCCGCTCGCCGACCATCGCGGCTTTGCCCCGCTGGGGGCGGCGCAGAACGCTCTCGATCTCCACAATGCCGCGGCGCGCTGGAACCGGGCCCTCCTGGAGAACTCGGCCCGGCCCTCGGGCGCCCTGATCTACTGTAACGCGACAGATCAGATGAGCCTGGCCGGGATTTTCCGGGATCAGGCGGAATCTCGGGGGAAAGTGTAGGCGGAGCGGGGCTCTGAGAGGCGATTGACGGACAAATGGCGAGAGCCGAGGCGTCAATTCAAATGCTCCCTTGAGGCGGAATTCGGCGCCAAGGGCGTCAATTCAAATGCTCCCACAAATGCGGCTCAAAAGGCGGTTCTCCGAAGTGTAATGCGCAAGAACACATGGCGGCTTGTGGGAATGCGCGGGCGAACAAGAAGCTTCGGAGCTTCTTTGCCCGCGCAAGATCAAAATGGCGGTTTTGCATACGGATGGAGGCTTGATGCGCATCAACAGATTGGCGGCATTGAGTGGAAGCGAGCGCGGATAGTGGTAACTGGCGAGAGAACATTGCGAACGCTTTTGCTGCAGCGCTTCCGCTTGATGCAGCACGTGGGTTCTACGGTTTTGCGGCGTAAATGCGCTCACCGCCTCGATAAGACAGATGCCGTAATAGCGGGGCCAGTCAGAGATGTAGACGCCGACCCTGAGCTTATTATGTCTCTTACCGCCGCATCAATTCCGTGCAACGCGGACGATCTGATCACGTTCCCGAGATGCATCATAGATGAGACGACGATTTTAGTGGGACGAGCCAAAATAATTTGACCATCGTTGGAAATCTGTGGTCCCGAATAGAGGACACCAACGAGATTGAGGCGAGCCTTGCCAAGGGCGTAAATACCATTACGCCTATCTAAGTACCCAGTCCGATCGTATATGAATACAGGGGATCCGGAAGAGCCAGGAAAACAGGCCATGTCGACCATGAATTCCTCCTTCCCGTTGTATCTTTTTGACATAGAGGACGCCGTACAGCCGCGTCGAACTATAGGTAAATTGTTAAAATAGTCGTAGAGTCCGTTAGGGCATCCAATCATCATGACTTCTTCGATGGCGTCAAAGTAATTCCAGTCTTCGTCAGATGGGATTATGCTCGCATCCACCGAAAGATAAAAAATGGGACTATCACTATGAAGATAATGATTGAGTAGACCGCCAATCGGAATTGCACAAAGATCGATATTGTCGTCTGGGTGATCGACGTTTGAATTTTGTGTGAGTTGCATCCTGCATTCGCAAATCATCCCTGATGGTCGATTGTTCTCGCTGAAATGAAAATAAGCGGAAACTTCATCGGACCCTTCGACTACGTGTTTATTTGTCACTATTGTTGGGATACGACTATCGCCGGTTTCAGCAAAATCCATGAAGAAACCAGTCCCGGTGCCGATAGGGACGCCCTTTGCAAATGACGTGAGCTTCACCGAGCAATAAATTAATCTTTCAGCTATCGACAGATCAGGTATTTTAATTTCAGGGGCCGACATGACGTCTCACCTTATATCTAGGTTGGGCGTGATCACTGAATGGTGGCGTGAACGGTCTCGGTTGTGGTGCCGCATGAATCCGGCCAGCCAAGCTGTAGCAGCGCATCGGCAGCGACCGACTTGTCCTCCTGCAACTACATCGCCCGGCCGAACCACATGACACGACCTGCAACGTGAAGCTGGTCGACCTCGCCGGCCTTGATCTCCTCGTCACGGCCATAGACCGCCTTGTTGTCGCTGGACAGCACGACACCGCCGTCGATCAGCATAAACAATCGCTTGACCAGCAGAAGGCCGCCATAGACGACGACGTAGATCGCGGAATCGACGGCCATGTTGATGGATGTGTCGATGATCAGCATGTCGCCCGAGCGGATCGTCGGTTCCATGGAATCGCCCTTGGCGGTCAACATGCGAGCGGCGCCAGGCGTAATGTGACGCTCCCGCAACCAGCGATCGGAGAAGGCGACGAGCTCGCCCTCCTCCTCATACTCGACGAGCGCACCGGCACCCGCGGAAGCGGCGAGATCGAGACGGGGCACCAGCACCAGCGCGTTAGCAGCAAGGGATTTTGGATCAACGACTTGCAGCATCGGCGCTCCGGAATGTTCTTGTTGTGTTCCATCGCTACCCTGACTCGAAACTGCGCGAGAGTCACGTTCTGATTCGCGCCGAAGGCCTTCGCCTGTCGCGAGCCATTCAACAGACACTCCTGTCGAGCGCGCGATCTGAACGACCTTGTCCAATCCGGGAGTTCCGCCGGCAAGGTACTTCCTCAGCAGGCTCTGGCCGATCCCCAGATGGCGAGCGAACGCGTTAGCACTACGGTGCTCGGAAGCCAGCTCCTCCAGTCTCTCCGCGAACGTGCTCACTTGCCACCCAAACTTTGAAGTTGCTTCAAAGTTCGCAAATTCGCCCTTTGAACGCGCCAAGTCTCTGATTTTTCGCAGGTTCCGCAGGCCAAGCCCTCTGGAGGCCACGCGCCTAACAATGAAGTGCCCTTTGGGCTCTCGGGGGCTTGATTGTTGCGCACTATAGAGTTAACTTCCGTGTCACTAACCGTTAAATCCACCCCAGAAAAAGGCCGGCCTGCCAACCGGCCTCTCCCGAGGAGCCCGAATGAAGCGAAACGCCGCCAGGCCGCCAGCCGAATGGAACCGCCATTCGATCAAGGCGGAGGTCCATTCGCGTGGCATGTCCCTGTCCGGGATCGCGCGTGACGCCGGTCTGCCGGAGAGCGCCTGCCGGCACGCCCTAATGGGCCTCAGCCGCAAGGGCGCGGACGCCATCGCGGCCGCTCTCCAGATCCCGTTCGACACCTTGTTTCCCGCGGACATGTTCGTCCGCTCGCGTTCGAGCCACGCCAAACCTAACCCGAAAAATCCCGTCCCGTCGCGGCAAAAGCGCAAGGCGGCGTCTGCCAGCGAGAGGGCCTCCGCATGACCTTGCTGTCGGCGTTAACCGCGGCCGTCACCAGACCGGAGATGATCATGCTGGCGATGACCTACGGCGTCGGCATGATCGCCCTCGGTCTTGCGATGGGGCGAGGGAGATAATGACCACAGGCGAGTTCCTGACCGCCTGCACCTCCTTCGCCCGTCGCCATCCGGCGGCGGTGCTGGAGATGGCCGCGCCGGAACTCGCTGTCGATCCCAGAGCCTCCGCCCGTCACGTCCGCACGACGGTGCTCCAAGCCCGCAAGCGGATGATTACCACCGCAAAATTCACCCTGCGTACGGCGGCGATCGCCAGCGAGGGCGCAGCCGACCCTGACCTCTTCACCACGCCAGAGAGACTGACCGCATGACGACGCATTCCATGATTTCCCTCGCCTCGATTGAGACCGAAGGCCGGCTTCGCGCCCTCGACCCCATTTGGGTGAGCGTTCTGGCGGAGGAGTTCACCCGCGACGGCCAGACGAACGCCATCCGCGTCGTCGCCCGCGGCAACGGCTTCAAGCTGGTGAAGGGCGCACGCCGGATCGCGGCGGCCTTGCAGCTCGGCTGGAGCGAGATCGAGGCCCGCATTGAGCCGGAGGAGGCCCTTCCCGACGACGCTGCCGTTCGGCTCGCCGAGATCAAGAGCAACATGCTCCGGAGCGACCTGACGGCGCTCGACCGCGCCATCTATGTCGCCGCCTGGTGCGAGATCTACCAAGCCGCCCAACCGGCGCAAAAGCCCGGCCGGAAGAAGGCTGGTGAGACTGCGGCCGAGAGCGACGAGGAATTGAGTGCCAAGTTGGCACTCAATTGGACGGACGCAGCACAGAACGCCCTGAAGTTGGGCCGGCGCGGTGTATTCCGCTCCCTCAAGATCGCGAAGATCGAAGGCGATCTGCGCAGCCGGATTGCGCTTCACGCCATCGCCGACGTGCAGAGAGAGCTGCTGCTGCTCGCGGAACTAACGCCGGTCCGGCAGCGTGCCGTCGTCGATCTCCTGACCAGCGATCCTGCGAAGGTGACAAGCGTGACCGAGGCGCTGGCGCTGCTCGACCACGCGCCAGGCGCCAAACCTGTTCCGGCTTATGAGCGAATGTATGAGCGGTTCGTCCGGCTGAAGGCGCCCGAGAAGGAAGCGTTCTTCGAGATGAACGCCGAGGCCATCGACGTCTGGCTCGCCAAGCGCGCGGCCAAGCGCGGGCGGGCCGCCTGATGAGCCGCCGGCGCGACGCCCACACACGCGATCTGTTCGCCGCGCCCGAGCCCGTCTCGGTCGGGTTCGGACCGGAGGTGACCGGCCGAGGCTCACTCGCCTCGCAGATCGCCCGGGTCGTCAGCCGGACGACGCAGGACGCGCGCGAGGAGGCCGGGATGACGCGCCGGCATCTGGCAGAGCTGCTGACCGTGAGGCTGGGCCGTCCCGTCTCGGAAACTTCGATCGAGAAGTGGGCGTCGGAAGCGGCTGAGGAGAACCGCATCCCGCTCGACGCCTTCATCGCCCTCATCGCGGAGACCAAGGGCTACGAAGCGCTCGGCTTCGTGCCCTCGCTCTTCGGCTACGCGGTGGTCGAAGAGAAGTATGTCGAGATCATCGAGATGAAGCAGATCGAAGATCACCAGCGGCTACTCGATGCCCGGATGGCGACCCTCAAGGCCAAGGCGAGGGCGCGGACATGAAGCTGTCGCTCGCCAGCCAGATCGCCTGCGTGAGGCGGGAGATCGCCCAACGCCGCAAGGTCTATCCGCGCCTCGTCGCGACCCGGAAGATGCGCCAGGTCGAGGCCGACCGGCACGTCGACGAGATGGAGGCGGTCCTCGCCACGCTCGAATGGATGCAGCCCAACGAGGCGGACATCCGCGCCTTCGTCGAAGCACAGCGGGAGGCGCGGTCATGAAGGAATGGCTGACGGCCCGCGAGATCGCTGCGGAGAACCTGCCGCATATACCTTCAACCGTCAGGGGCATCCTTGACCTAGCGAGCCGCGAATCCTGGAACGACCACCCGGCCTTTGCGCGCCCCCGATCGGGGCGCGGTGGCGGGACGGAGTACCACATCCGGCTTTTGCCCGCGCTCGCGTCTCTCGAGTATCAACGCCGCTATCGCCGGCTCGGTCTCGTCGATCTGCCGACCGCAGCGAATGACGAAGAAGCGGTTCCTGCCTCCATGCTGAGTGCCCGTGCGAGCCTGGAACGGGACGCGCGACTTGCGATCATCAAGCACTTCGACAGCTTCCGATCCGGGCTGCGCCTCAACCAGCAAGGGGCGATGCAGGCGTTCGTCGACCGCTACAATGCGCGTACCCTCCATATCGAAGATTGGGTTCTGGAGCTGGTCGAGACGATCTCGAAGGGCTCGCTCAAACGCTGGATCCAGAAACACCGTCGCGGGGCGCCGATCGGCGTCGATCGCGCACTTGCCCGGAAGGGTACGGGGATCCTCGACACCGCCAATGGTGGGGCCGTGCGAGCGACCATTCTGGCACTTCTGGCGGACAATCAGCATTTCACCGCCGAGCATATCCGGGACGTCGTCGAATCGGAGTTCGGTAAGACGCTCACGGTTCCGGGCAAGGCCGGCGACAAGACCGTCCCGCTGCCGCCGATCCGTGCCTTCCAACGGGTTTCGAAGGAGCTTCGAAGCTCGCAGGAAGTGACCTTGATGCGGGTGCAGAACCCGGATCGCTTCCGCTCGACGATGGCGCCGCGGGGCATCGGGACCTTGTCCTATGTCAGCGAGCCGAACCAGCTCTGGCAGATCGATGCTTCGCCGGTCGACGCGCTCTGCACAGACGGGCGGCACGCGATCTATGTCTGCCTCGACATCGCGACGCGGCGGATGGTGCTTTCCGTCAGCCGGACACCTCGGGCGTCGGCCGTGGCCCTGTTGATCCGCAAGGCGATCCTCGCCTGGGGCATCGCCGACAAGATCAAGACCGACAACGGCTCGGACTTCACGGCTCGCGACACCCAGCGCCTGTTCACCTTCCTTGGCATCGAGGTCGAGCTGTCGGACGCCTACACGCCGACCCAGAAGGCCCATGTCGAGCGGGCGATCGGCGATTTCCAGAAGGACTTCGCAACGATGCTGCCAGGCTTCGTCGGGCACAACGTCGCCGACCGCAAGGCGATCGAGGAGCGTCGCAGCTTCGCGGCCCGCCTCGGCACGACGGATGAGGAAGCTTTCGGCGTCGCGCTCACCGGCGAGGAGCTGCAGCGGGAGGTCGATCGCTGGGCCGCACTTCATGAGCACGAGGCGCATTCGGGCCTGAAGGGCGAGACACCCTTCGCGGTCGCCGCACGCTCGACCAAGCCGCCGCGGACCGTCGACGAGCGCGCCCTCGATGTCCTGTTGATGACCGTGCCGCAGGGCGGGACGCGCCGGGTGACGTCGAGCGGCATCCGGGTCGAGGGCAACCACTACATGGCGCCATCGATCCTGCCCGGCACCGAGGTCCTGGTGCGAATGGACAGCGCCGATCTCGGCGTCGTCTACGCCTTCACGCCGGACGGCGAGTCCTTCCTCGGCGCCGGAATCTGTCCGGCCCTGTCCGGCATCGATCCGGCCGAGGCAATGCGCGCCCTGAAGGCGATGCAGAACGAGATCACTTCGCGCGGAGCGGCGGCGATCAAGGCGGAGATCCGCCGCCTCAAGAAGGGCGGCGCCTGGCACGAGCGCATCCTCGGCGTCCGGGAGGCGCGCGCGCCGAACGTCGTCGCCCTGCCGAAGCGGGGGGAGGCCCATGTCACCCCGCAGATTGCGGCGGCCCTCGAGGCGATGGATGCGGCTGACGACCGGCGCGCGCCGGTGCCGACCGATCCCCGCGTGGCGGAGATGCAGCGCCGATTGATCGCGGAGGCGGAAGCTGAAGAGAAGGCGGCGCTGTGGGAGCGCGGTCGTGAGCGCTCGCGCCGGCGCGAGGCGGAGATCGAGGCTGAGCGGACAGCTCACCTCCCGGAGACGGTCAAGCCGCTGCCCGAGAGCGCCAAGGCGAAATACGTCCGCATGGAGCTGCTGCGCCGCCGCATCGAGGCCGGCGAACAGGTCGAGATCGAGGATGCGATCCTCCTCGGTCGATACCAGGAAACCGCCGACTTCAAGGGCCAACGCGACATGCACGAGGCCTATGGCGACGCATACCTCGCGCTCTGACGCGAGGCAAAAAAATGGGCTCGGGGGGCGACCGAGCCCAGACACGGCCTTCAGGCCGCAAGTGCAACGCGGAGAGAATGATGAACATGACGCCCCACGTCAATCCACCCGTCAACAAGCCGGCGCCACTTCGAAACGTCGCCGCCTTCACCAGCCTGATCAACCGGGTCGTCGACCGGCGACCGGGCCTGCCGGGTCTCGCCTGCTTCTATGGCCATTCCGGCCTCGGCAAGACCAAGAGCGCGATCTTCGGGGCGAACCGGCACCGCGCCGCCTATGTCGAGTGCGGCCAGATGACGACGGCCCGCTCGCTGCTGGTGTCGATCCTCATGGAGCTCGGCATGCCGAAGCCGAAGGGCACGGCAACCGAGATGCTGAACGAGATCGTCGAGATCCTCGCCCGTGATCCGCGACGCCCGCTGATCATCGACGAGGCCCATCACATCGCCCACAAGGCGTTCGTCGACGTGGTGCGCGAGCTGCATGACAAGAGCGACGCCCCGATCGTGCTGATCGGCGAGGAGACGCTGCCGAAGCATCTGGAAGCCTATGAGCGTGTCCACAACCGCATGCTGGACTGGGTGGCGGCGGTGCCCTGCAACGGCGAGGACTTCGTCATGCTGGCGCGGACCGTCGCGCCACGGATCAAGATCGGCGCCGACCTTGCCGAAGAGATGCTGGCCGTCACGGCAGGCAATACCCGCCGCATCGTCGTCAACCTCGCCAAGGCCGAGGAAGTCGCCGCGCGGGAGGGCATCGGCACGATCGATCTCGCGGCCTTCGGTGGGCGCGATGCGATCCTCGGTCTCAGGGCGCCGATGCCGAGGGCGGCCCGATGACGCGCGTCCGGGAATCGAGGGATCTGCGCTCGAAGGTGGAGATCGCCCTGCCGAAGGGGGAGCCGGCCATCTGGGAGATGATCCAGAAGCTCGACAAGGAAGGGTCGTGGTCGACGGCCGACATCGCACGCTTCGTCGGCTCCTCGCCGAAGGTCATTCTCCATTACGTCGCAAGGCTGGACGCTGCCGGTTTCGTCGAGCGCGTCGGGCGATCGCAGGAACGCGGCACGCCGCATCTCTACCAGATCGCCCGCCCGAGCATCTTCGCGCCGCGGGTCTCCAGTTCCGGCGAGGTCCTGCCGGAGCTGATCATCGAGACGCTCTGGCGCACCATGCGCATGCTCAAGACCTTCCAGGCCGAAGATCTCGCCGCCTATCTCGCCGAGACCGGCAGAGCCCCGAACATCAAGTCGATCCGCGTCTATCTCTGGCGGCTGCATGGCGGCGGCATTCTCGCTCTGGCAGGGCCGCGCAGCCAGCGACAGGAGCAGCGGTTCCGGCTCGTCCGGATCCCCGGTCCGCGGGCGCCGAAGATCCTCACGGCCAATGTCCTCTGGGATCCGAACCGGGGCGAGCAGCTGGGCACGGCGCAAGCCGAGGAGGTCGGGCTGTGAACCAACGCCAAAGCTTCGAGGAAAAGACGCTCCTCGCCTGGGGCGACGATCGCCCGGACTGGATCGTCGAGCTTGCCCGCTTCGCGGATGCCGAAGGACTGACGGGCGCCGGCAAGCGGGTCGGCCGTCCGGCTTCCACCCTCAGCCAGACCCTCTCAAACACCTATCGCGGCGACGTCGGGAAGATCGAGGAGCGGGTCCGGGGCGCGTTGATGGCGCTCACCGTGGAATGCCCGGTCCTCGGCGAAATCGGCCGCGACCGCTGCCTCGACGAGCAGGGGAAGGACTTTTCCGGGACGAGCGCCATGCGCGCCCAGCTCTACCGGGCCTGCCGGTTTTCCGGCTGCCCGCACTCCAAGCACACGAAAGGAACCGATCATGGATAAGAAGACCCCGCTGCGCCTTTCGGCGCGCATTCGCGAGCTGCGGACGTTCTTCGGCGAATATGACCGCGCCGGCGTCGTCCTCGGTGGCGTCGCCGTCGATGCTCTGGCCGAGCGCCTGCGCAGCTTCGAGATCGACGCGGCGGACCTGGAGACCGGCACCCGGGCCGGTGTTGTCGCCGCCCGCCCCATGTCCGAGATCGCCCGGCGCTACGCCGGCACGGCGGCGGGAGCGGCCCGATGATCCCGTCTTCCGCACAACCCGTCATCCGGCCTGCCGTCGACCGGATGCTGCAGGCCGAGGAGATCATCCGGGCGATGCGCCGGAAGATCATTGCCCCCAAGCAGGCGACGCAGGCGGACGAGGCCCTAGTGGCGATCGACAATGCCATCGCCGAGCTCGTCGCGGCCCGCGCCGAGATCAATGCCGGCCACCTCACCCGGGCTGCCGATCGGGTGGCGTCATGAACGCTATCCGGACCATCACGGCGGCGGTGGCGGAGATCCGCGGCGTTGCCCTCGACGACATCCTGTCGGACCGACGGTCGCAGCATGTCGTGCGGCCGCGGCACGAGGCGATGTATTTCGCGAAGGCGCTGACACCGGCCTCGCTGCCGGCGATCGGTCGGCGGATGGGCGGGCGCGATCACACGACGGTCCTGTCCGGCATTCGACGGGTCGAGGACCGGATCGCCTGCGAGGCCGGTTATGGGGACGAGATCGAGGCGATGAGCGCGGCGATCCGCCAGAAGCTCCCTGCAACGGGACGGTTCGAGCTGGTGCCGCCCGAGGACGTCGACGTCGAGGGCCTGGCGGCTCGGGTCGAGGCGGCGATCGCCGCCGGTGAGCAGATGACGATCTACGCCGACCAGGTTGCCGCGCTGGCGGCGCAGGTCCTGCGGCTGGAGCAGCGGCTGAGTGCGGTCACCGCCGCAGCTGAGCAACAGCGGGCGGACCTCAGCGAGGAGCTGACCGAATACCGGGACGCGCTGGCGATCGCCGCCGCTTCCACCGAGGAGAGCCCGGCCGTGCGCGCTGTCCTCTCGGCCCATCGGCAGTTCGAAAGCGACCGCTACAGCGGCCGCGAGCGCTTCGCCCAGCAGCAGCTCGACCGGACCTTGAAAGCCCTTCAAACCCACTTTGCAGCAAAGGACATCGCAGCATGAGCGCGACCGCAGCAACCACCCATGAAGCACAAATCAACGAGGCGAAGTCGCTGCCGCCTAGCGCGCAGGAGGTCAATGGCAAGATCTACCTCCCTGACTCCAAGGGCAATCTCGTCCCGATCGACATGGTCAAGGCCGAAGACCGCATCGAAGACGAGATGGTCCGGAAGGTCATGGGCTTTGCAAAAGACCTCTCCGATCAGGTCACCCGGTTCAAGGAGCACACGTTCGCCGACATCGGCGACTTCCAGGCTCTACTTGCGCAGCACTATGGCGCGGCCAAGGGCGGCAAGAAAGGCAATGTGACCTTCCTGACCTTCGACGGGCTGAAGAAGGTTCAGGTCCAAGTCGCAGATCTGGTCGAGTTTGGTCCGCAATTGCAGATCGCGAAGACCCTGATCGACGAGTGTCTGAACGAATGGTCCGCGGACAGCCGTCCGGAGATCCAGACAATCGTCACTCGCGCCTTTAATACCGACAAGGAAGGTCAGGTAAACCGGGCCGAACTCGATCGGTTGCGCCGATTCGAGATTGCCGACGAGCGCTGGATCCGAGCCATGGGAGCGATCGCCGACGCGCGTCGGGCGATCGGCTCGAAGGAATACGTCCGCTTCTACGAGCGTGACACGCCGGAGGGCGCTTGGCGGGCTGTCACCATAGCTCTCGCGAGCGCGTGATGGCGACGAAATGTCCAAGCCGTCCCATGTATTGGAGGATAGCTGGTCAATGCGCCTGGGCAGCAGTGCTAAATTGTATGCGTGTTTTCCATCATGCGCATGCCGGCCCATCCGCCTCGATCTACATCATATGCCCGTTTGATGGTGTCGAGATCATCGGCGAGGAGCATCAATTCGCTGATGAAACCTCCTGCGCTTTCAAGCAAGGCCGTTGCCTCCTTCCACTTTTTTTCGTCCGACTCAATTGCCCATCGGGCCGAGTTTCGCTCTCCGACGTACTTGATCTGCTTCTCGATACGGTCCCGTCGCACGACGACCGTCGGGGGAAAGAGGCGTTGTCCCGCAATCACAACATCTCGGTCGAAGATTTCGCCAACTGCTGTTGCGCAAGACCCAATAGTATTTGCGCTTGTCTGAGCGCTTCTCAGCAAACTCTCTGTGCCGTCCTCTGGGAAATAAAAACTATCGGTGCCTTCGATTGTAGCCAATATGGGTCTGAAAACAGCGTTGTAATCGTCCAGGGCATCCGCCATCCGCTTTGCTTGAGTTCGCAGATCGGCTGCCTGAGGCTCCGCCAATCGCCAAGCGTCCATGGTCTTGTCGTGCAATTGCATCCGCAACAGCTCGCGATGCCTGGCCTTTTGCTCAGCATCGATGCGCTCCATTTCACGAATCGTGAAACTAGCTGCCAGAACCGCCAGCATACCACCAGCAAGCGTCTGCCACTCTTTGAGTTCTTCATAGCTGCGGAAGAACCATTTCGGGCCCTGAGTGAGCAAGGTGAGGAAGAGCGTTCCTCCAACACCGGCAATGATCCCGACAGCAGCCGAGCTCCATTCAAATCTCCGTCTGTGCTTCATGCATCTAAACCTTCAAGCGCTTGGCTTAAGCATCTAGATCATATCGGCGGAGCACCTCAATGACCGCGCTAGCGATGATACACCGCGCTAAGCGCGACCTCGGCCTCGATGATGACACCTATCGTGCCGTGCTCGTCCGGGTGACGGGCAAGCGCTCGTCGAGGGACATGACCGACCGCGAGCGCCAGGCGGTGCTCGACGAGTTCCGGCGACAGGGCTTCAAGCCGGCTTCGAAGGTGCGCGAAAAGGCGGGCAAAGCCCTGTCGGGCCCCTACGCCAAGAAGGCGCAAGCCCTGTGGATCGCGCTGTGGAACCTCGGTGCGGTCGTGGACAAACGCGATTCCGCGCTGCTCGCCTTCGTCTGCAGGCAGACCGGCATCGAGCGCACGGAGTGGATCCTCGACGCCAAGCACGGCCGGGCGATCATCGAGGCGCTGAAGAGCTGGTGCGCCCGGGAGGGCGTCGACTGGGAAGTCGGGACGATGGCTCCCGACCACGCGAAGCGGCACGGCTTCCAGATCGCCCTGGCGCAGTGGGAGAAGCTGCGGCCGCAGGAGATCCGCACCATGGCCGGGTTCTGGGCCGATGTCGGCTTCATCCTGCGGCGCGCCGTCATCACCGAAAAGCCGACCGACGCCGAATGGATCACGGTGATGAACGAATTCGGCAAGCGGATCCGCGCCGGAAAGGCAGGCGCCTGATGGCCCGCCGTCGCAAGCTCCGCATCGTGGACCTGCCTGAGACCAAGGCCGCGCCGATCGCCGCGCAGCTGGAGTTCGGGGGGCTCGTCGCCGGATACCACCTGCAAAGCCCCACCCGCTTGTGGGAGCGCAAGGACGGCAGCTGGACCGGGCGGTTCGTCTACACCAACCCCGACGATGCGAAGGACAGGATCATCCTGACTTCGAAAGGCCTGCGTTTCGCATGACGCAGGCGGCGATCCCTCGCTCGGTGGGCGGCCCGCGCCTCGAGGCGGCGGATTCGCTCGACTATTTCCCGACGCCGCCCTGGGCAACCCGGGCGCTGTTCGCGGAGATCCTCGGCACGAAGCCGTTTCGGGACCTCATGGTCGAGGAGCCGGCCTGCGGCGAGGGCCACATGGTCTATGTGCTCCAGGAGGTCTTCGGGACGGTCCGGGCCAGCGACGTCTTCGATCATGGCTACCGGCTGGATGGCGGTCTCGCCATCCGCGACTTCCTGGAGCCTGAAGCCTGGGACGGGATCGACCGGCCCGACTGGATCATCACCAATCCGCCTTTCGGCGCCAAGCTGCTGGCCTTCGTGCGCCGCGCTCTCGCCAGGGCGAGGACCGGCGTCGCCATCTACATGCCGACGGTGAAGCTGGACGGGATCAACCGCCACCGCTTCGTCTACGAGACCAATCCGCCGCACACGATCGCACAGTTCGTCGAGCGGGCGCCCTGCCACAAGGGGCGCTGGGAGCCGGACGGGGGCACCTTCACGTCCTATTGCTGGGTGATCTGGCGGCTCGACCGGGCGATCAGAGATCCTGTCTTCCGATGGATCCGACCCTGTCGCTCGCGGCTGACCTTTCAGCGCGACATCGATCTCTTCGGATGGTCCGCCGAAAGCGAGGTCGTATGAGCGACCGGCTGGAAGACGAGCTGATCGAGCTGCTGGGGCCTCAGGATTTCATCCGCCTGGTCGAGGCCTATGGCGGCGAGCGGCGCTATATCCCGAAGAGCGAGACCGGCACCGAGATCGCCGGAAAGCTCGGGGAGGAAGTTGCCTCGCGGCTGGCCAAGCGCTTCGGCGGCGACGAGATTTCCATCCCTCTTGCCCGCGCCTTCCGGGCAAGACACTATCGCGCCGCCGATCTGAACAATCGCGAGATTGCCAAGCGGCTCGGAATCAGCGTCAACGGCGTCGAGAAGCTCTTCCGCCGACGCCCCTCCGCGCGGCCGCCGCGCCGCCGCCAGGCCGATCCCCGCCAGACCGATCTCTTCGGCTCTCCCGGGAACTGACCGCCCCTGGGACATGTCCCGACTGATACCCCGCCGTCGCATCCCGCATGGTCAGGCCTCATCGTCACCCGCGAGAGGCACCCCGGTGGAAAAAGACATCATCAGGACATTTCAGGGCCGACTCCAGAAGCTCGGCTACTACCACGGCGACCTCGACGGTGCCGCAGGCGCGATGACGTCCTCCGCCACCATCGCCTTCAAGACCGCTCACGGCCTCGCCGCCCGCGATTATGTCGGCCCGATCACGTTGACGACGCTGTTCTCACCGACGGCGAAGGCCGCGTCGATCATCCTTCCGGCGGCGCAGACGTCGCCCGTCGATCCTTCGCTCGAGCTGCTGCTCGAAGAGGCGCGCAAATGGATCGGACTGAAGGAGATCCCCGGACCGGTCGACAACGAGCAGATCGTGACATGGGGCAAGGCCGCCGGCATCGACTGGTGGAACAACGACGACGACGCTTGGTGCGCCGTCGCCCTTAACGGTTGGCTTGTCGCCTGTGGTTTCCCGTCGACGAAGTCGGCTCTGGCACGATCGTTCTGCGACTATGGCAAGCGCATCACCGTGCCGGTGCCCGGCGCGATCGGTGTCATCCCGCGTGGAACGAGCCCGACCTTCGGGCACGTCTTCCTGATCGAGAAGGTGAACGCGAACGGGACCGTGACCGCCATCAACGGCAACGTCTCTAACATGGTGAAGCGGTCGACCTACTCGATCTCGTCGATCCTCAGCAACGGGCTGCGGCTTCCGGTCGCCGCCTGAGCACAGCCAAGCTGGGCGCGGTTCCTCGCCTCTTTCAAACCGCCTTCGAAAGGTCTCCCATGCGCTTTCTGGCTTTTCTCACGCCCCTACTCGGGGCGCTCCTCGCAGTCACGCGACCGACGGTGACCGTGGCCGATCCCGTCGACCTGTCGGCCTCGCGCTTCTGGCGTCTCGTCGCCGGCGGGCTTTCGTGGGCAATCCTTGTCGTCCTGGTCGTCCTCCTCGCGATCCTCGTCCTCGCCGGCATCGCTCATGCCGAGGTCGCGGCCGCGGCGCCGGCAACGATCGACCTTGGCCCGATCGCCGGGGCGATGATCGAGATCGTCGCGCCGATGGCGCTCGCTGTTCTTTCGGCACTCGCCGCCTGGGCCTTTGCGCTCTTCCGGAAGAAGACCGGCTGGCAGATCGACGAGAGCGTCGGCAAGATCCTTGACCAGGGCCTTGGCAAGGCGGTCGATTACGCCGCCGAGAAGCTGAAGGATCGCGCCGCCGGCGGCATCCCCGTCGCGATGAAGAACGAAGCGATCAGCATCGCCGCAGGCTACGCGGCGCAGAAGCTGCCGGGCGCACTCAAGCATTTCGGTATCACCGAGCAGGGCGACCACCGTCTCGCCGAGATGATCGAGGCGAGGCTCACCGACTGGCTAGTGGATCTGGACGAGGAGCGGCTGGGAGCCTTGCAGCCAGCCTGAGCGCAATCATCGCAATGTCGCCCGCGGCGCCACAGAGCGCCGCGGCATCTCGATTCCAGACAGCAGGATCTTCTTGAATGTCTCGTGGCCGCGTCGTCGACCTCTTCACCGCAATCTTTTTTCCCGATCCGGCCCGACCCGTCGAATGGCTGTCGCTTCTCGGGCTCGCCGGGTGGGCGCAGTTCCTCGCCGGTGACCCGCAGGTCCTTCTGCGCGACAGCTACACCGCGTTCAACTTCCTGCCGGCCTGGGGCTGGGTGCTGCTGATGGGCAGCGTGGTCATCGTGCATCTTGCGGCGATGGTGCCGGTGACGCGCCAGCGAGCCACCCTGCGCTTCGTCGCCATGGCGATCGCCGCGGGTCTCTGGACCATAGTCGCGCTCAGCTTCTGGAACGGCCAGGCAATCACCACCGGCGCCCGCATGTACACGGCGATCGCCTTCCTCACGGCCATGACTGGAGTGTGGCTCGGATGGAACCGACCGCAGAGGCGCCCATGAAAGAGCTCGTCGATCTTGCCGGCAAACTCGCCAGCACCGCTGGCCCGGCCGTCGCGGCGATCGTCGTCGTGCTGATCGTGCTGATCGTCGGCCTGAAGTGGTCGGGCGTCCTGGCGACGGTCGGGAACAAGAAGACCCTCATCGACGACGGGCAGATCAGCGCGGTGACGAAGGGCATCGCCTCGATCGCCGAGAAGGTCGACGGGATCGAGGCGCGGATCTCCCACGTCGAGAGCGACGTCCAGCACCGCGCCACCCGGGACGAGGTTCACAAGCTGGAATTGGCCTTCACGCGGATGGAGGGCCGCTTCGAGTCGATCGATCAGCGAACGGCCGCGACGGCTCACGGCGTGGGGCGGATCGAATCCTTCATGTACGAGGCCGCGATGCGCGCGAAGGACGGGAAATGAGAGGGATGAACTTCGAAGGCTTCTCCGACACCTATGACGAGAGCGCGCGCCTGTGCATCCTGCGGTGCCTCGCCGAACAAGGCGACTATCGCCTGACGGACTCGATGCTCAACGACCTGATGTCGGACCGCTATGCGATCAACAGGGGGCGTGCCTACGTCCGCACGCAGCTGGCCTGGCTCGAGCAGAGCGCCGGCGCCGTCAGGCTGCTCCGCTCGGGCGAGCCGATCGTCATCGCCGTCCTGACCGAGGCCGGTGCCGACCATGTCCTGATGCGGTCCGTCCTGCCCGGCATCAAGCGGCCCTCCGCTGGAGGACGCTGACCATGAGCCGGCGGCGGCGTAAGGGCGAAGGACGCGGGCGGCTGTCGGCGATCGATATGCTGCCCGAGATTGCCGGGCCCGACATCCAGTGGGCTGTCGACGAGCTGATCGCGAGCCAGCGGCCGCAGACCGAGATCCTCGCCGAATTCAACGAGCGGCTGGCGGCGATCGGCCTCGGCCCGATCTCGTCGTCCGCCTTCAACCGTCACTCGCTGCGGCTTGCCGCGACGACCCGGCGGATGAAGGAGACCCAGGACATCACGCGCGCGATCACCGAGCGCCTTGGTCCCGATGCCGGCGACTCGATGACGGTCGGCCTCGCAACGTTGCTCAAGCAGGCAGCGTGGGATCTCGGCGAAAGCGGCAAGCTCGATCCCGAGAGCGTCATGTTCCTCTCGCGCTCGCTGCAGGCGGTCGTCGGAGCACAGAAGACCAGCGCCGATGTCCGCCGTGCGGCCCAGGCGGAGCTCGACGCGAAACTGACCAAGGCGGCCGAGGCGGTGAAGGCGGTCGGCAAGGAGCGCGGCCTGACGCAGGACGTCATCGACGCGATCAGCTCCGGCATCCTTGGTGTCAAGCAATGAGCGCGACATCCGACTGGGCAGCGCATCGCCGCGAGATGCTCGATGGGCAGTCCGGACAAGCGGAGCTGACCGCCCGCGGCATTCTCCTGCCGTACCAGCTCGAACTGGTGGAGGCGGTTCGAAACCACCAGCTGACCGTCACGGACAAGTCCCGCCGCGTCGGTGCGACCTGGGGAATTGCGGCCGAGGCGGTGCTCACCTCCGGCAAGGCCAAGAGCGCCGGCGGCATGGACACCCTGTATCTCGGCTACAACCTCGACATGGCGCGGGAGTTCGTCGACACCTGCGCCATGTGGGCACGGTCGTTCGGCACGGCCGCCTCGGCCGTGCAGGAGTTCCTGTTCACCGAGGAAGGCGAGAAGGGCGCCGACCGTTCGATCCAGGCCTTCCGGATCTCGTTCGCCTCGGGCTACGAGATCGTTGCCCTCTCGTCGAAGCCCCGCTCGCTGCGCGGCCGACAGGGCTTTGTCATCCTCGACGAATTTGCCTTCCACGACGAGGCCGAGGAACTGCTTAAGGCGGCCTTCGCGCTGCTGATTTGGGGCGGCAAGGTGCTGGTGATTTCGACCCACAACGGGATCGACAATCCGTTCAACCAGCTGATCCAGGCGATCCGCGAGGGGCGCAGGCCCGGCAAGATCGTCCGCGTCACCTTCGACGAAGCGCTGGAACAGGGGCTCTACAAGCGGATCTGCCTCGTCAACGGCAAGACATGGTCGCCCGAGGGCGAGGCGCAATGGCGCGCCGAGATCCGGGCGCAGTACGGTGACGGCGCGGCCGAGGAACTCGACTGCATCCCGGCCCAGGGCTCCGGCGTCTACCTCACCTCGGCGCAGATCGAGGCGGTGATGGTGGCGGACGCGCCGGTCTTCCGTCTCTCCTGCCCGGCGGGCTTCGAACTCAGGCCGGATGCCGAGCGGGGTGCCTATGTCCAGGCGTGGCTCGAGCAGACGATCGCGCCGCATCTTGACACCCTCGACCGTCGGCAGCGCCACCACTACGGCTTCGACTTCGGGCGATCGGGCGACCTTTCGGTGTTCGTGCCCGTGGTCGAGCAGCGTGATCTGGTTCGGCGGGTGCCCTTCGTCGTCGAGCTGCGCAATGTGCCGTTCCGCCAGCAGGAGCAGCTGCTCTTCTGGATCGTGGACCTGCTGCCGCGCTTCGGCAACGGCCGCCACGACGCCCGTGGCAACGGCCAGTTCCTCGCCGAATACGCCATCCAGCGCTACGGCGCGCTGGCGATCGAGGCGGTGATGCTGAGTCAGGCCTGGTATCTGGAGAACATGCCGCCGATGAAGGCAGCGATCGAGGACCGCACGCTGCTCATTCCGCGCGACGTCGACCTGAAGGGTGACCTGCGGCAGATCCAGATGGTTCGTGGCATCCCGATGGTGCCGAACGATGCGCGCACCAAGGGCGCCGACGGCGGCCAGCGCCATGGCGACTTCGCCGTCGCGCTCTGCCTCGGCCATCAGGCCGCGAAGGCGGATGTCATGGAATACGGCTACACGCCCGCCTCGGCCCTCGATCAGGCGGGCGGGCTCGGCTTTGCGACCGGCGGTGAAAGCCTGATCACAGGAGACCGAAGGCTATGGTGAAGGCCGCGATCGTCCGCTTCCAGGACCGCTGGGGCCGCTCGCCGGAAGCCTCGACCCTCGGCTCCGAATTTGCGACGCCGCAGGAATGGGGACCGCGGCGGGTGATCGGCGATGCCGTCGCCTCGGGGCTCGGACCGGAGCGGCTCGCCGGGATCCTGCGCCAGTCGGCGGACGGTGACGCGCGCGCCTATCTCACCCTCGCGATGGAGATGGAGGAGCGATATCTCCATTACGCCTCGCAGCTGCAGACCCGGCGGCTGGCGATCGAGGGCATTCCTGTCTCGATCGAGCACGACAAGGAAGTCCCGACGAAGATCGTCGACGCCGTCAACAATCTCGTGGAGGATCCGCGCTTCGAGGACATGTCGGGAACCCTGACCGATGGGATCGGCAAGGGCTACGCCGTTTCTGAGATCATCTGGGATTATGAGCTTGGCTTTCTGCGTCCGGTCGACTTCGTCTGGCGCGATCAGCGCTTCTTCCAGTACGACGAGGCGACGCGCACCGAGCTGCGGATGCGCGACGACGCCGACCCACGTAACGGCCTGGCTCTGCCGGCGGCGAAGTTCATCATTCACGAGCCGCGCACCCGCATGGGGCTGCCGATCCGGCGCGGCATGGCGCGCCCCGCCGCCTGGGCGTTTCTGATCCAGAGCTTCGCCCTGAAGGACTGGGCGAGCTTCGCCGAGATCTATGGTGTGCCGCTGCGGATCGGCAAGTTCGGCCCGAACGCCTCGGATGCCGACAAGCGCATCCTTCTCCAGGCGGTGCGGGCGATCGCCAACGATGCGGCCGCCATCATTCCGGCCGGGATGGAGATGGTGTTCGAGAAGGTTGAGGGGCAGCATGGCGCCGGCGTCTTCGGTGGACTGATCGACTATGTCGACAAGCAGGTCTCCAAGCTCGTTCTCGGCCAGACCATGACCTCGGACAACGGATCGTCAAAGGCCCAGGCCACGGTCCATAACGACGTCCGCCTCGACATCCAGGCCGCGGACGGCAAGCAGCTGGGCCAGACGATAACGCGCGACCTGGTCGTGCCGTTCGTCGCGATGAACTTCGGGCCGCAACAGCTCTATCCCCGGGCCACCTATCAGGTCGCAGCGCCCGAGGATCTCGGTGGTCTGACGAACGCCGTCTCTGTTCTCGTGCCGCTCGGGCTGAAGGTTTCACAGCGGGAGATGCGCGAGCGGGTGGGGCTTTCGGAACCCGAGAAAGACGAGGAGCTGCTCGGTGTGCCGACGGCGCCGGCGCCCGGCAGCAGTCCGGACGACAAGAGCGCCAAGGGAGCGAAGCCTTCAGAGACAGAGAAGGTGGACCCAGCTGGGCCACCGGCGAGCCTGGCGGCGCGCGCGGTTCGCGAGAGGGATGCGATCGACCGGGCGGTCGACGAGATCCTGGGCGACTGGGAACCGCTGGTGGCGCCGATGATCGCGGGGCTCGAGGCGAAGCTTTCGGCCGCCGGCGACGAGGCGGAGGCGCAGGCGATCCTGACGGCGCATGTTGCCGCGATGGACCCGAGGGCCCTGGCGGAAAAGCTGACGCAAGCCGTCTTCGCCGCCAGGCTGGCCGGCGAGGCAGGCGAGCCTTTGAACGACGAGGCGTGAGGGCGTGGCGATCGAGCTTCAGGCGCTGCCCTTCACCGAGGCGATCGCCGCGCTGGAACGGCGCGGCGCGACGCTCAAGCCACAGTTTTCCTGGCTCGACGACTGGCAGGCCGATCACGCGTCGATGTTCACGGTGGCGAAGTCCGCCGGCTTCGACGTCCTCGGTGACATCTTCGAAGCCTATTCGAAGGCGCTTTCCGAGGGGCGGACGTTCCGAGACTTCTCGAAAGAGCTGACGCCGGTGTTGCAAGCCAAGGGCTGGTGGGGCCGGCAGCTGGTGGCCGATCCGCTCACTGGCGAGGAGACAATCGCGCAGCTCGGATCGACACGCCGCCTGGCAACGATCTTCGACACCAACATGCGGGTGTCTTACGCGGCTGGGCACTGGTCGAGCTTTGAGCGCAACAAGCGGGCGCGGCCGTTCTTGCGCTACGTCCATCTGGAAGGCCAGGAGAACCCGCGCCTGCAGCACCAGGCCTGGCACAACACAGTGTTGCCGGTCGATCATCCCTGGTGGAACACCCATGCGTGCCCGAATGGCTGGGGCTGCAAATGCACGCTGCAGAGCCTCTCACAGCGCGACGTCGACCGGCTCCTGTCTCAGGGGCTGCCGCTCAAGTTCGAAGCGCCGGTGGGCGGCAGCCGCGAGTGGCTAAACAAGCGCACCGGCGAGATCCAGCGCGTTCCCGACGGCATCGATCCCGGCTGGGCCTACAATCCCGGCAAGGCCGGCTTCGAGGCGCAGCGGACGATTGGCGTCGAGAAGCTCGCCCGCTCGGCCGAAGAGGTGGCGAAGCTCGCCGAACCGGCCGAGGCGCCGGCAATCGCCGCCGAGGTGCGGATCCGTCACGCGGCCGAGCTCGTGCGCGAACCGGCCTTTGGATCACTCCTCGAGGCGGCCAAGACCTTTGACCACACGGACCGCTCCCCTGCCTTGTCGCTGGCTGGGCGCCGCGCCGTCCCCCTTGCCATCCTCTCCGACGAGCAACGACAGGAAATCGGTGCCGAGACGAACAGCGTCGTCCTGTCGCTGCATACGGCCGCGAAGCAGCTCGCGCATCATCCGGATATCGCGCGGGACGACTACCAGGTGGTCCAACGGCTGATCGAGACGGCGGAGGTTCGTGTCGCTGAAAGCGACCGCGAGCATGCCTATGGGGGCTTCGTTGACGGGAGCGCCTGGTGGGCTGTCCTGAAATCGGTCGGGGCGACGGCAGAGTTGTTCCTGCAATCGTTCCGCCGGATGAGCCGACGGCAGATCCGGATGAAGGGGTTGAAGGGGAAGGATGGACCTGGAGGGTCGTAAGTCCCTCGCGGCTCATGGCCGGCTGTACAGTATGGCTCAGGTCCACGCACAAGATAGTCGATCTGCGATAGAGCGACAACCGGGGGAGGCTCCGCTAGATGGACTGCCGGAAAACCGATCTGCCATCCAAGTCTCGCCGCCGCGCCGGAGATCCTCATGTCCGCCCCTTCGACGAACCTCTCGCTGAAGCTCGCATGGCAACGCACCTGGCCGGGAGAGCCCACCGAAGACTATGTCGCCATGTGGGAGGGAACAGAGGTCGCGCGCTTCTACCGCTACGACGTTTCGTCCGAGCGCAAAGGGCAGTGGCTGTGGACGGTCTTCGCGTATCATCGCTCGCCCACGGCCGAGAGCGGACCAGCCGGAGGCTTCGTGAGCGGGTCGGCACGCGAGGCTGCGCACGTGGTGGAGGAAGCCTTCGAACGCGCAAGGGCCGTTTGGGGCATTCCAGATGTCGTCAGGTTCGCAGCGCCGGCGCACCACTGATCTTGATCTGTCCAGAGACGATCCTCCCACAGAGGCCCGCTGACGCGCGAGGGGGGTGATCCGTGCGCCATCGCCCACCCGAGGCGTCCGAATCGCGCTGGTGCCCTTTGAAGCCCCTTTGACGGCGATCCTCGTCCGGGTCATTGTCTGCCATCGGCACTGACCAAGCCGATTCCCCGATCATCGCCTCCCGCCGCCGCTGTCACCGGGACATGTCCCGACTGATCAGCCGCGCCGCGGACTGCGATGGTCTGCTCATGACGAGCACCGCTTCCACCCCTCATTCATCCGATGCATCGGCCAGCACCGGCATGGCCGTGTCGACCGGCGACGTCGTCGTTGCACTGGCCGCCGGCGCCGGCGGCGAGGCGACCCGCGCACCGGAGTGGATCAAGATCGCGCCGCGAGGCCGCACCGCGACCCGCGACGGCCGGTCCTATGCCTTCGACCCGGAAGCGCTCGCCGCCCGTTTCAACGCCGATGACGTCAAGGTGCCCGTCGACTTCGAGCACGGCACCATCCACCTCGCGGCCAAGGGGCAGCGGACCGACGCCATCGGCTGGGTCGAGGAACTCGCCGCCCGGGGCGACGGGCTCTATGGCCGCGTTGACTGGCTCGACGCCGGCAGGGCGGCGCTCGCCGCCCGCACCCATCGCTACGTCTCCCCGACCTTTCCGCATGATGCCGGCGGCAACGCCGTCTTCCTTCATTCGGTCGCGCTGGTGACGGCGCCGGCGCTCTCGAACATGCCGGCGCTTGCCGGCGCCCAATCCCAGCAACCGACACCGGACATTGCCATGAGCGACAAGATCGCGGCCGCCCTCGGGCTTGCCGCCGGAACCAGTGAGGCCGCGCTTCTGTCGGCCATCACCGACCTCACCAAGAAGGCCGATGATGGCGGCGACGTCGCCAGCCTCCAGACTGCGCTCTCGACGACGCAGACCGAGCTGGCCGCCCTGCAGGCCACGATGCGCAAAGGCGTCGTCGACACGCTGCTCGACACGGCGCTGAAGGAGAAGCGCATCGTGCCGGCCCAGCGTGAGAGCTACGCGTCGCTCTGCGCGACCGATGCCGGCCTGACGCACGTCTCGGCGCTCCTTGCGGCGACGCCGCCGGCGCTGGGCGCCTCCGGCCTCGACGGCAAGCTGCCCGGCGAAGGCGGGACGAAGGCGGTCGACCCGGTGGCACTTGCCGCCAAGGCCAACGCCTATCTCTCGGCCCAGATCACGGCCGGGAACCCTATCAGCTACATCGACGCCTTCGCCCACGTGCAGGCCGAAGCCGAGAAGGAGGCCGGCAAATGAGCTACGCCCTCAATCGCGACATCCGCTCCTTCGAGGCCGCCAGCGCGATCGATGGCTATCTGATCGTCGCCGCCTCCGGAACGGCGGGCAAGATCGCCGCGGCCGTCGCCCGGCAGGGCTTTGGCGTCGCCGAGCGCGTCGGGTCTGATGCCGCCCAGATGTGCGACGTCACCGTCGCCGGCATGACCGAGGTCTTGGCTGGCGGCGACCTCGACTTCGACGATCCGGTGACCTCCGACGCCAATGGCCGGGCCGTCAAAGCGGTCCCGGTGGCGGGCCAGACGGTCCGCATCGTCGGCTTCATCCGCGGCGAAGGCACCGCCGGCGACATCTTGCCGATCCACGTCGCGCCGAGCCTCCTCGCCACGCCGGCCTGACCGCCGGAGATCCCGCCGACCCATCCTTAAGCTCCACGCGCAGCGCGCCGCTGTTGGGAGCCCGAAGAACAGGACTTTCGCCACATGGCCCCCAACCGCCCGTTTCCCGTCGATCCGACCCTCACAGCCTTCGCGATCGGCTACCGCAACCCGGCCTATGCCTTCATCGCCGACGACGTCCTGCCGCGCACGCCGGTGATGGGCGAGCGCTTCTCCTGGACCGAGTATCCACTGGAGGAGGGGTTCCGCGTCATCGACAACCGCGTCGGCCGCACCGGTCGGGTCCCGCGGGTCGAGTTCACCGGCAGCCGGCGCGATTCCTCGGTCGAGGACTTCGGCCTCGAGGCGCCGATCCCGAACTCCGATATCAGGGAGGCCGCGCGCATGAAGGCGCAGGGTCTCGGCAACTTCGACCCGCGCCAGCGCGCGGTGATGGGGATCGAGGACTACAACCAGATCAACCGCGAGATCCGCGTCGCCACCCTCATTCAGAGCCCGGCGAGCTATCCGACCTCGCAGAAGATGGCGCTGTCGGGCACCGACCAGTTCTCCGACTACGACAACTCCGATCCGATCGGCGTCATCAAGGACGTGCTCGATTCCACCCTCGTCTTCCGTCCGAACCAGGTGACGATGGGCCATCGCGACTGGTCGATCCTCTCCTCGCATCCCAAGCTGATCAACGCGGTCAAGGGCGGGCTGACCACTGAGGGCATGATCACCCGCCAGCAGTTCGCCGATCTCTTCGAGCTGAGGAAGGTGCTGGTCGGCGAAGCCTATATGGACGCCGCCAGCTTCGGCCAGGCCGCCGACATCCAGCGCGTCTGGGGCGGCAACATGGTCTTCCAGTTCGTCAATCCGTCGGCCGACGTGAATGCTGGCACGATCACCCACGGTTTCACCGCCACCTACGGCACCAAGATCTCCGGCTCGATGGAGGATGCGAATGTCGGCCTCGAGGGAGGCGAGATGGTGCGCTCCGGCGAGCGGATCAAAGAGCTGATCGTCGCGCCCGGTGTGAGCTTCCTCCTCCAGGACGTCGTCGCTCCGGCGTGATCCGCCGGCCCTGAACCGGTGCCTGGCGGAAAGCCGCCGGCGCTCAGGCAAGTTTCGAAAAGGCTTTGAACGATGGCGAAAGACACCACCAAGACCAGGACGGACGGTATTCCGGCGTCCATCTCGACGAGTACGGGCCAGCTTCCGGCCGCGGCGACCGTGCCGCCGGTCGGCCCTGCAGCTGACGGAGGCACGCCGCGGGCAGACGGCGCGGCGATGAAGGTCACAACCGAGACGGCCACCCAGCCGGTGCTCGAGACCGTCCAGACGTCAACGACGCCGGCAGGCGAACCGCGGTCGGCTGAGATCGAGCCGCAGATGCCGCGGTCCACCGCTTTCCGGAACCGGCTGGCGGGATCTGTCTTCGATCCTGCTTTCCCCGGCAGCGGACGCTCGACCTATGCCGGCACATTGCCGGCACGGGAACGGGTACTGGCGAGCGGCGAACGCATCGCGATCACCGCCGTCGCGCCGGACACCGAGACGCGCGAGTTCACGGCGACGATCCGGATCCTGAAATCGAAGGTGCTCTACGAGCCCGGCGCCCTGGTGCCGCTGACCCGGCGGGACTTCGAGGCCAAGCGCTCCCGAAGTTCGGTCTTGGAGCGGTTCTTCGAGGACGGCCTCGAGGCATCGGCCGACTAATCGTCGTCGGAACGGTGGGGCTCGTCCCGCCGGCGATCGGCGCGGCCCGAAATCCCAGGGCCGCGCCGCCTCAATACCACCGGGCCCCGGCGTCCGTCGGAATGACCTGCCTCAACCGTCTGACGGCGAGGCGGCCTCCGAGGACGTAGGCCCCGAGCGGACCAACAGGCCGAAGCGAGCGCCTGCCGCACCCCTTCGAGGTCCGGGGCTCGGAGGATCCCGAATTTGGAGCCCCCCACGTGACCAGCCCCGAAGCCCAGATCCTCACATCCGCCGTCGATGCGGCCTCTGCCGAAGCCCGCGCGGTCGTCGGGCCGAAGGTGCGTGCCGCCATCGCCGACATCCTCGGCGTGGCGAAGTTCGAAGTCACCGATGGCGCGTCGCTGACCAATGACCTCGGTGCCGACAGCCTCGACCTGGTCGAGATCGCAATCGAGCTGGAGGGGCAGTTCGACGTCGTGCTCGACGACGAGACCGTCGAACGAGCGGCCAGCGTGAAGGACTTCGTCGATGCGGTCATGACCTGTCTGGCGAGGCGCGCGTCATGAGCGCCGGCTTTCGCACCGCCGTCTTGCTCGGCGCCTTCGTGTCCCTTTTCGCATTTTCCTACGGCCTGGCGAAGCTCGGCGAGCCGCAGTCGGTCTGGCTGTGGCAGCTGGCAAGGGCACTGTGATGGCGGATTTCGCAACGAAGCAGGATCTGATCGACCGGTTCGGCTCAACCGAGCTGACCCAGCTGACCGACCGGACCAACCGGCCGCCGACGATGATCGACGACACGGTCGTCTCCCAGGCCCTCGGCGACGCCTCGGCGCTGGCGTCGGGCTATGTCGGCAAGATCTATCAGCTGCCGCTGGCCGAGGTGCCGCAGGCGCTGGTGAAGGCGGTGGCGGACATCGCCCGCTACTATCTGCACGGCAGCCGCGCCACTAAGGACGGCGAGGAGGAGCGGGCCTATAAGGAAGCCGTCGGCTGGCTGAAGGACGTCGCCCGGGGCACCGTCCAGCTCGACGTCGGCGGTGTGCCGCCGGCGCAGCCGCAGGGCGGGACCGTCCGCGTCGTCGCGCCGCAGCGGCGGTTCTCCCGCGAATCCTTGAGGAACATGTGATGGCGGCCGACGGCATCCGGATCGTCGTCGACGACGCCGTCGTCATGAGCGCGCTGTCGCGGCTGGAAACGCGCGACCGCTCCGACGCGATGCACGCGATCGGCGCCTATCTGGTGACGGCCACCCAGCAGCGCTTCGAGCGCGAGCAGGGCCCCGACGGTAAGCCTTGGCAGCGGCTGTCGCCGCGCACAGCGAACAAGCGGATCGGCAAGCGGCGGCGCGGCTACAACAACATCCTGAGACTCAGTCTGAACCTGTCGGGAAACATCAGTTACGACGCCGACGGCAAGCAAGTCGCGGTAGGTACAAACGTCCCCTATGCGGCGATCCAGCATCTCGGCGGCGTCATCAAGCAGCCCGCCCGGCGCCAGACGATCCATCAGCGCTACGACGCCAAGTCCGACACGCTCGACCAGCGCTTCGTGAAGCGCTCGCGCTCCAACTTCGCCCGGGACCTCGACGTGGCGGCGCACGAGATCACCATTCCGTCCCGGCCCTATCTCGGGATCTCCGACGAGGACCGCGCCGAGATCCTCGAGATCGTCGCCGACACCGAGCGCCGGTCCCTCGCAGGGGGCGGCCGATGATCGTCGCCGAGATCCAGGCGCGCCTGGTCGACCGCTGCCAATCGTCCTTCGTCATCATCGGCGATGCCATCGGCCTTGCCGCCGTCAGCAACCGGCCGCCGGCCTCGCCCGCTGCCTATGTCGTGCCGATCCGCGAGGTGAGCGGCGAGAACAGCCGCATGACCGGCGTCCTGCAGCGCACCGAGATGGACGTCGGCGTCGTCATCATCGTCGACAACCTCTCGGATGCTCTCGGGGCCGCCGCCCGCCAGGATCTTGAAGCCCTGAAGACGGCCGTCCGCAAGGCCCTGATCGGCTGGCAGCCGGCAAGCGCGGAGGACGTCATCACCCACGTCTCCGGCGAGCTGACAAACGCAAAGGGCGGCACCGTGTGGTGGGAAGAGCAATTCGCCGCCGCCTATTACCAGGAGGACAGCTGACATGCCGGTGAGACAGGGCGGACGGACGATCCGCGACCCGAAGACGGGGAAGGAAAAGCACGAGGGCGGCACCCGCCAGGAGCGCTCCGAGGGCGAGATCCCGAAGGGGCATCCGGCGAAGGCGTGGCTCGCCGAGCTGGCGAAGGCAGCGGCACCCGCGACCGAAGAAGCGCCGGCGGCCGAGAGCGGCAAGACCACAGCGCCGAGAGGGAAGGACTGACCCATGGCCACCCGTAAATTCCGCAAGCTTGCGGCGCTCGTGAAGATCGAGACGACCTACGGCGCCGATGCCGTGCCGACCGGCGCGGCCGACGCCATGCTGATGACCGACGTCGCCTTCACGCCAATGGAAGGCCAGGAGGTCAGCCGTGACCTCTTGCTGCCCTTTCTCGGCCATCAGGGCGTCGAGCTGACCGGCCTCTACGCTCGGCTGCAGGGATCGGTGGAGATCGCCGGCGCCGGCGCCGTTGGAACGGCACCGGCCTATGGTCCGCTGCTGCGGGCCTGCGGCATGGCCGAGGACGAGGAGTCCGGTGTCTCCGTCACCTATCTGCCGGTCTCGGCGGGCGAAGAAGCGGCGTCGATCTACTTCAATGCTGACGGTGTCCGCCATGTCCTCCTCGGCTCGAGAGGCACCTGGACCGCCAATCTTGCCCCGAACCAGATCCCGCGCTTTCGCTTCGACATGATGGGCCTGCTCGGCACGATCACCGACGCGGGCCTCCCGGCCGTCGACGACACCGCCTTTCTCCGTCCGCTGGTGGTCAACAAGGCGAACACGGTGATGTCGCTGTTCGGGTGGACGGCGATCGCCGAGAGCCTGGCGCTCGACTATGGCAACCAGGTCGAGGCGCGGTTCCTGATCGGCGCGGAATCGATGGAGATCACCGACCGTCGGTCGACCGGCACCGCCGTCGTCGAGGCCAAGAGTCTGGCGACCAAGAACTGGTTCTCCATCGCCCAGGCCCGGACCCGGGGCGCCCTGTCGGTCATCCATGGCACGGCTGCCGGCAACATCGTCGAGTTCACCGCGCCGCAGGTCGAGACCGGCCGACCAACGCAGGGCCAGACCCAGGGCATCCTGAATTACACGGTGCCGCTGATGCTCTGTCACGACAGCGGCGACGACGAGCTGTCGATCGTCGTCCGCTAGCAGCCTTTGCGCCGCTCCTCGAGGAGCGGTTCAGCCCCGCTTCAAACGCCCTTCGAAGGATCATCGCACATGGCGAATTTCCGTCTCGTCGAGACCTATCTCTACTGGTGGCCGGTCACGGTCCACATTCCCGATCCGACCAATGCTGGCCAGACGATCGAGCAAACCTTCGAGATGCAGTTCGAGGCCATGCCGATCGAGGAGGCCGAGAAGCTTGACCGCGACTTCCAGGAGCTGACGACGGCCGAGGAGCGCTCGGCCCACGAGCACGGGCTGCTCAAGCGTGTCAGCAAGAGCTGGCGGGGTGTCGAGGCCGCCGACGGCGGCAACGAGCCCTTCACGTCCGAGGCCTTCGCCAAGGCCATCCGCTTCCCCTGGTTCCGGATCGCGACCTACCGCGCCTATGCGCGCTCGATCTCGGGCGAGGCGCGAACGGGAAACTGACGGCGGCGGCCCGGGCGGCCGCCTTCGCGATGGCCGGGCGCGCGGATCCGGCGCGATCGGCCAGGATCGATGCGGACGATCAGCGCGCCTTTGCCGAACTCGGTGTGAGCGTCGCGGTCGATGAGGACGAGGATACGGAAACGGACGATGTGGCGGTGTGGTCGATCAACTGGCGGACGGTGGAGGCGTTTCTCGCCTGCGCGACCTGCTGGCGCGAGGTCGCGACCATGACCCGGACGATCCGGACCGGCCTGATCTATGCCGACGTCGACGCCATGATGCGCCGGCGGGGCTTTGACGACGTCGATTTCTCCGACCTGCAGGTGATGGAGAGCGCCGCGCTCGGCGCCTTCGCCGAGGTGGCCGACTGATGGTCCAGCCGCTGCAGTTCTCCATGATCATGACGCTCGACTCCAAGGGCGCCCAGCAAGGCGCCCGCGAGGTCCGTCAGGAGATCGCCTCCACCGGCCAGGCCGCCAAGGCCGCCGGCGGCGACCTCTCGGCCATGGCGACGGGCATGCAGGCCGAGGCCGCTGCGGCGAAGCAGGTCACCCAGGCGCTGACCGGGGCCGCCGGGGCCGAGGCGGCCTATCGCCAGGAGGTGCAGCGCCGGATCGGCCTCGGCGCGACGAGCGCCAACCAGAACACTGCCGGCGTTCCGCTTGCCGTTCCTCCGTCCGGTGGCGGGGGAGGAACAGGCTCGCAGGGGCTACCTCCCCAGACCCAGCCGGCGATGCTCGACCAGATCCGCGAGCGCTACAATCCGCTGTTCAAGATCGGGCAGGACTACAAGCGCACGCTGGCCGAGATCGCCGAGGCCGAACGCACCGCGGGCCTCACCACGGCCGAGGCAACCGTCTATCGCCGCCAGGCGGCCGAAGCGGCCGAGCGCCAGATGCTCGTCTTGAACCGGATGCCCGGCGTCTACGGCGCCGTCACCGGCGCGTCGAAGCTCACCTCCAACCAGCTGCTCAATCTGTCCCGTCAGGGCAATGACGCCGCCACCATGTGGCTGATGGGCGCCGACGGGATGCAGATCTTCGTCAGCCAGGCGGGACAGGTCTATGGCGCGCTGCAGGAAGGTCCCGGCGGTGTCGCCGGCTCGATCAAGGCTGTCGGAACCAGCCTGCTCGCCCTGGCAACGCCGATGAACCTCGCGATCGTCGGTTTCACGGCCGCGGCGGCCGCCGGCATCTACTTTGCGACCCGGACCGAGAAGCAGATCAAGCCGCTCAACGAAGCGATGGACGCCCACCGGGAGGCGCTGAAGGGCGTCGCGGAAGCCTATGGCCTCGCTCTCGATAAGGCCGACAGATACGCCAAGAGCGTGTCGCCTGGCGTCGCGTCATTCCAGGAACGTCAGAGCCGGGCGGAACTTCAGCTCTCCGCCCAGGACACGCTCGCCAAGAGCTTCAAGCCCAGCGCCTTCAGCAGCGACTACCTGCGCTACTCGCCCAGTCTCGGCGAGATCGGCCTCCTCGAGACCGACGTCGCGCCCAAATACGAGGCGTTCCGCAAGCCGCTCATGGCGCTGAACGCCGAGCTGCAGACCGGCAAGGGCGACGCCATCGCCTTCGTGGAAGCGGTGGCGACGATTGCCAATCAGGATCCCGCCAACGACAAGCTGCGAGAGCTGGCGGCGAGGCTGATCGAGGTGGCCGCGCCCGCTGCCGCCGCCCAGCGCCAGCTGCAGGCGATGGCGCTGTCGGTCGATGCCGTCCCCCGCGCGACGCAGAAAGCCTATCGCGAACGGCGCGACACGCTGGAGAGCTTCGTCCCCGACACGCGGTCCGAGCGCCAGAGGATCACCGAGGCCTATCAGGGGCAGATGAACGCCGCCCCCCGCCTTGCCGGCAGCGCGAGAGCGGCCGAAGGCCTCCAGATCGACGCGACCCGCCAGTATCAGCGTGCGATCGACGAGGTGGAGCGCAGCGAGGAGAACGCCCGCCGATCGCGCGAGCTGGATATCGCGTCGATCTCGGCGAAGACGGCCGCACAGAAGGCGTCCATCGCCCAGCAGCGGATGGCGATCGAGTTGAACACCGCCGAAGGCGACAAGATCGGCGAGACCGAGCGCCAGCGTCGCGTCGCGGCCGAGGGGCTGAAGGTCTACGCCGAGGCGCAGCGCGAGGCGAACGACGCCCTGCGCGGCGCGAACGACGATCTCGCCTTGGCAGGCCTTGAGGGCCAGGCCCGCGAGCTGGCCGCAATCAACCAGGAAGTCGCGCGAGGAATCGAGCTCAATCCGCAGCTGACCGGGACATGGCGCGCCTATGGCGAAGCGCGACGGGCGGCACTGGAGCTGGAGAGCCGCCAGAGCCTCTTCCGCCCGCAGGAGGAGGAACTGGCGAAGCTGCAGGCCGAAGCCGCCGCGATCGGCGCGTCGGCGGCCGAGCGCCGGCGGATCATGACGGATCTTCAGGCCGAGCAGGACCTGCGCCGCGCCGGCGTCGATCTGGCCAGCCGCGAGGCCGATACCTATCGCCAGCAGGCCCGCGCGCTCGCCGACTACCGCGCCGACATCGAGCGGACGGGCGAGGCCTGGGACAGCTTCGGCGAGGCGGGATCGAACGCGCTCGACAAGCTGCTCGACGTCTCCCTCGACGGCTCGAAATTGATCACGGACGCCTTCGACGAGATCGGCAAGGATCTCACCAGGACGCTCTTCGACCTGTCCGTCCGCAATCCGCTCCAGAACCTCCTGACCGGTGGCGAAAACCCCACGCTCTCAGACCTTGGCGGCTTCGAAGGGATCTGGGGGCGCATCACCGGCCAGCCCATCAAGACGCCGACGGCCCCGACGATCACCCTGGCAGAACGCGGCTCCACCCCCGTCAATCCGCTGTTCGTCTCGCTGGTGGGCAGCACGGGCATCCCCGGCGCCAATACTTTGGGCGGCGGTGCTGCGGGCGCCGTGTCGCGGCTCGCCGGCGGCGGCCGGGGCAACGCCTTCCTGGATCTCATCGGGCGAGCCGAAGGCACCGATCGGGGCGACGGATACAACGAGACGCTCGGCTACGGCGCTTTCACCGGCGGCGACGTCAACCTGACCTCGATGTCGCTGAACGACGTGCTGGCGCTGCAAAAACAGATGCTCGCCGATCCTTCGAACCCGTTCAACTCCTCGGCCGTCGGCCGCTACCAGATCACCTCGCGGACCCTGCGCGGGCTGATGGAACAGCTCGGCCTCTCCGGCTCGGAAACCTTCGACGCCGGCATGCAGGACCGGATGGCCCTGACGCTGGCGGGACGGCGCGGCAACGACGTCGCTGGACTGCGCAACGAGTGGGAAGGCCTGCGCGGGATCGACCCCGCCGAGATCCAGGAGGCCTATGCCTCGCTCGGGCAGACGTCGACGGCGCTCGCCAACTCAGCCTCGAGCTTTCAAAGCGGCTTCGACGGCGCCTTGAACAGCCAACTGATCGGCGGCGTCACCCAGGTCGCCGATTCCTTCGTTCCCGGCCTCGGCGGCGTCCTCCGCCAGCTCATCGACGACGTCGGCAAGCTCGGTGGCGGCGGCGGTGGCGGCGTCGGCCAGTTTCTCGGTTCCATCTTGGGCGGCGGTGGTCCGGCGGCGGCGGATCCCTGGGCCGGGCTCCGCTTCGACCGCGGCGGCTACACCGGAGACGGCCAGCGGCATGCGATCGCCGGCTATGTCCACCGCGGCGAGGTGGTGTGGAACCAGGACGACGTCAAAGCCGTCGGCGGTCCGGCAGCGGCCGAGGCGATCCGTCTCGGCGTCGGCGGCGGTCGCGGCTACGAACATGGCGGTGTGGTCGGCTTCAACCCGCCGGTCTCCGGGACGAGGCAGGGCTCGGCAGGTGCCGGAGCCGCCGCCGCGGTGGCGCCAGTCGTGCAGATCTTCGATCAACGGCGCGGCGGCGAGGATATCGAGCAGCGCGAGAGCATTGGGCCGGACGGCGAGCGCCGGCTGGAGATCTACGTCAAGGACAAGGTGAAGCAGGAGGTCACCGGCGCAGGCAGCGACACCAACCGCGCGCTCCGCCGTGGCTACGGCGTCTCGCCGGGGCTGGTGGCGCGATGAACGTCTGGCCGGGGACCCTGCCGCAGCACATGGAACGCGAGGGCTTTCAGCAGGGCTTTGGCGACGGGCGCCTGTCGACCCCCACCGAAGCCGGATCCACCCGCACGCGGCGCCGCTTTTCCTACACCCCCGAGCCGCTTCAGGGGGCCTTCCGGATGTCGGCCGCTCAACTCGTCACCTTCCGCAGCTTCGTTGCTGGCGATCTTCGCGGCGGGTCGCTGCCGTTCCGCATGCCGGCGCAGGGGGAAGCCGGTGAGTGGATCGTCAAGTTCGGCCAGAACCTGCCGTCCTCGGTGCCCATCGGCAACAAGTGGCGCGTTTCGCTCGATCTCGTGAGGCTCGGATGAGGAACGTTTCCCTCGACCTCCGGAAAGCGATGTTCGACGACGAGACCGGCGAGGTCATCGTCCTGCTTCTGACCTTTGAGCATCCCGATTTCGAGGACGGCCCGGTTCGCATCTCCAGCGACAATGAGGATCTCGTCGATTTCGAGGAGCAGCTGCGCGGGACCGTCAGCCGCGGCGAGACCTTCAGCTTCGTGCCAATGGAGATCGCCCTGCCGGCGGAGGGCGAGGACGTGCAGCCGACGCTGAGCCTGACGGTCTACGATGTCGGCAACGAATTGGAGCCGATCCTGCAGCGGAGTATCACGCCCGCCTTCGTCACGGCAGAGATCGTGCTCGCCTCGGCGCCGGATGAGCCGGAGGTCCGGTTCGCCGTCTTCGAGCTGACCCAGGCCGCGATCGAGGCTGGCAACGCGGTCCTCGATCTCACCGTCGACACGCTCGCCTCCGAACCGTTCCCTGCGGACACCTTCACGCCCGGCCGCTTCGGCGGGCTCTGGACGACGTTCTGATGGTGAACCGCTTCGACAGCCTCGTCGGAATCCCGTGGCTGGACCGGGGCCGCAGCCGTGATGGCTGCGACTGCTGGGGCCTGATCCTGATCGCGTTCCGAGAGCTTCTCGGGATCGAGCAGCCGAGCTTTGCCGACGATTACCAGACCACGGCCGACCGGGACGCGATCGCCGCCATCCTCGCCGGCGCCCGCGAGCCTTGGGTGCCGGTTCTCCCTGCGGACGCCCGCCCGATGGATGTGGTCGAGATGCGCGAGCGCCCCTGGCATGTCGGCCTCGTCGTCGGGCGCGGCCAGATGCTGCACATGCCGGCGATGAAGTCCTCGATCATCGAGCCCTACACGACCGGCCGCCATGCGCCCCGGGTAACGGGAATCTACCGCCACATCTCGCAGGTTGCCCGATGAACGCGCTGGTCCGCTCACCCTTGCATGGCGAGTTGCTCGGTCCGGGCGAGACCGTCGAGGTCGTCGCCGCGCTGCACCCGATGAAGCTGGACAGCATCCGGCTGCGCGTGCCGTCCGGGTCGAGCATCTCCGAGGTGGTCGCGTTCTGCGCCGCCGAGGGTAAGGTGTCGCGGCTCGCCGCCGGCGCACACGTCTCCGTCAATGGCGAGACGATCGCCAAGGAAGCGTGGGACGGTCACCGCGTCGTCGCCGGCGATGTCGTCGTCGTGCGGGCCGTCGCGGGCAAGGGCGTTGGCAGCCTTCTGCGGACGATCCTGTCGCTCGCGCTCATCGTCTTTGCGTCCTTCATCGTCGGCCCGTCGGTCCTTGGCATCGCCGGGACGATCCTCGGCACCGTCGTCTCGGCGGCGATCGTCTTCGGCGGCAATCTTGCCCTCAACTCGCTGTTCCCCCCGACGGACACCCGGGCGAACGACGACCGCAAGCAGCTCTATTCGATCGCCAGCCGGCAGAACCTCGCCGCCCGCTGGCAGCCGATCCCGGTCCTCCTCGGCGAGCATCGGATTGCGCCGAAATACGCCTCCAGCCCCTACAGCGAGTTCTTCGGCGACGATCAGTATCTGCGGATGCTCTTCGTCTGGGGGCACGGCCCGCTCGACATCACCGACATCAAGATCGGCGAGACCTCGATCGACGAATATGACGACGTCGAGATCCAGACCTTCAGCGGCTATGCGAACGACGGCGAGCAGACCCTCTATCCGAACGAGGTCGTTCAGACCGACTTCAACATCGAGACGTCCTCCGTCGACGGCCCGGTGACGCGGCTTTCCGGCGCCGAGGCCGATGAGATCGTCGTCGACATGGTGGCGCCGCAGGGCATCATCGAGGTCTACACCAGCGACGGCAGCCGCCACACCTATACCGTTCGCGGCACGATCGAGCTGCTGGAGCCGAACACCGAGATCGTCGTCGATTCCCAGGAATGGAACTTCACGGACGAGACGCAGAACCCGATCCGGCGATCTTACCGCTTTCCGAATCTCGCCGCAGGTGGACCATACGACGTCCGGGTCACCCGCATCACCGCGGACGATCCGGACGATCCGGGCAAGGCCGAGACCGTCATCTGGTCGGCGCTGAAGACCTTCCGCAAGTCGCCGCCGATCGAATACGGCAAGCCGCTCGCCATCACCTCGCTGCGCATCAAGGCGACGAAGCAGCTGAACGGCGTGATCACCAACCTGACGGCGAAGGCCACGTCGAGGGCGCGATCGTGGACCGGCGCGGCATGGGTGGCGGACACGCCGACGCGCGTCCCGGCCGATCTCTTCCGCCTTGTGCTGCAGGGGCCGGGCGGCGCGCGGCCGCGGACCGACGCGCAGATCGACCTTCCCGCCATCGAGCGCTGGGCCGACAGGTGCCGCCAGGCCGGATGGACCTTCGATATGTACCGGGACTTCAAGGCCTCGGTCCGGGACACGCTGAAGGACATTTGCGCGGCCGGGCGCGCCGTCCCGGTGTTTCTCGACGGCAAGTTCTCGGTCGCAATGGAGGACACGCTTTCTCCAACTGTCCAGGCCTTCACGCCCCGCAACAGCCGCAACTTCTCGGTCGTCTATTCCTACCGAGAGCTGCCGCACGGGCTGCGCGTCAAGTTCGTCAACCGCGACAAGGATTGGAGCGAGGACGAGACCCTCGTTTTCGACGACGGCTACACGAAGGAAACGGCGACCCTTTTTGAGGAGATCGAGCTTCCCGGGGTGACGGACCCGGAGCTTGTCTACAGGCATGCGCGCTACCGCATCGCCGAAGCCAAGCTTCGCACTCGGGTTCTGACTTTCACCACCGATCTGGAGCATCTGGTCTGCACCCGTGGCGACCGGGTGCGTGTCGCGTATGACGTCGTCCGGATCGGGCTGGCGCAAGGGCGCATCCTGGCGGTCGACGGCGACACCCTGACGGTCGATGAGTCCGTCGTGATGGAGGCCGGCAAGAGCTACGGGATGCGCGTGCGCAACGCGAGCGGCGTTGAGCGCGTGCTGGCGATCGCCACCGTCGCCGGCGAGCACCGGACCGTCACCTTCACGGGGGTCGCGCCGGCGGTGGGCGACACCTTCATGTTCGGCCTCGCCGGCCAGGAGACGCAGATCTTCCGGCTGCTTTCAGTCCGGCCGGGCAAGGATTTCTCGGCGGAGCTTCAGGTCGTTGACGACGCGCAGGGCATCACGGCAGCGGACACGGGCCCGATTCCGCAGCCCGGCACGACGGTCACCGTCGATCCGCCGCTCAGCCTGTTCCGGCCCTTCAACCTGCTGGTCGCGCAATCGCTCGAGGATCGCGATGGCGTCGTCGTCCAGGCGACGAAGGTCTATTGGAGCGTTCGGGCCGGCGGCCCGCGCATGGACCGCACGCTCGTCGTCGCGCAGGCCACCATCGAAGGGGCTGTCCAGGAGCAGCGGGTGACGGTGGCCGGCGACGTTTTCTTCGCCGAGTTCATCAACCTCGCCAGCGCCGACTGGACGTTCCGGGCGCAGAGCTTCACCGTCGACGGGCGCTGGACCGGTTTCTCCAACGGGGTCACGCTTGAGCAGATCCTGCCGGCGGATGAGATCGGCGTCGGCCTCGGCCAGCTTCAGCAGGAAGCGCGCGACATCCTCAACGGGCTGCGCAACGATCTGGACGCGGCCGTCGTCGATGCCGGTGAGCTGGCGGAGGAGCTCGAGGGGCAGGCCAACGCCCTGCTGACGGAGGCGCAGACGCGTGCGGCCGAGGCCGCAGCTCTGGCGCAGCAGATTTCGGCCGAGGTGCAGGCGCGTATCGCCGCCGCCGGCGTCAACGCCGACGCGATCGCCGCAGAGGCGCAGGCGCGGGCCGATGCCGTCGCGACCCTGGCGGCCGAGGACGCGGAGCTGGCGCAGTCGCTGGCGGCCGAGGCCGGCACGCGGGCGGGTGCCGTCACGGCCCTGGCAGCTGCGGATGCCGCGCTTGCGCAGGATATCGCAGCCGAGAGCGAGGCTCTGGCCGACGAGATCGCCGCGGAAGCCCAGGCCCGGATCGATGCGATCGCGGTGCAGGCGGCGGCGCTAAATGCGGAGGCCGAGCAGCGGCTGGCCGAGATCCGCATCCAGTCCGCCAATCTGCGGGCTTTGTCCGACCGACTGCTCGACATCGACGCGGTGCTGGCGGAGTCTGCGGCGCTCGGGCTCGACCAGTTGCGCGAGGTGCGCACCCGCATCGATGTGACCCGCGACGGGATCACGGCGGCCTACACCCAGGCGATCACCGTTGCCACCGGGCCGACCTCGGCGCTGGCCCAGCAGATCGAGAGTCTTGAGGTCGGGATCGAGGACGAGACGTCGTCACGGACGGCTGAGATCACCCGGCTCGACCAGGCGATCGTCACCGGCGACGCGGCGCAGGCCTCGGCCCGCGAGATCCTGTCGACGCAGATCCGCGGCGGCTACACCGGCTCCGACGTCGCGCTTGCCGGCGGTATGCTCGGCAGCCTCCGCTCGACCTTCGCCTCGCAGTACGAGGCGATCACCGAGAGCCTCGTGTCGCTGGAGGCCGGCGTCGACGAGCAGTTCGACTTCCTGCGCTTCTGGCCGTTCGACGATGACGCGGACGGCTGGATCGGGAACGGCACGCCGACTTGGGTGACCGGCGGCTGGCTGCGCCCGGCCAATCACGCGAGCGACCCCAACGTCGTCTCGGCCGACGACCTCGACATCGACGCCGACCGTTACGGACAGGTTCGGGCCCGCATCCGTCGCACCGGCGCACCGACGTGGGAGGGACGGCTCTACTGGAACGACACCGTCGGGCAGGTCTGGTCGGCTGGCCGGAGCGTGGTGGTCGCCGAGCCGACGTTCAGCGACAACGGCACCGCGGTCATTTCCTTCAACACAGGCGCCACCGGCGTCATCGAGCGGCTGCGGCTCGACCTGTCCGCCGCGCAGACGGCGACGGACTATTTCGAGATCGATTGGGTAGCGATCGGTCGCCCGTCGCCCGGCACGTCGATCGCGTCGCAGGAGGAGTTGCGGCAGACGGTCGTGAACGGCCTGGCGAGCGAGGCGACGGCGCGCGAGCAGCTGTCGAGCCAGCTGACCGGCTACGCCGATCCGACGGGCGTCGATCTGGCGAGCCTCTCTTCGGGCCTCCTCTACGAAGAGCGGACCGCTCGAACGACCGCCGTCACCGCGTTGTCGGAAAGCGTCCTCGGCCTCGAGTCCTCGATCTCGGATGCCAGCGGCGAGATCGCGGCCACCGCGGGCGCGCTGCAGTCGATCACGACGCGGGTCTCGTCCGCCGAGAGCACGATCGGGACGCAGGGCGCCGCCATCGTTTCGAACACCGAGGCGCTGACGGCGCTTTCCGGCCAGCTGGCGGGCAAAGCCGACACCTCGGCGATCGACCAGCTGTCGCAAGAGATCGCACTGCTCGGCGGCGACGGGCTCCAAAGCCAGGCGACCTCGATCCGCAGTCTGACGGCCCGCCTGCAGGATCTCGAGCTGGACCTCGCCGAGCAGGAAGCCCTCGGCCTTGCCGGCGACACGGCGACCCGCGAAGCGGTGGCGACGGCGTACCAGCAGCTCGACGCCTATACGCGCCGGGTGGAAGGCCGGGTCGAGACCGAAGCCAGTCGCATCGACGGGCTCCAGGTGACGCTGGCCGGCAAGGTCGACGCCTCGGCGCTGAACAGCCTGACGGTCCGTGTCCTGCAGCAGGGCACCGCGATCACCACGAACACAGCGTCGGTGACCGCCCTGGCATCGACGGTGGCGGGCAAGGCCGACGTCTCGGCGCTGGGAAGCCTGTCGACCACCGTCACGCAGCAGGGCGCCACCCTATCGACGCAAGCGCAGGCGATTACCGCCCTGCAGGGCTCTCTCGACGGCAAGGCGAATGCCCGCGCGGTCGACACGCTGAGCCAGACGGTCACGCAGCAAGGCGGCAACATCACCGCCAATGCCGATGCGATCACCGCTCTCTCCGGCGCGGTCGCCGGCAAGGCATCGGCCGCGGCGCTGAGCAGCCTGTCGGCGACGGTGACGCAGCAGGGCGAGGACATCGCCGTCAATACCTCAGCGATCACCAGCCTTGAGGCGGCGCTGCCTGGCAAGGCGAATGCTTCGGCCGTCAACGATCTGGCGGCCACCGTCGTCGGCCAGGGCGAGGATATCGCGACGCTTGCGACGTCGGTGACGGCCCTCGAGACGGCGCTGCCGGGCAAGGCCGACGCTTCGGCGGTTTCCTCGCTGCAGACGACCGTCAGCCAGCAGGGCACGACGATCGGCAGCAATTCGCAGGCGATCACCGCGCTTCAGGGTTCGGTGGCCGGCAAGGCGGAGGCGTCCGCGCTGAGCAGCCTGTCGCAGACCGTGTCGCAGCAGGGTCAGAACATCAGCGCGAACGCCGGCGCGATCACCTCTCTCAGCAGTGCGCTCAGTGGCAAGGCCGATGCGTCGGCGGTCTCGACGCTGGCGACAACCGTCACCCAGCAGGGCGGCGCGATTACCGCGAATTCCACGGCCATCACGTCGCTTCAGGGGGAAGTGGCCGGCAAGGCCAGCACGTCCGCAGTGGACGCGCTCCAGCAGGAGATCACGCTCCTTGGCGGCGAGGGCCTGCAGAGCCAGGCATCCGCCATCCGCAGCGTCTCGGCTCAGCTGCTCGACCTCGAAATGGGGCTGGCCGAGCAGGGCGCCCTCGGGATCGCGGGCGATACCGCAACCCGGCAGGCCATCGCGACGGCGTCGCAACAGCTCGATGCCTATACTCGTCAGGTCGAGGGGCGGACCGAGGTCAACGCGGCTGCGATCACCGCGTTGCAGGCGTCGCTGCCGGATAAGGCCGACGTCACCGTGGTCAACGCGGCGCGGGCCAGTCTGATCGAGCAGGGCGTGCGGCTGACGGCGCAGGGCGAGCAGATCGCGTCCCTGACGTTCGAGGTCGCCGGCAAAGCGTCGGCGAGCCTCGTTGCTGCGTTGAGTGGGACGGTCGTCCAGCAGGGCGACGCCATCTCCGTCAACACGGCGGCGATTACATCGCTGCAAGGGACCGTTGCTGGCAAGGCGGACTCCTCGGTCGTCGACCAGCTGTCACAGGTGGTCGAGACGATCGGCGGCGATGGGCTGCAGAGCCAGGCGACGGCGCTGCGCAGTGTCACGGCCCGCCTCCAGGATCTGGAGCTGGATCTCGCCGAGCAAGAAGCCCTCGGCCTTGCCGGCGATACCGCAACCCGGGAAGCGGTGGCGACGGCCTACCAGCAGCTCGACGCCTATACGCGCCGGGTCGAAGGCCGGGTCGAGACCGAGGCCAGACGCATCGATGGCCTGCAGGTCACGCTCGCCGGCAAGGTCGATGCCTCGGCCTTGAACAGCCTGACGGTTCGGGTGCTGCAGCAGGGCAGCGCCATCGTCACCACCACCGATGCAGTGACCGCCCTGGCCTCCACGGTCGCCGGCAAGGCCGACGTCTCGGCGCTGAACTCGCTGGCGACGACCGTGACCCAGCAGGGCCAAGACATCGCCACCAATGCGGGCGCTATCACGGCGGCAAACAGCGCCATTGCCGGCAAGGCCGACGCCTCGGCGGTGTCCTCGCTGCAGACCACGGTGACGCAGCAGGGGCAGACGATCGGCTCCCACACCCAAGCGATCACGTCGCTGCAAGGGACAGTCAGCGGCAAGGCCGATGCCTCGGTGCTCTCGGCCCTGTCCCAGACGGTCACCCAGCAGGGCCAGAACATTGCGGCGAATGCCGGTGCCATCACCTCGCTGGACAGCACCGTCGCCGGCAAGGCCGACGCCTCGGCCGTCAGCTCGCTGGCGACGACCGTCACCCAGCAGGGCGGAGCCATCAGCTCACAGGCGACGCAGCTGTCGGCGCTGGCGACCAGCGTCGGAGAGGTCTCGGCAGACGCCCGGTTTCGCACCACGGTCAAGTCGCAGCCCTCCGGGTCGGAGGCAACAATGGCGATGCAGGTGAGGGCGGGCGACGGCTCGTCCTGGCGAGAGGCCGGCATCTACCTGCGCGCGACGAGTGACGGCTCTGCCGACGTGATCGTCTCCGCCGATCGGTTCGTCGTGGCCGACCCCAACGGCTCGTTCTCGCCTTTCAGTGTCGTCAATGGGGTGTTGCGTGTTCAGGCCGCGATCCTCGGCAATCTCGTCGTCGATGGAACGCTCACTGCAATGCAGATCGAGAGTGAAGCGATCACTTCGACCTATTTTACCGAGTTCGCAGCAACTGACCCGTTTGACGTTGATGTTCTCGACTGGCTCGTTCCCGGGCCAGTGGGGGCAAGTGTCGTTGTTGCGAACACATGTGCAGGTTTGATGATCGAAGGGTCCGAAGATCTCGGGATCTACAAAATCTACATCGATGAAGTCCTGAAGCGGAATGAGGAGTGGAGGTATGCCTACTACGCTAGCCACCCAATTGTCCGCTCATACAAGGCGGTCATTGGCCCGTCTGGCTTTGTGAGGGTCCGGCACAACGTGAGAATAAAGCGCGGCATCACTTCAGGTTCGATTGTAGCAACGGTGTTCAAGCGATGAAAATCAACTACTGCCGGTACGACCACAATGGCACCCCCCTGCAATGGGGGGATACCGAAGCGGCGGCGCTGAACGCGATGGCTGCCGCCGGCAACCTGGTCGTCGCCCTCGATGAAATCCCGCCGGATTTTCCCACGCTCTGGCGGATCAATCCTGCGACCGGTGTTCTGGAGAGGCGGGCAGATCTGCTCGTGGAGATTCCATGAGCGCGGCGCCTTCCATCGAGATCGACATGGTCGGCGCGGTGTTCCAGCGCCGCGCGACGGAGGCCGAGGGCCTCTGCCTGCAGCTCGCCGCGCAATGCCGGTCCCTGCAGGGCGACCTCAAGTCGGCCGAGGCACGGCTCGCCGAGGCGCTCCAGACTATCGAAGCTCTGAAGCTCAGCAATCAACCGCAGAAGGATGAGAACAATGGCGGGTGAAACCTACTACGCCACGGGGACGGCCTCCGTCGGCGCGGGATCGACGGCCGTGACGGGGGCGGGCACGTCCTTTGTCGCGAATGGCGTCCAGGCAGGCGACTATTTCGCCGCCAACGGCCTCTCGGTGCGGATCGCGTCGGTGAACTCGAACACCTCGATCACGCTCGCCGCCGGCTGGCCAGGGACGGCGCTGGCCGCGGCCAACTACGAGATCCGGTATACCCCGTCCTCGTCGCGGGTGACTGCGGCCTTGAACACGCTGATCGCCCTTCTCGGCAACGGCATCGTGCAGGCGCTGGCCGGCGTCGCGGCGGCGGCCGATCGGCTGCCCTATTTCACCGGCGCCGGCACGTTCGGGGTGGCCACCTTCACCAACTTCGCGCGCACGCTTCTCGACGATGCGGACCAGGCAACAGCGCGAGCGACCCTCGGCGCAGCGTCGACGTCGGACCTGGCCGGGCGGCTGGCCACGACCGGGGGCACGCTGACCGGCAACATGATTGTGCAGAACTCGTCGCCGAGCATCTCCGTCTACGATACGGACGCGCCCGATGCGAACGGACGTTGGAACATCAACGCGGCCTATGACGGCAGCGGCGGCAACCAGCTGAACATTCAGTCATCGGGCGCCGGCTTCGGAACGGGCGGCGTCGGCCTCATCGTCGGCAAGGACTCTGGCGCCAATCTGCGCGTCGGCCTGACCGGCTTCCTTCCCTCGACCGCCATGGCCGAGGCGAGGGGCAACAACAGCGCCGGCGTCAACGGGCCCATCCTGCGCGGCGAGACGCTGAACCTTTCCGCTTCCAACTTCGCCGCAGTCGAGGCGAAAGCCGCCGCCACGACGGGCCAGCGGCTGTTCGCGGGTGTCGCTGGAGGATCCGAGGTGTTCCGCGTCATGGGCGACGGTTCGGCCGTCTTCACCGGGGCGGTCTCGGTCGGCAACTTCACCACCGCCGCGCGGCCGTCTCCGAGCGCCGTCGGCGCTGGCGCGATGATCCGCAACATCACTACCGGCAAGGTCAACGTCAGCAATGGCACCGCCTGGGTCGACGCTGTCGGCGCGGCCGCTTAACCAGAGGAACATTCCCATGAACATTCAGCCGATAAAAGTGCCCTACGAGATCCTGATGCGCGCGCAGCCAAACGGCAGCTGGGCCGGGCAGTACACCGAGATCCAGAAAGTCGTCGATCTCGACACGCCGGAACCGCATTTCCAGTATGGCGCCGACGTGATCCTGGACCCGCGGCCGATCGAGGACGTCGAGAACCTCCCCGAGATCCTCGGCACGATGAACGCCGCCAGTCTCGACGAGATCACCCGGCTGCGCGCCGAGGTGGCGGGGCTGGAGGGCACCGTCGCCGACCAGGCCGGTATCATCGCCAACCTGCAGCAGCAGCTGATCGGCATGCAGAACAAGATGAGCTCGCTCGCCGCCGGGGCACTGGCGATCGAGGACGCGCCAGCGGCTTAGGCTGCGGCGACGGGGGCCGGCCGAAGCCGGCTGCGGGGCATCAACTTGGCGGAAGACCCCCGCATGACGTGTCCAGAGATAACGCCACCGCCGCCACTGCCCGAGGGCAGCGACGCGAAGGTGGCCGATATCTCTCAAGGAAAGATTGATGGAAACCGAACTGCGGGCCGTCGAGCCCGTGTCGCCGGCCGCCGGTTATATCGGCGGCAAACGAAACCTCGCTCGCCGCCTGGTCGAGCGGATCGAGGCGATCCCCCATGATGCCTATGCCGAGGCGTTCGTCGGGATGGGGGGCGTCTTCCTGCGGCGTCGATCGGCGCCTCGTCTCGAGGTGATCAACGACGTCTCAGGCGACGTCGCGACCTTCTTCCGCATCCTGCAGCGGCACTACACCCACTTCATGGAAATGCTGCGCTTCCAGATCGCCAGCCGGCGCGAATTCGAACGGCTTTTGAAGACCGATCCAGCGACCCTCACTGACCTCGAACGGGCGGCCCGGTTCCTCTATCTCCAGCGCCTCGCCTTCGGTGGGAAGGTCGACGGCCGGACCTTCGGCGTCTCGGTCACGACGTCTAGCCGCTTCAACGTCACCAAGCTGGCGCCGACGCTGGAGGCGATACACGAGCGGCTTGCCGGCGTCGTCATCGAGCAGCTGCCCTGGCGCGCCTTCATCGACCGATACGACCGCCCAGGCACGCTGTTCTACCTCGATCCGCCCTACTACGGCTCGGAGGGCGACTACGGCCGCGATGCCTTCAGCCGCGACGAGTTCGCCGAACTAGCCGGAAGGCTCAGGGATCTTAAGGGGACATTCCTGCTCTCGATCAACGACCGGCCCGAAGTTCGAAGCCTGTTTGAAGGCTTTTCGATCGAGACGCTGCCGACGACCTACAGCGTCTCCCAGAAGGGCAATTCGAAGGTCGGAGAATTGCTGATCTCAAGGGACGCCCGCCGCAACCGGTATTGCGACTAGAATAGAACGGGCGCCATGGTAGACAGCCGAAGGCGTGATGCTGGCGCCGCCTCTGCATGTTAGTCTACGCGTCGCTGTCGCATCGGCAATAGAGCAAAGCGAACGCGAGAACCAACCCGCACCCATTCAGTCGTATACACGCGTCTTCGGCCATGAACCGGTGACACCGACCATACAAGTGGGCATAGTAGCGCGCTTCCATGCATTCGGCACGCCAGAGAGAATCCTTTGAAAAGCCAGGCAGATCCCAAAACGGTCTTCGTGGCCTTCGCTCACGAGGATATTTTTTTCGCGAAGCGCTTAATCAGTGCGTTGGGTGAGGCGCTGCCAGTAAAGTTTGAGATTTTGCCTTCCGATGTAATTGACGAGCCGTCGGCAGCGTTCGATGCGGTCGCGCCGGTCATTAGCCGCTGTGAGCTCATGATCTACATCGCCTCAGAAGAGGCCAGTGAAAGCCTACCAGTTCAGGCTGCGCTAGCCTGGAGCCTCGCCATGACGCAAAACAGCGGCGACTTCAGGATCATTCCGCTACTACGAGGAGCCCCTCAGTCGGTCCCGCACCTACTGAGGAATTTTCGGTTCATTGATTTC
>PACL01000046.1 GCA_002700095.1 Fulvimarina sp. | reverse complement strand
TTGGACAGGATCTGGCGTAATTTAAGCTACTCGTTGCACCTGCTGATCGGGTTGGTTGATATCATTTCTCTGCCAACAGACCAGCGCGTGATCTGCCGTTGGGGGGCTTTGGGTGCCTGGAGAAATGTGCAAATCATTGATTTAATTTGATTAAGTGTCGGCGTGCGCGCCGAGGCCTCTGGCACCGCGGGGCCTGCGGGCCCGGTGTCAGGCGGACGGCGCGGCAGGGGACCGGGGGGTCGTATCGCGGTGAGCGTGTCAAAAGTCATGCAGAGCGGGCGCGATGCGGTCATGATCGGGGAAGCCGGACACGAGCCTCGAACGACACTTCTGACAAACAGGAAAGACAATGACCGACGTTTTCATCTGTGACTACATCCGCACCCCGATCGGCCGCTTCGGTGGCGGTCTCGCACCGGTACGCGCCGACGATCTGGGCGCGATCCCGATCGCCGCGCTGATGGAGCGCAACACAAGCGTCGACTGGGCCGCCGTGGACGAGGTGCTTTTTGGCTGCGCCAACCAGGCGGGCGAGGACAACCGCAACGTCGCGCGCATGGCGGCGCTGCTTGCCGGGCTGCCGGACGACGTGCCGGGCGCGACGATCAACCGGCTGTGCGGGTCGGGCATGGACGCGGTGATGACGGCGGCGCGGGCCATCCGCGCGGGCGAGGCCGACCTCATCATCGCCGGCGGTGTCGAAAGCATGTCCCGCGCGCCCTTCGTCATGCCCAAGGCGGAGGCGGCCTATTCCCGCGCGGCCGAGGTCTACGACACGACGATCGGCTGGCGCTTCGTGAACCCGCTGATGAAGGCGCAATACGGCGTGGATTCGATGCCGGAGACGGCCGAGAACGTGGCCGAAGATTTCGGCATCAGCCGCGCGGACCAGGACGCCTTTGCCCTGCGCTCGCAGGACAAGGCCGCGGCGGCGATCGAAGCCGGGCGGCTTGCACGGGAAATCGTGCCGGTGACGATCAAGGGCCGCAAGGGCGACACCGTGGTCGAGACCGACGAACACCCGCGCGCCTCGACGCTTGAGAAACTTGGCAGCCTGCGCCCCATCGTGCGCGAGGGCGGCACGGTCACGGCGGGCAATGCCTCGGGCGTGAATGACGGCGCGGCGGCGCTGATCGTGGCCTCAGAGGCGGCGGCGAAGCGGCACGGCCTGACGCCGGTGGCGCGCGTTCTGGGCGGGGCCACCGCCGGTGTGGCGCCCCGGATCATGGGGATCGGGCCCGCGCCGGCCTCGAAGAAGCTGATGGCGCGGCTTGGCCTTGGCGTGGACGACTTTGCCGTGATCGAGCTGAACGAAGCCTTCGCGTCGCAGGGCCTGGCGACGCTGCGCGATCTCGGCATCGCCGATGACGACAGCCGGGTGAACCGCAACGGCGGTGCGATCGCGCTTGGCCATCCGCTGGGCATGTCCGGGGCGCGGATCACCGGAACCGCGATGCTGGACCTGAAGCCGGGCGAAAAGAGCCTGTCGACCATGTGCATCGGCGTGGGGCAGGGCATCGCGGTGGCGCTGGAACGGGTCTAGGCCGGGCGGCCGGGCGCCGGGGTCAGCCGTCGCGCGCCACCGTCTCCAGCACGTCGCCGGCAAGGCGCGCGGTCTCGGGCCATCCCGGCAGGCCGTCGCCGGCCAGGCGGGCGGCCAGGCGGCAGTCGCGCAGGGCGGCAGGCGTGGCAAGCAGCTCTTGCAGCGCGGCGGCGAAGGCCCGGGGATCGTCTGGCGGCACCAGCCGGCCGGTGCCATGGGGCACCGTATCGGGCACCGCGCCCACCCGGCAGCTGATCACCGGCAACCCGTGCCGCAGCGCTTCGGCAAAGACGATGCCGTAGCCCTCGTAGCGCGTGGCCAGCGCAAAGAGCGTCGCCTGCCGGTAGAGGCGCTGCAGCTGCGGCAGTTCGACCTCTCCAGCCAGCCTCAGCCGCGCGCCAAGCCCCGTCTGCGCCGCCTGCCGGGCCAGCGCGCGGGCATGGTCTGTATCCCAGTCACGCCCGACGATCACGCAGGTCCAGGGCAGGGCGCGGATATGCTCAAGCGCCGCGATCAGCACGTCGTGCCCCTTGCGCGGATGCAGGATCCCGACCGACAGGATCAGGGGCGGATCCACCGGGTCCGGCGGGCCCGAGGCCGGGTCGACCCCGGGGCGGGCCACGGTGATCCTGTCGCCCGGCACGCCGTAGCGGTCGACCAGCGTCCGGGCCGTGTGCGGGCTGGGCACGATCACGTGGCGGACCAGCGCGAGGTTGTCGCGCTCGGTCCGGTAGAGATGGGCGCGCCGGGCCTCGGACAGGCCTTCCTCCAGTGCCAGGGGATGGTGCACGATGGCAACCATCGGCGCCCGCACCCGGGCCAGCCGGGCGGTTTCCATCGCGCCTGAGACGAACCCGTCGAGGATCAGCACCCGATCCGGCCCGACGGCCTGCAGCATCGCGGCAGCCGCTTCCGTCTCGGCCCCTGACGGATCGGGAAAGCCCGAAGGCAGGGCCAGGTGCGTCACGTCGCGCCCGGCCGCGCGCAGCCCCTCCAGCAGGCGGCGTTCGTAGATGTAGCCGCCGGTCAGCGTGGTCATATCGCCGGGGATCGCGAAGGCCGCAGGTGTCATCGCGCGCCCTGCTCGGGGGCGTAGACCGCCAGCACCCGGCGTTCCACCCCGCCCACGGCCAGATAGCAGGCGGCCGACAGGACAGAGACCACGACGACCGTGCTCCACAACATGTCGTAATCCGACAGCGAGGCCGACATCGCCATCAGGCTGCCCATGCCGCGCCCGGTGGCCAGCCATTCCACCACCGTCACGGCCAGGACGGCGGCCGGAACGCTCATGCGTGCGGCGGCGAAGAAGGCGGGCAGCATGGCGGGCAGGCGCAGGTGGATCAGCCGGGACAGGCGCCCGGCCGCGTAGCTGTCGAAGAGGTCGTTGGCCTGCCCCGGCGCGCGCGACAGGCCCTGCGCGCAGGCCACGAAGGTGGGGAAGAACACCATCACCGCGACCAGCACCACCGTGCCCACGGCCCCCCGGCCCAGCAGCATCACGAAGAGCGGGGCGGTCGTGACGATCGGCACGGATCGCAGGGCAACGGCCACCGGCATGGCCACGGCGGCCAGCGCCGGCAGCAGCACCAGCGCCACCGCCAGCCCGAGGCCCATCGCCAGCCCGGCGAGGTATCCGGGCAGCACGTAGGCGGCGGTTTCCCGCAGGGCCACGGCCAGCGTCGCCCGCGTGACGGCGGCATCCGGCGCGGTGACCAGCGCGGCCCAGACATCGCCGGGGCGCTTGGCGAAGAAGCGGTTGAGCCCGAAGGCCTCCATCGCGCCCCACCACAGAAGCAGGGCCAGCACCGCGACACCGAGGCCCTGCACCAGCGCGCCGCCGCCACGGCGCCCGGCCACGGCCGGCGGGGCCAGCAGAACCGGGGGCGGCGCGGTCGAAAGCCTGCGGCCCAGCCATCCGACACCGGCATAGGCCAGGATCGCCACCGCCGCCGACACGCTGGCCAGCGCCCACGTCGCCGGCACGTCCAGCGCTCGCATCGCGCGGATGGTCAGCACGCCCAGCCCGCGCTCGGCCCCGGTGAATTCGCCCACCATGGCGCCCAGGATCGCCGCCGGCGCCGCGATCTGGAGGCCCGCGAAAAGATAGGGCAGGGCGGCCATGGCGCGCACATGCACCAGCTCGGCCCCGCGTCCGCGTCCGTAGCTGCGCACCAGGTCGAACCAGCTGGACGGCGCGGCGCGCAGGCCGACCAGCAGCGGCACCAGCGTCGTGTAATAGACCGCCAGCGCGGCCAGCGCGATCTGCGGCCCGTCGCCGGGGCCCATGAGCACGCGCAGGATCGGCCCGGTCGCCACCAGCGGCAGGCAGAAGACCAAAAGCGCAAGACCGCCGATCAGCGCCTCGGTCCGGGGCCAGAGCAGCGCGACCGAGGCCAACAGCACGGCCGCCGCATTGCCATAGACGAAGCCAAGCACGGCATTGCCCAGCGTCTCGCCCATGGCGCGGCCCATCAGCCCGGCGTTCTGCCATGTCCAGGCCAGCACCTCGCTGGGCGCGGCGAGGATGAAGGCACCGCTCAGTGCCCGCCCGGCATATTCCCAGCCCAGCAGAAGCAGCAGAAGACCCGCCGCCGCCTGCCAGCGCCGGGCCGTGTGCCTCCCCGGACGGTGCGCCGTGGCGGCCGCCGTCATTGCGCGGCCCAGGGCCGGTTTGCCCCCGCGACGCCTTCGGCCAGGGCCGCCGCCACCTGTTCGGCCAGACCCAGAAAGGCGGGATCGGTGGTCAGGGCGGCGCGGCGCGGCCTGGGCAGGTCGACCGCGATATCGGCCACCAGCGTCGCGGGCCGGGGCGAGAAGACGAGGATCCGGTCCGACAGCATCACCGCCTCGGTGATCGAATGGGTGACCAGAAGGGTGGTGGTCTGGCGCGGCTCCCAGGTGCGGGGCAGATCCTCGGCCAGCTGGCGGCGGGTCAGCTCGTCCACGGCGCCGAAGGGTTCGTCGAGCAGCAGCAGCCGGGGTTCGGTCACCATCGCACGGGCAATCGCCGCGCGCTGGCGCATGCCGCCCGACAGGGTCGCGGGGCGGGCCCCGGCAAAGCCGTCGAGGCCCACCAGACGGATCAGGTCATCGACGGCCTGCGGCGCGGCGGGCCGGCGCGCCAGCTTCAGCGCAAGTTCGATATTGCCGCGCACGGACCGCCAGGGCAGCAGTGACGGATCCTGGAAAGCCATCGACAGGCCCGCCTGCTTCAGCAGGGCCCGGGGCGGCGCGCCGCCGATGCGCAGGGACCCGGCGCTTGGCGGCTCCAGCCCGGCGATCATGCGCAACAGCGTGGACTTGCCGCAGCCCGACGGGCCGACCAGCGCTGTTGTCCCGCCCGAGGGCAGTGTCACCGACAGGGGCCGCAGCACCTCTGTTCCGTCCGCGAAGGTCTTGGCGAGGTCTTCGCAGACCACCTCGGCCGGGATATGCGGATCAGGCGCCATGGACCTCTTCGAGGATCGAACGGTCCCACAGGTCCGGCGTCACGTTGCGGCCCAGCAGGGCCAGGGTTTCGATATTCGCGGTGACCGTCTCGTCCGTCCACCAGCCGAAGCCGTGGGTGTCGGTGAGGTCGGAAAACATCAGCGGCACCTGCCGCTCGGCCTGCAGCTCTTGCGTGGGAAGGTCCAGGCCGGCGTCGGGATACATCTCGACCGTCAGCGCGGCGGCGGCGGCGGTGTCCTGGCGATAGGCCTCCCATCCCTGCACCTCGCCGGCCATCAGCGCGACAAGCTGGTCGCGGCGGTTGGCCAGGCTGTCCTCGGTGGCGATGTAGGTCTGCGAATGCACGGCATAGCCATGATCGGCCATCAGCATGGTGACATTGTCGATCCCCTGCATGGTCATGGCCACCGGCAGGTCGGTCTGCCAGCACAGCAGGCAATCGACCTCGCCCGAGACCAGCGGCTGCGCCGAATATTGCGTGGGCACCACCTCGATCGCGTCGATGTCGACGTCGTTGAGGGTGCAAAGCGCCTGCAGGACCGGGGTGTTGGCCAGCGCCATGCCGATCCGCTTGCCCTCCAGATCGCCGGGCAGGTTCACCGGGTTGCCGGGAAGCGAGGCGATGACGAAGGGGTTCTTCTGCATGGCCACGCCGAGGATGCGGAATGGCGCGCCCTGTTCGGCGGCGGCGGCGGTGTAATCCGCGGCCGAGATCCCCACCAGCGCCGTGCCCGAGACCACCGGCGGTTCCACCGGGGCGTTGGGGCCGCCCTGGTCCAGCGCGACGTCAAGCCCGCGATCGGACCACCAGCCGTTGTGCTGCGCGATATAGCTGCCGCCGAACTGCACCGAGTGGAGCCAGGACAATTGCAGGCGCACCGCCTCCTGCGCCTGGGCGGCGCGGGGGCCAAGGCCCAGCCCCGCCAGGGTCAGCCCGGCGGCGCCGGCGCCCAGGATGCTGCGGCGGGTGTGAAGATGTGATGTCATGATGGTGCCTCCGTGCTGGCCGCCTGGGGGGTGCCGGACAAACCGGGACAGGCGGGGAGAGGGGTGGGATGGTCGGCCGGGCGGGCGGCCCGGCGGGTGAAGATCAGGACGGGCAGGCCCGGCAGGGCGCTGACCAGGAAGACGAGGCCGAAGGCCACGCTGGCGGCAAGCCCCGCCTCGGCGCTGGCGCCCGCCAGCGGGAAGAGCGCCGCGGCCGCGCCCTCGCGCAGGCCCCAGCCGCTGACCGAGACGGGCAGGACCATGGTGAAGAGGATCACCGGCACCAGCGCCAGCACCGCCGCCGGGCCCAGATCCGTGCCGGTGGCCCGCGCGCAGAAGGCGAAGGCCAGCAGGTTCATCGTGGCGGTGCCAAGGCTGAGAAGCGCGGGCCACGGCCAGCTGCCCGGCAGCAGCAGCGCATCCCGCATCCGCATGGCCCGGTCCGGCAGGGCGCGCGCCCGCATCAGGATCAGCCCCGCCGCGCCCGCGATCAGCGCCGCAAGCGCCACGCCCAGAACCAGCGGGTCGGGCAGGCGCAGGCCCCCGGGCGCCAGCGTGACCCCGGCCACGCCTGCGACCAGCAGTGCGAACAGGGCGGCCTGCCCCCAGAGCCGTTCCACCAGAACCGACTGGCCGGCCCGCGCAAGACCCGCCGCGCCGCGCGCCCGGACCGCCCGGCCCACATCGCCCAGCACGCCGCCGGGCAGCGACTGGTTGACCGCCTGCGCCAGGAAATACTCGGCCATCGCCCGGCGCAGCCGCATCCCGATCCCGAAGGCCCGCGCGACGATCTGCCAGCGCAGGGCCGACAGCGCCGTCTGAAGGATCAGCGCCACAAGAGCCGCCAGAAGCCATCCCGGCGCGGCGCCCGACAATTTCCGGGCGACCTCGGCCCCGTCAAGCTGCCGCCAGAGCAGCACGAACAGAAGCGCCGTGACCGCCACCTGCGCCGGGAGGATCCAGGCGCGGCTCATGTCCGGGTCTCCGTGTCACGTGTCGGGCCGGAGAAGGTGCGCAGGATCCGGCCGCGCATCTCGTCCATCGGGACGGCCGGCAGGGTCCCGTCCGGGATCAGGCCGTCGGTCCAGCCCCAGGCCGCGACCCGGTCCACCAGATGCGCGGGGCCGATCACGTGGATCGGCACCTCGGCGCGGTCGTCCATGGCGACGAAGCCGGCGGCCTGATGATCGCCCAGGACGAAGACCAGCGGCGGGTCGTCCGCCTGCCGCGCGACATAGGCGAAGACCGTCTGCAGGGCATAGTCGATCGAGTCGCGATAGGCGGCCCGCACGCGGTCGGGATCGCGCCAGACGACCTCGGGCGGATCGCCGGCCCCGGCCATGGCGTCAAAGACCGTGCCGTCGCCCAGGTCGGTCCAGTCCAGCATCCGCGGCACCGGCACCCACGGCGCATGGGACGAGATCAGCGCCACCTGGGCAAAGACGCGCTGCGTGCGTCCGGGGCCGCGCAGGATCCGGTCGAGTGCGGCCAGGGTGAACTGATCCGGCATCGTGACCCAGTTGAACGTCCGGCCCGCATAGCCAAGATCCTCCGCGGCGAGGATCGTGTCGAAGCCCATGCCAAGCGCCTCGGGCCAGTCCTGCGTGATCGCGGGCATCACGGCGGCGGTGTGAAACCCGGCGTCGCGGGCCAGGTGGAACAGCCCCTGCCGCCCGCTGCCCAGGGCCGCGAGGTACCGCGCCTGGTCGTCGGTCCAGAGCCCGGTGGCGAAGGTGGTGTGGCTCAGCCAGCTTTGCCCGCCCCGGGTGGGCGCGCGCAGAAGGCCCGAGCGGATGGCCAGCCCGGCTTCGCTCAGGGCTGCCTCGGCCCGTGCCAGCGTGGCGCGATGGGTCTGCGCGTAGAACGGCGTGTCGAGACTGGTGCGTCCGTAGCTTTCGACGAAAAGCACAAGCACGTCGGTGTCGACGAGATCGTAGAGCCCGGCCTGCCCGGCAAAGGGATCGCTCCGCGCGGCCAGGTCGAAGGCGCGCAGGTCTGCCCATGTCCGCCGCGCAAGCGCCATCCGTTCGGCGCCCACGCGGGCGGTAAAGGCGGTGCCGGGCGGCGGCTGCGGCAGGCTCCAGCGCCCCATGGTGTGGCCGACCTCGGCCACCATCACCAGCCCGGCCAGGGCCGCCACGACCCCCGCGGCCAGACGCGGGGCAGGGCGGCGCGGGGCAAGCCGCATCCAGCAGCCCATCGCCCACCAGAGCGCGGCCGCGACCAGCAGGGTCGCGCCCAGAGCGCCCAGCATCACCGCACCGGTCCGGACCGGCCCGATGCTGGAGGCCAGAAGCCGGACGGAGGCGTCGATCAGCGCCACGTCGGCCACCGGGTTGAACCCGCGTCCAAGGGCGGTGAACATCGCGTAATCCGCGACTTTCAGCGCGAAGATCAGCACGAGCACCGGCACCAGAAGCGCGCGGAGGATCCGACCTCCGACGCCCGTTCCCAGTGCCAGGAGCAGCAGCAGGATCACCGGCAGTTCCAGCGGAAAGACCCTGAGCGCGCCCCAGGTCATCGCGCCGGGATGGTTGGGCTGGATCAGCACCAGGAACAGCACCACGGCGCCGCCCGTCGCGGCCCAGGGAGAGACCGGGCGCGTCACGCGCGCCGCCCGGCCAGCCACAGGATATCCACCGCAAAGGACCACAGAAGGGCCGCCGAGGCCGCCAGTGCCAGCGCGGGCGGCCAGCCCGGCAGTTGAAGCAGGATCAGCGTCGCCAGTTGCAGCACGCAGACCGCCTTGCGCCGGAGGCTTTCGGGCAGCGGCGCGGCGAGCCAAGGCAGGGCCCAGGTCGCGGCGACAAAGACATAGCGCGTCAGCCCCAGCACCAGCAGGACGGGCCCGGCCGGGCCGCCCAGCATGGCATGAACCGCCAGCACCACCGACAGAAGCGAGTCGACCTCCATGTCGAACCGCGCGCCGAAGGCGGATGTGCGCCCGTGCCGCCGGGCCAGCCAGCCGTCGACGCCGTCAAGCGCCAGCGCCACGCCGCCCAGGAGCGCCACGGCCCAGCCCGCCGGCATGCCCGCCAGCAGCGGCGTCACCAGCGACACCGCAAGGCCCAGCCGCACCAGCGTGACCGTATTGGCCCAGCCGAAGGCGGGATGCGGGTAATGGCGGGCCATCAGGGACGTGATCGCCGCGATCCCGGCCAGCAGCAGCACCAGCGACGGCACCCAGCCGGTGACCGGCACCGAGGGAAAGACCAGCATCTGCGCCATGGCCCAGGCGACCAGCGCCGCCGCGATGCCCGGCACCAGCCCGGTGCGGCGCCGCCCGGTCTGCTCAAGGGTCCGGCCCTGCAGGGGTTTCGCTTCGAAGGTTACGCTCATGTGACATAGTTCTAGCGCATGCGGACAGGGGTCAAGGCGCGCGGGCACCGACAGGCCCTGTCGGCCGGCCATGGCCACAGCGCGCTTGATCGGCGGGCCCGGCGGGCTACCCTGACCCTGGGTAAAGCAGGAGGAGACTCCCCGTGACCGACCCCTCGCAGGACTACCGCACGCCGGCGCGGC
>PACL01000045.1 GCA_002700095.1 Fulvimarina sp. | reverse complement strand
GGCGCTCTACACGCCCTTCGAGATGTACAATGCGCTCGAGGGCGTGCGGCACTGCCTGTTCTACAATCTGCGCCAGCCCGTCGAGGTGTTCCGGCCCGGCCAGGAGGTGGATCTCCTGAAGATGCTGGTCGAGAACCACGTCATGCCGGAGATCGGCATCTACCGGGCGGAGGCGGTGCGCCAGCTCGTCTCGGCGCCGCAGTTCTGCTACTGGGCCTTCACCTATCTGGCGACGATGATCTCCCAGGGGCCGATCGCCTTCCGGGACGTTGCCTATTACCGCTCGGTGACGCTGTCGCCGGTGATGCCCGACCGGCACCAGGAGGGCACCCACGACAATCTCTACAACTGGGATGCGTTTCGCGGCGGCATCGAGTTCATGATCTTCAGCCTCTTGAAGCGGCTAAACCTCTCCCCGGACCGCGAGCTGCAGCGGATCTTGCGCGACATGGTCGACAACTTCCTGTCCATGCGCATGCATGTGTCGGTGCGGCTCTGGCTCGCCCGGCGGGACTATCACAAGGCCTACGAGCTGATCACCCGGCTGAGCTATCTCAACCCGGCGAGCGTGAAGAACATCGCCGGCGTCGAGCAGCTGCTGCCGCTGGTGAGGGCACAGGTTCTGGCCGGGCTTGCCAACGGCATCGCCGAGCTCGACCATCTCGTCGTCGACGGCGTCGCCGATCTTGCCGGCTTCGAGCAGACGCTGCGCGATCTCGGCCTCAAGCCGCACATCACCGTCGTCGCGGCGGACTCCTCTGCGGCGGCGGAGGCAAAGGCGACGAGCCTCGTCTTCACGACAGACGACGCGATGCGCCAGCACTTCGCCGATGCGGGCTTCGAGACCGGGCTGATCGTCTCGAGCCGCGACATCGACGCGAACTTTCCGATCTGACGATGATCGCCGCCGGAGCCCCCCTCGCCGCGACGCCGCATTCGCCGGACCGGCCGGCCGCGACCTCCTGCCGCCATTGCGGCGCCGCCCTGGCGAAGACCTTTCTCGATCTCGGCGCGGCCCCGCCGTCCAACGCCTATCTCGGCGAAGCGGAGCTGCGGGCGCCGGAGACGACCTATCCGCTGCGGCTCCTGGTCTGCGAGGCGTGCTGGCTCGTCCAGACCGAGGATCACACCGGCCGCGAAGCACTGTTCACCGGCGACTACGCCTATTTCTCGTCGGTGTCCTCGTCCTGGCTCGATCATTCCCGCCGCTATGTCGATGCCATGGTCGCACGCTTCGATCTCGGGCCGGAGAGCCTCGTCGCCGAGGTCGCGGCCAATGACGGCTACCTGCTCCAGTATGTGCGCCAGGCCGGTATCCCCTGCTACGGCATCGAGCCGACCGCAGGCACCGCAGCGGCCGCGCGCTCGAAGGGCATCGACATCGTCGAGGCCTTCTTCGGCCGGGCCCTTGGCGAGCATCTCGCCGCCGAGGGACGGGCCGCGGACCTCGTCGCCGCCAACAACGTCCTTGCCCATGTGCCGGACATCGGCGACTTCGTCGCCGGCTTCGCCGCGCTGCTGAAGCCGGCAGGGGTTGCGACCTTCGAGTTCCCGCATCTGTTGCGGATGGTCGAGGGGGCGCAGTTCGACACCGCCTATCACGAGCACTATTCGTATCTCTCGCTATCGGCGGTGTGCCGGATCTTCGCGGCGAACGGGCTTGCCATCTTCGACGTCGAGGAGCTTTCCACCCATGGCGGCAGCCTGCGGGTCTTCGCCTGCCGGGCGGACGGCATGGCGCGGCAGGCCTCGCCCGAGGTCGCGCGGGTGCTCGAAGAGGAAGCCAAAGCCGGCATGGGCCGCCCGGAGTTTTACCAAGGCTTCCAGCGCCGGGCCGAGGCGATCAAGGACGACCTCCTCGCCTTCCTGATCAAGGCCAGGCGCGAGGGCAGGAGCATCGCCGCCTATGGCGCGGCGGCCAAGGGCAACACCCTCCTCAACTACGCCGGTGTCCGGCCCGACCTCCTGCCCTTCGTCGTCGATCGCAGCCCCGGCAAGCAGGGCCGGTTCCTGCCCGGCAGCCGCATTCCGATCGTCGGCGAGGACCGCCTGCAGGCCGCACGGCCGGACTATGTGCTGCTGCTGCCGTGGAACCTCCGGGACGAGCTGACGGCGCAGCTGTCCTATGTCCGCGACTGGGGCGGGCAATTCGTCACGGCGGTGCCGGGGCTGGAGATCGGCTAGGCTCGAACAGAGGTTGCGTCCGATCCGGCGACGTCGCAGGCTTCCTGCGCCGGAAGGCGCGCCTTGCCAACGACCCGTGATGAACTCGATGCCACCAGACGCCGCCCGATGACCCTGATGAAGATTGAGAGGGATCGATGACGCCATGCCACGCCTGCGGCGAGACCGCCCGACCGATCGAAGGCGTCGTCTTCCGCGACTTCGACGGCTCGCTGTTTTCCCGCGCCGGCGTCATCCGCCATTGCGCGGCCTGCGGGCTCGGCGCGGTGGACACGGGCCTGTCGGACGCCGAGATCGCCCGCCACTATGCCGACGACTGCCTCTATGTGGAGATGACCGGCGTCGGGGTCGGCGGCAACACGCCGGAGGATCTCGCCCGCTACGGCCACTATGCCGCGATCGTCGCCCCGCAGGTGGATGAGATTGCCGCCAAGGCCGGCCTCGTCGACGTCGGCTGCTCGCGCGGCGGCATGCTGCGCGACTTCAGGGCCCGCCCCCCGGGACTGCCGCTGACCGGCATCGATCTCGACGAGACCAGCCTCGCCTCCCTCGAAGAGGCCGGCATCGCCGCGAAGGCAGGCAGCGCGCTCGACCTGCCGCTCGAGACCGGCAGCCAGTCGATGCTCTCCTATCTCCACGTCTTCGAGCACATTCTCGACACCGACGCGGTGCTGGCGGAGGCCTCGCGGGTGCTGGCGGCGGACGGGCTGATCCTCGTCGAGGTGCCGGACGCGGCCGATTATGGCGCGGCGGATGCACGGGTCGGGACGATGTTCTGGCTGGCGATGAAGGAGCACGTCTATCATTTCACGGAGCGCTCGCTGACGGCGATCCTCGCCCGAAACGGCTTTGCGGTGCTGGACGCGGTGCGCTCCCACCTGCCGATGCGGGCCGGCAAGGCCTATCCGGCCTTGACGATCCTCGCCCGCAAGCGCAGCGACGTCGCCGCGATTCCCCTCCCTGCCCCGGCCGAGCCCGATACGGCGCTGCCCGATCACATCGCGGCGGAGAGCCACGCCTTCGCCGAACAGGAGCGGGCGCTGTCGGCCTTCATCGCGCGCCACGAGCACCTCGCCTTCTGGGGCATGAGTCTTGAGTTCCTCGCCCTCTGGGCCCGGCTGGGAGACCGGCTGAAGGACGCCCACGGCGTGCGGCTGTTCGACGGCAATGCCGGCAAGCAGCGGCTGACGGTGGACGGCGTCGCCATCGGCCCGGCCGGCCCGCCGCAGCCGTCCGAGGGGCTGATCGTCTGCGCCTACATGGCCAGCGAGGCGATCATGCGGGAGGCGCTGCGCCTCGGCTGGGATGCGGACGACATCCTCGTCCTGGAATAGCGCTCAGCCGCCGCGGGCAAGGGCAAGGAGCGCGGCATCGTCCGGGAAGCAGCGGCGGAAATGGGCGAGGCTGCCCTTGGCGGGCGTGGCGGCGAACAGCGCATTGCCGGTCGGCGCGCCATCGCCCGTTGCTGTAATCGACACCTCGCCGAGGCTTGCCTCGAACCAGGCGACGGGCGTCTCCCCCAGCGCTCCGGCATAATCTCGTAGACGCTTCGGCGAGGCCATCGCGCGGGCCTGGATGTCCTCGAAAACCGACACGCTCGCCGCGGGCCTGTGGGCCTCGGCCACCCGCCGCGCCGCCTCGGCGCCGAGGCTGGCGACGGCGCCGGGATGCCCGGCCATCCAGTCCAGCCAGCCGGCGGCCTCGGCGATGCTCGTCGCGACGATCCCGGTTTCTCGGTGGGTGACGATCGCCCGCTCGGCCGGATTGTCGATGACGAGCGGGCAGAGGCCGAGCGACATCGCCTCGACGAGGGCGTTCTCGCCGGTGCCGTAGTGACCGGGCGCAAGCAGATGGACGAAGACATCGAGCTCCGCGAGCACCGCGGCCGGATCGTCGGTGTGGCCCTCGAACATGACCCGCGCCGGATGCCGCATCGCCGCCGCTGCAGCCGCGACCTCGCCGCCCGGATCGCAATGGCCGAACAGACGGACGCGGATGTCGGATCCCGCGTCGTCGACAGCGTCGAAGAAGCGGGGATGCAGCTTGGCGAAATCGAGCGTGCCGAGCAGGCCGAAGCGCAGCGGCGACCCGGCCGGGCGCGGATGCCGGGGCATCATATCGAAGCCGAAGCCGGAATTGGCAACCACGAAATCCTGCGGGCGGGCCCCGATCAGCCGCTGCAGGTTCGGCGCCTGCAAGGAGCAGGCGGAGGTGAAGGCCGTGCCGTCGGCGAGTTCCGGCAGGGCGGCGGGAATGAGCGGCGGCGCGAGGCCCGAACCGTGGGTCCACAGCACCAGCCGATGCGGCGGCAGATCGGCGCGGGCCAGACATTCGTAGAGCCGGGGATGGCTCCACCACTCGACCTGCAGGATGTCGGCCGCGGCGACGAGGCCGCGCAGCTCGTCCGGCTCCGGCTGGACGATCACGTCTGCACCCGCCGCCCTGAGCCTGTCCGCGAAGCGCGCGTCCTGCGGCGCCTCGAGGAGGACGAAGCGATGCTGCTCGCCCGTCCCCTGCTCACGCCGCGCCTCGGCCAGCGCCGCATGGGCCTTGCCGACCCCGCCGCCGAGATGCGGCGCGAGATGCGTGACGTGCATCGGCGGACTACTCGGCGGCTTCCGGCAGGCGCCTGAGGCCGCCTGGCGCCGGCACCGAGGCGTTGGGGCGAACGACGTCGCGGAAGCGCGCGAGCAGGGCCTCGCGATACGGATCGATGTTGTCCGGCAGGCAATGGGTGAGCTGGCCGCAGCCGCCGCAGACGGCGTTCTCGCAGCGCTTGCCCTCCAGATGCTGGAGCCGCAGGGCATTCATCGCGTCGGAGGTCCAGATCTCCTTCATCGACTGCCGGCGCGCGTCGCCGATCACCAGCTTGCGCTCCCAGTCGAGGAAGCAGGAGCTGACGAGGCCGTCGGCATTCACCGAATAGCCGTAGAAGATATAAGGACAGGTATCCGTGTCGCCGACGTCCTGCTGGTAGATGCCGCCCTGGATCTTGACGCCGGTATGGGCCTCGATGTCGAATTCCGGCCAGCAGGGCGCGAAGTTCTCGATGAAGATGCGGTCGCAGTGGTCGCCGAAGGTGTCGTAGAATTCCTGGCGCTGGGCCTCGGTGATCAGCTCGCCGGGGATCTTCACGACCACCTCGCACTGGCCCTTGTTCTCGTAAAGCCAGCGGACGTTTTTCACGAAGCCGTCGAAGTCGAAGTCGGTCTTGGTGAAGCGGCTGTACTGCTCGCGGGTCATGCCGTCGACGGAGATGTTGATCTTGTCGAGGCCGGCCTCGATCACCGGGCCGAGACGCTCCGGCGTGATGAAGGTGCCGTTGGTGGTAGTGTCGATGTATTCCACATGGCCGCTCGCCTTGGCATAGGCGATCATGTCGGCGAGGCGCTTGTTGAGGAAGGGCTCGCCGTCCTTGTAGAGCCGCAGCACCTTGATCGGGCTGTCGAAGGCGCCGAGGTCGTCGACGATCTTCTGGAACAGGTCGTATTTCATCGCGCCCTGATACCGCCCGGTATCGCGGATCATGTCGCGATGGCCGGTCGGGCAGAAGGAGCACTGGAAATTGCAGGCGCTGGCCGGATCGACGAAGACCACGAAGGGCGTTGCCAGCGGGATCACCGTCTCGAGCCGCGTGCGGCCTTCCAGATTGATGCGCGGCTTGATCTCGGCTTTCATCGCGGGCAGCTCTTTCGGTCTATTGCGGCGCAAGGTTCGGCACGCCGACGACGGCGGCGGGATCGGTCGCCCTTGCGGGCGCGGATCCGAATTCCAGCAGATCGCGCTGGCCGGTCTCGTCGGCGATCGCCTCGACGAACGCCCGCAGCGTGACGGCGCGACCTGAACAGACGTTGATTGCGCCAGCCTGTTCACGCGACACGATCCGCGCGATCATCTCGCCGGCAACCTGGACGTCAAGGAAGTCGCGCAGCTGCGTGCCGGCGGAAAGCTTCGCCGGCTGGCCGGCGGCGAGCGCCGCCCGCACATGGGGCACCAGCCGGGACGGGTGCTCGCCCTCGCCGTAAAGGTAGAAGAGGCGGGCCCAGGAAAAGCCGATCCCTTCATTGGCGAGGTGGCGCGCGAGCGTCGTCTGAAGCGCCAGCTTCGCCGTCGCATAGAGCGTCGTCGGCGCCAGCGGCGAGGCGGCCGTCAGACGCTCCGACGGCAGGGCATATTCGAAGCAGGTGCCGAGGCCGACGACATGGCCGACCCCGGCATCCGCGGCGGCGCGGGCGAGCGTCAGGCTGCCGGAGAGGCAGGCCAGATTCTCCGCCGACTCGAGATAGCGGCCGGGCTCGACATACCAGGCGGCGTGGACGAGGGTGTCGATGCCCTCGCAGGCGCGCTCCAGCGTTTCGGGAGCCTCGGCGAAGAGATCGGCGGTCTCGATGACGTTGGCGGGCGCGACGAGCCGGGCCTGCGAGCCGGGCCGGATGAGCACCCGCACGGCGTGGCCATCGGCCACGAGGGCCCGGTGGATCTGGCGGCCGACGAAGCCGGTGGCGCCGGTGAGGAGGACGCGTTTGTTCGCAGCCTTCGGCTGGGGCATGATCGGTGGCCGGCTCCTTCGTTCGGGAAGCATCGCGCGCCCTCCCGTTCCATCCGCACCTTCGGCCGCAAGGTTTGCGCGAGTCTGACCCGCCATAAGCGCACAGAATTCTGGCATCGGACGATCGAAGATGGACGCCGTTCCTGCGCATGGCGCGACCGCCCGGACGTTTCCCGCCCTGCCGGGCGCGCAAGCTGCCTTCGCGCTGCTCTGCGAGGCGAACGCCGAGGCGCCGGCGGATGGGCCGGTCCGACTGAACGGCCGGCCCCTGTGGCTCTACGGCGCCGGCAATCTCGGCCGCCTCGCCCGGGCGCATCTGGATGTCGTCGGCGAGGAGATTTCAGGCGTCGTCGACAGGAATGCCGCCGCCCATGCGGACAGTTCGGCGTGGTCGGGCCTCAAAGTTCAGGATCCGGACTCCGTTCCGGCCAAGACCAAGGCGGATGCGCTGCTCGCCGTCTCGGTGGTGACGACGCCCTTCGTGCCGCTGCGCGCCGCGCTCCTTGCCGCGGGTTGGGGCAAGGTGGTGCCCTTCTACGATGTCGCCGAGGGATTTCGCGACCGCCACCCGCTGTCCAACGGCTGGTTCGCGAAGAGGATGGACGAGGCCGCACTCGGCCAGGCTGGCGAAGTGCTGGTGGGCCTTGCCGACGATCTCTCCCGCGCCCACTATCTGCGCTTTGCGACCTGGCGGCTGTGCCGGCAGGAATGGGACTTTTCCGCAGCGCCGGTGACGACGGGCGACCGCTTCTTCATTCCCGAGATTTGCGCGGCGTTCCGACACGGCGAATGCGTCCTCGATGCCGGCGCCCATCGGGGCGAGCTGGCGCCGGCGTTCCACGCTGCGCTGGGCGAGCGGTTGGCAAAACTCTGGGCGATCGAGCCCGATCCCGCCAGCCTCGCCGCGCTGCATGCGGCCAAGGCAGACTGGCCGGCAGCGCTCGGCGAGCGGGTCACGATCATCGACGCAGTCCTTGCCGAGGCAGCAGGGCGCCGCCGCTTTCACGCAGGCCTCGACTATGCCTCGCAGATCGCGGCGAGCGGGCAATGCGAGCGGGACGCCGTCCCGCTCGACGCCCTCGGCCTGGAGCCGACGGTGATCAAGCTGCATCTGGAGGGCGGCGAGCTCGCCGCGCTGAAAGGTGCGATGACGACGGTCCGGCGGCACCGGCCGATCCTCATGCTGACGGTCTATCATGACGCGGCGGGTCTTCTCGAGACGCCGCTGTTCCTGATGCCCAACCTCGACGACTATGCCGTCCTGATGCGCACGCACAGCCATTGCGGCACCGGCGCGGTGCTCTACGCCATCCCGAAGGAGCGGATGCGATGACCGCGGTTCTGCCGGCAGGCGATCCTCACCGCCCCCCCTCCCTTCGCTCGGACGCCTCACCGGACCTGTGGCCGGAGATCGAGCGCGAGGCGGCGCGATGCTCCGCCGCCGACGCGGCGGCCCTCGGCGCTGACCGGCTCAGCCTCCTCGGCTGCGGCTTTCACGGGCGGCATGCGGCGGCGAGCCTTCAGGACGAAAACCGCCAGCCGGCCGCCTTCTTCGACAACGACCCGCGCAAGGTCGGCACGCGCCAGGCGGGGCTGCCGGTCTTGTCTCTGGACGACTACCGGCCGTCGGAGCACGGCTTCGTGCTGATCACGGCACGCCACGTGATACCAGTGCTGTCGCGCCAGCTCGTCGGTCGCGGCATACCGCATCTGTCCTACGACGCCTTCTTCGTCGCGCGGCATCTCGATCGCTTCCGGGCCGTGCGCGAGCGCTACTTCGAGGAGCCGCAGTCCCGCACGGTGTTCGACCGGCTGCTTCTCGCGATGCTGACGGGCGACGCCGCGCCGCTCGCCGCCATCGCGTCGCCGGACCAGTATTTCCATTTTCCGGCCGAGGCCCGCCTGCCGCGCGAGATCTTCGTCGATGCCGGCGCCCATGACGGCGACACGATCGCGGCCTTCCTCGAGGCCCATCAGGGCCGATTCGAGACGATCTTCGCCTTCGAGCCGACGCCCGCGACCTTCGCCGCCCTCGCCGGCAATGTCGAGCTGCTGGCCGCGCGCTGGGGCTTTGCGACGCGGGACGTGGCCTTGTTCAACGCCGGCGTCGGGGCGGCGAGCGGGACGCTCGGGATCGCCGCCGACCCGGCGATGCCGACCAGCAATGCACTGGTGGCCCATGCGGGCGAAGACAGCGAAGGCGTCCCGGTCGTGCCGCTGGACGAGGCCCTCGGCGGTGCGAAGGTCACCTTCCTCAAGGCCGACGTCGAGGGCATGGAGCTTGCCATGCTGCGCGGCGCGGCGCGCACGATCACCACCCATCGGCCGAAGCTCGCCATCAGCCTCTATCACCGGATGGAGGATTTCCTCGACATTCCGGCCGCCATCGCCGAGCTTTCGGGCGACTATCGGTTCCGGCTGCGCCATCATACGGCAAGCCTTCTCGAAACCGTCCTCTACGCCTCCTGCGTGGACCAGCCATCGGACAGGACCCCATGAACGAGAACGATCCCGTCGAACAGTTTCGCCGCTACGTCGCCGGCAACATCGAGGGTGCCGGATCCGACAGTGGCTTCCGCGGTCTCTCCGAAGTCTGGGTCCGCGAATCGATCCGGCACAACTACGCCCAGAATTTCACCTGGCTCGGCCGGCCGATCATCCAGGTACCGCAGGACACCTACGCCATCCAGGAGCTGATCTGGGCCTGCCGCCCGGATCTCGTCATCGAGACCGGCATCGCCCATGGCGGCTCCCTGGTGATGAGCGCCTCGATGCTGGCGATGCTCGACTATTGCGACGCGGTGGAAGCTGGATCGACCCTCGATCCCGCCGCCAGCCGGCGCAAGGTCGTCGGCGTCGACATCGACATCCGCGCCCACAACCGCTCGGCCCTCGACGCCCATCCGATGCGCCACAAGCTGCATCTTCTGGAGGGCTCCTCCATCGATCCGGCGGTGGCCGACCAGATCTTCGCCCATGCGGAGGGCTACGAGAAGATCATGGTGTTCCTCGATTCCAACCACACCCACGACCACGTCCTCGAAGAGCTGAAGCTCTACGCCCCGCTGACCTCGAAGGGCTCCTACTGCGTCGTCTGGGACACCGGGGTCGAGGACCTGCCGGCCGACATGTGCGGCGACCGCCCCTGGGGCAAGGGCGACAATCCGAAGACCGCCGTCTGGGCCTATCTCGACATGCTGGAGAGGGACGGCGCGACCGGCCGCGACGGCGCGCCGCTGCGCTTCGAGACCGACAAGACGATCGAGAACAAGCTGATGATCACCGCCTCGCCGGACGGCTTTTTGAAGCGCGTGTAGGTGAGACGAGAATCAGAATTGGTCCGTGGCGCGGGCCCATTGACGTTGCCCCCTCGGCTTAATCCAGTTTGAAGTTCGTTCTGGCCTATCGAGAGGACCAGGACATGAAGCGCAGTCGTTTTTCCGAGGAG
>PACL01000044.1 GCA_002700095.1 Fulvimarina sp. | reverse complement strand
CCGCGGCCTTGGCCGCGGCAGCCGCGCTTGCGCCGAGGAACATCGTGTCGGAGGCGACGAGGAAGAAACTGACGCCGGCCTCGCGCCAGACCCCGACATCGGCCTCGCTCGGGCGGAACAGCCCGGTGGCACGCCCCACCTTCTTGCACGCAGCGATCACGCGCCGGATCGCCGCGTCGAGGCGCTCGGCGCCATCCGGCCCGAAGGCGCCGAGGGAGACGGCGAGATCGCCGGGCCCGATGAAGATGAGGTCGACGCCCTCGACCGCCGCGATGGCGTCGATGTTCTCCACCGCCCGCGCCGTCTCGACCTGCACGGCGAGGAGAATCTTTCCGTTGGCCGCGGCGACATAGGGGGCGATGTCGTAGCCGTAGCGCGAGGCGCGGCCGGGCCCTGCCCCGCGCTCGCCGTCCGGCGGATAGCGGGTGGCCCTGACGGCGGCTTCGGCTTCCTCCGCGCTCGAGACCCGCGGCACCAAGACGCCTTCGGCGCCGGCGTCGAGGGTAGCTGCGATCGCTTCGGAATTGTTGCCGGGCACGCGGACCATGGCGACGGCGCCGCCGCTCTCGGCCGCCCGCACGAGGTTCTCGATCTCGCCCCGGTCGATCTGCGAATGCTCCCAGTCGATGCAGACGAGATCGAACCCAGCCCGCGCCATCACCTCGACGGCGACGGGATGCGGGATCGCGCAGAACGTTCCCAGCAGTTGCGCGCCGGAGCGCCCGCGCTCGCGGAATGTCGGCTCGGTCATGTCTTCCTCCTGCATCGGCCTGCGAGAGGCCGCGATCCTTGCCTGCAGTTTTCCGTATCGCAGGCTTTGCGGCAAGCTATTTCAGGCTTAAACTATTTTGCGCGCGAATTTTCCGAGAGAGGCCCCTGCCGTGACGATCAAGCCGCATCCCCTCAAGGGCTCGAACCGGCTCAAGCTCGGGATCTTCTCCTGCAATGCCGATGGCGGCCTCGCGATCACCACCGTTCCCGAACGCTGGCAGGCGCGCTGGGACGACAATCTCAATGCCGCCCAGATCGCCGACCGGGCGGGGCTGGAATTCGTGCTGCCGATCGCCCGGTGGAAGGGCTTCGGCGGACAGACCAAGGCCCGCGAATGGTCCTTCGAGACTTTCACCTGGGCGGCGGGGCTGGCGGCGGCGACCGAGCAGATCGGCCTCTTCATGACGGTGCACGTGCCGGTGATGCACCCGCTCTATGCCGCCAAGGCCCTGGCAACCGTGGACCACATCTCCAAGGGACGTGCCGGGCTCAACATCGTCTGCGGCTGGAATCCGGCGGAGTTCGCCATGTTCGGCGTGGCGCTCGGCGAGAAGGGCTACGACCAGGCGGCCGAATGGCTGGAGATCGTGGAACGGGCCTATGCCGCCGAGGAGCCGTTCGACTACGACGGGACCTACTATCATTTGAAGCAGGTCGTCAGCCGCCCGGCGAGCCTGCAGGCGCCGCGCCCGGTGACGATGAATGCCGCCTTCGGCGGCCCGGGCCGGGACTTCGCGGCGCAGCATTGCGACTTCATCTTCACGACCTTTTCCGAGTTCGACGGAGCGGCCCAGCATGTCGCCGATGTCCGCGAGCGCGGCGCAAAAGCCGGCCGCGACGTCGGCCTCTATACGGTCTGCCACGTGGTCTGCCGCGAGACCCAGGGCGAGGCGGAGGCCTATTACGAACGCTACGCCCTCACCGAGGCCGACCACGAGGCGGTCGAGACGCACATGGCCGGCAAGAAGCAGTTCTCCGCCTCCCATGACCCCGAAGCCTACGATCGCTACCGCCAGCGCTTCGCCGGCGGGGCCGGCAGCTATCCGCTGGTCGGCACGCCGGAGAAGATCGCCGAGGACATGCTTCGGATCGCCGAGCTCGGCTATGCCGGCATCGCGCTGACCTTCGTGAACTATACCTACGAGCTGCCCTTCTTCTGCGACCGGGTGCTGCCGCTGCTGAAGGAGGCGGGACTGCGGAGCTAAGGGGACTCCAGAGCCTGCCAGCTCATTCTCGAGGCATGGCCAGAAAAACAGCGATCCGGCGCTTGTGGACCCGCTGCGCCGGGCATACGCTCTAATGGTTCAGGTTTAAAATAACCCTGCAGGGAGGCCGCGTTGAGCCAGACGAATCCGATGTTCGCCAAGGATCGTTTCCTTCTCGGCACCTTTTCCTCGAACTGTTCGAGCGGCATGTCGGTCACCAAGGTGCCGGAGCGCTGGGTCAACTCCTTCGAGAACAACCTGAAGCTCGCCAGGCTGCTCGACGACGCCGACATCGACTTCATGCTGCCGATCGCCCGCTGGATCGGCTATGGCGGCGAGACGGACTTCCACGGCTCGGTGCTGGAGACGGTCACCTGGGCGGCCGGGCTGCTGGCCCAGACCAAGAAGATTGCGGTCTTTGCCACTATCCACACCGCCGCCAACAATCCCGTCGTCGCGGCCAAGCAGATCGCCACCATCGACCAGATCGGCCAGGGCCGGGCCGGCCTCAACGTCGTCGCCGGCTGGAACAAGCCGGAATACGAGGCGCTCGGCCTGACGCTGCCCGACGACCACGAGACCCGCTACGGCTACGCCCAGGAATGGTTCGACATCGTCCGCAAGCTGTGGACGGAGACCGACCATTTCGATTGGGACGGCGCGTATTTCAAGCTCAAGCATGTGAAGGGCGATCCGCGCCCGGTGGCCGAGGTGCCGATCATCAATGCGGCGGGCTCCCCCCAGGGCCGCGACTTCGCCACCCGCAACGCGAACTTCCTGTTTACCCCGGCGATCGACCTCGAACGCTCTAAGAGCGAGATCGCCGAGCTGAAGACCAGGGCGCAGGAGAAGGGCCGCGAGGTCGATGTCCTCACCTTCGCCCATGTCATCTGCCGGCCTACCGAGGAAGAGGCGAAGGCCTATCTGGAGCACACCGCCCGCGAGAACGCCGACTGGGAGGCGGTCGACAACCTGGTGAACCTGCAGTTCGCCCACGCCCAGTCCTTCCCCCACGACCTGTTGATGCTGATCCGCGACCGCTTCGCCATGGGCCATGGCGGCTATCCGCTGATCGGCACGCCCAAGCAGGTGGCAGACGGGATCGTGAAGATCGCGGAAACCGGCTTTCGCGGCACCACCCTCTCCTTCGTCGACTATGTCGCGGAGTTTCCCTATTTCCGCGACACCGTCCTGCCGATCCTGGCGGAAAAGGGGCTGCGGTAGCGTCGCTGCTGCTGCGGGTGGCACCGGCAAGACCGGCATCACGCCGGTCTGCGAGGCGCCTGCCTTACCGCAGCGCCTTCGCCAGCGCGAAGCCCGAGCCGCCGCCGAGGCCGGGGCCCGGATGCGTCGACGCGCCGATCTGGTAGAGGCCGCGGATGGCGGTCGTGTGGTTGCGCGAGGTGGCGAAGGGCCGCCAGATGAAGAACTGGTCGAGCGCCGCGGAGCCGCCATAGGGATCGCCGCCGACGAGGTTCATGTTCATCGCCTCCAGATCGGCTGGCGAATAGGATGTGCGGGCGACGATGCTCTCGGCAAAGCCGTCGATATGGTTCGACAGGATCGCCTCCACCCGGTCGGCATAGGCCTCCCTGAGCGGCTCCGTCCAGCGTCCGTCGGCCGGGGTTTCGATCGTGTCGGCCGCGTCGCCTTTCAGGATGCGCGGCGTCTCGGGGAGCTGCAGCCACAGGATGCCGGCGCCTTCCGGGCAGCGGGAGGGATCGAGGGCATGAGGCTGGCCGACGCAAATCGTCGGGGTCTCAGGCAGCATGCCGCGCTCGCATTCGTTGACCGCCTTGGAGACGCCGTCGAGGCCCGGTGTGAGATGGATCAGCGCAACCTTGTCGAGGCCGCCCGCCTTCCAGCGCGGCGGGTGCTTCAGGGCATAGTGCATCTGCATGTTGCCCTTGCCGTAGCGATAGGCCGCGGTGCGGGAGCGCGTGGCCGCGTCGATGTTCGAGGCCGGCACCAGCCGCTCGTAGAGCTGGGTCGGCGTCACCGAGCAGACGACCCCCTCCCCAGCTTCGATCCTGGTCCCGTCGGCAAGCCTGACACCCGTCGCACGGCCGCCCTCGACGAGCACCTCGGCAACGTCGCAGGCGGTGCGGATCTCGCCGCCATGGGCCTTGATCAGGCTTTCGAAGGCCTTGACCGCGTTGGCCGCCCCGCCCTTGACGATGGGTGCCCCGGCAGCCTCCAGCGCGAAGGCGATCACCCGCGCCATCTCGCCGGAAAAGGCGCTTTCGGGGCCGAGCCCCGCATGCAGCACCCAGGGGGCGAAAAGCGCCCGCGTCAGCTCCGACTGATAGCTCGTCTCGAGCCACGTGCGCCCGGACCGCATCGCCTCGCCGAGGCGCGCCGCCAGCGCGCGCGGCCGCCGCCGCCAGGCCTCGCGCATGAGGAGTTGCGCGGTCGGCCGGCTCCACAGGGAGCCGCCGAGAAGACCGAAGACCAGCTCGGCGTCGCGCTCCACCGTGCCGACCTCCCGGGCATGGGCCGCGCCGTCGCCGGGGCTGAGGGCCTCGAAGCGGGCGACGTTGGCCTGCCGGTCGGTGGTGAGCACGAGGTTGCGGCCATCCGGCATGAGAACGGCCGTCGGATGGGACGTCGGGGCGAATTCGAGGCCGTGCGCGGTCAGCTCCGCTCCCAGCTCGGCGAAGGCCGGCGAGGTGATGAAGAGCACGAAGGTCGTCGCCATGACGTCGTGGAGATAGCCCGGCGCGGTGATCTCGGCGGTGCGCATGCAGCCGCCGGCGACGCTCTCGCGCTCGAGGACGAGGACGCGCTTGCCGCGCCTCGCCAGGAGGGCGGCGCAGGTCAGCCCGTTGATGCCCGAACCGACGACGACATAATCCACGGCCATGACATGCTCCCGACTCTCAGATGGAGGATCCGCGCGGAGGCCGACCGCCAGCAAGATGCGCGCGCCCCGCTTTTCGGGCAGCCTATGGCCAGTCACTGCATTTGCAAATGTCTAAGCTTAAAATAATCTCGCGGGACGGAGCCTTCGGGCATATGCCCGTTGGCCGATCGGCAGGAGGAGCGCATGGCGCAGGAATATGATGCCGTCTTCGTCGGGGCGGGCCACAATGCCCTGGCCGCGGCCGTGCATCTGGCGAGCCGCGGCTGGTCGGTCGGCGTCTTCGAGCGCAACGAGACGCCGGGCGGTGCGGTGCGGACGGAGGAAGCGACGCTCCCGGGCTTCCGCCACGACCTCTACGCGACCAATCTCGGCCTGTTCGCCGGCTCGGCCTTCTTCAAGGAGCACGGCGAGGCCCTGGCCCGGCATGGTCTCGCCCTCGTCCCGGCGGAGGACTGCTTCGCCACGCCGACACCCTCCGGCCGCTGGTTCGGCGTCTCCAGGGATCTGGAGCAGACCGCGGCGCGGGCCGAGGCGCTGTCGCCGCAGGACGCCCGGCGCTGGCGGGAGATGGTGGCGGAGTTCGGCGGCAACGCGCCGCATCTCTTCGCCATCCTCGGCTCGCCGATGAGCTGGCGCGCGCTCGCCGGCATCGGCTGGAGGACCTGGCGCGCCAAGGGCACCGCCGGGACCCTCGAGCTCGCTCGGCTGCTCGCCTCCTCGCCGCGCGAGTTCCTCGAGCAGAACTTCGTGTCGCCCGAAATCCGGGCCGCGATGGGGGCCTGGGGCATGCATCTCGACTTCGCGCCGGACATCGCGGGCGGCGCGCTGTTTCCCTATCTCGAGAGCATGGTCGACCAGGCCATGGGCATGGTCGTCGGCAAGGGCGGCGCCGACACGATCGTCAGGGCGATGGTGGCGCGGATCGGCGAGCTCGGCGGCGTCGTCCAGACCGGCTGCGAGGTCACCGGCATCCGTCACGGCACCGGCGGGGCCGACGGCATCCGCCTTGCCGACGGGCGCGAGGTGACCGCAAGGCGCGCAGTCGTCGCCGGCGTGACGCCCGGTGCGCTGGTCGAGCGGCTGCTCGGCGGGGACAGCGGCGATGTCGGCTTCGATGCGGGCGCGCGCAGGTTCCGCCACGGGCCGGGAACGATGATGGTGCATCTGGCGCTGTCGGATCTGCCCGACTGGAGCGCGGGGGACGAGCTGAAGCGCTTCCTCTATGTCCACCTCGCGCCCGATCTCGACATGATGGCGAAGGCCTATGGCGAGGCGGTGGCGGGGCTCCTGCCCGTCGAGCCGCTGATCGTCGTCGGCCAGCAGACGGCGGTCGATCCGTCCCGCGCGCCGGAGGGCAGGCATACGCTGTGGGTCCAGGTCCGCATGGTGCCCGGCGAAATCCGGGGCGATGCCGCCGGCATCATCACGTCACGGGACTGGGCCGAGGCCGGCGAGGCCTATGCCGACCGCGTCGTCGACATCATCGAGCGCTACGCCCCCGGCACGAAAGCGAAGATCCTCGGCCGCCATGTCGAGACGCCGGCTGATCTGGAGCGGCGCAACCCCAACCTCGTTGGCGGCGACAGCGTCTCCGGCAGCCACCACCTGTCGCAGAACTTCCTGTTCCGGCCGATGCCGGGTTGGGCGCGCTACCGCACGCCGGTGGAGAAGCTCTATCTGATCGGCGCCTCCACCTGGCCGGGGGGCGGCCTCGGCGCCGGTTCCGGCTACATGCTGGCGCAGGAACTTGGCCGCCGGTGAGCCGCATCCCGCAAGCGCCTCAGCCCAGCACCTTGCCCGGGTTGAGGATCCCCTTCGGGTCGAGCGCGAGCTTCATCCGGCGCATCAGGTCCAGTTCCTGCGGGGAGCGGGTATAGGGCAGGTACTTGCGTTTGAGCGTGCCGATGCCGTGTTCGGCGGAGATGGTGCCGCCCGCCTCGCGCACCGTGTCGTAGACGAAGGCGGAGATCTCGGCGGCCGGCTGCTCCTGGCCGGCCGAGGGGACGTTGACCACGAGGTGCAGGTTGCTGTCGCCGATATGGCCGTAGGACAGGGCGATGACGTCCGGCCAGCGGCTCTTCAGGCCGGCCTCCAGCCGTTCGACCACCGGGCCGGTGACATGGGCGGGCACGCCGACGTCGAAGGCCGTGATCGGCCCCATGATCTTCGAATATTCGGCGACGCTCTCGCGAATGGCCCAGAAGTCGGCGACGTCCTTGCCGGAGGCCGCGAGCAACGCGTCCTCGACATGGCCCTCCTCCAGCATGGCGCCGAGGACCGCCTCCAGCCGCGCGGCCTCGTGTTCGGCGTCGAAGCCGCTGACCTCGATCAGGACGGTGATGGCGTGCCGGCCGGACAGCGGACGCGGCAGGGACGGCAGGCTGCCGGCCATGAACTCGTAGAAGCTCGGCCACATCACCTCGAAGGAGGTGAGCGAGGGCCCAAGCCCCGCCCGCGCCGCCCGCAACAGTGCCAGGGCGGCGTCGAAGTCGCGGCAGCCGCAAAGGGCGCTGGTTGAGAAGGTCGGCCGCGGCTGCAGGCGCAGGACCGCCCGGGTGACGACGCCGAGCGTGCCTTCCGAGCCGATGAACAGCTGCTTGGAATCGTATCCGGCGTTGTTCTTCAGCATCTTGTTCAGCGAGGTGACGATGGTTCCGTCGGCCAGCACGACCTCGAGGCCCAGCACATGCTCGCGCGCCATGCCGTAGCGGATGACGCGGTTGCCGCCGGCATTGGTCGACAGGACGCCGCCGATCGTGCAGGAGCCGCGGGCGCCGAGATCGACGGCGAGGAACAGACCCGCCTCCTCCGCAGCCGACTGGGCAGCCTGCAGCACCACCCCCGACCCCACTGTCATCGTCGCCATGGCGGGATCGATCTCCTCGATCCGGTTCATCCGCTCCAGCGACAGGGCGACCGCGCCCGCGACCGGATGCGCGCCACCGGCGAGGCCAGTCAGTCCGCCCTGGGGCACGACGCCGATCCCGGCCTCGCTGCACAGCGTCAGGACCGCCGCGACTTCTTCGGTGCTTCGCGGCCTGATCCAGGCCAGCGGGCGCACTGGCGGCGCGCCGCTCCAGTCATGCCAGGCGCGCTCGGGGATCGCCTCCGCCAGCGTGACGATGGCGGGATCGAGGCGCTGGCCGAGAAGCCGTTCGGGTTGCATGTCCATCTGTCACTCCCTCCGGCAGGCCGCGGCGCACGTCGCCCGGAGCCTCGCATTGCAGCATCAGTCTATATCCATTTTCATACGATTCCCAAGCGATGCCGCGCGATCGGTGGCCTTGGTCCATCATCTAGCTCAGGCCCGACCATGCTGCAGCTGCTCAGGAGCGATGGTATTTCGCAACTGCGAAGAGTTTTGCTCGGGTTCTGAGCAGATGTTGCCTGTTTCTACGGCGCAAAGCACAGAGTTTTCGCAGCCTGGAAAGATTCCGAAAAGATACTTGCAAACGCATATTTGCGACGATAGCGTACAGCTCCCAACATTGCCCTGAACCGGGCAGCGACAGGAGGTGGCGATGGCCGATACGCAGGCAGCCGATACGCAGGCACTGGCAGGTCTGGCGAACATGCTTCTCAGCGGTGCGGTGGAGGTCGTCGACCTCAGCGCGGTGCTGGGTCCGAACACGCCGCTTCTGAAGCTGCCGCCGGAACTCGCGGTCGACACACCGAAGATCGAGATCCACAAGATCTCGGCCTATGACGAGAACGGTCCGTGGTGGGCCTGGAACTGGCTGAAGGTCGGCGAGCACTCGGGCACGCATTTCGACGCGCCGCATCACTGGATCACCGGCCGCGATCATCCCGACGGCGCCACCGACACTATCGTCCCGCAGAACTTCGTGGCGCCGGTCAACGTCATCGACTGTTCGGCCGAGGCCGCCGCGGACAACGACTTCCTGCTGACGGCGGATGCCGTGAAGGCCTGGGAGGCCGACCACGGCGAGATCAAGCCCGGCGAGTGGGTCGTGATGCGCACCGACTGGTACAAGCGCAACAAGTCCGAGGACGCCTTCCTCAACGCCGACGAGACGGGTCCGCATTCCCCCGGGCCGACCGCTGAGTGCATCCAGTATCTGGTCGACAAGGGCGTCGTCGGCTGGGGCACCGAGTGCATCGGAACCGATGCCGGCCAGGCTGGCGGCATGGAGATCCCCTTCCCCGCCCATAACCTGATGCACAAGAACAACCGCTACGGCCTCGCCAGCCTCTGCAATCTCGACAAGCTGCCGGCCAAGGGCGCGATCCTGATCGCCGCCCCGCTGAAGATCGAGCACGGCACCGGCAGCCCCATCCGCGCTTTGGCGCTGGTGCCGAAGCAATAGGGCGAAGCATGACGGCAGGGCCCGCGATCCGGAACATGGCGGGGCCGGACGGCCGGCGACGGGAGCAGGCTGCCTCGCCCGCGTGCCGGGCCGAGGCAAGCGGTCGGGCGGGCCGATGAGTGACGATCCGACAGGGGCGGACGAGCGCGCCCTCTCCCTCGGCGTGATCGGCCTCCAGCAGTTCGCACCCTACCTGATGAACCGGATCATGGGTCGCTACAACGCGACGCTGCGGGACGAACTGAAGGCCCGCAGCCTCACCACGGCGCAGGTCCGCACCCTGGCGATCCTGGCGGTGGCCGAGGGGCTCACGATCAACGAGGTCGCGGTCTACGCCGTCATGGAGCAGTCGACCATGAGCCGCACCCTCGACGCCATGGAGGCGCAGGGACTGCTGCGGCGCGAGACCGACGCCGGCGACAACCGGGCGCGGAGGATCTTCCTGACCGACCAGGGCCGCGCGCTGTTCGACGAGGTCTGGCCGGTGATGCGGGGCATCTATCGCCAGATGTTCGAGGGCGTCGACGAGGCGGACTATGCGGGCTTCGTCGCGGTGCTGCAGAAGGTTCTGCGCAACGTCCGCAAGCACGATTTCTGACATGACGGCCCAGCCGCGGCGCGGGCTCGGGATATCTCGAAAGGAGACGCGGCATGGCCGAACGGTCTTTTGCAAAAGAGGTCCAGAAGCTGCGCATGGGCGCGGGCGAGGAATTCTCCGGCGAAGGCATCCTCGCCATCACCAAGGCGCTGCTCCAGTGCGGCGTCGGCTATGTGGGCGGCTATCAGGGCGCGCCGATCAGCCACCTGATGGACGTCCTCGCCGACGCGCAGGACATCCTCGGCGAACTCGGCGTCCATTTCGAAGCCTCGGCCTCCGAGGCGACCGCCACCGCGATGCTCGCCGCCTCGGTGCATTATCCGATCCGCGGCGCCTGCACCTTCAAGTCGACCGTCGGCACCAACGTCGCCTCCGACGCCCTCGCCAACCTCGCCTCGGGCGGAGTGACCGGCGGGGCGCTGATCATCGTCGGAGAGGACTATGGCGAGGGCTCCTCGATCATGCAGGAGCGCAGCCACGCCTTCGCGATGAAGAGCCAGGTCTGGCTGCTCGACCCGCGGCCGAACCTGCCCTCCATCGTCAAGTCCGTCGAGGACGGCTTCGAGCTGTCGGAGGCCTCCAACACGCCGGTCATGCTGCAGGTCCGCATCAAGTGCTGCCACGTCCACGGCAAGTTCGTCGCCAAGGACAACAAGCGGCCGCCGACCACCGTCGCCGACGCCCTGTCGAACCCGCGGCGTGACACCGGCCGCATCGTCCTGCCGCCCGCCTCCTTCCTCCACGAGAAGGAAAAGGTCGAGAAGCGCTGGCCGGCCGCCGTCGACTTCATCCGCTCGCGGCAGATCAACGAGTTCTTCGGTGCCGCGACCGGCAGGATCGGCCTCGTCCTGCAAGGCGGCATGTACAACGGCGTCATCCGCGCCCTGCAGCGCCTCGGCCTTGCCGACATCTACGGCGACACCGAGGTACCGCTCTACGTCCTCAACGCCGTCTATCCGCTGATCGACGACGAGTTCCTGGACTTCTGCGAGGGCAAGGACGCGGTCCTGATCATCGAGGAAGGCCAGCCGAACTACATCGAGCAGGCCTTCGGCTCCCTGCTCTACCGCAACGGCGGCACGACGCGCCTACTCGGCAAGGGCTACCTTCCGGTGGCCGGTGAATATACCGGCCAGGTGATGCTGGAAGGGATCGGCGACTTCCTGCGCGACCAGGCGCCGGAGCTGCTGCCCGACCAGATCCGCGCGCCGAACCGCGCCGAGGAGGAGCCGGACCCGGCGATCGACCTCGCCAAGGTGGTGCCCGGCCGCCCGCCCGGCTTCTGCACCGGCTGCCCGGAGCGGCCGATCTTCGCGGCGACCAAGCTCGTCGAGCAGGAACTCGGGCCGCACCACATCGCCTCGGACATCGGCTGCCACCTGTTTTCCATCATGCCGCCCTTCGATCTCGGCGCGACCACCATGGGCTACGGCCTCGGGCCGGCCTCCGCCTCGGCCTTCAATTCGCCGGACGCCACCCGGCGCTCGATCTCCTTCGTCGGCGACGGCGGCTTCTGGCACAACGGCCTGACCTCCTCGATCGGCAACGCCGTGTTCAACCAGAGCGACGGCGTCATCGTCATCGTCGACAACTACTATTCAGCCGCGACCGGCGGCCAGGACATCCTGTCCTCGCGGGCCGCCAACAAGTCGAAGTCGACCAAGCACCCGATCACCGAGGCGGTGAAGGGGATCGGCGTGAAGTGGGTCCGCCACATCGACCGGACCTACGACGTCACCAAGGTCCGCGACACGCTGCGGGAAGCGCTGACCACCGAGGAGAAGGGGCCGAAGGTCATCGTCGCCTCCTCGGAATGCATGCTCAACAAGCAACGCCGCGAGAAGCCGCTGGCGAGCAAGGCCATCAAGGGCGGCGAGCGGGTGGTCAAGCCGCGCTTCGGCGTCGACGAGGACGTCTGCACCGGCGATCACGCCTGCATGCGGCTGTCGGGCTGCCCGTCGCTGTCGGTGAAGACGCTGGACGACCCGCTGCGCGACGACCCGGTGGCGCATGTCGACCACACCTGCGTCGGCTGCGGCAATTGCGGCGAGGTCGCCGACGCCGCGGTGCTGTGTCCTTCCTTCTACCGGGCCGACACGGTGCATAACCCGACCGGCGCCGAGCGCGTCTCGGCGCGGCTGAGCCGCCGGGTGATCGCCTGGCTGCAGCGGCGACGCGAGAGCCGGCGGCTGGTCTTTTCGGGAGCCTCCGCATGACCGTCGCCCTCGACCACGGGCCGGACTCGGTGCTCGGCGACAGGATCCTCCGGGTCGCGATCCTCGCCGTCGGCGGCCAGGGCGGCGGCGTTCTGACCAACTGGGTCGTCGATGTCGCCGAGCGCAACGGCTACCGGGCGCAGTCGACCTCGGTCGCCGGCGTCGCCCAGCGGACCGGCGCCACCATCTACTATGTCGAGATGTGCCCCGACCGCGGCCGCCAGCCGGTGTTCTCGCTGTCGCCGTCGCCGGGCGACGTCGACGTGATGATCGCGGCGGAGCTGATGGAGGCGGGCCGCGCCATCATCCGGGGCTTCGTCACGCCGAACCGGACGACGCTGATCGCCTCGTCCCACCGGATCGCCGCGGTGTCGGAAAAGATCGCGCCCGGCGACGGGCGCGCGTCTTCCCACGAGGTCGAGATCGCCGCGCAGAAGGCGGCCAAGACCTTCATCGGCTTCGACATGGAGAAGATGGCCGTCGAGGCGGGCAGCGTCATTTCCTCCAGCCTGTTCGGCGCCCTCGCCGGTGCCGGCGTCCTGCCGTTTCCGCGCGAGAGCTTCGAGGCGACGATCCGGGAATCGGGACGCGGCGTCGAGGCCAGCCTCCGCGCCTTCGCCCTCGCCTGCGACGAGGCTGCCCGGCGGCAGGGCGGCGATAAGATGGGCGCGCCGCAGCCGCCGCGCGTCGAGCATGCCTCCGCGGCGCCGCTGCCGCTTGGGGGGCAGCCGGAAAGCGAGGATTCGCGCACCGACGGTCCGGCTGCGACCCGCGCCGGCGAACCCGTCGGCGACGAGCGCCTCCTCGCGCAATGGCGCGAGCTCGACCGGCGCATCGCGGCGCTGCCCGAAGTCGTGCGGGAGATGGCCGAGCCGGGGCTGCGCAAGGTCGTCGACTATCAGGATCCGGCCTATGGCGCCGAGTATCTGGACCGTCTCGACGAAGCCCTCACCAAAGACGACGCCGCCCATGGCTTCGTCCTGTCGCACACCGCGGCGAAGTATCTCGCCAACGCCTTCTGCTACGACGACGTCATCCGCGTCGCCGACCTGAAGACCCGCTCCAGCCGGTCGGCACGGCTGCGACGCGAGATCGGGGTCAGGGACGACGACGTCCTCAAGGTGACGGAATACTTCCACCCGCGGATCGAGGAAATCTGTGGCGCGATGCCGGCCCGGCTCGGCCGCTGGATCGAGGCCCGACCGGGCCTTGCAACATGGCTCGACAAGCGGGTGAACAAGGGGCGCCACATCCGCACCGACGGGGTCTTCGGCTTCGGCATGCTCTGGGTGATCGGCGGCATGCGGCGCTGGCGCCGCTCGCTGCTGCGCCACGCCGTGGAGGCCGAGCACATCGACCGATGGTACCGCTTGGCGCTGGGCACCGTCGCCAGGGACTACGACCTCGCCGTCGAGATCCTGAAATGCCGGCGCCTGATCAAGGGGTACAGCGACACTCATGCGCGCGGCCTGTCGAAGTTCGACCGGGTGCTATCGGCGCTGCCGCTGCTGGAAGCCCAGGACGACGCGGCCGGCTGGCTGCGACGCCTGCGCGAGGCGGCGCTGAAGGACGAGCAGGGCACGATGCTGGACGGAGCGCTGCAGACGGTCGCCTCCTTCGCCGGCCCCTCTTTCACCGGCCCGACCCAGCCTCCGGAGGGAACGGCGGGTTCGGCACCTGCCGCCTGACCGGCGATGACCGGCCAGCATCGCAGCCAGGCCGGATGTCGAACTGCGAAGCGCGAACGTCGGACTTCGGAAGGCGCCCCATCGAGGGTCGGGGAGCGACGCCTGCAACGAGACTGACAACCGCCGCACCGGAGCGCTTGCGAAGGATGCGGCGAGGACGTCTGATGCTCGCGGAGGAGCTTGCCTCCGCACCGGCCGGACCCGGCAAACCGCGATTGGGAAAATGAGGCTCACATGACGACGACGAGAAAGACGACCAACAAGATGACGACCCTGGCGTGGCTCGGGCTCGCCGCGGCGGGGATTTTGGCCATGCCGCAGGTCGCGGCTGCCGACACGCTGACCGTCGGCGCCTATCCGGCCAACCCGCCCTGGGAGGTGAAGACCGAGACCGGCTCGTTCGAAGGCTTCGAGGTCGACCTCGCCAACGAGATCGCCAAACGCATGGGCGACGAGGTGGAGTTCCAGGATCTCGGCTTCCAGGCGCTGTTCGCCGCCACCGCCTCGGGGCGCATCGACATGGCGATCTCGACCATCTCGATCACCAACGAGCGCCTGCAGAACCAGTCCTTTACCCAGGGCTACTACGACAGCGACCTGGCGCTGGTGACCCAGATCGGCTCGCCCGTGAAGTCGCTGGCGGACATGAAAGGCCAGCCGGTCGGCGCGCTCTCCACCTCCACCGGCGAGACCTGGATCAAGGAGAACCAGGAAAAATACGGCTTCGGCGACTACAAGGGCTACGACACCTTCCAGAACCTGTTGCTCGACGTGCAGAACGGCCGGGTCGCCGGCGGGATCAGCGACATCGGCGGCTTCCAGTACGCCATGAAGCAGATGCCGCAGCTCGAGATCGCCGAACGCATCCAGACCGGCGACCGCTTCGCGATCATGATGGCGAAGAACTCGCCGCTGCTCGGCGAGATCAACGACGCGATCAGCGCCATCAAGCAGGACGGCACCATGGCGAAGCTTCACGAGAAGTGGCTCGGCGTCGCTCCTGACGCCGGCACCTCGACGGTCGAGGTCCTGCCGATCCCTGCGGCCGAATAGGCCGTCGCGCTCTCCCGCACGACGCCGCGGATCATCCGCCGGACGAAGGAATGCGGGCGCGGCCATGACCGCCGCGCCCCGTCTCGCCGAGCGCCCTCCCCAACGACACCGACGCGCCCCGCGGAGCACCCCATGGGTTTCATCGACACCTTCTTCAACATCGACGTCATGCTGCGGGTCTTCCCGATGCTCATCGCCGGGCTGAAGAACACCGCGCTCCTGGCGGTCTGCACGCTTCTCATCGGCTCGCTCTGCGGGATCGGGCTCTGCATCCTCAGGCTCTACGCTCCGAAGCCGATCGGTTATCTGGCCGTGGGCTTCATCGACATCTTCCGGGCCCTGCCGATCCTCGTCGTGCTCGTCCTGGTCTACTACGCCCTGCCCTTCGTCGGCATCCGCCTGTCCTCCTTCGCCTCCGCTGTCCTCGCGCTGTCGCTGGTGCTTTCCTCCTTCACCGCGGAAGTCTTCCGCTCCGGCATCCAGGCGATCCCGAACGGCCAGACCGAGGCGGCGCGGGCGCTCGGCCTGCATTTCCCGGCCATCCTGTGGAAGGTGATCCTGCCGCAGGCGCTGCGGATCGCAATCCCGCCGCACACCTCCAACTGCGTCGCCATCGCCAAGGACACCTCGCTGGCCTCGGTCGTCGCCATGCCCGATCTCCTGAAACAAGCGACCGACGCCCAGGCCCTGACGGCGAACCCCTCGCCGCTGATCGCCGCCGCGCTCCTCTACCTCATCATCCTGTGGCCGGCGGTCCGGCTGGTGGCGATGCTGGAGAAGCGCTATTCCGAGGCCCCGCGCTGACGATGCGGCGGTCTTAGGCAGGAGAGCCTCGCTTCCGACCAGCCCCGCTCCTGATCGATCTGCGACGGAACCTTCCTCCACCCGAAACGCCTTGCAGCGGCCGAATCCGATCGGGCCGGATGCCGGGCTTGCACCGACCCCTCAGACGGCTACTGTGTCCGCACAAGGCGGTCGGCAGCGGCGCTGCATCCGGAAGAGTCGGCTTTTCCGCGATGCGGCATCGTCTTGACGAGTGCCCGGATTTCACCGGGTTTCGAAGGCCGTCCTGGGCGGATCCTGAGGTTGCGGCATCCGCCGGCCCTGCCGCACTGCACAAAAATTGGGCCGGCTCAAAAGAGCGGCGGATGATGTTGCGGCGGATTATTTTATGTGTAAACTAATTTTCAGGATGGATGCGCTGCCAAGCCGCGTCCCGTCCGGGCCTTGCCGGCTGCCCTGACACGGGTCTGTTCGAGCCTGGGGCCATCGTCGATTTTCATGAGGGAGATGCAGGAATGACCACGATCCGCACCGTCGCCATCGGCCTGCTGGCGGCGAGCGCCCTGGCCGCCCCGGCCCTGGCCCAGGACAATTCCTCCGACAAGCTGAAGGTCGGCGTGATCCTGACCCTCTCCGGCCCCGCCGCGGTTCTCGGCGAGCAGGCCCGGGACGGCTTCATGCTGGCGGTCGAGGACATGGGCGGCAAGCTCGGCGGGCTCGAGACCGAGGTGGTCACGGTCGACGACGAGCTGAAGCCCGACGTCGCCGCCAACAAGGCGCGCGAACTGGTCGAGCGCGACGGAGCGGACTTCGTCGTCGGCCCGATCTTCTCCAACATCCTGCAGGCGATCGCCAAGCCCGTCACCGACGGCGGCGCCTTTCTCATCTCCCCCAATGCCGGCACGTCGAACTTCGCCGGCGCCGAGTGCAACAAGAACCTTTTCGTCGCCTCCTACCAGAACGATCAGGTGCACGAGGTGCTCGGCAAATACGCCCAGGATGAGGGCTACGGCCGGGTCTTCCTGATGGCGCCGAACTACCAGGCCGGCAAGGACGCGCTCGCCGGCTTCAAGCATTCCTACAAGGGCGAGGTCGTCGGCGAGCTCTATACCCCGCTCGGGCAGCTCGACTTCTCGGGCGAGCTCGCCCAGATCGCCGCGATGCAGCCGGACGCGGTCTACACCTTCATGCCGGGCGGCATGGGCGTGAACCTCGTCAAGCAGTATCGCCAGGCCGGGCTCGAGACGATCCCCTTCCTCTCCGCCTTCACCGTCGACGAGACGACGCTGCCGGCCCAAAAGGATGCGGCGGTCGGCTTCTTCGGCGGCGCCAACTGGGCGCCGGACATGGACAACGAGAAGTCCAAGGCCTTCGTCGCCGCCTATGAGGCGAAATACGGCAGCGTTCCCGGCACCTACGCCATGCAGGCCTATGACGCGGCGCAGATGATCGACGCGGCGATCAAGGCGGCGGATGGCGATCTCTCCGCGACGGAAGCCCTGCGTGACGGGCTCCAGGCCGCCGACTTCACCTCGCTGCGCGGCGACTTCAAGATCGGCCCGAACCACTATCCGATCCAGGACTTCTACCTCGTCAAGGTCGCCAAGCGCGACGACGGCAAGTACCAGACGCAGATCGAAAAGAAGATCTTCGACGACTACGCCGACAACTACGCCAAGGACTGCAAGATGAACTGAGGCGAAGCGGGTCAGCCTTTCGCCGGCCCATCTCACCGGCAAGGATCCGGCAACGCTGCATGCCGCCTTTCAGTTGGGTCGCGGCTCTCGTCATCCCGGGCTTGACCCGGGATCCATTCCAAGCTGTCTAACATGAATGGATCGGCGGCAGAATGGGACTCCGTTCAGAACCGGCTTGGCGGTCGCGGCAATTTGGCATGGATCCCGGGTCAAGTCCGGGATGACGAAGCGGGGATGATGATCCCCCGTTCGTCGCCGTCGGGCGACAGCGCCGGGCATGATCGTGGGGTTCCGTTTCGAGGACGTCGTCTTGAAGAGGCGGCATGCCGAGAACGGGCGCGCGAGCTTCGCTCTGGCACCCGCAATCGAATCCCATCTCCCTCCCGGACTTTTCGGGACCGGGCCTCGAGGATGATGACGCGCAAGGTATGTTCAACCTCTTCCTCCTCCAGACGCTGAACGGCGTCCAGTTCGGGATCCTGTTGTTCCTCGTCGCGGCGGGGCTGACGCTGATCTTCGGCATCATGGACCTGATCAACCTCGCCCATGGCGTCCTCTACATGGTCGGGGCCTATTTCACCGCGACCTTCACGGCGCTCACCGGCGACTTCCTTCTCGGCATCGCCATCGCGCTGCCCGCCGCGCTGCTGTTCGGTCTCGTCCTCGAAGTCCTGATCTTCCGGCATCTCTACGAGCGCGACCATCTCGACCAGGTGCTGGCGACCTTCGGGCTGATCCTGATCCTCAACGAGGGCGTCAAGATCGTCTGGGGCGCGGCGCCGATGAGCGTGCCGATCCCTGAGATCCTCTCCGGCGCGATCCCGCTGATCGGGCCGCTGAAATACCCTTTTTACCGGGTCGCCATCATCGCCGCTGGCCTTCTCACCGCCGTCGGCCTCTGGCTCCTCGTCAACCACACGCGGATCGGCATGCTGCTCAGAGCCGGGGCGGTCAACGCGCCGATGGTCTCGGCGCTCGGCGTCGACATCCGCCGGCTGTTCATGCTGGTCTTCGGCTTCGGCGCGATGCTGGCCGGCTTTGCGGGCGCGATGGTCGCGCCGATCCTGTCGGTCGAGCCGGGCATGGGCGACGGCATCCTCATCCTAACCTTCGTCGTCATCGTCATCGGCGGCGTCGGCTCGGTGCGCGGTGCCTTCGTCGCGGCGATCCTCGTCGGCCTCGTCGACACCTTGGGTCGGACATTCGGACCGATCGTGCTCCGGGCCGTCATGGAACCCTCCGCCGCCTCGCAGACCGGCCAGACGCTGGCGCCGATGCTGATCTACATCCTGATGGCGGCGGTGCTGTTCTTCCGGCCCTCCGGGCTGTTCCCGGCGAAAGGCGCGGCGGCATGAGCGCCCGGACCTCCGACCTTGCGATCACCGGTGCCGTGCCGGACGTCGCGGCACCGCGCGGCGGCAGGCTCGCCGGGCGCGGCACCGCACTCGCCGCCCTTCTGATCTTCCTGGTGCTGGCCGTTCTGCCGCCGGTCGCGGTCGCCGTGAACGACCCGTTCCTCGTCGTCACCGCGACGCGGATCATCGTCTTCGCCATTGCCGCCCTCTCCCTCGACCTCGTCCTCGGCTACGGCGCCATGGTGTCCTTCGGCCATGCCGCCTTTCTCGGCCTCGGCGCCTATGCGGTGGCGATCCTGTCGTCGCACGGGATCTCCGACATCCTCGTTCAGGGCGTCGTCGCAGTGGCGGCCTCGGCCCTCTTCGCCCTCGTCACCGGGGCGATCTCGCTCCGCACCAAGGGCGTCTATTTCATCATGATCACGCTGGCCTTCGGCCAGATGGCGTATTTCTTCATGGTCTCGCTGTCGGCCTATGGCGGCGACGACGGGCTCACTCTGGGCGGCCGATCGACGCTGTTCGGACTGCCGATCCTCAAGAGCGATTTCGCCCTGTTCTATCTGAGCCTCGGCGTCCTAGTCCTCGCCTTCGTCGGTCTTCGCGCCCTCACTTTGTCGCGCTTCGGCCGAGTGCTGCGGGGCACCAAGGAAAACCCGGTCCGCATGCAGGCGATCGGCTTCCAGCCCTTCGCGTTCCAGCTGACCGCCTATGTCATCGCCGGCGCCCTCGCCGGCATCGCCGGCGTGCTGCTCGCCAACCAGGCCGAGTTCGTCTCGCCGGCCTATATGAGCTGGCAGCGCTCGGGCGAACTCATCGTCATGGTCGTCCTCGGCGGCATGGGAACTCTCGTCGGCGCGATCGGCGGCGCCATCGCCCTGCTGCTGCTGGAAGACTGGCTGGCGCATTTCTCCGAGCACTGGAAGCTCGGCCTCGGCGTCCTGCTCGTCCTGCTCGTCCTCTTCACCCGCGGCGGCATCGTCGGCGGAGTCGCGCGGCTGTTCGGGAGGCCGCGGAGTTGAGCCAGCCCCTCCTTACCGTCACCGACCTGCGCAAGTCCTTCGGCGCCCTCGCCGTCACCGACGGGGTCAGCTTCGACGTTCACGACAACGAGCTCCACGCCATCATCGGACCGAACGGCGCCGGCAAGACCACGCTGATCCACCAGCTGTCCGGCAGTCTCGGATGCGATTCCGGCACCGTCCGCCTCGCCGGCGGGGACATCACCCGGCATTCCATGGTCGACCGGGTGCGGCTCGGCCTCGCCCGCTCCTTCCAGATCACCTCGATCCTCGACGGCTTCACCGTCATCGAGAACGCCGCTATGGCGGTGCAGGCGCGGTCCGGCTCGAGCTTCCGTTTCCTGCGCCCGGCCTCGAAGGAGCGCCGCCTCAACGACGAAGCCATGGCCGCGCTCGCCCGCGTGAAACTCGACGACCGGGCGCAGCGCCGCGCCGGCAGCCTCTCCCATGGCGAGAAGCGCCAGCTGGAGATCGCCATCGCTCTGGCGACGGGCGCGAAGCTCCTCCTGCTCGACGAGCCTCTCGCCGGAACCGGCCACGAAGAATCCGCCGTCCTCGTCGAGCTGATGCGCGAGCTGAAGACCACCCACACCATCGTCCTCATCGAGCACGACATGGATGCGGTCTTCGCGCTGGCCGACCGGGTCAGCGTCCTCGTCTACGGCCGGCTCATCGCCACCGGCTCGGCTGCCGAAGTGCGCAGCCACCCGGACGTGCGAGCCGCCTATCTGGGTGAGGAAGAGGAGGCCGTGCGATGCTGAAAGTCGAAGGCCTCGAAAGCGCTTACGGCGACAGCCGGATCCTGTTTGGCATCGATCTCTTCGTCGGCGCCGGCGAGGTCGTGACCCTTTTGGGGCGCAACGGCATGGGCAAGACGACGACGGTCAACTCGATCTTCGGCCTGTTGAAGCCGCGCGGCGGTCGCGTGTCGATCGACGGCGAGGACGTCACCGGCCGGCCGCCCCACGTTGTCGCCAAGCGCGGGCTCGGGCTGGTGCCGGAAGGCCGGCAGATCTTCCCGACGCTGTCGGTCGAGGAGAACCTCGTCGCGACCCACCGCTCCGACGGGCCGGGCGCGCCGAAATGGACGCTCGACGCCGTTTACAGGCTGTTTCCCCGGCTGAAGGAACGCCGCCGCAACATGGGCAACCAGCTCTCCGGCGGCGAGCAGCAGATGCTCGCCGTCGGCCGGGCGCTGATGACCAATCCCCGGCTCGTCGTCCTCGACGAGGCGACGGAGGGCCTCGCGCCGCTGATCCGCGAGGAGATCTGGGCCTGCCTGACCGAGATCAAGAACGCCGGCGAGGCGATCCTCGTCATCGACAAGAATGTCGATGCGCTGACCCGTTTCGCCGACCGCCACGTGGTGATCGAAAAGGGCCGCGTCGCCTGGTCGGGCACGACGGCGGAGCTGCGGACGACGCCGGCGGTGAAGGAGCGGTTCCTGCATGTGTGAGGAAGACGATGTCCGACGCCTGCAATGGCACGCTGACAAAGCAGTAGCCCCTCACCCTGAGCCTGTCGAAGGGCGAGGGGCGCTTGGCACCACCAGCCGGAGCCTTCACCCTCGTGGTTCGACAAGCTCACCATGAGGGTGAAGGGGTCGCGCCCAACCCACTCGAATGAACACACCGCTCGTAGCACGCACACAAGGACCGCACCCCATGCCAGTGATGACCATCGGCGTTTCCAAGGCCAATGAGGGGATGGACGGCATCAGCTGGAACATCCTCGGCCAGACCTACGTGCCGAAGCAGCATTCGCACGATTCCTTCTCCTGGCATGCGACGTTCCATGTCGGCACCTTCGTGCCGCCGCACATCCATCCGACCCAGGAGGAGTTCGTCTACATCCTGTCGGGCCGGCTGGACGTCCTCCTCGACGGCAAGGAGGGCTTCGCCGAGCCGGGCGACCTGGTGCGGCTGCCGAAGGGCATTCCCCACGGCCTCTTCAACAAGACCGATTCGGACGTGAAGTGCCTGTTCTGGGTCTCGCCGGCCCAGCGGCTCTACGATCTTTTCTGGGCGCTGCACAATCTCGGGCCGCAGGCCGATCCGGCCGAGGTGGTCGCCGTCGCCGCACGGCACGAGGTGGACTTCCTGCCGCCGCCGGACGCGGCCTGAGCCGGCCTGAAGCAGCGTAGCGTATCCGGCCGAAGGGGCCGAGCCGGCGGTCATTCATCCGCGGCAGCGGGGATTGAAGGAGACGAACCATGAAGGTCATCATCGTCGGCGCCGGCATCGGCGGCCTCACCACCGCGCTGATGCTCCACCAGCGCGGCATCCGCGCCGAGGTCTACGAGCAGTCGCCGGCGGTGCGCGAGGTCGGGGTCGGCATCAACACGCTCCCCCATGCGATCCGTGAACTCGCCGAGATCGGCCTTCTCCCGGCCCTCGACAATGCCGGCATCCGCACCCGCGAACTCTACTACTTCAACCGCCAGGGCCAGGAGGTGTGGCGCGAGCTGCGCGGCATCGACGCCGGCCATTCGGTGCCGCAGTTCTCGATCCATCGCGGCCGGCTGCAGAAGCTGATCCACGACGCGGTGATCGCACGGCTCGGGCCAGAGGCGGTGAAGACCGGGCTTGCCCTTGCCGGCTTCATCCAGGACGAGGGCGGCGTCACCGCCCACTTCACCGACAGCGTCAAAGGCGGCGCCGGCATGACGGTGCGCGGCGATGTCCTGATCTGCGCCGACGGCATCCATTCGGCGGCGCGGCGGCTGTTCTATCCGGACGAGGGCGCGCCCTCCTGGAACGGCGTCCTGATGTGGCGCGGCGCCACCGAGTGGACGCCCTGGCGCGACGGCCGGACCATGGCGATCGGCGGCGGCATGGGGGCGAAATTCGTGCTCTATCCCATCGCCGAGGCCGAAAACGGCAAGCAGCTGATGAACTGGGTCGTCAACATCAAGATGGCCGACGGGGCGAAGTCGCCGCCGCCCAAGGAGAGTTGGTCCCGCGTCGCCCAGCGCGCCCTCGTGCTGCCCTATGCCAGCCGCTTCAAGATCCCGGATTTCGATGTCTCGGCCCTGGTCGAGGCGACGCCCCAGGCCTTCGAATATCCCATGTGCGACCGCGATCCCCTGCCCCGCTGGACCTTCGGCCGGGTGACGCTGCTCGGCGACGCGGCCCATCCGATGTATCCCGTCGGCTCCAACGGCGCCTCCCAGGCGATCCTCGACGCCCGCTGCCTCGCGGACAATCTCGTGCGCGCCGAACATCCCTGCCAGGCGCTGTTCGCCTACGAGAAGGAGCGCCTGCCGATCACCGCCGAGGTCGTCAGGATGAACCGCAAGGGCGGTCCGGAGCGGGTGATCGACGAGGTCGAAAAACGTGCGCCGGCGGGCTTTGCCAATGTCGAGGACGTCATCCACCGGGCCGAATTGAAGGCCATCGTCGGCGGCTATGCCGGCAAGGCGGGCTTTGCCACCGAGGCCGAACGGGCCGAGCCGGAGCGCCGGGCCGCCAACGCCTGAGCATTCTGCTCGGCCTGCCGGCTCGGCGCGCCCCGTCGGCCGGCCGGGCCTGCACGACGAGACCGGCACGACAACGTTGCGAAGGGCCGGGAAAATAGTTTAAGGCTAAAACATCTTCCATCACGTCCGGATGCCGTCTTTGTCCAAGGAACCCCGCCCCCGCCATATCCTCGTGACCGGCAGCACCCGCGGCATCGGCCGGGCCGTGGCGGCCGCCTTCGTCGCGGCGGGCGACACCGTCACGGTGCACGGCCGCAGCCCGGAGAGTGCCGAGCGCTGCCGCGCCGAACTCGGCGCGGCCAACGCGGTCGCCGCCGACGTTGCCGATCAGGACGCTCTCGCGGCGGCGCTGGCAGCGGCAGCCGACAGGTGCGGCCCGATCGACGTCCTCGTCAACAATGCCGGCGGCGCCGAAACCGCACCCTTGTCGCGGACGGACGTCGACCAGCTGCGGCGCATGATGGCGCTGAACCTCGAGCCGATGCTGGTGGCCATGCGCGCCGTCGTGCCGGCCATGAAGGAGCGCGGCCACGGCCGGATCGTCACCGTCGCGTCGACCGCCGGACTGAAGGGCTATGCCTATGTCGGCGCCTATTGCGCCGCCAAGCATGCCGCCGTCGGTCTCACCCGGGCGCTCGCCGCCGAGCTGGCGACGACCGGGATCACCGTCAACGCGGTCTGCCCCGGCTATACCGACACCGACCTCGTCTCCGGTTCGATCGACAAGCTGCGGGAAAAGACCGGCCGCGACCGCGAGGCGCTGCTGGAGACCTTCACCAGGACCAATCCCATGGGGCGGCTGATCCGTCCCGACGAGGTTGCGGCCACCGTCCTGTGGCTGGCGAGCGCCGGCGCCTCCGCCGTGACCGGCCAGGCGATCGCCGTAGCAGGAGGCGAGTTGTGAGCATCGCCGGACGCAAGGTCGAGACGGTCGACGCCGAATCCAAGGTCGAGGAGAGCCCCCAGGACCACCGGATGGAGCTGCGCCTGTGGCTGCGGCTCCTGACCTGCGCCAACATGATTGAGACCGAGATCCGCCGGCGGATGCGCGCCTGCTTCGACACGACCCTGCCGCGCTTCGACATGATGGCCCAGCTCGAACGCTCGCCGGACGGCCTGCTCCTCGGCGAGTTGTCGCGGCGCATGATGGTCTCCAACGGCAACGTCACCGGCCTCGTCGACCGGCTGGTCCAGGAGGGGCTGATCGACCGGCAGATCTCGCCGACCGACCGCCGCGCCGCCCGGGTGCGGCTCACCGAGGACGGTCGCGCGACCTTCGCCAAGATGGCGAAGGCGCACAGCGACTGGATCGCCGAGCTTCTGGCCGACATGCCGGCCCGCGACCAGGACGTGCTGCTGCAGCGTCTCGGCTCACTCAAATCCTCGGTCCAGTCGGCCACCGGCGGGGCCATTCCGGAACCCAGACGCAGAGGCAAGACATGAAGCTCCAGAGCCAAGTCACGGCACCGCTGGCCGATTTCCGACCGGATCATTTCGGCCTCGCGATTGCCGAAGGGATCGCCACCGTCACGCTCAACCGGCCGGAGAAGAAGAACCCGCTGACCTTCGAAAGCTATGCCGAGCTGCGCGACACCTTCCGGGCTCTGCGCTTCGACGACCAGGTGACGGCGGTGGTGATCACCGGCGCCGGCGGCAATTTCTCGTCCGGCGGCGACGTCTTCGAGATCATCGAGCCGCTGACGCGGATGAACGTCCCCGAACTCCACGCCTTCACCACGATGACCGGCGACCTCGTCAAGGAGATGCGCGCCTGTCCGCAGCCGATCGTCGCGGCCGTCGAGGGGGTGTGCGCGGGTGCGGGCGCGATCATCGCCATGGCGTCCGACATGCGCGTCGCCGGCGCCGGGGCGAAGGTCGCCTTCCTGTTCAACCGCGTGGGCCTTGCCGGCTGCGACATGGGCGCCTGCGCGATCCTGCCGCGCATCATCGGCCAGGGGCGCACCTCGGAGCTGCTCTATACCGGCCGCACCATGACCGCCGAGGAGGGCGAGCGCTGGGGCTTCTTCAACCGGCTGACGGAGGCCGGCAGCGCGCTCGAGGCCGCCACCGAGCTGGCACGCACGCTGAATGCGGGACCGACCTACGCCAACTCCGTCACCAAGCGCATGCTGCAGATGGAATGGGCGATGGGCATCGAGGAAGCCATCGATGCCGAGGCGCTGGCCCAGGCGCTGTGCATGAAGACCGGCGATTTCCGCCGCGCCTTCGAAGCCTTCGCGGCAAAGCGCAAGCCCGTTTTCGAGGGAAACTGAGACGTGGCCGACAAGAGCTTCCTGTCCTGGCCGTTCTTCGAGGCCCGCCACGCGGCGCTCGCCGACGAGGCGGATCGCTGGGCGAGCGAGCATGTCGCCCGCCTCGTCGACCACCACGACGTCGACGCCAGCTGCCGCCGGCTGGTCGCCGCCATGGGCGAGGCCGGGTTTCTCGCCTACGCCGCGCCCGACGACGGCCGCTTCGACCTGCGCAGCCTCTGCATCCTGCGCGAGACCTTCGCGCGCCATGAAGGGCTCGCCGATTTCGCCTTCGCCATGCAGGGGCTCGGCACCGGCGCCCTGACGCTGTCGGGAAGCGACGCGCTGAGGGAGGCCGTGCTGCCGGGCGTGCGCGCCGGCCGCACGATCGCAGCCTTCGCACTCACCGAGCCGGAAGCCGGTTCCGACGTCGCCGAGATCGCCCTGTCCGCGAACCCCGCCGGCGACGGCACGATTCGGCTCGACGGCGAGAAGACCTGGATCTCCAACGGCGGCATCGCCCACCACTACGTCGTCTTCGCCCGCACCGGCGAGGCACCCGGCGCCCGCGGCATCTCGGCGTTCTCGGTTCCGGCCGACACGCCGGGCCTGTCGATCGCCGAGCGGCTGGAGACGATCGCGCCGCATCCGCTCGCCCGGCTAAGGTTCGATGATTGCCGCATCCCGATCGAAAACCGGATCGGCGAGGCCGGAGCCGGCTTCAAGGTGGCCATGGCCACCCTCGACGTCTTCCGCTCGACCGTCGGTGCGGCGGCCCTCGGCCTCGCCCGCCGGGCGCTCGACGTGACGCTGGAGCGGTCCCGTACACGGCGGCTGTTCGGCGCGCCGCTGGCCGACATGCAGCTGACCCAGACGGCGCTCGCCGAGATGGCGACGGCGATCGACACCTCGGCGCTGCTGGTCTACCGCGCCGCCTGGACCCGCGACGCCGGCGCCCCCCGCATCACCCGCGAGGCGGCGATGGCCAAGATGGTCGCGACCGAGAGCGCCCAGGGCGTCATCGACCGCGCCGTGCAGCTGCATGGTGGCGAGGGCGTGCGCTCGGGCTCCGTCCCGGAAACGCTCTACCGCGAGATCCGCGCGCTGCGGATCTACGAGGGCGCCACCGAGGTGCAGAAACTCATCATCGCCCGACAGCTCCTGTCCGAGACCCGTTGAAGGGGACGCCCGACATGCCCGGCACGTGCCATACCGACACCTTCGTTCTCGACAACCTCCCGGCTGCCAACGCGATGCCGGATTTCGTCAATCTGGAAGAGCTCGGCTATCCGGAGATGCTGAACGCCGCCGTCGAGCTGGTCGACCGGCATGTCGCCGAGGGCCGGGGCGATCGCCCTGCCCTGATCGCGCCGGGGCTCCGCTGGACCTATGGCGAGCTCAGCGCGACCATCGACCGGATGGCCAACGTCCTGACCGGCCAGCTCGGCATGGTTCCCGGCAACCGGGTGCTGCTGCGCTCGGCCAACAACCCGACCAAGGTCGCGCTCTACCTGGCGATCATCAAGGCGGGCGGGATCGTCGTCGCCACCATGCCGCTGCTGCGGGCGCGCGAACTCACCCAGATCATCGACAAGGCCGAGATCGGCCTCGCCTTGTGCGACGCCTCCCTCGCCGAGGAGATGTCGAAGGCGGCGGGCACGTCGAAGACGCTGCACCGCGTCGTCACCTGGTCGGGCACGGCCGGCGGCGAACTCGGCGAACTCCTCGATGGGGCGAGCGACGAATTCACCGCCGCCCCGACCCGGGCGGACGATCCGTGCCTCCTCGGCTTCACCTCCGGCACCACGGGCACGCCCAAGGCGACGATCCACTACCAGCGCGACCTCCTCGTCATCTGCGACTGCTATGCCGCCAAGGTCCTGAAGGCGACGGAGAGCGACGTCTTCATCGGCTCGCCGCCCCTCGCCTTCACCTTCGGGCTCGGCGGCCTCGTGCTGTTTCCGTTCCGGGTCGGCGCTTCGGCCGTGCTTCTCGAGCGGGCCTCGCCGCCCGATCTCGCCAAGGCTATCGGGCAATACCGGGCGACGATCTGCTTCACCGCGCCGACGGCCTATCGCGCGATCCTCGGAAAGATCGACGAATACGACCTGTCCTCCCTGCGCAAATGCGTCTCGGCCGGCGAGACCCTGCCGAAACCCACTTACGACGCCTGGCTCGAAGCCACCGGCATCAGGCTGATGGACGGCATCGGCGCGACGGAGATGCTGCACATCTTCATCGCCGCGGGCGAGGACGAGATCCGGCCGGGCGCCACCGGCAAGCCGGTTCCCGGCTACGAGGCGAAGGTGATCGACACGTGGGGCAACGAGGTGCCGCGGGGCACGCCCGGGCGGCTCGCCGTGCGCGGCCCGATCGGCTGCCGCTATCTCGCCGATGAGCGCCAGTCCGTCTACGTCGAGAACGGCTGGAACGTCACCGGCGACACCTACATCGAGGACGAGGACGGCTATTTCTGGTTCCAGGCCCGCAACGACGACATGATCGTCTCCTCCGGCTACAACATCGCCGGCCCCGAGGTGGAGGCGGCCCTCCTCGCCCATCCGGCGGTCGCCGAAGCCGGCGTCGTCGGCGCGCCCGATCCCGACCGGGGCCGGATCGTGCGGGCCTATGTCGTCCTCGCCGAAGGCCACGAGCCGGACGCGCCCCTCGCCAAGGACCTGCAGGAGCATGTCAAACGCGAGCTCGCACCCTACAAATACCCGCGATCCGTCATCTTCGTGGATGCCTTGCCGAAGACGGAGACCGGGAAGCTGCAGCGCTTCGCGTTGCGCAGACAGGCGGAAAACGAAATGCAAGATCAGGGAGATCGCCCGTGAGTGTCACCCGGACCTCGGCGGCCGGCAAGACCGCCCGCGGCGAGATGGATGCAACGGAGGGCCTGACGGTTCTCCAGCCGGCCAGCTGGAAGAAGCCGAGGGGCTACGCCAACGGCCTCTCCGGGCGCGGCCGCCTCGTCCTGACCGGCGGCCTGATCGGCTGGGACGAGAACGAGGTCTTCGCCGACGGCTTCGTCGCGCAGGTCGAGCAGACCCTGAAGAACGTCCTCGCCATCGTGGCGGAGGCCGGCGGCAGCCCGGAGCACGTCGCCCGGCTGACCTGGTACGTGAAGGACATCGACACCTACCGCAACGCGCTCGGCGAACTCGGCCCCGTCTATCGCAACCTGTTCGGCCGGCACTATCCGGCGATGGCGCTGCTCGCCGTCGCGGATCTGGTGGAGCGCGAGGCGCTGGTGGAGATCGAGGCGACGGCGATCATCCCCGACTGAGCGGGTTTACTGGCGGCATCCCGCCTTTCAGGTTGAACGGACGGCCATGACTTCCTCACTTATCTGGACCGGCGGCGAGCCGATCACCGACTACGACGTCGCCTACGACAATGGCGGCGCCATCCCCGGATCGAGCACCTTCGTGCCGCGCTGGAAGGCCGACGCCGCAGCGTTTCGCGAACGGATGGCGGCGGGAGGCCGGGCCGAAACCGGCGTCCCCTACGGCGACAGGCCGCGCCAGCATTACGACCTCTTCCAGCCTGAGGGCGCGCCCGCCGGCCTGATGGTCTTCATCCATGGCGGCTACTGGAAGAGCCAGGAGATCGGCACCTGGTCGCACTTCGCAACGGGCGGCGTCGAGCGGGGCTTCGCGGTGGCGCTGCCGGAATATACGCTCTGCCCCGAAGCGACGATCCCCGAGATCACACGGGAAATCGGCGCCTTCCTCGACCACGTCGCCGGGCGGACGGATGGCCCGATCCGGCTCTGCGGCCATTCCGCCGGCGGCCATCTGGTGACCCGCATGCTCTGCGTCGATGCGCCGATCACCCCTGAGACCGCCAACCGCATCGACCGTGTGGCCTCGATCAGCGGCTGCCATGACCTTCGCCCGATCATGCGCTCGGGCATGAACGCCGTCCTGAAGCTCGATCCGGCCACGGCCCGCGCCGAGAGCCCGGCGCTTCTGGAGCCCCGCCCCGGCATCGACCTCCTCTGCGTCGCCGGCGGCGACGAACTCGCCGAGTTCCGCCGCCAGAATACGCTCCTCGCCAATGTCTGGCACGGCTTCGGCGGCAGGACGCGGGCGATCGAGACGCCGGGGCGCCACCATTTCGACGTCGTCGACGACCTCATCGACCCGGCGAGCGAGCTCGTCGCAATGCTCACGGATATCGAAGCCGGCGGAACGGCCGGGCGACCAGCCTGACGCCTCGTCCCCGGAGCGGCGGCGGAAGCGCCATGACGACGCTGCCATGTCGGCGCCGGAACTGACAGTTCCGGCCCTCCAGCCTCAGCCTTCCCGCACGACGGCCTCGGCTTCGATCTCGACGGCATAGTCGCCGACCAGCGCCCCTGCCGCCAGCAGCGTGTTCGCCGGGCGAATCTCGCCAAACGCCCGGCCATGCGCCCGCGACACCGGCTCCCAGTCGTCAATGGACCGCAGATAGACGCGGGTGCGAACGACGTCCTCCATCGAGGCACCGAGGGCGTGGAGGCTCGCGCCGATCTTGTCGAGGATGTAGGTGGCCTGGGCGCCGGCATCCCCCGGCGCGACCACGCGGTCGCTGCCATGGGTCGCGGTGGTGCCGGACACGAAGACGCGGTTCCCCTCGCGCACCGCGCGGCTGTAACCGGCGAGCGGCTCCCAGACGCTGCCCGACGACACCCGTGTGCGGCCTGGCCTGTTGGGCACCAGTTCGGCACTGTAGACCGAGGGCACCGCGTCGAGATGATGGCTGAGATCGCCCGACGCCGTGAGATAAGGCGGGCGGCGGTACTCGTCGCCGCAATCGCCGGGGATCGGCCGGGCGGCGGCGAGCGCGGCGTCCAGCCGTTCGCGGTCCTCGGCGTCGAGGGCGAAGTCGAACAGCTTCAGATTGTCGGCCCGGTGCTCGCTCTCGCCGAGCCGGGCGCCGATGATTACGCCCGCCACCGCCGGCTGCTCCAGCACCCAGCGGCTTGCGACATTGGCGATCGAGACGCCGTGGCGCCGGCCGATCTCGGCTGCTGCGGCCAGGATTGCCTGGAAGACGTCCCAGCCGCCCGCCGCGTCGATGAAGCGCTTGTACTTCATCCGGCTCCAGTCGGCGATCGCCTCCGGCTCGGCCCGGCCCAGCCAGCGATCCGACAGGAAGCCGCCGCAGAGCGTGCCATAGGCGAAAAGGCGCGGGCCCTGAGCGGCGCAGACCTTGGACAAGGGGCCGGCGGCGCGGCGGTCGATGAGCGAGAAGGACACCTGGTTCGAGACCACCGGGATGCCGTCTGCGACCGCCAGGGCGAGATGCGCCGCGTCGACATTGGTCAGGCCGATCGCGCCGATCAGGCCCTCCGCCTGCAGCGCCTTGAACGCGTGCAGCGCGTCGAGCCAGGCGGGGTGCTCGAAGGTCCACCAGTGCAGTTGCAGCAGATCGACCCGCTCGACGCCGAGGCGGCTCAGCCGCTGCTCCACCCCCGCCCGCACGATCTCCGGCGTCATCGGCCCGGGCTCCGGGCACCATTTTGTGAAGGCGAGCGGCCTCGGCGCTCCCTCATGACGGGCGAGCAGCCGTCCGGCGATCAGCTCGGCGCTGCCGTAGTGATCGGCCATGTCGAAGGTGTCGAAGCCGGCATCGGCGTAGGAGCGGAGCGCATCGGCCGCCGCGTCGAGATCCAGCGGCGTGCCGCTCCGCTCGATGTCGGCCACCTGCCACAGGCCGGTGAGGACGCGGCTGATGGACAATTCGGGCGTGAGCGCGAAGCGCTCGGGACGGTCGGTCATCGTGGTCTCCGATGGAAAGGGCATCGTGCGGGGCGCGCGCGGGCTCTCTGCCGCGCCTTGACGGCTTAGATGCGGGTGCGGATGTCCCAGAGCTCGGGGAACAGGCGGACCTTCAGCATCGCCTCGAGATAGGAAACGCCACTGGTGCCGCCGGTGCCGCGCCGGTAGCCGATGATGCGGGCGACGGTGGTCACATGGGCAAAGCGCCACTTGCGGAACGCATCCTCGAAATCCACCAGCTTCTCCGCCAGCTGATAAAGGTCCCAATAGGTGCCGACGTCGCGATAGACCGCCAGCCAGGCCTCCTCGACCGAGGCGTGCTGCCGGTAGGGCTGGGTCAGGTCGCGCGTCAGATGCGCCTCGTCCGGGGCGAGGCCCCGGCGCTTCAGGAGTTCGAGTGCGGCGTCGTAGAGGCTCGGCTCCTTCAGCAGCGTCTGAAGATCGGCGTGGATCGCCGGCCGGTGCTCGTGGGGCCGCAGCATGGCGGCGTTCTTGTTGCCGAGGATGAACTCGACCGCCCGGTACTGGTGCGACTGGAAGCCCGAGGACTTCCCGAGGACGTCGCGGAACTCCATGTATTCGGCCGGCGTCAGGGTCGCAAGGACGTCCCAGGCCTGGATCAGCTGCACGAAGATCCGGGCGACGCGGGCCATCATCTTCTCGGCCCGGCCGAGCTCGTCCCGCGCGATGGCGGCCCGCGCGCCGCGCAATTCGTGCAGGATCAGCTTCATCCAGAGCTCGCTGGTCTGATGCTGGATGATGAACAGCGGCTCGTCGTGATGATCGCTCAAGGGGTGCTGGGCCGACAGCACCTGGTCGAGGGCGAGATAGTCGCCATAGGACATCTCGCCGGCCATCGACAGATGCGCGCCGTCCGCTTCGGCGGTGCGCTGGTGCCCGAAGCCGAGCGTTCCGGCCGTCCCCGCGTCGCCGCTCATGTCACGGCCCTCCTGACGTTGAACCTTGGCTCGCGCCATTCCTGCGTTTGCAGAACCTCGAAGAGATGCCCGGCGGCGTCGAAGGCGTCGACGAAGCGGGTGTAGAGCGGCGTGAAGCCGAAGCGCAGGATGTCGGGCGCCCGGAAGTCGCCGACGACGCCGCGCGCGATCAGCGCCTGCATGACGGCGTAGGCGTCGTCGTGGCGGAACGATACCTGGCTGCCGCGCATCGCCGCGTCCCGCGGGCTGGCAAGACTGACGCCGAGATCGCCGCAGAGGGTCTCGACGCGGGCGAGGAAGACCTCGCACAGGGCCACCGATTTGCCGCGGATCGCGGCCATGTCGGTGTCCGCGAAGAGGTCGAGCGCGGCGTCGAGGGCGCTGAGCGAGATCACCGGCGGCGTGCCCGTGAGAAACCGCGCGATGCCCGGAGCGGGCGCATAGCCGGGGTCGAAGGCGAAGGGCGAGGCATGCCCGAACCAGCCCGACAGCGGCTGCACGGCGGCGTTCTGGAGGCTTGGCGCGACGAACACGAAGGCCGGCGCGCCCGGCCCGCCATTCAGATACTTGTAGCCGCAGCCGATGGCAAAATCGGCACGGCTCGCCGCAAGGTCCACCGGCACCGCGCCAGCCGAATGGGCGAGATCCCAGATCGTCAGGGCGCCGTGGCGATGCGCCAGACCGGTGAGGCGCGCCATGTCGTGGATCCGGCCGGTGCGGTAGTTCACATGGGTGAGCATCAGCACCGCGACATCGTCGCCAAGGGCCGCCTCGACCTCGTCGGGACCGTCGATCAGGCGCAGTTCGTGGCCCTTGCCCAGAAGTGCCGCGAGTCCCTCGGCCATGTAGAGGTCGGTCGGGAAGTTCGCCCGCTCTGAGACGATGACGCGGCGATCCGGCCGCATCGCCAGCGCGGCGGCCAGCACCTTGAAGAGGTTGACGGAGGTGGAATCGGTGGCGACGACGCTGTCGCCGGGCGCGCCGATCAGGCGGGCGATCTTCGCGCCCACCGTCATCGGCAGGTCGATCCACCCGGCGGTGTTCCACGAACCGATGAGCCCCTCGCCCCATTCCCGCTCGGTAACGGCCCGCACGCGCTCGCGCACCGAATGGGCGAGGACGCCGAGGGAATTGCCGTCGAGATAGATCAGCCCCTCCGGCACGTGGAACCGATCGCGGTGGGAGGCGAGCGGGTCGGCCCGATCGAGCGCCTCGGCGTCGGCTCGTTCCGAGACGGCAGGGCTGTGGCTGCTGACGGTCATGGCGCAAGCGTTCCTTCTCGCTGACGGGCCGGCTCTGCCGCCGATTTCCCGAGATATCGCGACACCACCCGCTTCTCGCCGAGGATGCCTTTCGGCCGCAGCAGCAGGATCGCACAGAGGGCGACGCCGATCAGGACGATCTGCAGGGAAGCGCCCCGCGCCTGCTCCCCGGCGGGAAGCACCGTGCCGATGACCGAGGCGGAGGCCGCCCAGATCGCCCAGACCAGCACCGCTCCGACGATCGCGCCGCGATGGTTGCCCGAGCCGCCGACGATCAGCATCGCCCATACCTGGAAGGTCATCAGCGGCAGATAGTTCTCCGGCGCGATGAAGCCGATGAAATGCGCCTGCACGGCGCCGCCCAGCGCCATCAGGGCGCCGCCGACGGCAAAGGCCTGGAGCCGGAAGCCGGACGCGTTCTTGCCGAGCGAGACGGCGGCCGTCTCGTCCTCCCGGATCGCCCGCAGCACCCGGCCCCAAGGCGACGCGCTCAGATGTTCGACGACGAGATAGGCCGCAAGGAGAACCGCTGCGGTGAGACCGAGATTGAGGAGGCCGAAGCGGAAGGGATCGTCGGCGCTCACCGCGAAGGGCCGCGGGATGAAGCCCATGCCGAAGGGGCCGCCGGTGATCCATTCGAGATTGAGCGCCGCGAGCTGCACCGTGACCGCGAAGCCGAAGGTGGTGATGGCCAGATAGTCCGAGCGGAGCCGGATCGTCAGCCAGCCGAGGCCGTAGGAGAGGATCGCCCCCGCGATGCCGGCGGCGATCCAGCCGACGACGATCGGCAGGCCGAAGCCGCCCAGCCGGCCGGCAGCGTCGGGCGTCGTGAGGATCGCGGACACATAGGCGCCGACCGCGACGAAGCCGGCGACCCCGACGTTGAACAGGCCGGTCTGGCCCCATTGGACGTTCAGGCCGACGGCAATGATCGCATAGGACAGCGCGATGGTCAGGAAGAAGGCGCCGTAGCCGACGAGGTCGATCATGTCGCCGCCTTTCCCAGAATGCCTTGAGGACGCAGCAAAAGGACCAGCGTCAGGATGACGAAGCCGACGGCGGCGCGCCATTCGGCCCCGACCGTCTGCACCGCGAGTGCCTCGCAAAGGCCGACCAGCAGGCCGCCGAGGATCGCGCCGGGAACGCTGCCGATGCCGCCGAGGATCGCCGCGGCGAACAGCGGCAGGAGGAGGTCGAAGCCCATATAGGGCCGGATCTGGACCAGAAGCCCGGCCATGACGCCGGCACCGGCGGCCAGTGCGCCGCCGAGGCACCAGACGGTGCGGATCACCCGCCGGACGTCGACGCCGGCCAGCCGCGCCAGCACCGGGTTCTCGCTGACCGCCCGCATCTGCCGGCCGATCGCCGTCCGGGTCAGAAGCAGATGCACCGCGATCACCAGGATGGCGGTGACGCCGAGCATCAGGAGCTGGTCCGGGGTGGCGCGCAGTCCGCCGCCGAGCGGCATCGCGATCTGCAGTTCTCGGGTGAAGTAGACGGGCTTGGAGGTGAAGACGAATTCGAGCAAGCTGCGAAGGGCCAGGGACGCGCCGAAGCTCGCGATGACCATGATGATCGTCGCCGAGCCGCGGCGGCGGAACGAGGCGAAGAGCAGCCAGTCGATGAGGATGGCGAGCCCGCCGGTCAGGAGGGCGGCGGCGATCGCGGCGATGGGCAGCATCCAGCCAAAGGAGAACGGCCCGATCGGCACCATCCCGAACGGCACGGCCGCGACGACGGCCAGCGCCAGATAGGCGCCCCAGGCGATGAACTCGCCATGGGCGAAATTGGCAAAGCGCAGGATGGCGTAGGTCAGCGTGACGCCGATCGCGCCGAGACCGATCATCGAGCCGGCGATCAACCCGTCGACGATGAATTGCGCGTTCATGCCGTCTCTCCCGCCGCGGCGTGATGGCCGAGGAACATCTCGCCGAGGCGGGGATCCTCCGCGAGACCTTTGGCCGGCCCCCGGTGGACGATCCGCCCGTCGGCGAGCACCATGGCCGTCCGCGCGACGCCGAGCGCGGCCCGGACGTTCTGCTCGACGAGGACGATGGTGACGCCGAGCGCGTTCACCCGCGCCAGCGTCTCGAACACCTCGCCGACGAGCTTCGGCGAGAGGCCCGCCGACGGCTCGTCGAGGATGATCACCGTCGGCTCGACCAGCAGCGCCCGCGCCGTCGCCAGCATCTGCCGCTGGCCGCCCGACAGCGCACCGGCCGGGGTCGTCGGACGGGCGGCGAGATCGGGAAAGAGGTCGTACATCGCCGCGATGCGCTCTGAGCGCTTGCCCGCCGGCATGACGCCGGCGCAGAGCTTCAGGTTCTCGTCGATCGTGAGGCTGGCGAAGATGTTCTCCGTCTGCGGTACGAAGGCGAGGCCGGCCCGCACGAGCAGATGCGCGGCAAGTCCTGTGATCGGCCTGCCGGCGAGCGTCACCGCCCCGGCATGGATCGGCACCAGCCCGGCGATCGCCTTGACGAAGGTGGACTTTCCGGCCCCGTTCGGCCCGAGGATCGCGACGAAGTCGCCCTGCCCGATGCTCGCATCGATGCCCTTGACGATCGGCAGGTCCGGCTCGTAGCCGGCGACCAGCGCCTCGACGGCAAGCGCAGGTGAGGCCTCGGCGACACTCATGCGGGCGCCCCGCCGAGATAGGCCTCGATCACCGCCGGATCGCGCGAGACGTCCTGCGGCGCGCCTTCGGCCAGAAGCCGTCCCGACGCCATCACCAACACCCGCCCGCACAGCCGCTTGATCATGTCCATGTTGTGCTCGATCAGGAGCACGGTGATGCCGCGCGCGTTGATCGCCGCGATCCGGTCGATGATGAAGTCGAGCAGCGACGGATTCACGCCGGCCGCCGGCTCGTCGAGAAGGATGATCTGCGGCTCTGCCATCATCGCCCGGCCGAGCTCCAGGAGCTTGCGCTGGCCGCCCGACAGCACCCGCGCCTCCTCGCCGGCGAGCCGCGACAGCTGAAGGAATTCGAGCAGTTCCTCGGCGCGCTCGACGGCGGCGCGCTCCTGCCGGCGCACGTCCTTCAGCCGGACGAGATTGCCGAGAAGCCTCTCGCCGGTCTGGCCCTGCGGCGCCGTCAGCATGTTCTCGAGCACCGTCATCCCGGCAAAGGGGCGCGGGATCTGGAAGGTACGGGCGAGACCCCGCGAGATCCGCCGGGACGCGGCCTCGGACTGCACCGGCACGCCGCCTATCGCGATGGTCCCGGAGTCGGGCTTGAGGCTGCCGGCGATCAGGTTGAACATCGTCGTCTTGCCGGCGCCGTTCGGCCCGATCAGGCCGAGCATGCCGCCGGGGTCTAGCTGAAACGACATGCGGTCGACGGCCCTGAGCGGCCCGAAGGCGATCGACGCGTCGGTTACGGCGAGCGCCGGGACCGAATTCTGCCGGGTTCCCTGCCCGTTCGCGCCGGGCCATCCGGCCACACGCGACGAGGCGGGGCCGGCAGCCGCCGCCTGGCCATCATTGCGTCGGGGTCCATTCTCGGCCGTCATCACCAGCTTTCGCTCACCGCACTTCTGATCTTTGATCAAACTTTACAGCCGAAGCCTATTTCGCTAGCATCCGTTTGACAAGATGCGAAACGAGGCAGGGAGGATGCGTCGTCGTCCCTGCGACCCGCCCGGCCATGACGGTCGGCGGCCTTTATGGGACGATGACCCGACTGCCATGGCCGAACTCTCAAGCGATCCCGGCGAGCCGACCCGCCGCCCCCAGCCGGGGCGCAGGAACGCCCTGTCCATGCTCGCGCCGGTGGAGCGGCACACCGTCCAGCAGCGGGTCTATCTGGAACTGCGGCGCTCCCTGATCGAGGGCCAGTTCGCGGCGGGCGAGGTGATGCGCATCCAGGACGTTGCCTCGCGGCTGGGCACGAGCACGATGCCGGTGCGCGAGGCGCTCGGCCGGCTGGTCTCGGAACAGGCGCTGGAGCCGCTGCCGAACCGCTCGATCCGGGTTCCGCTGCTGACGCGCGAACGCCTCGACGACCTCGCCGCGGCGCGGCGCCTGATCGAGGGCGAGGCCGTCCGGCTGGCGGTGCGGCGGCTGACCGCGGACGACATCGCCAAGCTGCGCCGGATCACCCGGGGCTATGACGAGCTGACGGCCGGCGAAGAGGATCACGGCCACCGCGCCATCTACAACCACGCCTTCCATTTCGGCATCTACCGAGCCGCGGGATCGAAGGTCCTGCTGCCGATCATCGAGAGCCTGTGGCTGCAGACCGGCCCGTTCATCCGCGCGTCGGCCAGCCTCTATGACGGCGCCGACGGGCTGTCGGCGACCCACCATCACTGGCGGATCATCGCCGCGCTGGAAGAGCGCGACGGCGAGGCGGCGGCCGCAGCGCTCGGCGAGGACGTCGAGCGCGCCTTCGAGTTGCTGCGCGACCGGCTCGCCCACGACGAAGCGGAGACGCCGACATGAGCGATGCGGACGACGGCTTCTTCCTCCATGACCTCCGGGTCGAGGCGATCTGCCCGCCGGGCCGGACCATCTATTGCGGGGCCAAACCCGGCGACTTCTTCGAGCTTCGGGGCGAGATGCTGCACCTGCCGGAGGGCCAGGGCTTCTCGATCTATTCTCTCGCCGCGGTCCTGCCGCTGCTTGCCGCCAAGCAGCGCCCGACCCATTCGAACGACTGGATGAGCACCGACGCGGAGGTCGCCTGCCCCGATCCCAACTGCCCGAGCCGCCTGCGTATCACGCGGCTCGGCCTGCGCCGCTTCAGCCATGGCGAGACCACCGCGGTCCCCCTGCATCAGCCGGATGCACCGCCCGCTTTGCCGGACGCCGACGAGGAATGACGATGGAATACGCCGAGCTCTCAGCCGATCACCGCATCTCCCGCGTCATCCGCGGCAACTGGCAGCTCGCCGGCGGCCATGGCACCATCGACGCGAAGGAGAGCGTCGAGGATCTGATCGCCTTCGCCGATGCCGGAATCGTCACCTTCGACTGCGCCGACATCTACACCGGCGTCGAAGAGATCATCGGCGCGTTCCGCCAGGCCTATGCCGATCGCCGCGGGCAGGCCGCGCTCGACGCCGTCCGCGTTCACACCAAGTTCGTGCCGGATCTCGGCGCGCTCGGGGAGATGACGCGGGCCTCGGTGACGGCGGCGATCGACACCTCGCTGCGGCGGCTGCAGACTGACCGGCTCGACCTCGTGCAGTTCCACTGGTGGGACTATGCGGCGGATGGCTGGCTGGAGGTCGGCGGCTGGCTGACGCAATTGCGCCAGGCCGGCAAGATCCGCAACATCGGCGGCACGAATTTCGACACCGAGCATCTCCTGGCGTTCCGCCGCGCCAGCGTGCCGCTGGTCTCGATGCAGGTACAGTATTCGCTGCTCGATACGAGGCCCGAGCGGGACATGGCGGCGGCGGCCCGCGCCAACGGCGTCCAGCTCCTGTGCTACGGGACGGTCGCCGGCGGCTTCCTGTCGGATCGCTGGCTGGGCGAGTCGGAGCCCGCCTCCCCGCTGGAGAACCGTTCGCTCGTCAAATACAAGCTGATCATCGACGAGGCCGGCGGCTGGGGCGTCTTCCAGGACCTCCTGGCGACGCTGCGCCGCGTCGCCGACCGGCACGGCACCGACATCGCCACCGTCGCGAGCCGCTGGGCGCTGGACCGGCCGGGGGTCGCGGCGACGATCGTCGGCGCCCGCAACCGCAGCCATCTCCCGGCCAATCTCGCCATCGCCGATCTGAGGCTCGACGCGGACGACCACCACGCGATCGAGGCCGTGCGCTCGGCGATGCGGGTGCCGCCCGGCGACGTCTACGCGCTGGAGCGCGACCGTGACGGCCCGCACGGGTCGATCATGAAATACGGCCTGAACGGTTCGGCGGCATGACGACGGCAACCCGCACCCTCGGCGAGAAGGCCCTGTCGGAGGTCAAGGCGGCGCACGCCTTCTTCGCCGACTGGTTCACCGGCCGGATCCGCGACCGGGCCGTGCTCGAAGCGCGGCTCTCCGCCTTCGACCCTGCCTTCGTCCGCATTTCGCCCGAGGGCAGGATCGTCACCGCCGCCGACCTCGCCGCGCTGCTCGACCGGCGGCGGCTCGATGAGGACGCGGCGTTCTCGATCACCATCGAAAATGGCCGCATCGTCTTCGAGGGAAGCGATGCGGCGCTGGTCACCTATGTCGAGCGGCAAGTCTCCAGGGGCGCCGAAAGCCGGCGCCGGGCGACAACGTTGTTTTTGGCTTCGCCGACGGCGCCGAACGGCGTCGTGTGGCGGCATCTGCAGGAAACCATGATGGTTTCAACCCAACCCGCGCCGATCGGCGGCCGGTCAACCTGAGGGAAATGCCATGACGACTAGGACGCTTCTTCTATCCTCGGCCCTCTGCGCGGCATCGCTCCACTTCGCCACCGGCACCGCCCTTGCCCAGGACTGCACGGTGACCGTCGGCATGGTCATGGAGCTGACCGGTCCCGCCGGCCAGTACGGCCAGGCCGGCGCCAAGTCAGTCGACATGGCCTTCCGCGACCTCAACGAGGCCGGCGGCGTGAACGGCTGCAAGCTGGCGACCGAGACCCGCGACAGCCAGAGCCAGGGCAATGTCGCCGTCGACCAGGCCACCCAGCTCGTCAACGTCCAGAAGGTGCCGGTGCTGATCGGCGGCATCATCTCGTCGGTGTCGATCCCGATCCTCACCTCCGTCACGGCCTCCGCCGGAGTGCCGCAGGTCTCGCCGGCCTCCTCCTCGCCGACGCTGACCGAGCTCGCCCGCGAGGGCAAGACCAACGGCGTGTTCTTCCGCACCATCACCTCCGATGCGCTGCAAGGCACGGCGGCGGCGAAATACGCCATGGATCAGGGCCTCGACAAGCTGGCGATCATCCACGTCAACAACGACTTCGGCGTCAACATGATGCGCGAGTTCCAGAAGGCCTACGAGTCGCTGGGCGGCAAGATCACCTCGGTGACGCCCTATAACGAGAAGCAGGCGAGCTATACCTCCGAGGCCACCGCGGCGATGGACGGAGAGCCGGAGGGCCTCTACCTGATCAGCTACCCGGTCGACGGGGCGACCATCGCCCGCGCCTGGATCAGCCAGGGCGGCCCTGCGACGTTCCTCCTGAACGACGGCATGAACTCCACCGACTTCATCGAGGCGGTGGGCGCGCGCTATCTCGACAACGCCTATGGCACCTCGTCCGGCACCAGCCCGACCAAGTCCAGCCAGTACTTCTACGACAACTACGAGGCGTTTTCCGGCGGCATCAAGCCGGACGCTCCGGCCGCCGACCGCTCCTACGACGCCGGAGCGATCGTCGGCCTCGCCATCGCCAAGGCCGGCAAGGCCGAGCCAGCGGCGATCAAGGCCGCGATCCCGCAGGTGGTCGATCCGAAAGGCGAGACGGTCTTCGCCGGGCCGGAGGAGTTCAAGAAGGCGCTGGCGCTGATCAAGGAGGGCAAGCCGATCCGCTACGAAGGCGTGATCGGGCCGGTCAATTTCGACCAGTATGGCGACATCACCGGTCCGTTCCGCCTGTGGAAGATCACCGACGGCGCGGTCGTCACCACCGGCGAGATGTCGGCCGACGACGTCACCGCGCTGAAGGACCAGCTGGGCCAGTGATGCGCTGATCGATCATTCCGATCGAACAGTGCCTTACATGAGTTTCGTCACCTGACAGCTCATCGGCCGGCACATCGCAGACGGGGACACTCAGCAGGTCACGGAGTGCCCCCGTCTGGCCCTCTCAGGAGACGACGCCCGCTCCCTCCGGCGTGGTCAGCGGCACGCCGAGACGGGCGCGGCGCACCAGCCAGGGGCTGGGGCGATAGCGCGGATCGCCGTAGAAATCGTGCATCGTCGCAAGGATCGCTAGGATCCGCTGCGGCCCGATGGCATCGCCGAAAGCGAGCGGGCCCCTCGGATAGCCGAGGCCGAGCGTGACGGCGGCGTCGATGTCGTCCGGGGCCGCCACGCGCTGCTGGGCCATGTCGCAGCCGAGATTGACGATGCTCGCCACGATCCGCTGGGCAATGAAGCCGGGGCTGTCGCGGATCACCGTCACCGGCGTTCCATCGGCGGCCAGAAGTGCATGGGCCTGATCGCGGCAGGCCTGATCGGTGACGACGCCCGTCATCAGGCTGCGCCTGCCTTTGCCGGCGAACAGCATGTCGAGGGCGACAGTGCGAGACGGATCGAGCCCCTCCTCCAGCGCCGCCATGCTGGCGTCCATACCCCATGGCGCGACGAGGCACAGCGCATCGGCCGATGGGGCAGTGCCGGTTTCGATGTCGGCCCCGGCGCTTGCCAGGATCTGCCGCAACACACCCGCCGCAGCGGCGTCGCGGCCGCTCACCCAGACCGGACGCTGCGGGGAGGTGACGGCCGGCACCGGTGCCTCGTCGACGGGCTTGGCCTTGCCGCTGCGATAGGTGTAAAAGCCCTCGCCGCTCTTGCGTCCGAGCAGCCCCGCCGCTTTGCGCTGGGCGCCGAGCGGCGACGGACGAAAGCGCGGCTCGTCGTAATACTGCCGGTAGAGGGACTCGCTCACCGCCTGGACGACGTCCATCCCGACGAGGTCCATCAGCTGGAACGGCCCCATGTTGAAGCCTGCAGCCTCCACCATGACCCGGTCGACGTCGGCAAAGCCGCAGATGCCCTCGCCGACGATGCGCAGGCCTTCCGAGGTGAAGGCCCGTCCGGCATGATTGACCAGGAAGCCCGGCGTGTCGGTGGCGCGGGCCGGCCGGTGTCCCATCCGTCTCGCCAGTGACTCGAGGCAGGCCACAGTGCCGGGCGCCGTGCGCGCCCCGGCGATCACCTCGACGACCCGCATCAGGGGAACCGGGTTGAAGAAGTGATAGCCCGCCACTCGCTCCGGCCGGCCGGCGGCGGCGGCAAAGCCGGTGACGGAGAGCGAGGAGGTGTTGGTGGCGAGGATGCAATGCGGACCGACGGCGGCCTCGAGCGCCTTCAGCACCGCGTGCTTGACCTCCATGCGCTCGACGACCGCCTCGATGACCACGTCGCAGGAGGCAAAGCCGCGATAGGCATCGGCGTCGGAAAGGACCAGCGGCCGGACGCGGGCGATCGCGGCCTCGGCCTCGGCCGCGCTCATCCGGCCCTTCTCGGCCTTGCGCGTCAGCATGCCCTCGACGAAGTCGCGGCCTGCCTGTCCAGCCTCGGGTGCGACGTCGGCGAGGATCACCGCGACGCCGGCCTCCGCGGCGATCTGCGCGATGCCGCGTCCCATGGTGCCGGCCCCGACGATGCCGAGCGTCAGCGGCGCGTCGCGGTCGCCAAAGGCGGCGATACGGTCATTCATGCGCATTTTCCTCTCGTTCGGGCCGCCTTGTTCGGTCCCGTTCTTGATCGGGCACCCTCATTCGGGCTCCAGATCGAATCCCCATGACCGGGTCTCCCGATCCAGCCGCCCCGCGTCAGCGCCCGGTAAAGCCCGGCTTGCGCTTCTCGAGGAAGGCCCGCATGCCCTCCTTCTGGTCGGCCGTATCGAAGAGCAGCTGGAAGGCCTGCCGCTCCATCAGGAGCGCGGAATCCAGCGACTGATCGGCGCCAGCGAGCACCGTCTCCTTGATTTTGCGGGCGGCGATCGGCGGCATGGCGGCGATGGCACGAGCGAGTTCCAGCGCACGGTCCAGCGCGGTGCCATCCGGAACGACCTCGGAAACAAGCCCCATCGCCTCGGCCTCGGCCGCACCGAAGGGTTCGCCGGTCAGGAGGATCTTCATCGCCTTGAACTTGCCGACGGCCCGGGTCAGCCGCTGGGTGCCGCCCGCCCCCGGCATGATGCCGACCTTGATCTCGGGCTGGCCGAACTTCGCGCTCTCGCCGGCGACGATGATGTCGGCATGCATGGCGAGTTCGGCCCCGCCGCCGAGCGCCCAGCCTTCCACCGCCGCGATCAGCGGCTTCGGGAAGCCCTTGATCGGCGCCCAGAGCCGTTCGAGCCCGCGCAACATCATCTCGGACGCCGACGCCTCGGCCATCGCCTTGAGATCGGCACCCGCGGCGAACGCCTTGGGGCCGCCGGTAAGGACGACGGCTCTGACGTCCCCGTCAGCGGCGAGCCCGTTAAAATGGACTGCCAGTTCATCGCGCAGTTCGGCGGTCAGCGCGTTGCGCGTCTCGGGTCGGTTCATGCGCAGCAGCGCAACGCCGTCCTCGTGTCGTTCGAGCTCCGTCGCGGCCAATGCCCGTCTCCTTCACGCCCTGCGGCGCGCCGTCGTTGACACGGCTCGCCACGTTAGTCACTTTAAACTTAAACTATATACCGACGACGGAACCCCGCGCCACCCGTTCGCCGGCTTCTCCGGCCTTGCTCCGCCCTGCGTCCCCTCCAACGTCGTCGGATCTTTCTTATGCAGGACCCCCATTGCCACTCCTCGAGCATCATGGTCGAGCGGCCGGCGGAGACCGCCTTCGAGATCATGGCCGACGGCCTCAGCCAGGGCCGCTGGACGCTCGGCAGCTACGAGCGCCGGGAGATCGAGCCGGGCCTCGTCGTCGGCACGTCGCTGTTTTCGGGCCGGCAGACCTATGTCCGCCTCAAGGTCGACCGTGACAGTCTGCTCGTCGACTACGACGTCGGCCCGAGCGTCGATGCCCTGCGGTTCCGCAACATGTCGCGGGTCATCCCCGGGCCGGTCCTGAACATGGACCCGGATCAGTGCGTCGTCACACTCCTGTCCTGGCGCCTCGCCGACCAGAGCGAGGCGGCCTGGATGCAGACCTCCACCTCCCACGAAGCGGAAATGTTTCTGATCAAGGGGCTTTTGGAGCGATGAGGATCTTCTGGCAGAGCTTCATCGATGCGACGGCGAGCCGCCCCTACATGGAGCGGCTTTCGGCCTATCTGAACGCCATCGCCGCTCCCGGCACCAGCGTCCATGTCGCCGGCATCTCGCCCCCCGACCGCGACTTCGGCCGGCTCGCCGAAATGCGCTGCGCCATGGTGGCCGTCGACAACGGCCTCAAGGCCGAGGAGGACGGGTTCGACGCCTATGTCATGGGCCATTTCCAGGATCCCGGCCTCTTCGAGCTGCGCTCGGCGGTGCGGATCCCGGTGGTCGGCGTCGGCGAGGCGACGCTGCACGCCGCAGCGCAGCTCGGCCGCAGGCTCGGCCTGGTGACGCTCGATCCGGTCTTCGAGGTCTGGCACCTGGAGCAGGCCGAGCGCTATGGTCTCGCCGACCGCATCCGCCACGTGACGGCGATGGCCTGCCGGCCGGAGGATTTCTCCGCGGCCTTCGCCGGGGACGAGACGGCCCGGCAGCGCATGCTCGGGGACTTCACCCGCTGCGCGGCGCCGCTCGTCGAAGCCGGCGCCGACGTGATCGTGCCGGCCGGCGTCCTGCCGGGGCTTCTGTGCGGCAGCGAGCGCGGCTTCAAGGTCGGCCACGCCCCGGTGATCAACTGTGCCGCCATCGGCCTGAAGAGCGCCGAGATGTGGGTGCAGATACATCGGCTGGACGGCATCGAGCCGAGCCGGGGCCCCAGCTTCGCGCTGGCGCCCGAGCGGGCCAAGGCGGACTTTCGCAGCCTCGTCGCCAGGGGCCGGCCCTGACGTCGTCCGCGTGAGACCGCCGTACAGCCTCACCGCACCTTGATGCCGGCCGCCTCGCGGTCGAAGGTCGTCGGCGTCACGCCGCGCTCGGTGAGCTTGAACTTCTGCACCTTGCCGTTCTCGGTTGTCGGCAGCGCCTCGACGAAGTCCAGGTAACGCGGCACCGCATAGTAGGGCAGGTTCGGCGCCGCAAAGCCGATGAGCTCGGCGGCACCGAGGCTGGCGCCCTCCTTCAGGACCACCGCGGCCATCACCTCGTCTTCGGCCAGATCCGAGCGGACCGGGAAGGCCGCGGCCGCCGCGACGGCGGGATGGGCGGACAACACCTGCTCGACCTCGAAGGAAGAGATGTTCTCCCCGCGCCGCCGGATCGCGTCCTTCAGGCGGTCGACGAAGCGGAAGAAGCCGTCGGCGTCCCGTACCACCCGGTCGCCGGTGTGGAACCAGAGGTTCCGCCAGGCTTCGACGGTCTTGTCGGCCATGCGGTAATAGCCGCTCGAGAACGCGAAGGGCTCGTCCGCCCGCAGGACCAGCTCGCCCGCCTCTCCGTCCGCCACCTCGGTGTCGTCGGCATCGACGACGCGGGCGGCAAAGCCGGGTCGGACCGTCCCCATCGTCGCCGGCCTGGCCTCGCCGGGCTTCGCCCCGATGACGAAGTTCGTCTCGGTGGAGCCGTAGCCCTCGACGAGGCCGAAGCCGAAGCGCTCCTGGAACGGCTCGTGGAACTGCGCCGGGACGCCGGGGCCGAGGGCGATGCGGACCTTGTGCGCTAGGTCGAGGGGTGTCGGTGGCCGCGACAGCAGCATCGGCGCCATCGCGCCGAGGAGATAGGTCACGGTCGCCTGGCTCTCGATCAGCGCCGGCCAGAGACCGGAGACGGAGAACCGCTTGCCGACGATCACCGTCGAGGCGGTCAGCAGTCCTTGGTAGACGGTGTTGAGCGCGTTCACGTGGAACAGCGGCAGCGTCGTGTAGAGCCGGTCGCCTGTGTGGAGCGACAACAGGTCGGCGGTGTTGGCGCCCCACCAGAAGAGGTTGGCGTGCGGGCAGCAGACGCCCTTCGACGGACCGGTCGTTCCCGACGTGTAGATGATCGCGGCGGTATCGCCGGGCTTCACCTCCACAGCGGGAAGGCGGTCGCCCGGTTCCGGCCAGGGGCCCAGGTCGCAGTCGAGGCGCGGCGGGGCCCCGGGCTCCCCGCCGACAAGCCAGACCGTCTCGACCCCGACCTCCCGCAGCGTGATGCTGTCCAGCGAGGGCAGGAAGGTAGCCTCGACGACGAGTAGCTTCGCGCCGCAGTTCTCCAGGATATGGCGCAGCTGCAGGCCGCGGGACGCGGTGTTGATCGGCACCGCGATCGCGCCGAGCCAGGCGCAGCCGAAGAACGCCTGGAGAAACTCGGCGCGGTTGGAGACGATCAGCGCGACCCGGTCGCCGGCCGCAACGCCCGCCGCGGCCAGTGCGCCGGCATGGGTAGCCGCGATGTCGGTGGCGGCTTCGAAGGACCAGGTCGGCCCGTCCGGGAAGCTGACGAACGCCGCCTCGCCGAGGTGAGCCGCCTGGCGTTCCAGAAGCCGGGGCAGCGCCCGATCGGCGAAGGGAAAACGCTGTCCGAAGTCCGAAGCCGTCATCTGGAACCCTTTCCGCCGGCCGCGTCCCGCCGGCCTATTCGCCTGTCACATACCGCTCGATCTGCAGCCGGAGATCGTTCGGGATCGGCATGGCCTTGGGCTTGGCACCGGAGAGATCGCAATAGACGATGGTGTGCACAACCTTCAAAACGGCGTCGCCGTCGCCCTTCTCCGCCGCGATGCGCAGCGTGATCGAGCTGCGGCCGACCGCCTCGACGCGGAGGTCGAAGCGGATCCGGTCGCCGAGTTCGGCCGGGCCGACGAAGTCGACGTTGATCGAGACGGCCGGGACGCCTTCCTTGCGATCGATGTGGATCTGCTGGAAGGTGGCTCCACGCAGGCTGTCGAACCAGTCCTCGACCGTCCAGTTCACCATCTCGACGAGCCGCGGGAAGAAGGCGATGCCGGCCGGGTCGCACTGTCCGAAGCGGAGCTTGTAGACCGACCGGAAGACCTCACCGCCGACCGGACGCCCGGCCTCGCAGGCTGCCTTGTTTCCGGCCTCGCCGCATTTCGTAACCGACATCACTCGGCCGCCTTGCGCTGGTCCTGCGCCTCGGCCTCGAGGTCATGGGGCCGCGGCCTCGCCTTGCGCTTCAGCTCGATCTCCTGCTCGCGCTTCTTGGACAGCTCGCGATGCGCCTGGTCGCGACCGGAGAGATACTGCTCGGGCCAATGCTGGTTGCGGGTGTCGTACCAGGCGGAAGCCTCGCGGGTGAAATACGGGTTCCACATGTGCGGGCGGCCGAGCGCCACGAGGTCGGCGCGGCGGGTGTGGAGGATGGTGTTGACCTGCGCCGGCTCGGTGATCGCGCCGACGGCCATCACGGCCATCTTCGGCACGTTGCGGATGGCTTCCGCGAACTGCACCTGGAACATCCGCCCGTAGACCGGCTTCTGCTCGGCGACCGTCTGGCCGGCGGAGACGTCGATCAGGTCGCAGCCCGCCGCCGCGAAGGCCTCGGCGATGGCGAAGGTGTCTTCCTCGCTGATCCCGTCCTCCGCCCAGTCCGACGCCGAGACTCGGACCGACATCGGCTTCTCGCGCGGCCAGACCGCCCGCATCGCCTCGAACACCTCCAGCGGATAGCGCAGGCGGTTCTCGATCGGGCCGCCATAGTCGTCGGTCCGCTTGTTGGTCAGCGGCGACAGGAAGGACGCCAGCAGATAGCCATGGGCGCAGTGGAGCTCGATCATGTCGAAGCCGGCCCGATCGGCCCGCTCGGTCGCCTGGACGAAATCGGCCTTGATGCGGTCCATGTCGGCCCGATCCATGGCCTTCGGCTGCTGGCTGACGCCGTCATGATAGGCGAGCGGCGAAGCCGAGAAGAGCGGCCAGTTCTGCGCCTTTTCCTCGAGTGGCATGTCCATCTTCTGCCAGCCGAGCTGGGTCGATCCCTTGCGCCCGGCATGGCCGAGCTGCAGCACCATCTTCGTCGCCGAATGCGCGTGGACGAAGCTGGTGATGCGCTTGAACTGGGCCTCGTGCTCGTCGGTCCACAGCCCAGGACAGCCCGGCGTGATGCGGGCATCGGCTGAGGGGCAGGTCATCTCGATGAACACCATGCCGGCGCCGCCGAGGGCGTGGGAGGTGTAGTGGACGAAGTGCCAGTCGGTGAGGTTACCGTTCTCGTCGGCGGAATACTGCGCCATCGGCGACATGACGACCCGGTTGGCGACCTCCATGTCGCGCAGCCGGAACTTCGTGAACATCGGCGTCGGCCGGCTCTTGCGGTAGTCCTCGCCGGTCTCGGCGAGGAGTCGCTCGTAGAAGGCCGTGTCGACCTTTTCGACGAAGGCCGGATCGCGCACGATCAGATTGTCGTAGGTGATCGATTTCGCCCGGCACATGACGACCATGGCGAACTGCTCCGGATCCATGTCCCAGGAGCGGTTCATGTGCTCGAACCAGGCCAGCGAAACGTCGGCATTGTGCTGGATGATCTGGCAGGGCGTCCGCCGCTCGTCTTCATAGGCCTTGAACGCCGCCTCGGCGCTGGTCTCGCCGTGGGCCAGAACCGAATCCGACAGCGAGATCGCGCATTCCATCGCCAGCTTGGTGCCCGACCCGATCGAGTAGTGCGCCGAGGCCTTGGCGTCGCCGAGGAGCACGATGTTGTCGTGCCACCACCTGTTGCAGAAGATGCGCGGGAACTGCCGCCAGTTCGAGCGGTTGAGCAGCAGCGGATGGCCCTGCAGCTCCTCTTCGTAAAGCGTCTCGAGAACCGCCTTCGACTGCTCCTCGTCCATGCCGTCGAAGCCATGGCCGCGCCAGCAGGCGTCGTCCATCTCGAAGATCCAGGTCGAGCGACCCTCTTCATACTGATAGGTATGGGCACAGATGATGCCGTGCTCGGTCTCCCGGAAGAAGTAGTTGAACTCGTCCATCGGACGGGAGGAGCCCATCCAGCAGAAGCGGTTCGACTTGATCTGCACCTCCGGCTGGAAGCTCTCGCGGAAGGCCTCGCGGATACGGGAGTTGACGCCGTCCGAAGCGACGACGATGTCGCTGTCCGCGAACCTTGTCGCGATCTCCTCCGGCGGGATCGTGACGCCGAAATGCATCTCGATGCCCTCTTCCCGGCAGCGCTGCTGCAGGATCTGGAGCAGCTTCTTGCGCGAGATGCCGGCAAAGCCGTTGCCGGCGCAGCGCATCTCCTTGCCCTGCTTGTGGACCGCCACGTCGTCCCAATAGGCGAACTCGCCCCGGATCCTGTCGAAGGACTTGCGGTCGCGCGACAGGAACTCGTGCAGCGTCTCATCCGAAAAGACGACGCCGAAGCCGAAGGTGTCGTCCGCCTGGTTCTGCTCGTAGATGGCGATCTGCCACTCCGGCCGCGCCTTCTTGGTCAGGAGCGCGAAGTAGAGCCCGCCGGGTCCGCCGCCGATCACCGTGATGCGCATCGCATGAGCCTCCAGTCGAGGATTCGGGGATGAATTATTTTAGGATTAAACTATTTTCGGGCGCGCCGTGCAAGGGTGCAGCGCCACGCGGCAAGGCGCCGCAGCCATGGCGAAGAGCCCCGCGGACCGGTTCCACCGCCGCCGGACGGCGCGGCATTCCGGCTTGCTCAGCTGCCGCCCGGCACCAGCGCGAGCCCCCGCAACGGACTGCCGGAGCCGTGGCGGATCTTCAGCGGCGCGGCGAAGACCAGCGCGCCGCGCGGCGGCAGCCGGTCGAGATTGGCGAGGCACTGCAGGCCGCAGCGTCCCGCCCCGTGCAGGATGAAATGCGCCGGATAGGGCGGATCCAGATGGCCGCCCTGCCCGGCATCGGTGCCGACCGTCTCCGTGCCGAAGCCGAGGATGTTGCGCTCCTCGACCAGGAACCGCACCGCATCGGCATCGGGGCCGGGCGAATGGGCGCCGTCCTCGCGAAGGTTCAGGTAGCGGGGGGTGCCGACATGCCTCGACCAGTCGGTGCGAAGCAGCACCCAGCTGCGAGGCGGGATCGCGCCGTGCTCGGCTTCCCACGCCTCGACATGCGCGCGGGTCAAGAGGAAGTCCTCGTCGGCGGCGCTCTCTGCCGAAAAGTCGAGCACCACGGCAGGCGCCACCAGCGTCTGCGGGTCGAGAGCGTCGACGGTGGCGTTGGGCAGGTTGCGGCCCGAGATCCAGTGCGCCGGGGCATCGAAATGGGTGCCGGCATGCTCGCTGACGGTGATGGTGTTCCAGTACCAGCCGGGTCCGCGCGCGTCGTAGCGCGAGACCTCCTCCATTCGGAAGGGCTGGCACTGGCCGAACTCCGCCGGCAGGACGATCACCGGGAACTCCGGCGTCAGCGTATGGGTGAGGTCGACGATCTCGACGCCGCCCGACGCAAGGTTCGCCGCCAGCCGGGCGAGCAGGTCGCCTGCATTGCCAAGCCCATCCGTCATGATCCGAGCTCCCGCTCCAGCGTCTTGGCATCCTCGGCGAAGCGCGCGGCGACATCCGCCGCCACGTCGCCGACGAAGCTCTCCTCGATCCCCTCCTGAAGCGCCCTGACGACAGCGCTCGCGATCTGCCGGGGCGCGACCTTCGGCGGCGGCACGCTCTGGCGCCAGTCGTCCTCCACCGGTCCGGTGAAGACGGAGAGGACGCGCACGCCGCCCGGCCGCAGTTCGGCGCGCAGGCATTGCAGCATCGAGAGCCGCGCGGCCGCCGTGGCCGAGTGCACGCCGAAGCCCGGCCAGTTTGCCAGCGCATGCACCGGCAGGACGTCGACGAAGGCGGCGGCCGAGTTCGTCCCGTCGGCGCCGCGCCCGCGCATCGCCGGACCGAAGCTCGAAGCAAGCCGCTGCAGGCCGAAGACGTTGAGTTCGAACGAGACCCGGGCGGTAGCTACGCCTGGACCGTCGATCAGCCCGCCCGGCCGCACATGGTCGGCCGTGTTGACGATGATGTCCGTCTTGCCGCCGATCTCGCCGGCGAGCGACTCCACCGAACTCGTGTCGGTCAGATCGAGCGGCACGATCTGGACGCGCTCCGTGGCCTCCAGTTTCTCGCGGCCGGCGAAGGGCTTGAAGGGCTCGGCGATGCCGGCAAAGACCAGGCTCGCCTCGGCCTTCACCAGCGCCTCGACCACCGCCTGCCCCGTTGGCGTCCTCGCATCGGTGACGAGCACGCGGCGGAACTTCGGGCTCGCCGTCAGTTCGCGCAATTCGGGATCGTCGGCCATCGGCGCGCTCCATGTGGTCGGCAGCGCCATCATCACGGCATTGCCGCTCCTGTCGAGTTTCAGCACCATCCGTACCCGGCCGGGCACCGCCACGTCGCGGTGGAGATGGGTGACCACGGATGGCCCGCAGTCGAGCCGGACGAGGCCGACCCGCCAGGGCGCGCGCTCGCGGAAATAGAGGTCGGTGGTGGTGCGGATCGTCGTCTCGGCAATCGCCTCGCCCGCATCCGGCACCGGTTCCACGGCGAGATCGACCGACAGGCAGGCGGCGCAGGCGTCGCGGGGCGGATAGGCGACGGTGCCGCAGTTCCCGCAGCGCTGCAGCGCGAAGACACCGCGCGCCGCGGCGCCGACGAGGCCGAGCGCGGCGCGGCTGCGCTCTTGCGGCGGAAGCTGCGGTGGGCGGGTCGGCGCCTGGGGATCCTTCCTCGGCGGCGGACGCAGCGGCTCGCTCATGGCGCGTCGCCTTCGAGGATCACGGCGCCGGAGCAGAGGCCCCGGTCGTAATTGATCATGCCGAAGCCCGAAACCAGCGCGCGCTTGGCATCTGGAACGGGCTGGCTGAGCGACTGCCCGGTCACCTGGCGCAGGGCCTCGACGAGGCCGAGATAGCCTCCGGCCGCGCCGGCCTGGCCGGCCGAAAGCTGGCCGCCGCAGGTGTTGTGGGGAAAGCTGCCGTCATTGGTGAAGCTATGGCTGCGCACGAAGTCCGGCCCCTCGCCCTTTCGGCAAAAACCGAGATCCTCGAACTGCATCATCACGATCACCGGATAGTCGTCATAGGTCTCGACCAGGTCGATCGCGTCCGGCGCAACGCCGGCCACCGCGTAGAGTTCGTCGATGTCCATCGCCCAGCCGCCGCGAAACTGGACCGGGTCGTCCGGAAAGGGATTGTGCCGCTCGATGGTCGCCAGCGGCCGCGCGAAGGCGAGACCGAGGTCGCGGGCGATGTCGACGGTGGTGACGAGGAAGGCCTCGGCCCCCGCGCAAGGCATCACGCAGTCGAAGAGATGGATCGGATCGGCGATCGGCCGGGCCTCCAGATAGGCGTCGAGGGTGAGCGGCTTCTTCATGATCGCGTGGGGATTGGTCAGAGCATTGTCGCGCTGGGCGACGCAGAGCTTGCCGAAATCCTCGCGGGTCGCGCCGTAGCTGCGCATGTAGTGGTCGGTGAGAAGCGCGAAGGAGCCGTTCGGCCCACCATAGCCATAGGGGTAGCTCGCATCCTGAGCGAAGCGCGAGAAGGACGACAGCAGCTTGCGGAAGCTGTCCACCTCGTTGGCGTCCCCGGCGACGCAGGCGACGATGCTGGCGTCTCCCGCCTCGACGGCCCGCGCCGCCCGGCGCAGGGCGACGACGGCGCTGGCGCCGCCCATCGGAACGGCATCCAGCCAGCGCGGGCTGAGGCCGAGATGCTGGGTGAGGCCGACGGCGCTATCAGGGGCGAGCGAAAAGCTCGACACCGAGAGCCCGTCGAAGTCGCGATGGGAAATCCCCGCCCGGCCGGCGAGTTCGGAGAGCGCGCGCGCAATCCACCAATGCGCCGTCTTCGTCGCATAGCGCTCATAGGGGATCGTCACCGGCACGCAGACCGCGACATCCTCGTAGCCCCGCCGGGGCTTGTGCCGGATCTGCGGCATCAGACCGACCGCTTCTTCATGGCCCGGGTGTCGATCGCCTCGCCGCCGGCCATGATCCGCGCCACATCCTGCTTCAGCGCGCCGCGCTGGATCTTTTCCGTCGAGGTGAGCGGCAGCGCCGACACGAAGGCGACATAGCCCGGCGCCTTGTAATAGGCGAGCCGCGACAGGGCATGGCGGACGATCTCCGCTGCGAGCCGCTGGGCCGCCTGCGCATCGTCGATCTTTTCGCGGGCGACGACGAGAGCCGCCACCTCGTCGCCGCGGATCGGATCGGGCGTCGCGGCGACGGCGACCTGCGCAACGGCCGGATGCTCGCCGAGGACGCTTTCCACCTCGACGGCGGAGATGTTCTCGCCGGAGCGGCGGATGACGTTCTTCTTGCGGTCGACGAAATGCAGCTGTCCGTCAGCGTCCCGGCTGACGACGTCGCCGGTATGGAACCAGCCGCCCTCCCAGGCGGCATCGGTCGCGTCGGGATCCTTGAGATAGGCTTGGAAGAAGCCGCGCCTCGGATCCTCGCCCGCCGCGCGCACCAGGAGTTCGCCGGGCCCGCCGATCCCGGCATCCGCCCCGTCGTCGCGGCGGATCGCCACCTCGACGGCCGGCGCCGGCCGCCCGAAGCAGCTCGTGCCGATCCTGCGGGGCTCCTCGTTGGCGATCACCACCGCGCCGGCGCCCGTTTCGGTCATTGCCCAGGCCTCCAGGAGCGGAAAGCCGAACCGCTCTTCGAAGGGCGCGTGCAGGGCCGCCGGAACGCCCGCCCCGAAGCCGAAGCGCACATAATGATCGCGGTCGGACGGCGACGGGTCGGCGGTCATCAGCATCGCCGGCATCACACCCAGATAGTGGACGACACTCGCCTCGAAGGCGCGCACGCTCGACCACCAGCTCTTCGGATGGAACCGGTCAAGAACGGCGATCGCGCCGCCGACGGTCACCATCGCCATCACCGAATAGGCCAGTGCGTTCATGTGGAACAGCGGCAGCGGCGTCAGCATGCGCTCGGGCGGATCGCGGCGCAGCGAGCAAAGGCCGCCGATCCCTGCATACCAGTCGCCGGCGCCGAGGAAATAGGCGTTGGTGAGGACGCAGCCCTTCGGCCGCCCGGTGGTGCCGGAGGTGTAGAGCAGCGCGCATTCGCTCTCATCCGGGGGAGCCGCCGTGAAGAAAGGGCGCGGCGCGGCCGGACAGTCCGCATCCGGCGCAACGACGTCGATCGACGCGCCGATCGCGTCACCGGCCCGTTCGAGTTCGCCGATCCGCTCTTCGAGGGAAACGGCCAGGACCATCCCGGAATGGCCGATGAGATATTCGAGTTCGGCGGCGCGAAGGTCCGGATTGATCGGCACGATCGAGGCCCCGAGGCCGTTCAGCGCGAACCAGTGGATCAGGAAATCCGGCCGGTTGCGCAGCAGGAGGCCGACCCTGTGGCCGGGCCCGTAGCCAGCCCGTCGATAGGCGTCGCGGCGGCTGCGCACGCGCGCCAGCATCTCGCCATAGGTGATCTCTTCGGCGGCGATCCCGTAGGCCGCCGCCGTCTCGGGGAGGACCACCTGGAAGGGGCGGCTGGGAAACTGCTTCGCCACCGCCTCGAACCGGGCGAAGACGGTGCCGCTCGCCTCGCCTGCCGGGTGCATCGTCATGATCCTGCTCGCACGGATAGCTGAAGATCGCCGCAGGCCGGTTCGACATCGACGCGGCCCAGCGCTTCCCGCCAAGGGTAAAACGCCACTCGCCCGGTCGCCGGCAAGACCCGACGGCGGCAAACAGCCCTGGCCGATCCTCGCGCGGCATTTCCTCGCTCCGCATCCGGCCGGGCAGTCGGGCCCCACGACGAACCGGCGACGAAGTGGCAGAGCTCGAACCGGACGGAGCCACAGCCGCCATGCAGCATGGCCGGGCGCCCCGGCGCCCTCAAGGCTTGCGGATCTCTGGCGTGGCGCGGCATGGCGGCACTCTCCGTTCGCTCGATCGAAACGGCTGGGGTCGGGCTCCGATTGAATGCTTTAATCTTAAAACATTCAAGCCCAAAAATGCGCGGCCACCGACCCTCTCGCACTGCCGCAATTCATCCCGCTCTGCACAAAAAATATGCTCCGGCGAAAATGCCTAGGAACCCCCCTTGGCAAAGCCGCGCACTTGGTCCTTTAATGGTGAAATAATTTTAAGCCTAAAGCAGTCTGGCAGCTTCGCCTTCTGCTTGCGGCCCGGTCGATGGGCGCCTCTGTGCCAGCGCCCCGATGTCCAATCCGCACCCTGGGAAGCGATCGGATGACCATGAATTCCACGAGACGAGACATCCTCAAGCTGGCAGGCACGGGCATCGTGCTGGCGAGCTTCCTGAAGGGCACCGCCGCCAGCGCCGCCGATGCGGACACAGTGACGATCGCCTACAACGTCAACCTTCCGGCCTGGGACCCGACCGTCGGCCCGTCGGCGGTCAACCCGACGATCCAGGCCATCTACCGGTCGGTCTTCGACCAGTATGTCGGCCAGAAGCCGGATCTGTCCTTCGAGCCGGGCCTTCTGACCGGCTGGGGCTGGAACGACGACAAGACCAAGGTCTGGATGGAGGTTCGCGAGGACGTCAGCTGGCATGACGGCTCGCCCTTCACCGCGGAAGACGTGGTGTGGTCGCTGGAGCGTGCGGGCGACCCCGCCACGGGCAATCCGATCCAGTTCGTCTGGTCGACCATCGGCAACTTCACGATCGACGGCAACCGCATTGAGGCGGACGTGAAGTCCTACGAGCCGACGCTGTTCAAGTGGATGGCGTTTCTCACCGGCTACGTCATGCCGAAGGCCTATTTCGAGAAAGTCGGCGCGGAAGGCTTCGAGCGCGCGCCGATCGGCACCGGCCCCTACAAGGTCGACGAGTTCCAGTCGAACGGCTTCCTGCGGCTGAAGGCCAACGAGGCCTACTGGGGCGGCAAGCCGGCCTTCGACACGGTGATCTTCAAGTTCGTGCCCGACGCCTCGAGCCGCGTCGCCGAGATCGAGAGCGGCGGCTCGGACGTCACCCTCGAGATCCCCTACGAGGAATACGACCGGCTGACCAAGGCTGGCGGCTTCTCGGGGACGGCCGAGCCGATCTCCGACATCGGCATGATCTTCATCAACGACGTCGAGCCGCTGCTCGACAAGAACGTGCGCCTCGCCGCCCATCACGCCATCAACAAGCAGGCGATCATCGACCGTCTGCTGTCCGGCTACGGTGTGCCGATCGACACGCTGGAAGCCCCGGAATACCTCGCCTACGACCCCTCCATCACGGTTGCCTACGATCCGGACATGGCGATCAAGCTCCTCGCCGACAGCGGCTTCTCGCCCGACAATCCGGTCAAGGTGACGATCCAGACCACCCGCGGGTTCAAGCCCAAGGACTACGAGATGATCCAGGCGATCGTCGGCATGTGGCGCAAGGTCGGCATCGAGGCGGAGATCGAGGTCTACGAGATCGCCAAGCACTACGAGCTGCGCGCCAACGATCAGCTGGCGCCCTTCGCCTTCTACAACTGGGGCAACGCCATCGGCGATCCCACCACTTCGACGGGCTTCGCCATGTTCGGCCCCTCGCCCCACTCGGTCTGGGACACCGACGACCTCGATGCTCAGATCGGCCCGCTGTGGAACGAGAAGGACGAGGACAAGCGCATCGCCGGCTGGAAGGCCGTCAGCCGCACCATCGCCGACAACGGCTATGTCATCCCGCTCTTGCAATACGTCCAGCCGATCGTCTTCCGCGACGGCCTGTCGGTGGTGCCGAACGGATCCGGCGCCCTGCAGGCGACGCTGGTCGCACCTGCCAAGGCGTGAGCGGCACGCTCAAACCCCGCCAGGAAGAACGGTCGAGCTGACGACGCCCATGCTCTCATCCCGCGCCCTTCGGCAGGTCGTCTTCGCCATCGTCACGCTGTTCGGCGTTGCGGTCGTGTCGTTCGTCCTGCTGCGGGTCGTTCCCGGCGATCCCATCGCCATGATGATCGCGCCGGGGGCGAGCGCCGAGGACATCGCCCGGCTCCGGGCCGCCTACGGCCTCGACAAGGGCCTTGTCGCCCAGTTCGTCATCTGGCTCGGCCATGCCCTCACCGGCGACTTCGGAACCTCGATCTCCATGCGCCAGAACGTGGTGCATCTGATCGCCGGCCGCCTCCCCGCAACCATTGAGCTGACGCTGACGGCGCTCGCCGTCGGGCTCGCGCTGGGGATCGGCGCCGCCGTCGCCTCGACGCTCGGGACGCGGCGGCTGATCGGCAGCACCGTCGACAACGCCAACGGCATCCTCCTCGCCGTGCCGGACTTCGTCTGGGCCCTCGCCTTCGTCCTCCTGTTCGGCGTCGCCTGGCCCATCCTGCCGATCTCGGGGCGTGTCGACCCGCGCCTGGCGATCGATTTTACGACCTCCTTCCTTCTGATCGAAAGCCTGCTCCGCCTGCGCCTCGACATCGCACGGGACGTCCTCGCCCACATGATCATGCCGGCCATGGCCCTGGCGCTGCCGCTGGCGGCGGTGATCCTGCGGGTGCTGAAGGGCGCGCTGGAGAGCGAGGCGCTCCGGGACTATGCGCTGCTGGCCCGCATCCGCGGCGCCTCGCGCCTGCGGGTGACGCTTCGCGAGACGCTGCGCAACGCCATGATCCCGACGCTGGCGCTCACCGGCGTGCAGTTCACCTTCATGTTCGGCGGCACGGTGATCGTCGAGCGGATCTTCGCGTATCCCGGCATCGGCAACCTCGCCATCGACGCGGTGATCAACCGCGACCTGCCGCTGGTCCAGGGCCTGATCCTGACCTTCGGGCTGATCTTCATCCTGATCAATCTCGCCGTCGAGGCGAGCTTCGCCCTCCTCAATCCGAGGCTGCGGCATGGTTGAGCGGGCGCTTCCCGAAATCCCGCGTCTCGGCGGCTCGGTGGCGCACCGGGGCATGCCGTCCTGGCTGAAGGGCCTTCGCCGCGAGCCGCGGGTCGTGGTGGCGGGCGGTTATCTCCTGCTCCTGCTTCTCGCCGCGATCTTCGCGCCGCTGGTCTCGCCCCACGATCCGCTGGAGCAGGATCTGATGCTCAACACGCTGCCACCGGCCTTCAGCGCCGGTGCCGACCCCGGCTATGTCCTCGGCACCGACAGCCTGGGGCGCGACATCGCCTCCCGGCTGATCCACGGCGCCCGCGTCGCCCTCACCGTGGCCATCGTCGCGGCGCTCGCCGCCGGTGCGTTCGGCACGGTGCTGGGCCTTCTCGCGGGCTATTACGGCGGCTGGGTCGATGCGGTCGTCTCCCGGCTGATCGACATCTGGATGGCGTTTCCCCCCGTCCTCCTGTCGATCCTCCTCGTCGCGATGATCGGGACCGGCCTCACCTCGGTCATCCTCGCCATCGTGATCATCGACTGGACGCGGTTCTGCCGCGTCGTACGCTCCGAGACCCTGCAGCAGACCCGGATGGACTATGTCGACGCCGCCGTCGTCCTAGGCCGCAGCCGCTGGACGATCCTGACGCGGGAGGTGCTGCCCAACGTCCTGCCCGTCGTCCTGGTGCTCCTCAGCCTGGAAATGGGCATCGCGGTGATCGTCGAGGCGGTGCTGTCCTTCGTCGGGCTGTCGGTCTCCTCCGACATGCCGACCTGGGGCGGGATGATCGCCGAAGGGCGGCAGATCATCTACCACGGCTGGTGGGTCATGGTGTTTCCGCTCTCCCTGCTCGTCCTGACGGTGCTCGCCTTCAACCAGCTCGGCGACGGTCTGCGCCGGCTGACCGACCCGGTGATGCGGCGATGAGCCCCGCGCTGCTCTCGATCGCCGGCCTGTCGGCACGGCTGAAGCGGCCGCCGCACACGCCGCTCCTGCGCTCGGTCGATCTCGAGGTCGCTCCCGGCGAGGTACACGGGCTGGTCGGCGAGAGCGGCGCCGGCAAGTCGACGATCGGCAAGGCGATCCTCGGCATCCTGCCCGGCGCGATCGAACTTGCCGGCGGCACGATCCGGTTCTGCGGCGAGGACCTCCTCGCCATGCCGGCCGGCCGCCGACGGGAAATCCTCGGCTCGCAGATCGCCCTCATCCCGCAGGATCCGATGACCTCGCTCAACCCGTCGCGGCGGATCGGCGATCAGCTGACCGACGGGCTGCGGCTGAAGCGCGGGCTGAACGGCAAGGCGCTCGAGGACAAGGCGGTATCGCTGTTGCGGGACGTCCAGATCAACGATCCGGAAGCGGTGCTCCGGCGCTATCCGCACGAGCTGTCGGGCGGCATGCGGCAGCGGATCCTGATCGCCGCCGCCTTTTCGATGGACCCGAAGCTGATCATCGCCGACGAGCCGACCACGGCCCTCGACGTGACGGTCCAGAAGGAGGTGCTGCGGCTGATCCGGTCAATGCAGGCGAGCCACGGCACCGGCGTCCTCTTCGTCACCCACGACCTCGGCGTCGTCGCGCAGATCTGCGACCGCGTGACGGTGCTTTATGGCGGCATGATCGTCGAACAGGGCGCGACGGCCGACGTCCTTGCCGCCCCGTCGCATCCCTATACGGCCGCCCTGATGGCAGCCAGTCCGCGCCATGATCAGACAGGCAGCGGCATGCAGCCAATCCCCGCCAGTCTCACCGCGGCGCTTCAGGGCGAGCTCGCCCGCCATGGGCTGGAGCGGGTGACCCATGCTTGATCCGAACGCCCCCATCCTGGTCGAGGCCAAAGGCGTCGAACTCGAACTGCCGGACATGAATGCGGCCCGCGCCTTCGGTCGGCGACCGTTGACGCGCATCCTGCATCCGGTCACACTTTCGATCCGCCGGGGCGAGATCGTCGGGATCGTCGGCGAATCCGGGTCCGGCAAGAGTTCGCTGGGCCGCCTCCTGCTTCGCCTGCACGAGCCGACCGCCGGACGGCTCGCCTTCGACGGCGTCGACATCACCCATGCCTCGCAGGACACGCTTCGTCCAATGCGCCGGCGCATGCAGATGATCTTCCAGGATCCGCAGTCGTCCCTCAATCCGCGCCGGCGCATCCGGTCGATCGTCGCGGCCGGCCTGACGCTGGACGCCGGCCAACGGGCCGAGATCCGCGACGGCGAACTCGTGCGTCTGATGGTCGCCGTCGGGCTCGATCCTGCCCTCCTCGACCGCTTCCCGCACGAACTGTCCGGCGGCCAGCGCCAAAGGGTCGGGATCGCCCGCGCGATCGCCACCCGGCCGGACTTCGTCCTCGCCGACGAGATCGTCTCCGGCCTCGACGTCTCGACGCAGGCCCAGGTGCTGGCGCTGCTGCGGCGGCTCGCCGGCGAGCTTCAACTCGCCCTCGCCTTCATCAGCCACGACCTGTCGGTGATCCGCAACCTCTGCCACCGGGTGGTCGTCATGCGCGCCGGCCGGATCGTCGAGGAGGGATCCTGCGCGGCGCTGTTCGACAATCCGAAGGCGGACTACACGCGCCGGCTCCTGGACGCGATCCCGCCCCTCGTGCCCGACCCCAACTGGCTGGGACGCCCGCCCCCCGGGGCGGCAGAGGCGGCGCAAGCTGCCGGATGATCAGCGCCGGCGGCCTCCACGGCCGCCGACGAGAAACGCTCCCGAGACAAAAAGTCCATCGAAGCGAAAGGGAATCCTTCATGCGAACTGCCCTGAGACTTGCCCTCGCCTGCGGCCTTTTGGCCCTTTCGGCCGGCGCCGGCCGCGCCGACGAGATCACCCTCAACGCGGCGCACTTCACGCCTGCGCAGAACTCCTTTGCCCAGAGCTTCCTGAAGTTCGTCGACAAGGTCAACGCGGCCGGCAAGGGCGTCGTGCAGATCCAGGTGCGCGGCGGGCCGGAGGTAATCCCTCCCGGCCAGCTGGGTCTCGCCCAGAAGAACGGCCTGATCGACATGATCAACGCGCCGGCCGGCCAGTATCTGGAGATCGTGCCGGAAGGCGAGGCGTTCTCGGCCTCCACCAAGCTTCCCCAGGAGGTCCGCGAGAACGGCGGCTGGGACCTGATGCAGAAGATCTTCGGCGAGAAGGGCAATGCCCATCTCCTCGCCCATGTCGACGCCGGCACCGGCTTCAACATCTTCACCGTCGACGAGCCCACCCGCTCGGAAGACGGCGGCATGGTGTGGAGCAGCCTGAAGATCCGCTCCTCGCCGCTCTACCGGCAGTTCTTCGAGACGTTGGGCATGACGGTGATCGTGCTGCCGCCGGGCGAGGTCTACACCTCGCTGGAGCGCGGCGTGATCAACGCCAACGCCTATCCGGTGTTCGGCTACAAGTCCTTCGGCTGGGACAAGTTCACCAAGTGGCGGGTCGATCCGAGCTTCTTCCAGACCGACGTCCTGATCTCGATGAACAAGAGCAAGTGGGACTCCCTGTCGCCCGAGGCGCAGAAGATCCTGACGGACGTCGCGATCGCCTACGAGCAGGAGAGCCTCGAGGCGATCCGGACCGAGAACCAGCGCCAGGCCGACGAGATGGTCGCCGAGGGTCAACAGGTCTTCGAACTTCAGGGCAAGGGCCGCGAGGAGTTCCTCGCCAAGGCCGCCAAGGCGAGCTGGGACCGCATGGAGTCCCGCGACCCGACCTACGTTCCCGAGCTGCGCAAGCACTTCCAGAACTGAGCCCCGCAAGACGACACCGCCGGCGCGCACTCCGGGCGCCGGCGGCACCATGGAGCACACCCCGGGCATGCAGAATTTCTTCAAGGTCGTCGGCTGGGCGAGCTTCGCCCTCGCCGCGCTGGTCAAGCTGATGCTGGCCGCGATCGTGGTCGAGGTCGTCGCCGATGTCGTCCTGCGCAACCTGAACTACCGGCCGATCGCCTGGGGCGTCTCGGCGACGGAATACGGCCTGCTCTACGCCGCATTCCTGCCGATGCCGTGGCTCGTCCGGATCAAGGGCCACGTCTTCGTCGAGTTCCTGCGGCGCGCGCTGCCGGCGGGCGGGCGGGTCGTGCTCGAGAAGCTCGTCTATTCCCTGTGCATCGGCCTGTGCCTCTACCTCACCTACTTCGCCTTCGCCTCGGCCCTGGAGGCGCTGAATACCGGCGCCTACGAGACCAAGACCTTCGACATGCCGAAATGGCTGATCTTCCTGCCGATCGCCATCGGCTTCTTCCTCTCGGCGCTGGAATGGCTGCGATACCTGATCGGCCACGACAGTCTCTACAATGTCGACCCGCTCGAGCGCGAAGGGCTTTAGACCATGGACTGGCTGTTTCCCTTCGCCCTGATGGTCGGCCTGATCCTGTTCTTCATGGGTCTCGGCCTGCCCATCGCCTTCGCCTTCTTCCTGGTCAACATCATCGGCCTGTTCCTGTTCTTCGGCGGCTCGGCCGGCGTCACCCAGATGATCGCGAACTTCTCCGACGCGATCGCCAGCTACTCGCTGGCGCCGCTTCCGCTGTTCCTGATCATGGGCAGCCTGTTCTTCCGCTCCGGCCTCGGCGACGGCGTCATGCACGCGCTCGACCTGTGCATCGGCAACCTGCGGGCCCGCCTGTCCTACGTCGTCCTCGCCGGCGGCGCGGTGTTCTCGGCGCTGTCGGGATCGAGCCTTGCCAATACCGGCATGATGGGATCGCTGATGGTCCCCGAGATGCTGAAGCGGAACTACAAGCCGAAGATGGCCTACGGGCCGATTCTGGGCGCCGGCAGCCTGGCGGTGATCATCCCGCCCTCCTCGCTCGGCGTCCTGCTCGGCTCGCTCGCCAACATCAATGTCGGCGCGCTCCTCATCGCCGGCGTCCTGCCGGGCCTCCTGTTGACGGTGATCTTCGCGCTCCTGATCTACGTCCAGACCCGCATCGACCCGGACTGTGCGCCGCTCTATCCGGTCGACGACATCGGCTTCGCCGCGAAAGCAAAGGCGGTCGCCGTCAACATCGTGCCGATGGGCGTCATCATCTTCCTGGTGGTCGGGACGATCCTGCTCGGCATCGCCACGCCGACGGAATCGGCAGCTCTCGGCTGCGCCGGCGTCTTCGGGTTGCTGTTTGCCTATCGCCGGTTCAGCTGGGCCTCGGTCTGGGCGGCCCTCGACGATGCGATGAAGGTCACCGCCATGACCTTCCTGATCATCTCCGCCTCGACGACCTTCGCCCAGGTCTTCGCCTTCTCCGGCGCGAGCTTCGGCTTCATCTCCTTCGTCACCGGCTTCGATCCCGGCCCCTACACCTTCCTCGTCATCATGGTGCTGGTGATCCTGGTCCTCGGCATGTTCATGGACCAGGTGTCGATGATGCTGATCACCCTGCCGATCTTCCTGCCGATCGCCAACCACTTCGGCTTCGACCTCGTCTGGTTCGCGCTGATCCTGCTGCTCGCCTACGAGGTGGGCTTCACGACGCCGCCCTTCGGCCTCCTGCTGTTCGTGATGATCGGCGTCGCGCCGCCGGGCACCACCTTGAAGACCGTCGCGCTGGCCGTCGCCCCCTACATGGTCTGCACGCTGCTCCTGATCGCGCTGATCATCGTGTTCCCGAGCCTCGCCCTGTTCCTGCCAAGTCTGTTGTGAGGCCCTCGATGCGGTTTTCCTATCTGGTCTTCTTCACGTCGGACGATGCGGCCTGCCGTGTCTCCGACGACGACCGCGGACGCGTTCGCACGCTCGTCGCAGGGGTGCCTGGACTGGAGCGGGCGCGGCTCTACACGCCCGAGACCGCGTCGGACCTCTACAACGACGACGGACATCCGCCGGCCTTCGGCATCCAGCTCTATTTCGCGGAACTGGCCGATCTCGAGGCTGCGATCGGCAGCGGCGGCGTCCTGCGGCCGCTCGCCGAGCCCGGAACCCTGCCGAGCCTTGCCGGGGCAGAGGCGACGCAGCAGGCCATGGCGGTGCGCAGCTTCGACGTTCCCGAGCCGGCGCCGCCGACGCCGACGGCCTGCAGCTACGTCGTCCACTATCCGGGGCCGGCAAAGGACACCAATGCCTGGCTGTCCCACTACATCGCCCACCACCCGCCGATCATGCGGCGTTTCCCGGGCGTGCGGGAGTTGGAGATCCTCACCCGGATCGACTGGATCGACGCGATGCCCTGGCGCCGCGTCCAGCACCTCCAGCGCAACCGCATCCTCTTCGACAGCCCGGCCGCGCTGGAAGCCGCGCTGCACTCGCCGGTCCGCCATGAGATGCGGGCCGACTTCTCCGAGTTCCCGCCCTATGAGGGTGGCAACCTCCACTATCCGATGGCGACGGAAGACCGGCCCTGCCCAGCCGCTTGATGCCGATCCGGGCGCAGGAAACCAGCCGCGGTCCTGTTCCCGGCGCGCCTCGCCGAGCGAATGCTACTCGTCGGCCTTGTCGAGCACCTGGCGGGGGAATTCGGCGAGCGTCACGGTCCAGCGGTCGAAGAGATCGCCGAGCCGCTCCTTCGTCAGGTCGATCGACGAGGCATTCAGCTCGACCACCGGCATGCCGGTCTCGGTGAGGTAGGACTTGTTGTAGGCCCCCGTCGCGTTCCAGCGGTTGATGAGCTCGAGGCTGATCCCCGCGCCGTCCCATATCGCGTAGAAGTTCAGCGTCCGGCAGTCGGTGTTCCTGCTGCAGTCGAGGAAGAACAGCTGGTAGGCCGTGCCGTTGATGTCGCCGGTGATCACCGGATCGCCGGTCTCCGTCTTCGTCAGCTCGGCCTCTCCATAGCCCTGCGCCACGTCCAGGATCGCTGGGAGGTCGTTGCGACCAATGGCGTTCGCCGCCGGATTCGCCTCGGTCGCAAAGGCGAGCGGAAGCGGCAGAGCAGCGAGAAGCACCAGTGAAGCGGCAGTTGCGCGCAAAAGCCGCGCCGGACGGTCGAGCATATCGGATTCCATGTCGTCGATGTGTGGCCAGAGGCTGCGGCCCTGCCGCGGCCAAAGCAAGACGTGGAGCCCAGCGCGGGCAGATTCGTAAGCCCCCGTGGCGGTTCTGCACCGCAGCAACCGTTGTGCCCCTGATCTTGCGTCCCGCTGCGGAAGACCGGTGGAACGTGACGTCATCCGCGCACGCAACTCGGCGAGGTGCCGACTGGACGCAACCAGTTCCGCGAGGACATCCACGTCAGCGACACAGCAACTTTTTCGAGGCCCGGCACGATCGGCGAGCGCCTGTTCTCAACCCTCGCCCGGCTTACGGCCGATCAACTCGAACCACCCGTCCTCGTCGATCACCGCGATGCCGAACTCCGTCGCCTTCGCCAGCTTCGAGCCGGCGCCGGGACCGGCAACGACGAGATCGGTCTTCTTCGACACCGAGCCCGCCACCTTCGCCCCGAGCGCTTCGGCCATCGCCTTGGCCTCGTCGCGGGTCATTTTCTCGAGGGACCCGGTGAAGACGACGGTCTTGCCCGCCACCGGCGACGATGCCGTGTCCGCCGCCGTCGGGCGATCGTTGGTTGTCGTCACGCCCGCCTCGACCAGCGCCTCGACTGCTTGCCGGTTGTGCGCCTCGCCGAAGAACTCGATCAGCGACGCCGTAGCCACCTCGCCGATGTCGCGGTCGGACTTCAGGCGATCATAGAGCGGCCCCGGCGCCTCTGCCCGTGCCGCACGGATCGCTTCGCGCAGGCCCGCCGCATCGCCGAAGCGCTCCTTCAGCGCCGCGCGCTGGTTGGCCTTCAGACCGGTCGCCGAGTCGCGGAAAGGATCGAAGGCTCCATCGTCCAGCTTCTCGTCGCCGACGGCCAGGAGCGCCTCGAAGCTGCTCTCGCCGACGAAGGGGGTCTCCTTCAGGCGGTGCCAGGCAGCGCCCGGCTGCTCCGCCGCCGCCCTGTCGATCCCTGCCAGGAAGTCGGGGACGTCGGCGAAATGCCGCGCCAGCGCCTTCGCCGAGGTCTCGCCGATATGGCGGATGCCGAGGCCGAAGATGAACCGGTTCAGCGCCACGGTGCGGCGGGCGTCGATCGCCGAAAGGAGATTGTCGATCGCCTTGGAGGTCTCGGCCTTCTTGGCCGGCTTTTCCGGCTCGGCCTTTCCCTGCGATCGCCGCCGCGCCTCCGACACCTCCCGCCGCCGGGCCTCGATCGCCTCGCGCAGCGGCTCGAAGGTCAGGGAGAAGATATCCGCCGGCTGGCGCACGAGGCCGGCGTCGAACAGCGTCTCGATATAGGTCTCGCCGAACCCTTCGATGTCGAAGGCGCCGCGCGAGACGAAGTGCTTCAGCCCCTCTCGGCCCTGGGCCGGGCAGGTCAGCCCGGCGGTGCAGCGGCGCTTGGAATCGGGACGCCCGGTGCGCGGATTGACCTCGCGGACCGCCTTCGAGCCGCAGACCGGGCAGTGGTCGGGAAAGACGTAAGGCGCCGCGTCCTTCGGCCGCTTCTCCAGAACGACGTCGAGCACCTGCGGGATGACGTCGCCGGCGCGCTGGACGAGGACCGTGTCGCCGATGCGGATGTCGCGACCCTCGCGGATCGGCGCGCCGTCGGAATCCTTTCCGGCGATGTAGTCCTCGTTGTGCAGCGTCGCGTTGGAGACGACGACCCCGCCGACGGTCACCGGCTTCAATTTGGCGACCGGCGTCAGCGCGCCGGTGCGCCCGACCTGGATGTCGATGTCCTGGAGGACCGTCGTCGCCTGCTCGGCCGGAAACTTGTGGGCGATGGCCCAGCGGGGCGAGCGCGAGACGAAGCCGAGCCGTTTCTGGAGATCGAGATCGTCGACCTTGTAGACCACGCCGTCGATGTCGTAGCCGAGATCGGCCCGAAGTTCCTCGATGCGGTGGTAGTGGGCGATCAGCCCGTCGATCGTGTCGAAGCGCTGCGTCAGCGGATTGACGGCAAAGCCCATGCCGCCCAGCGCCGCGACGACCTCGGTCTGGCTGTCGCCCGGCACCTCGCTCACCTCGCCCCAGGCATAGGCGAAGAACTTCAGGGGCCGCGAGCGGGTGATCGCCGGATCCTTCTGGCGCAGCGAACCGGCGGCGGCATTGCGCGGATTGGCGAACTGCCGGATCTTGCCTGTCTCGGCACTCTCGTCTTCGACAACCTCGTCGTCGGCCACCTCCTCACGGGGCGCCTCATCGCTCGGCGTCGGCTCGACGCCCGCCGCCAGCCGCTCGTTCAAAGCGGCGAAGTCGGCGTGGCTCATATAGACCTCGCCGCGCACCTCGAAGACCGCCGGACGGAGGCCGCTGAGGCGGTGGGGGATGTCCTCGATGGTCAGGGCATTGGCGGTGACGTCCTCGCCGACGGTGCCGTCGCCCCGCGTCGCCGCCGAGACGAGCCGGCCGTCCTCGTAGCGCAGCGACAAGGACAGCCCGTCGATCTTCGGCTCGGCGGTGATCGGCAGCGGCGCGTCGTCGGCGAGCTTCAGGAAGCGGCGGACGCGCCTGGCGAAGTCCTCCACGTCGTCGTCCGAGAAGGCATTGTCGAGGGAGAGCATCGGCACGGCATGGGGGATCTTGGCGAATTTCGCCGACGGCGCCGCGCCCACCCGGACGGAGGGCGAATCCTCGCGCACCAGGTCCGGAAAGCGCCGTTCGATCGCGCCGTTGCGTCGGCGCAGGGCATCATAGGCGGCATCCGAGATCGTCGGCGCGTCGTTCTCGTGATAGCGCCGGTCGTGGCCCGCGATCTCGGCCGCCAGCCGCTCCAGCTCCTCGGCGGCCTCGGCCTCGCTCAATGTCTCGACCGGCCGCTCCGCAATCCTCGCCATGGGTTCCAAACACTCCTACGCCTCGCGGCCCTCTCAGAGCCATTCCGGCTGCGGCAGGTCAAGCGCCAGCACCCGCTCGGCCATCTTGCGCCGCACTGGGGCCAGCATCGTCGCCATCGGCATGGCGTATTTCAGGAACGAGGCGATGTGCGAGGGGGGCTTCGCCAGCATGTCGGTCATCTGGCGGGTCTGTTCCATGACGCTTCTGACCACCGGCAGGCGCTTCGATTCGTATTCCGTCTCGCGGTGCTCGCAGAACAGCCAGGCGAAGGTCGCCGCGTCGGCGATGCCGAGATTCATGCCCCGGCCACCGACCGGAGAATGGACGTGGGCCGCATCACCGGCCAGGAACACCCAGCCCCGGGACATCCGCTCGGCATGGCGGAAGGACACCCGGAACGTCGAGCGCCAGGTCACCGAGGCAATGCCCCCGACCGCCGCGATCAACGCGTCCGGCGAATCGTGAAAGCCGATCAGCCGCGCCCGGTTGTCTCCCATCGGCAGGAGCGCATGGGAGGTGCGCTCGCCCGAGCCGATGCAGATCCGCGCCCGGTGGGAATCGATCGGCGCCTCGAAGATCACGTCGGCGAGCGCGAAGACGCCGGGATAGCCCTCCCCGCTCCAGGGCACGCCGAGTTCCTGGCGCACCTTCGAATGGCTGCCGTCGCAGCCGAGGATCGCCACCGCGGCCAGCTCTTCCCCGGTGGAGAGCACCGCACTCGGGCGGTGGGTCTCGCCGACGGCGGCGAGCCCGACATTCCACTCCACCTCGACCTGCCGCTGCTTCAGCCAGCCGATCATCAGGCGCTCGGTCCGCCCCTGGGGCAAGGAGAGTATGAAGGGGTGGGGCGTGTGGGCCGACTTGAAGGACAGAGAAAGGGCCGTCCGGCCATCGATGACGACGTCGCTGCCGGTGATCGTCGTGCCGGCGGCGAGCAGCGTCTCGCTGAGCCCGGAGGGGCCGAGGATGGCCAGCGTCGTCGGGTTGATCGCCAGCGCCCGCGATTGCTCGGCCGGCGTCGGCCCTTCGCCGGCATCGACGATGCGCAGGGCGACGCCCCGCCGGGTCAGCTCGACCGCTGCCGCCAGCCCGACCGGGCCAGCTCCGGCGATCAGCACCGTTCCGTCTCGCGCCATGTCGACCTCCGCTTGCGTTCTACCTGGACGCGCCGTCCCGGTCGACAGATCAGTGAGGCGGCTGATCCTCGGCGAGGCCGTGTGCCGGACGCTCGAAGCAGATCTTGCCCCGGAGTCGTCGCCTCCTCAAGTACGGTGACGAATGCTAAGGGCGCGTTTCGACGGGCGGAAAAGCGCGTCCCCCGTTGCCGGCGAGACCATCGGGCTTCGATCTTTGGCACTCACGTGCCCTCGCTTGCGTCAGGCGAACATACCCCCACGGTGTAAGCGGGAAGCCCGAGGTGTCAGCGTCCGATCAACCGGGCGGCGGCGGCGCGCGCCTCTTCGGTCACGCTCTCGCCGGCGAGCATGCGGGCGATCTCCTCGCGCCGCCCCTCGGTGTCGATCGCCGCGACGCGGGTGGCGACGCGGTCCTCGTCGGATCCGGCGACGCTCGCCTTGGAGATCAGGAGGTGGGTCGAGGCGCGCGCCGCCACCTGCGGCGCGTGGGTCACCGCGAGCACCTGCACGGTCCCGGCGAGGCGCGCCAGACGGCGGCCGATGGCGTCGGCGACGGCCCCGCCGACGCCGGTATCGATCTCGTCGAAGACCAGCGTCGGGGCCGAGCCGCGATCGGCCAGCGCCACCTTCAGGGCGAGCAGGAAGCGCGACAGCTCGCCGCCCGAGGCGACCTTCATCATCGGGCCGGCGCGGGTGCCGGGATTGGTGCGCACGTGGAACTCGGCAGTGTCGATGCCGGAGGCGTCCCGCCGCTCCGCGTCACGCTCAAGCGTCACCATGAAGCTCGCCCGCTCCAGCTTCAGATCCGGCAACTCGGCCATCACAGCCGCTTCCAACAGGCGCGCGGCGACCGCGCGCTTGTCCGAAAGCGCGAGCGCTGCCGCGTCGAAGCGCTCGCGCTTCTCCTCGACGTCGCGTTCGAGCATCGCCAGCCGCTCCTCGCCGGCATCAACGTCGGCGAGATCGCCGATCATCTTCGCCGTCAGCTCCGGCAGGTCGTCGACGGGGACGTTGTACTTGCGCCCCGCAGCCCGCAGCGCGAACAGCCGCTCCTCGGTCGCCTCCAGCGCCCGGGGATCAAACTCCAGGCTGCGCAGCGCGCCCTCGAGCGCGGTCTGAGCGTCGGAGAGCGCGTCGAGGGCGGTGTCGAGCCGCTCGATCGCCTCGTCGAGGAGACCCGGAAGTTCGTCCCGCTTGCGGTCGAGGCGTTTCAGGAGGTTGGCGAGGCCGGGGATCGGCGAGGCCGGCCCGGAGAGTTCCTCATTGGCATCGTTGACGTCGGTGGCGATCTTCTCGGACCGCATCATCACCTGCCGGCTGGCCGCAAGCTCCTCCTCCTCGCCGGCGATCGGCTGCAGCTCGGACAACTCCTCGACGGCACTGCGCAGGAAATCCGCCTCGCGCGCCGCCGCCTCGACCTTCGCCCGGTGCCGGCCGAGGGCCTCGCGGGCCGACCGCCATTCGCCGAACAACCGGGCCGTCGCCGCGGCCTCGTCACCAAGCCCGCCGAAGTCGTCGAGGAGCGTGCGGTGGCTCGCCGCGTCGACGAGTGCGCGATCGTCATGCTGGCCGTGGATCTCCACCAGCGACATTCCGATGGCGCGCATCAGCGCGACGCTGGCCGGACGGTCGTTGATGAAGACGCGGGTCCGCCCGTCGGCGGTCTGGACCCGGCGCAGGACGAGATCGCCGTCGTCGTCGAAGCCGTTGTCGGTCAGGAGCCTCCTTGCGGGATGGTCCGTCTCGAGATCGAAGGCAGCGGTCACCTCGCCCTGCTTCGCCCCGTGCCGCACCAGCGAGCCGTCGCCCCGCCCCCCGAGGGCGAGGGACAGGGAATCGAGCAGGATCGATTTGCCCGCGCCGGTCTCGCCCGTCAGCACGGAGAGGCCGGCCCCCAGCGTCAGGTCGAGGCGCTCGATCAGTACGATGTCACGGATGGAAAGATGGACCAGCATGTCCGAATCGTCGGTCAGGGCAGGATGCGGCGACGACACTGTCGGTCGCGGGCCCGAGTTTCGCAAGCCGGGCGACAGGCGCTGCCCCGGCTGCCAGGCGGGCTGGAGCGCCGACGAGAGGAGCGGCGCTCGCGCGCCGCCCACATCGCTCTCGTCTCTCGCCCGTCCGACACGGCTCGCCGGGCCGTGCGACCCTGGCGAGCCGCGGCCTCAAGAGGCGCCGGTGATCTTCTTCGTCGCCGACGCGAACCAGGAGTCGGACGATCCCTCGCGCGGCTCAAGACCATGTCCGCGGAGCAGCGCGTAGCTGTCCTGGTACCAGGGCGAATCGGGGAAGTTCTGGCCGAGCACCGAGGCAGAGGCCTGCGCCTCGCGGGTCAGGCCCATGGCGTAATAGGCCTCGGTCAGGCGGGCCAGCGCCTCTTCCACCTGGCGGGTATCAGGATAGACGTCGACGACGTTCTTGAAGCGGTTGATGGCCGCCAGATAATCGCGACGCTCCAGATAGTAGCGGCCGACCAGCATCTCCTTGCCGGCGAGCTGGTCGCGGGCGATGCGCAGCTTACCCCGGGCGTCCTCGGCATAGGCGGTATCGGGGAAGCGTTCCATCAGCGCCCGCATCGCCTGGGCGGTGTAGGCGGCCTGCTTCTGGTCGCGAGTGACGTCGGGGATCTGGCGGTAGTGCGACAGGCCGATGATGTACTCGGCATAGGCGGCGTCGTCGGAATCCGGATAGAGCGAAAGATAGCGCTTGGCCGCCGTCGTCGCCTCTTCGTAGTCGCCGCCGCGATAGCTGGCGAAGGCCTGCATGATCAGCGCCTTGCGCGCCCATTCGGAATAGGGGTGCTGGCGGTCGATGGCCTGGAACTTCTTGGCGGCTTCGCCGAGGCGGCCGCCTTCGAGATTGGCGAGGCCCTGATTGTAGAGGACGTCCGGCGGATCGGTCTCGGCGGCGAGCGCCAGAACGTCGACGTCGTTGTCGCCCCCCGACATGCAGCCGGCAAGGCCGGATGCGGCGCCGAGCACGACTCCGGTCAGCACGAGGTGCCGAAGCCATTTCGTCGATCCGGCAGAAATTCTGGTCACGTCGATCATGTCTTGCGGGTCCCCTACCCCAATCGGCCTCCGGCCGGCATCACTACCCCCCGAGCAAGGCTCGAACAATGCCGAAGCCAGAGTAAGCAGCCTTTTTTGTGGCCGCCTGCCCGCAACGACGTGAGATGGCGAGATTCACGACACGTTTGTTGCCGTTAGGTCATCGATCCGGCCGCAATTCCGCCTCTGGCCATGACGCAAGGCGCCATCATGCGGGCGCGACGCCCTGAGAAGCAATCCCGCGGGGGAAGCGATTCCCGGCGCCGGTTGCGGCATCCCTGCAGCCATCCCGATGGGTGTCAGAGAACCTGCGGGCCGAAGGCCGGGGCAGCGACGGCGACCAGCGGCGCGTGGCGCACCGGATCGACGCGGCGGGACGGCATCTCGACGATCTCGTAGGCCTTGCGGTCGGCGAGCAGCGCCCGCAGCGCCAAGGCGTTCAGCCGGTGGCCGCCGCGATAGGAGCGGTAGCATCCGAGGATGCGAAAGCCGCCCAACGCCTGGTCGCCAACCGCGTCGAGCGCCTTGTGACGAACGAACTCGTCCTCGAAGCGCAGACCCTCGGGATTGACCACTCGCCCCTCGTCGGAGAGGACGACCGAATTGTCCAGCGACGAGCCGAGCGCGTAGCCGGCAGCCCAGAGCCGCTCGACATCGGCCATGAAGCCGAAGGTGCGGGCCCGGGCGAGATCCTTGGTGAAACGCGCCGCGGTCAGGTCGGCGCGGTAGGCCTGGCGGCCGATGGCGGCATTGGCGAAGTCGATCTCGACCTCGAAGCGGGTACCGGCATAAGGGCGATACTCAGCCCGCGCCTCGTTCAGCTCGATGGAAACCGGCTTCAGCACCCGCAGATAGCGCCGCTTGGCGACCTGGCTGACGACGCCGGCTTCGGCGATGCCACGGACATATTCGGCTGAGCCACCGTCGAGAATCGGCGTCTCCCGGGCATCGATCCTGGCGACGACGTTGTCGATGCCCATGGCATAGAGCGCCGCCATCAGGTGTTCGATGGTCGAGACGTGGGAGCCGTTCGGGTTGCCGACGACGGTGGAGAGATCGGACGGTGTGGAATTCGACGAGATCGCGGGGATCTCCTGGATCAGGCCATCCGCACCGACGAGGTGAAAGACGATGCCCGTATCGATCTCCGCCGGCAGCAGAGAAAGCCGCACCGGCAGCCCGCTATGCACGCCGACGCCGCCGAAATCGATCCGCGATGCTATCGTCTGCTGGAACATCAACACGTCCGAATGACCTTTCCCCGCCCCGCGTCCGGCAAATTCCCCGTGCCGGGTCCGCTCACACACGAATAGTTCGCCGCCCTGAACCGGCACACCCCGGAGAATCCGAATGGTTCTCCTTTTGTTGAGAACGTTGGTAAATCCGGGAGCAGATTTGGCAAAATCACGCTTTCTTACCCACTGTTACCGAGAGCCTGTGAACAATTCGCTGCAAGCCTATGAAATCAATGGCTTGTATGAAAATGCCCGCCGGATCGCTCCGGCGGGCAGTGTCACGAAAACGCAACAGGGACGCGAGATCAGTTGGCCTGGCGTCGCAGGAACGCCGGGATGTCCAGCTGATCCTCCTCGCTCACCGGTCGCGATGCGGTGGCCGGACGCGCCGCTGATTCCGCCGCGACGCGGCGCGGAGCGTAGGGGTTCGGCTCCACATGGGCGCGGCGCGCCGGCTCGCCGGCATGCTCCTCTTCCTCGCGGCGCGACAGGCCTGTGGTCAGACGGCGCAGGAGGCCCATGGCACCCCGCTCGTCGCCAGCCTGCTCGCCGGCGGCCTGACGCTGCTCGATCTCGCCGCGGACCACCGGCGGGAAGTCTTCCACGCGGGGCATGCGGGCCGGCTGCACCGGCTCCATCGCCGTCTCCGCGCTCGAAATCGCCGAGCGCGGCGCCGACTGCGGGGCAACCTGCGCGATCTCGGCGGCGAGCGCAGCCGAGAAGGCGTCCTCGATCTCGCTTTCCTCTTCAGCGACCGGGGCCGGCGCAGCGTGAGCCGCTGCCGCCATGGCCGGCGCCGAATGGGCCGCCGGGGCTGCAGGGGCTGCCTGCGGGATGACCCGCTGCTGCGCCATCGCGGCCGTCTGGCTGGTGGTCATCGAGGAGCGCTGGGCCATCTCGACGTCGCTCTTGTCGATACCGGTGGCGACGACCGACACGCGGATGACGCCTTCCAGGTTCTCGTCGAAGGTGGCGCCGAGGATGATGTTGGCGTCCTGGTCGACTTCCTCGCGGATGCGGGTCGCCGCCTCGTCGACTTCGAACAGCGTCAGGTCACGGCCGCCGGTGATCGAGATCAGGAGGCCCTTGGCGCCCTTCATCGAGGTCTCGTCGAGCAGCGGGTTGGCGATCGCGGCTTCGGCGGCGGCCATCGCGCGGCCCTCGCCCGAGGCTTCGCCGGTGCCCATCATCGCCTTGCCCATCTCGCGCATCACCGAACGGACGTCGGCGAAGTCGAGGTTGATCAGGCCTTCCTTGACCATCAGGTCGGTGATGCAGGCCACGCCGGAATAGAGCACCTGGTCGGCCATCGCGAAAGCGTCGGCGAAGGTGGTCTTGTCGTTGGCGATGCGGAAGAGGTTCTGGTTCGGAATGACGATCAGCGTATCGACGTTCTTCTGCAGCTCCTCGATGCCCTGCTCGGCAATGCGCAGCCGTCGCTGGCCCTCGAAGTGGAACGGCTTGGTGACGACGCCGACGGTCAGGATGCCCTTTTCACGGGCTGCCCGCGCGACGACCGGGGCAGCGCCGGTGCCGGTGCCGCCGCCCATGCCGGCGGTGACGAAGCACATGTGCGAGCCGAGCAGGTGATCGCAAATCTCGTCGATCGATTCTTCGGCGGCCGCACGCCCGACTTCCGGCTGGGAGCCGGCGCCGAGACCTTCGGTGACGGCGACGCCCATCTGGATGATGCGCTCGGCCCGCGACGAGCGCAGTGCCTGGGCGTCGGTGTTGGCGATCACGAAATCGACCCCCTCGAGGCCGGCACTGATCATGTTGTTGACTGCGTTGCAGCCACCGCCACCGACACCGAAGACGGTGATGCGGGGCTTCAGTTCGGTGATGTCCGGCTTTTTCAAGGTGATACTCATGCCCTCATTCCTCTTTCAATTCGCAAAGGCCGTTTTGCCGCGCGGCCGTTCGTTGCCATTCCCAAGGGCGCGCGGCGCGCACCGTGTTGTCTTCCCCGGCGCAGCGCCCCCGCCACGCCGAATCCGCTTACGAGCTCCGGCGCAGCCAGGAGCCGATCCGGCCTCCCTCCATCGCCTTCTCGATTGCCTGCACGGCGATCGACCGCTCCGCGACGTATTCGCGATGCGCGACCTGCGGGTAGATCAAGAGGCCGACGGAGGTGGAAAAGCCCGGCCCCTTGCTCGATGGGTTGAGGCCCGTAACGCCCAGCGGTCGCCCCAGCCTGACGTTCCGCTGCAGCACCGTGCGGGCCGTCTCGGCGAGACCGGCGAGCTGGCTGGCGCCGCCCGTCAAAACGACGCGCTTGCCGATGACATGGCCGAGGCCGGAGGCATTCAGCCGGTCGCGGACGAGCTCGAGCGTCTCCTCGACCCGCGGCCGGATGATCTTGGTCACCAGCGAGCGCTTGACGACGATCGGGTGCGCATCGCCGCTCTCGCCGAGCGGTGTGACGGTGATCGGCTCGCCGGTGTCGTCGAGGAGCTCGGCCATGGTGGAGCCGTGCATGACCTTGATCCGCTCGGCGTCGGCCGGGCTGATCGACAGGCCGCGGGCGAGATCCATGGTGATGTTCGAGCCGCCGACGGCGATCTGGTCGGCATAGACAAAACGGCCGTTGTTGAAGATCGCGATGCTGGTCGCGCCCGAGCCCATGTCGATGCAGGCCGAGCCCATCGCCGCCTCGTCCTCGACCATGGTCGAGAGCGCGCTGGCATAGGGCGTCGCGACGAAGGCCTCGACGACCAGCTGCGCCCGGTTGATCGCGGCCTCGAGATTGCGCAGCGGCGAGACCTCGGCAGTGAGGACGTGAAGATTGGCCGACAGCCGCGAGCCGGTCATGCCGACTGGGTTTTCGAGTCCCGACTCGTCATCGAGTTGGACGTCGTAGACGGTCGAATGGAGCGCGACGCGGCCGTCGTCAACGGGCAGCTTCGCGGCATGGCCGGTGACGCGGGAGAGATCGGCGGGCGATACCTCGCCGACGACCTCGATATCGGAGCGCCGGCGCACGCTCTTCAGGCGGCCGGCCGTGACCGAGACGATCAGCGATTCGACCGACAGGCCGGCCATCCGCTCGGCCGCGTCGACGCACTGGCGGATCGCCATCTCCGCCGCAGCGATGTCGACGACGGCGCCGGACTTGATGCCGCGCGAGCGATGATGGCCGACGCCGATGACTTCGATCGTGTGGGTGCGGTCGGGGAGCATTTCTCCCGCGACGCGCGGGCGCAGCCGCGCGATCAGGCAGGAGATCTTCTCGGAACCGACGTCGAGGACGGAGATCACCCGCGCACGGCGCGGCGACAGCCCCTTCATCCTGGGCAGATCGGATTTGCCGAAACCAAACAGACTCATACCGGCTTGTCCTTGCCAAGGCGCTTGATCAGCTTCGCCCGTTCCTTAAGGCGCTCCGCGCGCCGCCCGAGCGAGCCAGGCGTCAGCCGGACGACAACCCGATCCGACAGGCGCATGTCGACCGCAGCGATGTCGCGCTCGAGCAGCGTATTCTGTCGATCCAACTGGACGACCTCCGCCAGAGCATCCATGGGCTTGTCCTCCGGCAGCCGGATCGTGACCCCGTTCTTCAGTTCGAGGTCCCAGCGACGGCTGCCCACGCGAACGTAAGCCCTGACCCTTGCGCGAAGCTCGGGAAATCCCTCCATGTCGTCGATGACGCCGGCGGCCGCGCTCGCCGCGCCGGTGCCGACGACGACCGGCAGCGCATCGAAGCGGCCGGGAACGTAGGGCACGATCTTCTTGCCCTCGCGATTGACGACGAAGAAGGACTGGCCGGTCTGCCAGATGGCGTAGGGCCGGTGCTCCTCGAGATCGATCTCGACCCGGTCCGGGAAAATCTTCTGCACCGAGGCGCGATCGATCCAGGGCATGGATTCCAGGGTCTGGCGGGCGCCCGTCGGGTCGAGCGACAGCAGCGTCTGCGAGCCGGTCATCCAGAGCGCCTGCAGGACGTCGATCTCCGAGGTCTCGCTGTTGCCCCGCACATCGACCTTATCGATCGCAAATCCCAGCGGCTGGCCGATGCCGTCGAGCACCTGTCCGGTGTGGCCGCCGAGCGCCACGCCATAGGCGACGCTGCCCGAGACGACGACGAAGGCCATGGCCCCGAAGCCCGGAAGCGGCAGCGCCGAGGCGTTGGCGACGAACTTTTCGAGACGCCGCATGACGCGCGTCCTGGCGCGTTCGAGCCGGCCGGGGCCGTGCGTGTCGGCCGGAAGAAGGTTCGGACGATGGTTGGGGTTCAGCGGGCGCATGAGGCGTCCTCCACCATCCATGCGATCAGATCCTCGAAGGAGTGTCCCGCAGCCCGCGCGATGTCGGGAACGAGCGAGGTCGGCGTCATGCCGGGCTGGGTGTTGATTTCCAGCCAGATGAGTTCACCGCCCTCGCCGAAGCGGTCGTCGTAGCGGAAGTCGGACCTGGTCACGCCGCGGCAGCCCATCGCCTTGTGGGCGGCGAGCGAATGCTCCTGGATCTTGCGGGCAACCTGCTTGGGAATCTCCGCCGGCACGACGTGGCGCGAGCCGCCCGGCCGGTACTTCGAATCGTAGTCGTAAAAGGCATAGCCTTCGGGCACGATCTCGCAGACGTCGAGGGCGACGTCGCCCATCACCGCGCAGGTGAGCTCGCGGCCATGGACGTAGCGCTCGACCATGACGATGTCGCCATAGGGCCAGTCGGACGAATAGAGTTCCTGCGGCGGCTTGCCCTGGTCCTCGCGCACGATCAGGACGCCGAAGCTGGATCCCTCGGCGACCGGCTTGACCACATAGGGCGGCGACAGGACATGGGCGGGCGCGGCATCGAGGCGATGCAGCACCTTCGCTTCGGCCACCGGCACGCCGGCCGCCTTGGCAACGATCTTCGCCCGGCCCTTGTGCATCGACAGGGCCGAGGCGAGGACGCCGGAATGGGTATAGGGGATCTGCAGATATTCGAGGACGCCCTGGATCGTGCCGTCCTCGCCGTAGGGCCCGTGCAGCGCGTTGAAGGCGACGTCCGGCGCGATCTCTCCAAGCCGCTCGGCGACATCCCGGCCGACATCGAGGCGCGTGACGGCATGACCGACCGCCTCGAGCGCGTCGGCGCAGGCATTCCCCGAGGAGAGACTGACCGGTCGCTCCGAGGAGAATCCGCCCATCAAGACCGCAACATGCTTGGCCATCGCGCCTGCCGCCCGCATTAACAAAAAGTTTGAATCAATCTTTTGCCTGTCGATGGTTAAGCGGGAGTTAACCGACTGTGGCGAAAGCAAGAAATTTGAAAGGGTCGGCGCACGGGCGGGCGGATGGCGCATCGGTCGGCGCCGGGATGCCGATGCTGCCGCTTGGCGGGCTCCAATCATGATATGAATTTTTGAGATGTATTATTCCGCAATTGTATCAGCGGATTATTCAAATTTTTTAATATATGGATTTAAGAACCTTGGCGGTAGCTGCGCCCAGACCGAGGGTCGGCAGGTCACTCTTCACAAATGCAGCAACCGTGCTGCCTTCGGGATGCGTCGCACCAGCCGCGGCCAAAGGGCGGGTCTTCCGGCTCAGCAGCCAGCCCAGCCGCCGGCCATGCGAAACGGTCGTCCTGCTCAGAGCCTCAGAAGATGAAGTCGCCGGCGTCGAGAGACCCGATGTTCACATTGTTCAGCGTTATGGTGTTCGCCCCGTCGGTGATGACGGCGTTGGCCCCGACCTGCGTCAGGTGGTTTGCCGACAGGTCGGCGAAGCTGACGATGGCGCCGACCGCCGACAGATCGATCTTCTCGGCGGGGTTGGTTGCCTCGAAGTCGACGATGACATCGCGGCCGAAGCCGTTGCCGAAGACGAAGGTATCGGCGTTGCCGCCGCCCTCCAGCCGGTCGTTGCCGATGCCGCCGATGAGGACGTCGAAGCCGGAAAAGCCGCGCAGGTTGTCGTTGCCGGCGCCGCCCCAGAGACTGTTGTTGCCGGCGCTGCCGAGCAGCGTGTCGTTGCCGCCATTGCCGCCGAGGAGGCTGGAGAAGGCGTCGCCGATCAGCCGGTCGTTGCCGCTCCCGCCGACGGCACGCTCGAATCCCGAGATGGCATCGGTGCCGATGTCGCTGCCGGAGGCATTTCCGTTGACGAGGTCGATCACCACGTCGGCGATCGCTTCGGCATAGCTCAGGAGGTCGAAGCCGGCACCGCCGCCATAAGCATCGTTCGCGCCGTCCGCGGCTGCGAGGACGAAGTCGTCGCCGGCCTCGCCAAAGACGGTGTCGGCGCCCGCTCCGTCGGAGATCGTATCATTGCCCGCGCCGCCCGCCAGGAAATCGGAGTTGAAGTCGCCGAAGAGTTCGTCGTTGCCATTGCCGCCGAACAGGCGGTCGTTGCCGGCAAAGCCCCGCAGAACGTCGTTGCCGTTTCGCCCTTCGAGGGTGTTTGCCCCGGCGTCTCCGAGAAGCAAATCCGCGAACCCCGAGCCGACGAGATTCTCGATAAAGGACAGTCGGTCGCCCTCGGCGTCGCCTCCTGAACCCATGCCGTTGCCGAGATTGATGGACACACCGGCACCGGACCGATCATAGCTGGCCTGGTCGATACCGCCGCCGCCCTCGATGATGTCTGCCCCGGCTCCGCCGCGAAGGACGTCGTTGCCGGCATAGCCGCGCAGCGTGTCGGCACCGCCCTCGCCGTTGAGGACGTTCGCCCCGAAGTCACCGAAGAGGACGTCGACCGCCTGCGAGCCCGTCACGGCCTCGATGCCGGTCAGCGTATCGCCGACGGCGTCGCCCCGAGAACCCGTCCCGGCGCTCAGGTTGACGGTGACGCCATAGACCGAGCCGAGATAACTCGCCTGATCGAAGCCTGCGCCGCCGTCGAGTTCATCGGCGCCCGCGCCACCTTCCAGGATATCGTTGCCGGCAAGGCCGCCCAGACGATCCGCGCCGGCTCCGCCGGCCAGCGAGTTCGCGGCGCTATTGCCGAACAGGACGTCGTTGAAGCGCGAGCCGATAAGGTTCTCGACGTCTTTCAGCGTGTCACCCTCGGCTTCGCCGAAGCGGCCGGTGCCGGTGGTCAGATTGACGGAAACGCCGCCGAAGGAGAACTCGTAGGACGCGGTGTCGACTCCGTCGCCGCCGTCGATGTCGTCAGCCTCGGTGCCCCCATCCAGGAAGTCGTTGCCGCCATGGCCGCGCATGATGTCGGCGCCGCCGCCACCGCGCAGAACGTCGGCACCCTCATTGGCGAGTGTCTCGGACAGGACCGGCAGCGTGACGGACAGCGTGTAGCCCCCGGCGAAGACGCCGCGCGACAGCGTGTCGTCGACGGTGATGTAGTACCAGCCGGGCGTGTTGACGCCGAAGGAGATGTAGGGGTCTTCCGAGCCGGGCGTGCCCTGCGCGCTCGTCATGTCCTGGCGCGAACCGGGATCCGACGCTGATTCGTCGCTGGAGGAGAGTGCGGTCAGATTGGAATCGAAGAGTTCGACCAGCGCATCGAAGCCCTGGAACGACGCGTTGTCGATGTCGATGATCAGGATGCCGGGGGCGGCGACATAGATCGCGAAGGCGTCGTAGCCGTTGTTGTCGGCGGTCACGATCGCGCTGACATGCGGGTTGGTCTCGCTCAGAAAGACGTTCGCGCTCGCCACGGTGCCGATATAGGGCGTCAGGTTGAAGGCCCCCTGCACCGAATTCAGCGGCTGGCCGGTCGGCACGTTGACGAAGCCCGGACCATTGAAGCCCTGTACGCTGCGCCGGTCTCCGAGGAGCACATCGTCGCCGTCGCCGCCGAACAGCCGGTCGTCCCCCTCCCGCCCGTTGAGGACGTCGTTGCCGGCATTGCCGATCAGCCGGTTGGCGCCCTGGTTGCCGTCGATCCAGTCGTTGCCGGACCCGCCGGTGGCGTTCTCGATCAGCGACCGGGTGTCGCCGTTGAAGAGGAGCGCATTGAAGACATTGCCCTGGGAGATCAGCGCCTCGGCAGGCTCGACGCCGACCTGGATCTGGCGCTGGTGCGTCACGGCGCGCTGGGCGGGATCCATCCGGGATGATTCGCCCGGCGCAAGGTCGATATGCAGGTCCGCCGAATAGTTCGACATGTCGTAGGTATCGTTGCCGCCGCCATCCCAGATGGTGAGGAACACCTTGTTGGTATCGAAGCCGGTATCGCCCGCCCCCGGCACGCCCTGCCCGACGCCGTTGACGAACATCTCGCCGGTGGTCGGCGACCAGCTGTACGTCGTGTGGGTGGCGTTGGTGGCATAGTTGGCGCCATAGAGATGCTGGAGCGCCGCAATGTCGTACATCATCAGGGTCTGGGCATAACCGTAGCGCTCGGTCTGGTATCCCCCGCCGAGATAGACGTTCGGGCTGCTCGAATAGGTCATGATCGAGTAGTCGAGCGAATTGCGCCACGCGGGAATGACGTATTCGGGACCGCGATCCGTCAGACCGTGCCTCGGTTCGTGGCCATGCTTCAGGCCGAAGGCGTGTCCGAGTTCATGGATGTGGGTTGCCCAGGCAAAGTTGCCGACCCGCGGATCGCGATACTGGCTCCCATTGGTCCCGAAGAACACATCACCCTGTGCCAGATCCGCCGGATCGGAAGGATCGGGAAACATGGCGAAAGCCGTCGGAATCGGGTTGGCGTCGATTTCGTTCTGGACGTCGTCGACGGAAGCGGCCTCGGCGATCACCATCGTCGTGGGAGCCGCCGGGTTTGCGACGAAGCTGATCGGGAGCGTCGCGACGTCGGTGAAAGAGCCGTAGGTGAAGGCGAGTGGCGTTGCAGCGGTCGGGTCGTTGTCGCCGATGATGTAACGGATCGCGAACTGCTGCGCCGCGTTGAGTTCTGCCAGCCCCGAAAAGGTGAAGCGGTAACCGGGACCGAAATCGGCCTGAGTGTCGGCGAAACTATAGGTCAGATCGCCCGTCCATCTCGTCCCGTAGAGAACGCCATCGATGAACAGATCGCCGGTGAACGTCGAGAAGACGGCGGATGCAGCCATGCCAGGAACCTCGCTTTCCGGCTCCGCTCCCTTAGCGGACGGATTATGCAAGTCTTAACAAAGCGTAGACGGTACGAAAACCGACTTCACGTCTTTTTTCCTTCCCTTTGGGAATTTCTGATCTCTCGTTACCACACGAACGGGTTTTTCTTCCGCCAAGAACCCGCACTGCGAGTGACGCCTTTGTCCGCTCTAGTGAGGCGATCTCACGCGATTCTACCTGCCTTAAAGGCCTTCCGGCGGCTTCTGCCGGCTCTCGATCGATGAATCCGACCGGACCACCGGTCGGCCGCAAAGGCCTGCCGCCAGGCCGGTCACGATGACGGGACCGGCGACTCCGTCCGAGACGACGGCACATTCATTCCACACCGATCGTTTTCGCCCCTTGCGAAACGACGGCTTGCTCAGTAGGTAGAGCGCCGGTGAGGCCTCGTGGCGGAGTGGTTACGCAGAGGACTGCAAATCCTTGCACGCCGGTTCGATTCCGGCCGAGGCCTCCAGCCTTTTTGTCCTACCGCCGTTCGTCCGACAGCCCGCTTTTCCGGCATTTCCGGAATTCCGCGCGCACCGGTCAGCGGCCGATGGGTGCAGGCCCGGAGTCGTCGGCCGTGCCCTCGCAAGGGCTAGCGCACGGGCTGCGACGACTTGATGACACGCGCACCCTGCCCTTGAGGGCCGCGACGGCGGAGTTGGGCGTCCGAGCCCGCCGGCAGCGAAGCGGGCCGATCGTTTGGCAATTGCCGGACGAAGCACCACATCCTTGCTCACGACGGCGCTGCCGATTGTGATGGAGGGGCTTTTGGTCTATTCACCCGGTCGATATGCGCTCGTCCCTTCGCGATTCCCGCCGGGGCGCAGCCTTACCTCGATAGAGTATTCATGATGACACGTCGCCGCCGCATCTACGAAGGCAAAGGCAAGATTCTTTATGAAGGCCCGGAACCCGGCACCCTCGTCCAGTTCTTCAAGGACGACGCCACCGCCTTCAACAAGAAGAAACATGAGATCGTCGACGGTAAGGGCGTCCTCAACAACCGGATCTCGGAATACGTCTTCACCCATCTGAACAAGATGGGGATACCGACGCACTTCATCCGCCGGCTCAACATGCGCGAGCAGCTGATCAAGGAAGTCGAGATCATCCCGCTCGAGGTCGTGGTGCGCAACGTTGCCGCCGGCTCCCTGGCCAAGCGCCTCGGAATCGAGGAAGGCACGGTCCTGCCGCGCTCGATCATCGAGTTCTACTACAAGGCCGACGCCCTCGACGACCCGCTGGTCTCCGAAGAGCACATCACCGCCTTCGGCTGGGCGAGCCCGCAGGAAATCGACGACATCATGGCGCTCGCCATCCGGGTCAACGATTTCCTCTCCGGCCTCTTCCTTGGCGTCGGCATCCAGCTCGTCGACTTCAAGATCGAGACCGGCCGCCTGTTCGAGGGCGACATGATGCGCATCGTCGTCGCCGACGAGATCTCGCCGGACTCGTGCCGGCTGTGGGACGTGCAGACCCAGGACAAGCTCGACAAGGATCGCTTCCGCCGGGACATGGGCGGGCTGGTCGAAGCCTATCAGGAAGTCGCCCGCCGCCTCGGCATCATGAACGAGAACGAGCCGCCCCGCCCCTCCGGGCCGGTGTTGGTCAAGTGAAGCGGCGAAGGCCCGTGAAACAGCCGGCACCGGCACTCAAGCTGGTCTATTCCAGCGAACGACGCATTCCCGTCCAGAGGACCGCAGAGGACCAATGATCAAGGCCCGCATCATCGTCACGCTGAAGACCGGCGTGCTCGACCCCCAGGGCAAGGCGATCGAATCCGCCTTGTCCAATCTCGGCATCGAGGGCGTCGGCTCCGTGCGACAGGGCAAGGTCTTCGACGTGACGCTCGAGAGCGACGACGCCGCGAGCGCCAAGACCAAGCTCGACGCCATGTGCGCGCAGCTCCTCGCCAACACGGTGATCGAGAACTACGCTGTGGAAATCGACCACGGGTAGCAGGGGAACGTCGCAATGGCCGAGGTTGCGAACGACTTGATCTACGAGATCCTGAAGAAAATTCAGGCGGATGTATCCGAATTTCGGCACGGCCAGCAGAGCATTCGACAAGAGCTGATATCGATGCGTGGTCACATGCTCTCGATGCAGAACGACGTTCACAATATCTATCTCAGGTTCGACCGGCACGACGAGCGGCTGGAGCGCATCGAGCGCCGGCTGGAGCATCGCGAAATGGCCGAGCCGCACGCACCTTTCGAGCACAATCGATGAAAACCGCCGTCGTCCTTCTCCCTGGCCTCAACCGCGACCGCGACATGATCGCGGCGCTGACGACGATCACCGGCCAGGCGCCGGCGACCGTATGGCAGACCGAGACGTCGCTGCCCGACGTCGATCTCCTGGTGGTCCCCGGCGGCTTCTCCTTCGGCGATTATCTGCGGGCCGGAGCGATCGCAGCGCGTTCGCCGGTGATGCGGGCTGTCGCCGAGGCCGCGTCCAAGGGCGTGCCGGTGCTCGGCGTCTGCAACGGCTTCCAGATCCTGTGCGAGGCTGGGCTTCTGCCCGGCGCCCTGATGCGCAATGCGGCGCTGCGCTTCGTCTGCCGCGAAGTGAAGCTCGAGGTGGTCAATGCCTCCACGCGGTTCACCTCCGCCTATGGCGAGGGCCAGGTCATCCGCTGCCCCGTCGCCCATCACGACGGAAACTATTTCGCCGACGAGGCGACGCTGAAGGGCCTTCAGGACGGCGGGCAGATCGTCTTCCGCTATGCCGAGGGCACCAATCCGAACGGCGCGATCAACGACATCGCCGGCATCGTCAATGCGAGCGGCAACGTCCTCGGCATGATGCCGCATCCGGAGAACCTGATCGAGCCGGAGCATGGCGGCACCGACGGGCGCGGCATCTTCGAAAGCCTCCTCAGCGCCTCGCAGAGCGTCGCGGCTTGAGCGCCATCGCCTGGAGCGCTTCCGCCATTCGGGTCGGCAGGTCTCGCAACCGCGCCCGCCTCATAGCGGTCGGCCTTGCCGCGTTGGCCGCCCTGCCCGCCTGCAGCACGCGCCAGGAAGCTCCGGCACGGGTCTCCGACACCGGGCTCGATCGGATGGAGCGGCTGACGCTGAACGCCAATCGCTGCTGGTTCAAGTCGAAGGATCCGGCCTTCGCCGCCTATTCGCTGGCGCCCGAACTCTCGTCCTTCTCGGGCAAGCCGCGTTTCCTGCTGGTGCCGAAGGGCAAGCCGGAGGCCCGTCCGCTCGTCGTCGTCGAAGGAGCGAGCGGCTCGGGCGCCGTCGCCACCTACGGGCCGCTGATGGGCGAAAGCCTCGGCGGGCGGATCGGGGCCGACGTGACGCGCTGGGCTGCCGGCGGCAATGGCTGCTCGGCATGAATGTCGTGCCGCGGCTCTTGACGGTCATCTGCCTGGTGGCGACCTGCAGCGCCTGCACCTCCGGGGCGTTCGGTGACGCCTCGCTCGCGACCGGTGGCGTATCCGGCGGGGCCGCACCCGGCGCCTCGCAGATGCCGTCGCCCACCGAGATCGCCTATGCCGGCCAGACGGCACGCATGATCTTCCGGTCGAAGGATGTCGAGCGCAGTGCCGGCTTCGCGACGATCGACACGGACGGCTACGGCCTTTGTCTGCGCGCACCCGGCAAGGGCCCCGCGCTCCTCGTCTTCAGCCAGCGGCTGATGGACGACGCGGTCTCGCAGGTCGACGACGCGAGCGAGATCCGCCGGCGGCCCGCCGACACGATCCCCTGCCAGGGGGGCGGCGTCGCATGGATCCGCGCCTGACGGCGGCGCGATGGTCGCGCGACTGCTAATCGGTTTCGGGATCGTTGCCGATCGTCGGCCGGAAGGTCAGGAACCAGGTGGTTCCATGCTCCGGGATCTGTGTCAGCGTGCCGTTCAACTGTCCCACCAGCGCCTGCACGATCCCGCTTCCTGAACCGCGCCACGCCGGCCGTCCCTCGCACGCGCCGATTCCGTCGTCGGCGACGGTGACCGCGACGCATCCATTGTCCTGCGCGGCGAGACGCAGCGACACTTGGCCCTGTCGGTCGTCCGGAAAGGCATGCTTGATGGCATTGGTAACGAGCTCGTTGACGATGAGCGCGAGGGGCGTCGCCTGGGAGATCTGCAGGCGGAGCGGTTCGAGATCGCAGGACAGCGTCACCGTCGGCGGGGCCAGTGAACGCGCCAGCTCCTCGCCGATCTCGCGCAGCAACCTGTCTCCGGCCACGCTGTCGGTCTCGTGCTCCCTGTCGAGAAGCTGGTGGATCTTGGCGACCGAGAGGATCCGCTGCTCGAGCTGCTCAAACTGCCAGCGCGCCAGCTCGCTGTCGCAGCGTCGCTTGCCGACGGTAACGAGCGAGACCAGGAGCGTCAGATTGTTCTTCACCCGGTGCATCAGCTCGCGATGCAACCGCTTCTGCGTTGCCAGGAGATTGGTCAGCGTGCGCTCCATGCCCCGACGATGCGCCAGCTCCTTGTTCAGCTTGCGGATGAGCTGACGATGCTCGTCGAACTGACGGCCGCGTCCGGCGTCCTCGACGATCAGGACGTGGACGACGGGACCTTCGGCAGTCGACGTGCGGAACCCGCGGCCGCGAAGCGCCGCGACCTCGCCTGCCGATGCGCCGTTGCTGCGCCTGAGGGAGAGAGCCTGCCAGGTCGATCCGCTCCCCAGCTTGCGAAGCGTGTCGCCGACGTCTTGCGGATCGATCATCCAGTAGTCCGCAAAGTCGCGGAAGGCTTCCTGCCCCGGCTTCAGCCCGGCGAGATGGCGAGACCGTTCATTGACGTAGACCACCGTTCCGTCGAGCGTCAGCACCATGAGTTCGACGTCGATCAAGGCCAGAATCCGTTCGGCCGAACCAAGCTCTGCCGGCATGACCTCGAACGGTGAAGCCATCGACCGGATCTTCGGACTACAGGCGGTAATATTCGCGTTCATCGCTGTCGAGCATATCGATGGGGGTGAGATGAACGACGACGTCGCATCGGCCATCCCCGGCTGCAATCGTCCGCTCGAGCTGCACTCGCGCATAGCCGAGATTGTCGGCGGCAATCCGTCCGAAGACGTTCGACGTCATCATGCACAGCGACGGCCGCCCGATCACGTCCTCGGAGAAGGGGCAGCGCGTATTGCCGAGAACGATCCTGTCCGGCTCGATCGAGACCACATGGAAGCCACCGTCGATCCGTCGTTTCAGGTCGACGAAGATCCGGGCGACGGTATCGAGGTCGAAATCGTCGGGGCCGAGCTCCGCGTGATAGGCTTCATTCAGCCAGTTGCCCATCAGGCCACCGACCGTCGCAACATAGCCGCTGGCCTCTTCGACACCGACGACGCGCTCGATGGTTCCGCTCAACTCTCGGATCATCTTGCGGGTGAACCTGTCGCGATCGAGAGCGATCCCGGCTTCCTCGACGCGATTTTCCACCGGAACCTGCAGCTGCGCGATCCTATTCAAAAGAGATGCCCCAATTCTTTCCCGGCAGACAGAGAGACAGGCAGGAAGCATCGGCCAGTCGACGAACATTCACGCCCGACCTGCCGCGTGACCGCGAACATCAATCAAGATAACACAACTGCTTAGACTTACAATCCACGCATTTTTCCAGAATTCTGGTCGGAACACAGATCTTTCAGTCCTCGTGACCGTTGTCGTTTCATCTCTCTTGATCCGAGGTTGAGGAAAACCAACCTATTTTAAATTTTGCTGTCACGCGGTGCCCCCCATACAGCGATCCGGCGCCATCGTCGTGATGGCGGACTCGCATGCCGGCCAAGTCCCGGCACCGGAAACAGTACCCCTCATGTGTCGATGGGCGTTCCTGCGATCACGACAGAGGGGCGTGCGGACGCGCTGCGCTTGCATCCGGCCCGGAAAGGACTTGGTGGGTGGGCGGCGGTGATGCTAACAGCCGGGCCAGACAGGTCCCAGTGGATGGATTGACGATGCCCACCGAGCCCCAGATCACCCCAGAGCTCGTGGCCGCCCACGGCCTCAAGCCCGATGAATACGAGCGTGTCCTCGCGCTGATCGGACGCGAGCCGACGCTGACCGAACTCGGCATCTTCTCAGCCATGTGGAACGAGCACTGTTCCTACAAGTCGTCGAAGCGCTGGCTGCGCACCTTGCCGACCAAGGGCGAGCGGGTCATCCAGGGCCCGGGCGAGAACGCCGGCGTCGTCGACATCGGCGACGGTCTCTGCGTCGTCTTCAAGATGGAGAGCCACAACCACCCCTCCTACATCGAGCCCTATCAGGGCGCGGCCACCGGGGTGGGCGGCATCCTGCGCGACGTCTTCACCATGGGGGCGCGGCCGATCGCGGCGATGAACGCCCTGCGCTTCGGCGCACCGGACCACCCGAAGACGCGCCATCTCGTGGCCGGCGTCGTGGCCGGCGTCGGCGGCTACGGCAACTCCTTCGGCGTGCCCACCGTCGGCGGCGAGGTGAACTTCCACCGGCGCTACAACGGCAACTGCCTCGTCAACGCCTTTGCCGCCGGCCTCGCCCGCACCGATGCGATCTTCTATTCCGAGGCAAAGGGCGTCGGGCTGCCGGTGGTCTATCTCGGCGCCAAGACCGGCCGCGACGGCGTCGGCGGCGCCACCATGGCGTCGGCCGAATTCGACGAGAGCATCGAGGAGAAGCGCCCGACCGTGCAGGTCGGCGACCCGTTCACCGAGAAATGCCTGCTGGAGGCCTGCCTGGAGCTGATGGCCACCGGCGCGGTCATCGCCATCCAGGACATGGGCGCGGCGGGGCTGACCTGCTCGGCCGTCGAGATGGGCGCCAAGGGCGATCTCGGCATCGAGCTCGACCTCGACACCGTGCCGGTGCGCGAGGCGCAGATGACTGCCTACGAGATGATGCTGTCGGAAAGCCAGGAGCGCATGCTCATGGTGCTCAATCCCGAAAAGCGCGACGAGGCCGAGGCGATCTTCGTGAAATGGGGGCTCGACTTCGCCATCGTCGGCCGCACCACCGACGACAAGCGCTTCCGCATCCTGTTCGAGGGCCGCGAGGTCGCCAACCTGCCGATCAAGGAACTCGGCGACGAGGCGCCGGAATACGATCGTCCTTGGATCGAGCCGAAGCCCGCCCGCACCATCCATGCCGAGGAACTCGCCGAACCGCGCGATTGCGGCGCCGCGCTGCTGTCGCTTCTCGGCTCGCCGGATCTCTGTTCGCGCCGCTGGGTGTTCGAGCAGTACGACACGATGATCCAGGGCAATTCGCTGCAGCGGCCGGGCGGCGACGCCGGCGTCGTGCGCGTCGAAGGCCATGCGACGAAGGCCCTCGCCTTCTCCTCCGACGTCACGCCCCGCTACTGCGAGGCCGATCCCTTCCAGGGCGGCGCCCAGGCCGTGGCCGAGTGCTGGCGCAACCTGAGCGCCGTCGGCGCCGAGCCGCTGGCGGCCACCGACAACCTCAATTTCGGCAATCCGGAAAAGCCCGAGCTGATGGGCCAGTTCGTCAAGGCCGTCGAGGGCATCGGCGCCGCCTGCACCGCGCTCGGCTTCCCGATCGTGTCGGGGAACGTCTCGCTCTACAACGAGACCCACGGCCAGGCGATCCTGCCGACCCCGACCATCGGCGGCGTCGGTCTCATCGAGGACCGCAGATTCACCGCCCGGGTCGATTCGCTGAAAGAGGACGACGTCCTCTATCTCGTCGGCCGCGACGGCAGCCATCTCGGCGCGTCGGCCTATCTCGCGGTGATCGACGACCGCGAGGAGGGCGCGCCGCCGCCGGTCGATCTGGCAACGGAGAAGCGCCACGGCGACTTTATTCGCGGCTGCATCCGCTCGGGGGAGGTCCGCACCTGCCACGACCTCTCCGACGGCGGACTGGCCGTCGCACTCGCCGAGATCTGCATGGCATCGCGCCTCGGCGCGGCGATCGAGGCCGGAGACGGGCCGGCTCATGCGATCCTCTTCGGCGAAGATCAGGCCCGCTACGTCGTGGCTTTGACCGCCGCAGACAGCGAGCGATTCGAGGCCGCCGCCAGGGATGCCGGCGTCCCGTTCCGCCGCCTCGGCACCGCCGGCGGCGACCGGCTGACGATCGCCGGCCGCCTCGACCTGACCGTGCGGGCGATGACCGTCGCCTACGAAAGCTGGCTTCCGAGCTACATGTCCGGGACCGTCGTGGAGCCGCCGGCCGCCGCATGACGGAGATGGCCGGCGCAGGCACATTGCGGCCGGCCGGTGCCGTCACTATCATCGGGACAGGACCGACCGTCAGCGCCGGAGATGCGAAATGCCGATGAATGCCCACGATATCGAGAAGATGATCAAGGAGGAAATTCCCGACGCCATCGTCTCGATCCGCGACCTCGCTGGCGACGGCGACCATTACGCCGCCGAAATCGTCTCCGAGAGCTTTCGCGGCAAGTCGCGGGTGCAGCAGCACCAGATGGTCTACAAGGCCCTGCGCGGCAACATGGGCGGCGAACTTCACGCGCTTGCGCTCCAGACCAGCGCACCTAAGTAGGCAGGATGACAGCCGAAGTGGCCATCGCTGGCGCGAATCGATCGCCCGAAGCGCTTGGCCGAAGCCTTCCGGAAGCCCCGGCAGGTGATCCGTCCGAGCGGAAAGCGCATGCCAGTGACGCGACTGGGCGATGGGGCGGATCCCGGCTCACCCGGCCGCCGGCCCCGAAAGACCTTTTGCTACGAGGCGAGTGTCTCGCACAGACAATGACGGAAGGGCCGGACCAACCGGCGTCCAGAGCCCCTGAAGGAGTTTTGACATGAGCGGCATCAACGAGTGGATCGCCAACGAGGTGAAGTCGAACGACGTCGTCCTCTTCATGAAGGGCACGCCGTCCTTCCCCCAGTGCGGGTTCTCGGGCCAGGTCGTCCAGATCCTCGATTACCTCGGGGTCGACTACAAGGGCGTCAACGTCCTGACCTCGGACGAGCTGCGCCAGGGCATCAAGGAATATTCCGAGTGGCCGACGATCCCGCAGCTCTACGTCAAGGGCGAGTTCGTCGGCGGCTGCGACATCCTGCGCGAGATGTTCCAGGCCGGTGAGCTGAAGGGCCTCTTCGAGGAGAACGGCGTCAAGACCGGCGAGCCGGCCGCAGCCAACGGCTGAGCCCTGGCGGCCCCGCCGGGCCGGTCCTGCGGTGTTCCTGAGGCTGGCCGCGGCGACGCGGCCAGCCTTTTCGGCATTTGTGAGCGCGTTTGCAGTGATCGCCACCAGCGGTCAGCGAGCGCGCCAGCGCCGCCGTTCGTTGGACACGGCGTCTGGCAGCCATGCGCATGCGAGGGATGACCTTGCCGTCCCGCTCTGCTATTTGCTAATCCAACTTATCGTTCGGTTCCCTCTGGAATCTCCGTTCAGGACGCCCCGATATCTGCAACGCTGCCCCGCATCGTCATCATCGACGGCTGCGCAGGCGGCCTTTCGGGCGTTGATAAAGCCGAGGATCGCATGGCCTTGCCTGCACAGCAGTCGAATACGCACGGGTTGCCGTATCGGGAACTTGTGATGATGGTGGCCTGCCTGATGGCCATGAACGCCGCCGCAATCGACATCTTCATTCCCGCGCTGCAGGACATCGGCATGGCGCTGCAGGTGAGCGACGCGAACCAGCGGCAGTTCGTCATCACCGCCTATCTCCTCGGCTTCGGCGGCGGGCAGATCGTCTATGGACCGCTCAGCGACAGGTTCGGCCGCCGCCGCATCCTGCTCTTCGGCATCGCGGTCTATGTGGTCGCCGCCGCCATCGCCACCTTCTCGACGAGCTTCGCAATGCTGCTGACGATGCGGGCGATCCAGGGCATCGGCGCTTCGGCCACCCGGGTCATCGCGATCTCGGTCGTGCGCGACTGCTTCGGCGGCCGGCGCATGGCGAGCGTCATGTCGCTGGTGATGATGGTATTCATGGCGATCCCGGTGCTGGCACCGAACATCGGCCAGGGCATCATGCTGTTCGGCTCGTGGCGGGAGATCTTCGTCATCGTCGCGCTGTTCGGCGCGGGCGTCGGCATCTGGGCGGCGCTGCGGCTTCCCGAGACCCTCGCCCCGGAGAACCGCCGCGAGCTGACGACCAAGCGGGTGGGCGAGGCGTTCCGCATCGTCCTGACCAACCGCATCGCCTTCGGCTACACGATCGCCACCGCGATGATCTTCGGCGTCCTGTTCGGCTTCATCAACCAGGCCGAACAGATCTATACCGAAGCCTACGGCCTTGGGCCCTATTTCACCCTCGCCTTCTCGGCGACGGCGATCTTCATGGCGATCTCGTCCTTCATGAACTCCCGCCTCGTCGAGACCTTCGGCATGCGCCGGCTGTCGCACGGGGCGCTCATCGGCTTCATGTCGCTCGCGGCGCTGCATCTTGGCGTCGCCTGGATCTATGGCGGCCAGGCACCGCTGTTGTTCTTCATCCCGGTGATGACGCTGAACTTCTGCCTGTTCGGCTTCATCGGCACGAATTTCAACGCCCTCGCCATGGACCCGCTCGGCCATGTCGCCGGCACGGCCTCTGCGGTGCTCGGCTTCATGCAGACCGTCGGCGGCGGCATCTTCGGCGCCGTCATCGGCTATTTCTACGACGGCACGCTGATCCCGCTGCTACTGGGCTTCATCGTCCTGTCGATGCTGTCGACGCTGTGCGTCTTCCTCGCGGAAGGCCGTCTGTTCGACGCGAAATACGACGATGTGACGGGTCCCGCGCGGGCCAGGACGGGCGCTGCGGAATAGACGAAATCCGCCCGCGGCGCTCCAGCCGCAGGCAATCCGCTCGCGCAGCGACATGTCGTCCGGCCCGATCATCCGGGCCGGTCAGTCACGTCATGCTTCGTGGAACAACTGGTCGCGCACCGCCTGCCAGCTTTCTGCGCTTGCCGCCGCGATCAGCGTTCCTTCGCGATCGCGGGCCGTATAGGCCAAGCCATCCGCCTTGGCCACGTGACCGCCGGCCTCGGTCGTGATGAGCGCGCCCGCCAGATGATCCCAGGGCATCAGCTTGGAATAGGCGCAGAACTGCGCGCCGCCGGAGGCGAGCAGGCGGTATTCGTGACCGGCGCAGCGATAGTTGCCGATGATCTTGACCCGGCCGAGCCGCGGCAGGACGGCGGTCTTCAATGCCTCGGGGAAGTAGCTGGTGCTGAGGCAGCCGACCGACTTGTCCAGCGACACGTATTCGGCCGTAGCAAGTGTCACCTCCTCGCCGGTGGCGAGCCGCCGGCGGGCCCCGGCGCCCTTTTCCGCCAGCATGCAGTCGTCGCCGAGCGGATCGTAGATCAGGCCGGCGACGGTCTCGCCCTTCGAGACGATCGCCGCCATCACCGCAAAGAGCGGCACGCCGGCGGCAAAGTTTGCCGTGCCGTCGACCGGGTCGACGACGATGGCGAAGTCGGCGTCGTTCAGCTTGTCGAGCAGCGAAGGATCGGCCGCAACGGACTCCTCGCCGACGAACAGCGCATCCGGCAACAGGCTGCGGCATTCACGGGCGATGAAGCGCTCGGCCGCCTCGTCGGCCTCCGTCACCAGATCGGTGGCCGAGGTCTTCTCCCGGATATCCGCCTCCGAAAGGTTGCGGAAGCGCGGCATGATCTCCGACCTCGCGGCCTCGCGCAGGAGATCGGCAAGGCGGGCGAGGTCGATGGCTGGTGTCACGCGTCTGATCCTTCGGAGTGATGATGGGCTGGTTGAGACGGCAGGATCTCGGCTGACGGGTCGCCGGCACCCCGGATTGCGAGGCCCGCGAAGTCGAAGGCCGCCGGGTCGACGAGATGGCCGGGCCGGACATTGGCGAGCGCCCGCATCATCACCGCCTTGCGGCCCGGATAGCGGCTCTCGATGTCGTCGAGCATATATTTGGTCAGGTTGCGCTGCAGCCCGTCCTGGCTGCCGCAGAGATCGCAGGGGATGATCGGGAAGCGCATGGCGGCGGCGAAGCGCTCGAGGTCGCTCTCGGCCGAGTGGATCAGCGGGCGGAGGACGAAGAGGTCGCCCTCGTCGTTGAGAAGCTTGGCCGGCATCGCCGACAGCCGCCCGCCATGCAGGAGGTTCATGAAGAAGGTCTCGAGGCAGTCGTCCCGGTGATGGCCGAGCACCAGCGCCTCGCAGCCCTCCTCGCGGGCGACCCGGTAGAGATGGCCGCGCCTGAGCCTTGAGCAGAGCGAGCAATAGGTGGCGTTGTCCGGCAGTTTGTCGGTGACGATCGAATAGGTGTCGCGATATTCGATCCGGTGGGCGATGCCGTGGGCATTCAGCCAGTCCGGCAGGACGTGCCGGGGAAAGTTCGGCTGGCCCTGGTCGAGATTGCAGGCGAGGAGATCGACCGGCAGGAGACCGCGCCATTTCAGGTCGTGGAGGAGCGCCAGCAGGGCATAGGAGTCCTTGCCGCCGGAAATCGCCACCAGCCAGCGGGCGCCCGGCCGCACCATGGCGAAGCGCTCCATCGTCTCGCGCATCTCGCGCAGGAGACGCTTGCGCAGCTTCTTGAAGCCGACCGTCGAGGGAACGTCGCGAAACAGCGGATGGGCGCCCTCGCCCGCCTCGCCGAAATCACCCATATTTACCATGGAATGGTCCGCCGGCCCGTTGCCGGCAACCGCCCTTGCCTCTTGCTCATCGAGCATCGATCACCTCGCCATGCTGCGAGGCCGGTTTAGAGGGTCGGGCGTTGAAACGGAAGGGCGGCCAGGCATATCCGGTCAGCCGGGTCGTCGCCGGGGGCTGGCGGCGCGAGCCGAACACCGATGGCGCCGATGACCATCGCGCGACGAAGGCCCATGATAGCGTCGGCTGTCCCGCAACGCGGACGCGTCCCGCCCGCGCAGACCAAGAAGCTGCTTTTGAAGGTGCGGGGAAAAGACTTGCTGGTCGGAGCGAGAGGATTCGAACCTCCGACCCCCTGGACCCCATCCAGGTGCGCTACCAGGCTGCGCTACGCTCCGACGAGAGACTGCCTACCCAATGGGGACGGCAGACGCAAGATGTTTCGGCACGAGGCGGTGCCCGTCGCCTGCTCCGGAGACGGAAAACCGTCCGAACGGGGATCAGCCAGGCTCGCCGGTCGCCCGCATCAGCGGGGAGCCGATGCGCTCGATGTCCCAGCGGGGCACCCAGGCGGCGGTGATGTCGACGACGCGGCGCATGTCGAAGATGTAGCGGCGCTCGACCAGCGGCTCCACCGAGGCGAAGTCGAAGCTCCGGAAGACGCCCCACTCGGTGGCGACGAGGACTGCGCTGGCGCCCTCGCAGGCCGCCGCGATGCTCTCGCACTGGCGATAGCAGCGATGATCGACGGCGAGTTTCGCCACCGGATCGAAGCTTCGGACCTCCGCCCCCTCTTCCAGGAGCGCGTGGACGATGTCGACGGCCGGGCTGTCGCGGACGTCGTCGGTGTTGGCCTTGAAGGCGAGGCCGAGGACAGCGACGCGCTTGCCGGCGAGCTTGTCGCCCATCGCCGATTCGATTCGCTTCAGGATGTGGAACCGCCGCGAATCGTTGATGCGGATGACCGTCTCGACGATCTGCTGCTGAACCCCGTGACGCCGGCCGATGGTCGCCAGCGCCAGCGTGTCCTTCGGGAAGCACGAGCCGCCATAGCCGGGGCCGGCCTTGAGGAACTGCGGACCGATGCGGCTGTCGAGGCCGATGCCACGAGCGACCTGGTCGATGTCGCCGCCGACGGTTTCGACGAGGTCGGAGATCTCGTTGATGAAGGTGACCTTGGTCGCGAGAAAGGCATTGGCGGCGTATTTGATCGTCTCGCTGGTCGAGGTGTCGCTGACGATCATCGGCACGCCCCGGTCATCGAAGGCGGCGTAGCTCTGGCGCACCTTCTCGCGCGCCGCCTCGCTGTTGCCGCCGATGACGATCCGCTCGGGATTGAAGAAGTCGTTGAGCGCGGTGCCCTCGCGCAGGAATTCCGGATTGGAGACGATCTCGAGATGCTTGCCCGGGAAATCGCGGTCGAGCCGCGACTGGAGCCGGGCACAGGTGCCGATCGGCACCGTGGACTTGACGGCGATCACCGCCTGCGGCCGCGCGATCGCAGCGATCCCGGATACCGCCGCGTCGAGATAGTCGAGCCTGGCGTTGCCGGTCCGCTCGCTGGTCGGCGTCCCGACCGCGACGAAGAACAGGTCGCAGTCGCCCGCATCGGCGATCTCTGTGGTGAAGGTCACCCTGCGCCGGGCGATGACCTCCCGCAGCGCTTCTTCCAGCCCTTCCTCGAAGATCGGCGGGACGCCTTTCTCAAGCATGGCGATCTTGCGGGCGTCGAGATCGACGCATGTGACCTTCAGCCCGAAGCTCGCGAGCCCGACCGCCTGGATCAGGCCGACATAGCCGACACCGACCACACAGATGTTCGCTGATTGCACGATGTTCTTCCTGTTTGTCGACCTGCCTGCGGCGATACGCCCGTGGGCGTGCCAGTCAAGCCGAGTCTTCGTCGGCCCCGACGATGAACGGCCGACGCGACCTTCCTGCAACTTTTCCCGCAGTGGCCCCCATCTCCCCGACGAGGGGGGCGTCAGGCGAAATGCTTGGACAGCTTCAGACCCTGGGCCTGGTAGTTGGAGGACAACTCCGCCCCATAGAGGCGATCGGGCACTCCCGCCATGCGCTCGTAGACGAGCCGACCGACGATCTGGCCGTCTTCCAGGATGAACGGGACATCATGGCTGCGCACTTCGAGCACGGCCCGGCTGCCCTCGCCGCCGGCGGCCGAATGGCCGAAGCCCGGATCGAAGAAACCGGCGTAATGCACCCGGAACTCGCCAACCAGCGGGTCGAAGGGCGTCATCTCGGCGGCGTGGTCCGGCGGCACATGGACCGCCTCCTTGGAGACGAGGATGTAGAACTCGTCCGGATCGAGGACCAGTTCGCCGGCGCCGCGCCGAGTGATCGGCTCCCAATAGTCGGCGAGCGGATAGGCTGCCCGCCTGTCGACGTCGACGAGGCCGGTGTGGCGCTTGCCACGATAGCCGACGAGGCTGCCGTGGGCGCCGGAGAGATCGATGGACAGCGCGATGCCTGCGCCCGAGATGTTGGCGTTCTCGCCGGAGGTCAGGCGGACCCGCTCGTGCAGCGCCGTCAGCTCCGGGAGCGAGAGCGTCGGCTCACCGCAGCGAAAGCGGATCTGCGACAGGCGCGAGCCCTCGCGCACCAGGATCGGGAAGGTGCGCGGCGAGATCTCCAGATAGAGCGGGCCGCGATAGCCGGCCGGCACCTTGTCGAATTCCTGGGCGTTGTCGGCAAGGACGCGGGTGAAGATGTCGAGCCGGCCGGTGGAGGATTTCGGATTGGCCGTCGCCCGCACGTGAACCGGCAGGGCGAGCCGCTCCATCAGCGGCACGACGTAGACGCATCCGGTCTCCAGCACGGCGCCGCCGGACAGGCTGAATTCGTGGAGGGCGAAGCGCTCCAGCTTGGCCTCGACCGAATGGCCGCCGCCCGGCAGGAAGCTCGCCCGCCCCCGGTAGGCGACGGGGCCGAGCCGCAGGTCGAGCGAGGCCGGCTGGATCTGGTCGCCGTCGCGCTCGCGCTCAGCGCTCAACGCCCCCGCCTCGAACAGCGCCGCGATCTCCCGATCCGGCAGGATCCCCTGCAACATGCCGCCGCTCACAGTCGGGCCGTCCTCTCGTCGTTGCCGGGCCACCGCGGGGCACCCCGATTTTTCACCGATTGACGCCTAACCGCATCGGAGCTATTTGCAAAGCCATCGTGGTGATTTGGCCGGCCGGCTTGCAGCCACGTAAAACAACTCGCTAAAGGGCCGATCCGAAGACGAGGACGTTCTTTCGAACCGGCATTG
>PACL01000043.1 GCA_002700095.1 Fulvimarina sp. | reverse complement strand
GCCGGCGACGACGGCCTCGACATCCGTGGCACAGGCGCAAATCGCGTCACCGTCTCCGGCAGCATCTCGTCTCAAGACGACGGCGTCCACGTCACCGGAGACGGCAACGTCGTCGCCGTCTCCGGTTCGATCGCCTCCGAAACGGACGATGGCGTCGACGTCGACGGCGACCTCAACTTCGTCAACGTTTCCGGCAGCATCACGGCCGACGACGAAGGTGTCGAGATCTCCGGCGACGGCAACGAGGTCACGGTGTCGGGCGAGATCTTCACCTTCGATGACGACGGCATCGACTTCTTCGGCGACAACAACCGCGCCGTGGTGTCCGGCAGCGTCAATGCCGCGGATTCGAGCGGCCTGGAGGTCAACGGCAATGGAACCGAGATCGAGATCGACGGGTCGGTGAGAGGTTTCGAGAGTGGTATCTCGCTCTCAGGTGACGATGCAAAGATCACCGTCGGTGCGACGGGCGTCGTGCGCGGCGGCGATGCTGCCGGCTTTACCTCGGCGGTGACCTTCGAGAGCAATGGAGCCGGGGACCCGGCCAGTGTCAGCCTCCTCGTCAACCATGGCTCGCTGATCTCCGACACGGTGTCGGAGATCACCAATACCGCTGTCGCCGTCTGGGACTTCTCCGGCCAGAGCCAGAACTTCACCAATACCGGCGACGTGCAGGGCGACGTGCTGCTGCAGGGCGGCAACGACACCATGACCAATAGTGGCACGGTGGTCGGCAACATCTCGCTCGGCACCGGCAACGACGTCTTTACCTCGATCGGGACCGGCGTCGTCACCGGCAAGATCGACGGCGGGACGGGCTTCGACACCTTCCGCGGCGGCGATCTCTCCGACACCTTCTTCGGTGGCGATCAGGCCGACAACATGCGCGGCGGCGGCGGGTCCGACGAGATCTTCGGCGAGGCCGGCAACGACCTCATCATCGCCGATGCCGACGGCGTCGCCGACCTCTATGACGGCGGCGATGGGGTCGACAATGTCAGCTATGTGACGACGGTCGCCGGCATCAACGCCAATCTCGGCCTGAACTTCGCCTTCGGCACGGAGATCGGGGTCGACCGTCTGGAGAACGTCGAGAAGCTCACCGGCGGGCGCGGCAACGACAGCCTGACGGGGGCGGCTTCGACCCAGCGGCTGGACGGCGGCGCCGGCAACGACACGATCGCCGGCGGCGAGGGCAACAATACGCTCCTCGGCGGCGCCGGCGACGACGTGATCCGCGGCTTTGCCGGCTTCGACCGGATCGAGGGCGGCGCCGGCAACGACCGGCTGACCGGTGATTTCAACGCCGACACCTTCGTCTTCGCCAATGGCTTCGGCAAGGACGTGATCACCGACTTCGACGAGTTCAACAACTCGGAGAAGATCGATCTCGCCGGTGTCACCGCCATCACCGATTTCGCCGATCTCCAGGCGAACCACCTGACCCAGGTCGGCAGCAGCGCGGTGATCACCGACGGCGCCGACACCATCACCCTGCTCAACGTCAACATCGCCGACCTCGACGCCAACGACTTCATCTTCTGAGGCGTCAACCAGCGATCGAAAAGAACGGGGCGGATGGCAATGGCCACCCGCCCCGGATTTTGATGTCAGAGAGGCGCCTCGATCCGACGGCCAATGCGCGCGAGCGGTGGCTGGCCGTTACAGAATGTAGCGCGACAGGTCGACATTGCCGGCGATGCCGTCGAGAGCCTTGTGGACATAGGCGGCATCGACCCGGTAGCTCTCGCCGCCCTTGTCGGGCGCCTCGAAGGAGATGTCGTCGAGGACGCGCTCCATCACCGTCTGCAGGCGGCGTGCCCCGATGTTCTCGATCGAGCCGTTGAGCGACACCGCCGTATCGGCGATGGCGTCGATGGCGTCGTCGGTGATCTCGAGGTCGACATTCTCGGTCTTCATCAGGGCGATGTACTGCTTGATCAGCGAGGCCTCGGTTTCCGTCAGGATGCGGCGGAAGTCCTCCTTGGTCAGGGCCCGCAGCTCGACCCGGATCGGCAGGCGGCCCTGCAGCTCGGGCAGAAGGTCCGAGGGCTTGGAGACGTGGAAGGCGCCGGATGCGATGAACAGGATGTGGTCGGTCTTCACCGCCCCGTGCTTGGTCGCGACGGTGGTGCCTTCCACCAGCGGCAGGAGGTCGCGCTGGACGCCCTCGCGGGAGACGCCGGCGCCGCCGCCATGGCCGTCCTTGTTGGCGACCTTGTCAATTTCGTCCAGGAAGACGATGCCGTTGTTCTCGACGGCCGCGATCGCCTCGCGCACCAGCTGTTCCTGGTCGAGCAGCTTGTCGGATTCCTCGCCGATCAGGAGGCCGTAGCTGTCGCGCACGGTGGTCCGGCGCTGCTTCATGCGGCCGCCGCCCATCTTGCCGAACATCTCCGACAGGTTGAGGACACCGATATTGGCGCCCGGCATGCCGGGCAGCTCCATGCCGCCGAGGGGATTGGCGGTATCGGCAACCTCGATGTCGATCTCCTTGTCGTCGAGCTCGCCGGAGCGCAGCTTCTTGCGGAACGAGTCCCGCGTCGCGGGCGAGGCGGTCTTGCCGACGAGGGCGTCGAGCACCCGGTCCTCGGCGCCCTGATGGGCTTTCGCCTTCACCTCCTCGCGCTTCTTCTCGCGCACCAGCGAAATGCCGATCTCGACGAGGTCGCGGATGATCTGCTCGACGTCGCGGCCGACATAGCCGACCTCGGTGAATTTCGTCGCCTCGACCTTGATGAAGGGAGCGCCGGCGAGCCGGGCGAGGCGGCGCGAGATCTCGGTCTTGCCGACACCCGTCGGCCCGATCATCAGGATATTCTTCGGCATCACCTCTTCGCGCAGGGAGCCTTCGAGCTGCTGCCGGCGCCAGCGGTTGCGCAGCGCCACGGCGACGGCTCGCTTGGCGTCCTTCTGGCCGATGATGTGCCGATCGAGTTCGGAGACGATTTCGCGGGGAGAGAAGTCGGTCATGGTCATCACTTCTGTCTGCGGGCCGAAGCCGGCCCAAGGTCGGTTTGCCGCGCCGCCCGGATCGCCGAAGCCCCTTCACGGGAACGGCCGGCCGAGGGGGCGTCAGTCTGTCGCACGTGGCACGCGCATGTCGCTGCTGATGGCCGGCGGAGACGGCCGGAGCCCGAGGGCAACGCGTGGGTTCGATCGGCGCTCTCGCCCCGTTCTGCCAAAGTTTGCGCCCAAGACGGAACCGTCGCCGCCCGTCTTGCGCATTCGCTCGCATAGATGGGTTCGCGATGCGGGAAGTGCCAGCCTGACGACGATCACGGCTGCAAGGGCGCGATCGGCCCTTCAAATTCGGGCGGAAATGCGGTCAGACTAAAGGCGCGATTCGCCGGGTGTCGTCGTTCATCCGGCGATCTTCGATCCTTTGGCGAAGGGCGATGCGGCCGCATCCTTCGCCGCCTCGTCCGACCGGCAGCCTCTGGCCGGAAGGGTCTCACGCAAGCCGCGACAGGTGTGATGCCGAGATGCTACCCTCGATCCGGCATGCGACAGGGCAAGACGTCCGGGCGGCGAACAGGGAGGACGGCCTTTGAGTGCGGCCCTCGAAGCTCTGATCCGGATTGAAGAGCCATGGTGCGAGGAACCTCTGGCCGAGGCGGTCGGCGAGGTCGCCGCGCGCTACGGCTTCAGCCATGGCGCGGCGCTGTCGCTGCCGTCGACGGATGACGTCGGCCTCGCCACCCGGCTGATCCACGGCAACTGGACGCCCGGCTTCGCGAGGGGCTACGAGGCCCACGGGCTGCACAAGTTCAAGATCGTCGTCGGCACCCTGCGCACCGATCCGATGCCCTTCGTCTGGGACATCGAGACGCTCTATGGTTCCGACGAACCCGATCCGAGCCCGGCCGCCCGCTTCCTCCTGCAGGAAGGCTACCTTGCCGGCGTGCTCCTGCCGGTTCACGCGATGACCTCGTTCAACGGCGCGTTGTCGTTCGCGGGGCAGAAGCCGAACCTGTCGCGCCAGGCGATCGCCGAGCTGCACCGCTTCGCCTTCGTCTATTTCTCGATGCTCGCGGCGGTCCGCTTCGAGGAGAACCAGCGCAACAATCCGCTGTCGGGGCGCGAGCGCGACTGCCTGAAGCTCGCCATGCTCGGCAAGACTTCCAGCGAGATCGGCCTGATCCTGTCGCTCTCGGAATATACGGTGTCGCAATATCTGACGGCGGCCCAGCGCAAGATGAACGCCGCCAACCGCACCCACGCCGTCGCCATGGCCGCGCAGCTCGGCTATCTGTCTTGATGGGCAATCCGATCCGAGCGATCGAACAGGCGATCAATCCGCCGGTTCGCGCAGTGCGCGTTGCAGGATCTTGGTCACGAGCTTGTTGAGGCTGATGCCTTCACGCTTCGCGGTGCTGGCCAGCTCACGGTGAAGAATCGGATCTGCCCGGACCACGAACTGGCCGGAATAAGGCTTTTCCGGCTCTTCGCCCCGTTCCGCGCAGAAGGCGAGATAGTCCTCGACGGACTCGGCAAAGGCGCGCTTGAGTTCATCGACGGAGGATCCCTCGAAGGTCACGACGTCTCTCAGGTTGATGATCTCGCCGTGAAAGATCCCGGCCTCCTCGTCGACGTCGATCCTCGCCTCGTAGCCTTCATGATGCATGATCGTCATGGTCTCACCCCTGCTTCCTCGAGGAACCGCCGCAGCGACCGGAGCGCGCCCTTGCCGGTTTCCTTCTGCGGGTGCGGGCGGTGAAAGATGGCGCGCACACCGTTCAGGGCGATGCGGACCCCGCGACCCCTGGCCTTCGCTCACATCAGCTCCGAGAGCGACCAGCAACGCCTCGATATCCCGCCAGGCAATCCCACCTGAGACGGGATCGGCGAAGATCTCATCGAGGAGCTTGCGTTGGCGTTGGTTCATCACCGCAGTATAGTATCAAAATCCGATATCATGGAAGGACATGATGGGTGTCACGTGGCCGGGAGCGATCGATCTCGTCTCCACGCGCGGAGCGGGGCGTGATGCTGCTTCCCGCCGGTGCCCGCCACCTGCCCGGTCACTTCGACCGCACCGCTCAGGAGCGCCTGGTCGAGATGGTGCGGGGCGTCGTCGCCGCGGCGCCGCTCTATACGCCGGTCATGCCGCGCTGGGGCCGGCCGTTCTCCGTGCGCATGACCAATTGCGGCAGGCTCGGCTGGGTCTCCGACAAGTCGGGCTATCGCTACCAGCCGCAGCATCCGGTGACCGGCGAGCCGTGGCCGGCGATTCCTGAGGCCCTGCTGGCGCTGTGGGAGGAGGTTGCCGGCTATCCGCATCCGCCGGAGGCCTGCCTCGTCAACTTTTATGACGACAAGGCGAAGATGGGCCTGCATCAGGACAAGGACGAGGCCGATCTCGAGGCGCCGGTCGTGTCGGTCTCGCTCGGCGACGACTGCCGCTTCCGCGTTGGCGGGACCGAGCGCGGCGGGACGACCGCTTCAATCCGCCTCGCCTCCGGCGACGTCTTCGTCCTCGGCGGCGCGGCCCGGCTCAGCCATCACGGCGTCGACCGGATCTATCCGCAGACCTCGACGCTGCTGAAGAACGGCGGCCGGATCAACCTGACACTGCGGCGGGTGACGAAGCCAGGCGGCGGCTGAAGGCGCCGGTCGGTCGAACGGATCGGGATTGGATCAAGCCTGCGCGCCGATCGAGTGGGTTCGAACTCGGACATCTGGAAGGGATCTATGCGACGTCGGACGAAAGGGGCCTGGTCTGGCCCGCTCTGCCGGGCGAGGCGCCGCGCGCCGCTCGGGCGTCGCGGCGCGCCCGCCATCGCATGCGGCTATTCGTGCAGGGTGTAGCTGCCGAGTTCGCAGAGATTGACGTTCTTCTCCTCGACCGTGTCGCCGTCGGCGAAGACCGCCCGGATGTCGTATTCGCAGACCGAGCGGCCGTCGGCGATGGTCGCCGTTGCCTGCTCGCCGGACCCGATCGGATCGCTCACCATGTTCTCCTCCCAGTCGTCGGTCTCGACGGGGGAGGTGTAGAATTCCGTCACGGTGGAAGAGGTCTTGTTGATGAGGTCGAAGGCGAGGTCCTCGGCCATGGCCGGAAGGGCGGCGAGGACGAGCGGGAGGGCGACGACGAGCTGCCGAAGCATGGCGGGTTGTTTCCTTGTTGGAGAGACGCGCATGTCCTAGCGGTAAGTATCTCTCTTCGCAAGGGAAATGAAGCGGGCACGGTCGCTCGGGCGAGCCTGCCGTCACTCGGCCGGGCTCTCCTGCGGCCTCAGCCAGCGCCGGTCGATCTCCGGCAAGGCCGCGCCTTCGATCTGCGCCTCGAAGGCCCGGAGGCGCTTGTAGATCGACATCAGCTCGACCACCGTCGTCCAGGACGCGATCAGATACTGGAACGAGCCGCGCACCTGTTCGAACGCGTTGGTGATCTGGCGCCACAGGCCGAAGGTGATCGCGCCGGCGACGATGGTCGGCCCGAGCAAAAGGGTCGGGAAGATCACGTCGGCCTGCAGGTAGCCGTAGCGCGCGACGTTGAAATACATGTAGTGGAAATACAGCCGGAAGTAATTGGTGCGGACATTGGAGAACAGGCTCCTGACCGTCGGCGGCGCGGCCCGGCGCGCATCGTCCTCGCCATAGACGAGTTCCTTGCGATAGGCCGCCTCGACCCGCTGGTTGCGAAACTCCAGGCCGGGCAGCCGGATGCCGACGAGGGCGAGAAGCGCGGTGCCGAAGGCTGCCCAGAGGATGGCCGCAAGGACCAGCGAGTAGGGGATTTGGCCGACGATCGGCAGCGCCGTCACGTGAACGGACAAGGCCAGCAGGACCGGCAGGAAGGCGATCAGCGTCATCACCGACTGCACCGCGCTGGTGCCGAGATCCTCGGTCGTCGAGGCGAACCGCATCGTGTCTTCCTGGACGCGCTGGGCGGCGCCCTCGATCAGCCGGAGCTTCTGCCAGTGCTCCATGTAATAGCCGTTCATCGCCGTTCGCCAGCGGAACACGTAGTGGGAGACGAAGAAGGCGACGAGGACGGAGGTGGTGATGCCGACGAGGGCGAGGCCGGCGAAGGTCCACTGCTCACCGAAGAACTCGGCGAGGGTGACGGTGCCGGACTTGGTCAGCGCCGACTGGAGAAGATCGTAGAACGGGTTGTACCAGGCGTTCACCGCGACGTCGATCTGCACCTGGAAGTAGATGGCGAAGAGGATGAAGGCGGAGCCGAGGATCGACCAGTTCATCCAGGGGTGGGGCGCGTAGAGGCGCCAGAACAGGTAGAACAGGCCGACGAAACCGGCGAAGTAGAGATCGAACCACAGGAACGGCGCCGACCAGAACAGCTGGATGCCGATGGCCGGCTCGGTGCCGGGCGGGAGCGGCGGCAGGCCGAAGTCGGCGCCGGCCCTCTCGCCGAAGCCGTACCAGAGGACGATGGCGATGATCGTCCAGAGGACGGCGGAGAGGAAGAAGGATTTCGGACGGGGAAAGAACGAGACGAACATGAAGACGCGTCCTCGAAAGGCGCCGGGCCCGCGATGAGGCCGGCTTCGGCGGCGGCGGTGCCGTCAGCCGTGTCTGAACGTCTTCTCTACGCGGCCGGTGCCGCCTCTCGCTCGTGAAATCTTGGTCATCTTGGGCGCCGGGCAGGATCCGGCGGGCTCGTACCGTCGCACCGGTCTTCGGCTGGAGCCAAGAGGTCGCCGCCCAAGCGATGCGCGGGCCGGTGTCAGAGCTTCCTGAGAGCCACCTGCTCGATCAGGTGGTCGCCGCCCTTTCGCAGGATGAGGTTGGCGCGCGGGCGGGTCGGCAGGATGTTGTCGTGGAGGTTGCGGGCGTTGATCTGCGACCACAGGTCCTCGGCGATCGTCAGCGCCTCCTCGTCGGAGACCTTCGAATAGCGATGGAAGAACGAGCCCTCCTCGCGGAAGGCGGTCTGCCTGAGGCTCATGAAGCGGTCGATGTACCAGCGGTGGATGTCGATTTCCTCGGCGTCGATATAGATCGAGATGTCGAAGAAGTCGGAGACGAAGGGGATGGCCTTGCCGTCCTTCGGCATCTCGCGCACCTGCAGGACGTTCAGTCCCTCGAAGATCAGGATGTCCGGCCGGTCGACGACGACCTTCTTGCCGGGCATGACGTCGTAGACGAAATGCGAATAGACCGGCGCCTCGACCTTCGGCCGGCCGGCCTTGATGTCGGACAGGAAGCGCAGGATCTTGCCGACGTCGTAGCTCTCGGGAAAGCCCTTGCGGCGCATCAGGCCGCCTTCCTCGAGGACGGCGTTCGGATAGAGGAACCCGTCGGTGGTGACGAGGTCGACCTTGGGCGAGGACGGCCAGCGGCCGAGAAGCTCCTTCAGGATTCGCGCCGTCGTCGACTTGCCGACCGCGACCGAACCGGCGATGCCGATGATGAACGGCGTCTTGCGGCCGGGCTGGTCGCCGAAGAGGAAGCGCTGGCGCTGGCGGAACAGGAGCTGCATCGCCTCGACATGGGCGTAGATCAGCCGCGAGACGGCGAGATAGATCCGCGCCACTTCGTCGAGGTCGATCGGATCGCCGAGGGAGCGCAGCCGCGTCACCTCATCCTCGGACAGGGTCAGCGGCGCATCCGCCCGGAACCGCGCCCATTCGGCGGCGGTGAAGATGCGGTAGGGCGAATATTTCGCCGGGGCGAGCTGGTCCATCAATCGTCTGCCGCCTGCGGGCGCCCGGCCTTTTCCTCGAGGCCGCTCTGGGTGGTGCGGCGGGCGAGCTCGGCCATCACCGCCGACAGGGGCACATGCTTCAGGTGGAGAAGCACGAGGAGATGATAGAGGAGGTCGGCCGCTTCCGAGGTGAGGCGGCCGTCGTCTTCCGACACCGCGGCGATGATCGTCTCGACCGCCTCCTCGCCGAGCTTCTTGGCGGTGTGGGCGGCGCCCTTCCGGGCCAGCGTCGCGGTGTAGGAGGAGCCGTCGGTCGATCCGGCGCGGGCGGCGACGATCGTCTCGAGGTCTTCCAGAGTGAAGTTCGTCATGCCTGCCATTCCTCCTGCGCGTCTCGCCAATGCCAGCCTCAGTCGGCCTTGTCGAGACGCATCGGGATGCCGGCGGCGGCCATGTGGGCCTTGGCCTCGCCGATCGTGTGGGTGCCGAAGTGGAAGATCGAGGCGGCCAGAACGGCGCCCGCATGACCGTCCCGCACGCCTTCGACCAGGTGATCGAGATTGCCGACGCCGCCGGACGCGATCACCGGCACATGGACGGCATCGGCCACGGCCCGCGTCAGGTCGAGATCGAAGCCGGCCTTGGTGCCGTCCCGGTCCATGGAGGTCAGCAGGATCTCGCCGGCGCCGTTGTCGACCATGCGGCGGGCGAAGTCCACCGCGTCGATGCCGGTCGCCTGGCGCCCGCCATGGGTGAAGATCTCCCAGCGCGGCGCCCCGCCGTTGCCCGAGACGCGGCGCGCGTCGATGGCGACGACGATGCACTGGTCGCCGAACTTGTCGGCAGCCAGTTTGACGAAATCTGGGTCCTTCACGGCGGCGGTGTTGATCGAGACCTTGTCGGCACCGGCAAGCAGCAGCCTGCGCACGTCCTGCACGGTCCGGACGCCGCCGCCGACCGTCACCGGCATGAAGCACTGCTCGGCGGTCTTGGCGACGACATCGAAGATCGTCTCGCGCTCGTCGGAAGAAGCGGTGATGTCGAGGAAGCAGAGCTCGTCGGCGCCCGCGGCGTCATAGGCCCTCGCCGCCTCGACCGGATCGCCGGCATCGATCAGCCCTTCGAAATTGACGCCCTTGACGACGCGGCCGTCCTTGACGTCGAGACAGGGAATGATGCGGGCTTTGAGGGTCATGGGCTCGGCATTCGATGATCGCGGCGGGACTGGTCGAAGAGCCGGCCGTCTGCTGTGGTCCCGCTTTATGCGATGCCGCGATAGAGGTCGGCAAGGGCGAGGGAGATGCCGAGGCCCGTCAGCTCGACCGTCGCCTCGCGCCCGGCGGTCATCTCCGGCTTTTCGAAGCCGCCGTCCTCGCCTCGTGACCAGAGCCAGACTCGCGGCTCGTCCTGGGCGAGGACCAGATAATGGGCGAGGCTGTCGAGGGCGGTGTATTCCTGCGCCTTCTCGCCGAAATCGGTCGCGAGCGAGGAAGGCGAAAGGATTTCGGCGACGAGGATGGCACGCTCGCTAGCAAGGCTGTTGCCGGCGCTGGCGCCCGTCGGCTCGACCAGAACGTCCGGGTAACGGATTCCGAGTGGCGTTCTCACGGCATAATCGGCTGCGGTGACGACGAACTCTGCTGCGGCCAATGCGGATTTCAGCAGCAAAGCGAGCTGCAACACGAGTTGTGCATGTTGCCGTGTCCCGCCGGTCATCATCTCGACGATCCTCCCGCCAACGAACTCGCGTCTGCCCTCACGCCCCTCGTTCCAGCGCAGGAAGTCGTCGGCGGTGCGGATGGCGGGGGCCTGGATGTTCATGCGATCCGTCCTTTCCTCGCTCGTACGCTGATCGTTTCGGCTGTCACGCGATGTCCCGGTAGAGCTCGGCCAGCGCGAGCGTGATGCCGAGGCCCGTCAGCTCGACGGTTCCCTCGCGCCCGGCGATCATCTCCGGCTTTTCGAAGCCGCCGTCCGCGCTGCGGGACCAGAGCCAGACGCGGGGCTCGTCCTGGGAGAAGACGAGATAGTGCCGGAGGCTGTCTATGGCGGTGTATTCCTGCGCCTTTTCGCCGAAATCCGTCGCGACGGAGGAGGGCGAGAGGATCTCGGCGATGAGGACCGCCGCGTCGGTGGCGAGGCTGTCGTCGGCGCTGGCGTCGGACGGCTCGACGAGCACGTCCGGATAGCGAATGCCGAGCGGTGTCCTGACGGCATAGTCGGCGGGGGTCACCGACAGGCTGTCCGGAAGCGCCGCATCCAGCATCCTTGCCAGCCGCAACATCAACCTGGCATGGCGCTTGGTGCCGCCGGTCATCATCTCGACGATCCTCCCGCCCACGAACTCGCGCCGGCCCTCGCGCCCTTCGTTCCAGCGCAGGAAGTCGTCGGCGGTGCGGATGGCGGGGGCCTGGATGTTCATCTGCGCCTCCTTCGGGGTGGCGGGGCGTACCGGTCTCAGGCCCTCAGTCTAGCCGATCGCGATCCCTTGTGGAAATCGGTCGCAACGCACCCATTGCCTTGCCCTGCCTGCCGCATTTTGCGACTGAAGGGGCGAGCGGGAGCCAGCACCATGCGCGAGATCGTCTTCGACACCGAAACGACCGGCCTCGATCCCTCCGTGGAGCGGGTGATCGAGATCGGCGGCGTCGAATTGTGGAACCACATCCCGACCGGCCGCGAGTTTCACGTCTTCATCCGGCCGGAGGGCCGCAAGGTGGATCCCGCGGCCTTCGACGTCCACGGCATTTCCGACGAGTTTCTCGCCGACAAGCCGGTGTTCTCCGAGGTCCTCGACGACTTCCTCGACTTCTTTTCCGAAGGCCGGCTGATCGCGCACAACGCGACCTTCGACATGCGCTTCCTGAACGCCGAGCTCGCACGCCTCGGCCGGCCGCCGATCGGCATGGAGCGCGTCCTCGATACGCTGGCGATGGCGCGGCGCAAGTTTCCGATGGCGCCGGCGACGCTCGATGCCCTGTGTTCACGCTTTTCCATCGATACCTCGCGGCGCGACAAGCATGGCGCGCTGCTCGACAGCCAGCTCCTCGCCGACGTCTATATCGAGCTGATCGGCGGTCGCCAGGCGGCGCTCGGCCTGGTCTTCGGCGCCGATGCGGCCGCCGAGGACGCAGGCACCGACGCGGGCGTCCAGCGGATCGCGCCAAGGCCACGGGAGCTCGCGCCGCGCCTCACCGAAGCCGATGCCGCGCGTCACCTCGCCTTCGTCGAAAGCCTCGGCGCGGAGGCGATCTGGTGGCGTTATCTGGAGCATCAGGCCACGGCTGAGGCGGAGATCGTCGCCGGCTGAGCGGCTCGACCGGGCCTCTTCGCTACGCGGATATGGTCACCGATACGGCAACGCCGGCGCGATCGCTCGCGCCGGCGTCATCATGGCATCCTCCAGGCGGAGCCTGGCCGCGGCCGGAGCCGCGTCTGCCTCAGGCGGTCTGAACCTGCTGGCGGGCGCGCTCTTCGGCCATGCGCTGCTGGAACAGCTTGGCGAAGTCGATCGGGTCGATCATCAGCGGCGGGAAGCCGCCATTGCGGGTCACGTCGGCGACGACCTGCCGCGCGAACGGGAAGAGCAGCCGCGGGCACTCGATGAACAGCAGCGGCAGGAGGTGCTCCTGGGGGAAGTTTTCCAGCCGGAAGACGCCGCCATATTCGAGTTCCACGTGGAACAGCATCTCGGCGCCTTCACCGGCCTTGGCGTTGAGCGTCAGGCGCACGTCGAACTCGTTCTGGCTGCCCTCGATCTGGTTGGCGCCGACATTGACGCCGATGTTGATCGCCGGGCCGCGCGCCTGGCTGCGCAGGATCGCCGGAGCGTTGGGGCTCTCGAAGGAGAGGTCCTTGATGTACTGGGTCAGGATGTTGAGGCTCGGCGGGGTGGCGCCATCGCCGACCGATCCACCATTGGTGCCGTTGACTTCGTTGCTCTGGGACATCGTCGACCTTTCTTCTGGGTTCCTGGCGCGGCGCAGCCGGAAGTTGTCCGCGACATTGCCGGGTCGATCGCTTCGAAGGATGCCCGACGGGAAATTCGTTCGGCGCGAGCGCTATCATGCAGCACAGCCGATCACAAGGCGCAGACCTGCCATGCGGCCGTGGGGCTGCGCCCCGCGTAGCGCCTCGCTCAGTGCAGCGTGCGCGGCGGCTCGCCCTTGTCGTCCTCCGAGCCGTGCCAGGGCGAGGAGGGATCCGGGTGCCGGCGATAGTCCTCGCCGGAGAGATCGACGACGTCGGGTCCGCCCTGCCGCGGTCCCTGGGGCCGCTGATGCCCCGTCCCACCGGGGCCGAAGCCGCGCGACGTCGTGCCCTTGGCCATCACCACCACCCGCTGGCTGATCACCCGGCGGATGGTGCCGCGCACGCCCGGGACGAACAGCAGGAAGCCGATCGTGTCGGTGACGAGGCCCGGGGTGAGAAGAAGGATGCCTGCCGCCAGGATCATCACCCCGTCGACCAGTTCGCGGGCCGGAACCCGCCCGGCCTGCATCTCGGCCTGGATCCGCGCCAGCGTCCCGATCCCCTGGCGCCGCAGGAGAACCGAGCCGATCACCGCCGTCAGCACCACGAGGCCGAGCGTCGGCCACAGGCCGATCAGATTGCCGACGGCGATGAAGACGGCGATCTCCATCACCGGGATGATGAGGAGCAGGAAAGGAATGATCGCGAAGGGCATGTCGGTCGATCCTTGCGGGCCGGCCGGCCGACCGTCGGCCAGGAGCCGAAGGAGCCAGCGGATGGACGAACCGGCAAACGCGCCGGTGTTCTTCCTCTCATAATAGGGATGGCGAACTCGGATTTGAATGCGCGGCGTGTCATCTCTATATGAGGGCCATTCAGGCGGACGGGAAACGAGGTGGCGGCGCGCAATGAGTTTTGGGACGATTTTCTTCATAGTGTTGGCTGCGATCGTCCTGTTTCAGCTGCGGAACGTGCTCGGACGGCGAACGGGCAACGAACGGCCGCCCTATGATCCCTATTCGCGGACGGAGACGAGCCGCGAGGAGCCCGCCGCCAACGGCAATGTCGTGACGCTGCCGAACCGGCGGGCCGAGGAGAACGAGAACGTTCCCGCCCGCCTGCTCTACGAAAAGGTGGACAAGGTGGCGACGCCGGGCAGCCCGCTGAACGGCGAGTTGCGCAAGATTCGGGACGCCGATCCGGAATTCGATCCGGTGGAGTTCCTCGACGGCGCCAAGGTCGCCTACGAGATGATCGTCAACGGCTTCGCCGATGGGGATCGCAAGCTCCTGAAGGGGCTCCTGTCGCCGGAAGTCTATGCCGACTTCGAGAAGGCGATCGCGGCGCGCGAGGCCAGCGGCCAGAAGATGAACTCCTCCTTCGTCGGCATCGACGACGCCAAGATCGTCGCCGCCGAGCTGCAGGACCGCAACGCCCAGATCACCGTGCGCATGGTGTCGCAGCTGATCAGCGCCACCGTCGGCCCGAACGGCGAGGTCGTCGACGGCGATCCGGAGACGGTCGTCGAGGTCCGCGACGTCTGGGTCTTTGCCCGCGACATCCGGTCGCGCGATCCCAACTGGAAACTCGTCGGCACCGAATCCGACGAAGCCTGAGCGTGCGGGGTGGTAGAGGCGATGGCGGCCTTTCTTCCTCGGCGCTTCGAGGATCTCACGGGCTTTGCAGCCGCCGATCACCGCGCCGCCTTCTCGGCCTTTCGTGCGAGTGCGGGCCGGCTCATCGACGGCGCCTTTCCGACCGGCGCTCTCGGCCTGCGGGCTGAGGCGTTTCGGCCGGCTGCCGTCGCAGCGCTGCGGGTCGGCGAAATCCTCGACGCAGAGGCCGCCCGCCGGTTCTTCGAGAGCCACTTCACGCCGCTCGCTATTGTTCCCGATGGTGCCCGTGTCCCGGATGCCGGAGGCGCGGGCTTTCTCACCGGCTATTACGAGCCGGTGGTCGAGGCGTCGGACGAGCCGGACGATGTCTTTCGTTTCCCGCTCTATGGTCGTCCCGACGATCTGGTGAAGATCGACGACGTCAACCGGCCGCCCGGCTTCGATCCGGAGTTCCGCTTCGGCCGGCGGCTGTCCTGCGGCATGATCGGCGAATATTTCGACCGCGGCGCAATCGAAGCCGGCGCCCTGAAGGGCCGGGGCCTCGAGATCGCCTGGCTCGCCGACCGGGTCGAGGCCTTCTTCATCCATGTCCAGGGGTCGGCGCGGCTGCAGATGCGCGACGGGCGGCAGATGCGCGTCGGCTATGCGGCCAAGAGCGGCCATCCCTTCACGGCGGTCGGCCGCAGCCTCGTCGAGGAAGGCGCGCTGACCCTCGCTAAGGCCGACATGGTCGGCATCCGCGCCTATCTCGCGGCCCATGCGGACCGCGCCGACGACATTCTCGCCCGCAACCGGTCGTTCATCTTCTTCGCCGAAATTCCGGTCGACGATCCGGCGCTCGGTCCGCTCGGCGCGGCGAAGGTGCCGTTGACGCCGCTCGCCTCGATCGCCGTCGACCGGCTGCTGTCGACCTATGGCATTCCCTATTTCATCGCGTCCGATGCGCTGACGATCGGCGGCGCGCCGTTCCGCCGGACGATGATCGCCCAGGACACCGGCTCGGCCATCCTCGGAGCTGCCCGGGCGGACATCTTCGTCGGCACCGGCGATGCGGCAGGGGCCATCGCCGGCACGATCCGCCACCCGGCCGATTTCTTCGTCCTCGTTCCCCCGGACCTTGCGGCCGAGCTGACGTCATGAAGCGGCGGCGGACGCTGAGCGAGGAGGACCGACGGCTGTGGGCGGGCGTCGCCCGGCAGGCGGTGCCGCTGAAGGGGCGGGCGCTGCCGGAGCTGCCGGAACCGCCCGCGGCGGTCGCGCCTCCAGTGGGATCGAAAGCCGGCGACGCCGCGGCCAAGCCGGCCGCAGCCCTTGTTGCGGCGCTGGCGCGTCAGCGTCCTTCGCTGTCCCAGCTGCCCTCCCAGCACCCGATCGAGCGGCCGACCCGGCGCAAGATCGCCAAGGGCCGGATCGGCATCGACGCCCGCATCGATCTTCACGAGATGACCCAGGCGACGGCGCATTCCGTTTTGGCGGGCTTCCTGTCGCAGGCCCAGGCGATGGGCATGCGCCATGTCCTCGTCATCACCGGGCGCGGCGGCATCGCCGGCGGCTCGCGCGGCATCCTGCGGCGCGTGGTGCCGCAATGGTTCGCCAGCCCGCAGTTCCGCTCGCTGGTCTCCGGCTTCGAGAGCGCCGAGCGCCATCACGGCGGCGACGGTGCGCTCTATGTCCGGGTGCGGCGGCCGAAATGACCCCGTTCGGCGCCAAGATCCGCGAGTTGCGGGCGCAGCGCGGCGTCACCCAGCAGGACATGGCGCGGGCGCTCGGGGTCTCCTCGGCCTATCTGTCGGCGCTGGAGCACGGCCGGCGCGGCCGTCCGACCTGGGCGATGCTGCAGCGGATCATCGGCTACCTCAACGTCATCTGGGACGATGCGGAGGAGCTGGAACGGCTCTGCGAGCTGTCCCATCCACGCATCGTCGTCGAGACCGCGGGGCTGTCGGCCAATGCGACGCGGCTCGCCAACCGCTTGGCGGAAACGATCGGCTCCCTAAATCCCGAGGAGATTGCCCGTGTGCTTGTCGAGCTGGAGCGGGGGGCGGAGGCCGCCGAGGCGCGGCTGCGGGCAAGGCGCGAGGCCCGGCGCAGCCGCTGAGCGGCTGGTCTGGGCAGAGCGGACATCGGGAGACGACGCTGGCCGCGAGCCGGCCGGAGCAATCGATCGAAAGTCTCGGATTCTTACTTTTACGTAAGTCGAAAACAATCTAACCGATTGTATTTCCTGATCCGTTATTTTGCATGTTGCAAGCGATGGCCGACAAGGCTAAGCGTGCCCTCCAACGGGGGCACCGTTGCATTGCAGCATCGGTTCCGGCTCTTCGCAAGGCCGGGACAGATGCTGGGTCTCGATGCCCGATGCGCGCCGCAGGGACCGACAGCCGGCCCCGGCGCGTGAGGCACTCGGCGGCGGATCCGGCCAGGAGGGGCCGGCCGCCGCGCCAACGAAGGGATAGAGACTTGGCCCGCAACAAGATCGCACTCATCGGTTCCGGCATGATCGGCGGCACGCTCGCTCATCTGGCGTCGCTGAAGGAACTCGGCGACATCGTCCTGTTCGACATTTCCGAGGGTACGCCCCAAGGTAAGGCGCTCGACATCGCCGAGAGCGGCCCGGTCGAGGGATTCGACGCGCGCCTCACGGGTGCCAACGACTACGCCGCCATCGAAGGCGCGGATGTCTGCATCGTCACCGCCGGCGTGCCGCGCAAGCCGGGCATGAGCCGCGACGATCTTCTCGGCACCAATCTCAAGGTCATGGAGCAGGTCGGCGCCGGCATCGCCAAATACGCGCCGAACGCCTTCGTCATCTGCATCACCAACCCGCTCGATGCGATGGTCTGGGCGCTGCAGAAGTTCTCCGGCCTTCCCAAGGAGAAGGTCGTCGGCATGGCCGGCGTGCTCGACTCCTCGCGCTTCCGCACATTCCTCGCCGCGGAATTCCAGGTCTCCGTCGAGGACGTGACGGCCTTCGTGCTCGGCGGCCACGGCGACACCATGGTGCCGCTCGCCCGCTATTCCACCGTCGCCGGCATTCCCCTGACCGACCTCGTCAAGATGGGCTGGTGTACGGCCGAGCGCCTGGAGGAGATCATCCAGCGCACCCGTGACGGCGGCGCCGAAATCGTCGGCCTGCTGAAGACCGGCTCGGCCTATTACGCCCCGGCCGCCTCGGCAATCGAGATGGCGGAATCCTTCCTCAAGGACAAGAAGCGCGTCCTGCCCTGCGCCGCCGCGCTCAGCGGCCAGTACGGCCTCAACGACATGTATGTCGGCGTTCCCTGCGTGATCGGCGCCGGCGGCATCGAGCGGGTGATCGAGATCGATCTCGCCGGTGACGAGAAGACCCAGTTCGACAAGTCGGTGAACTCGGTCAAGGGCCTCATGGAAGCCTGCCAGGGCATCGCCCCGAACCTGAAGTAAATCTCTGGAAAGCCGGGAGGAAACTCCCGGCTTTCCAGCCATTTTTCGCCGCCATCGAGGCTGGAACGAGAGGCCGACACTCCCCATGAACATCCACGAATATCAGGCCAAGGAAGTCCTGAAGGGCTATGGCGCCCCCGTCGCGGAAGGCGTCGCCATCACCTCCGCCGACGAGGCCGAGGCTGCGGCCAAGCAGCTGCCCGGCCCGCTCTACGTCGTGAAGAGCCAGATCCACGCCGGCGGGCGGGGCAAGGGCAAGTTCAAGGAACTCGGGCCCGATTCCAAAGGCGGCGTGCGCCTCGCCAAATCCATCGAGGACGTGGTCACCAACGCCCGCGAGATGCTCGGCAACACCCTCGTCACCAAGCAGACGGGCGACGCCGGCAAGGTGGTCAACCGCCTCTATATCGAGGACGGCGCCGATATCGACCGGGAGCTC
>PACL01000042.1 GCA_002700095.1 Fulvimarina sp. | reverse complement strand
TTATTTCAGCGCCATCACCCGGCTGGTCCGCGCCAGCCTGATCGAGGTGCTCGGGGAGAACTACATCCGCACCGCCCGGGCCAAGGGGATTTCCAGCTGGCGCATCGTCGTCCACCATGCGCTGCGCAACGCCCTGATCCCGGTAATCACCGTGCAGGGCATGTATTTCGCCTCGCTGCTCGGCGGCGCGCTGATCACCGAGATCATCTTCGCCTGGCCCGGCATCGGGCGTCTGGCGGTCGATTCGATCCAGACCAAGGATTTTCCCGTGGTCCAGGCCGTGGTTCTCTTTGCGGCCTTCGTCTTCGTGGTGATGAACTTCCTCGTCGACATCGCCTATGTCTTCCTCAATCCGAGGATCCGGCTGTGAACGTGGCTCCCGAAGCACTCACCGAAGCGGCCCTGGCGCTGACAGCGGAATGGTGCGCCATCCCGTCGGTGCGCGGCGACAACCGGGCGCTAGCCCGGCAGGCCTCGGCCCTCACCGACTGGCTGAGCCGAGACCTTGGCGCCGAGATCGTCTCGGCCGAGCCGAGCCGGGGCCGGCCGCCGGTCGTCCACGCCCGCATCGACACCGGCGCTGCGACCAGGGTCATCCTCTACAACATGTACGACGTGATGCCGGCGAGCAGCGACGGCTGGCAGGTCCCGCCCTTCGACGGCGGGATCGTCGACCTCGAGGGGATCGGGCCGAGCTTCGTCGCCCGCGGGGCGGAAAACAACAAGGGCCCCCTCGCCGGCATGCTGACGGTCCTGAAGGACCTCGCCGAGCGGGGCGATCTCGGCGTCGATGTCGAGATCGTCGTCGAGGGCGAGGAGGAAAGCGGCAGCGGCGCGCTGCGGGATTATCTGGCCGAGCCGGACTGCCCGGTGCGGCCGTCGCTGGGCGGCCTGTTCCCGTCCTTCTGCGAATATGGCGGCGGGCCTCCCCGCCTCACTCTCGGCTTTTCCGGCATCGCCAAGGGAACGATCGGCGTTGCGGGCGGCGAATGGGGCGGTCCGTCGGCCGCGATCCATTCCAGCAACGCGCCGTGGATCGCCAATCCGGCGAGCCGGCTCGTCGCGGCCCTCACCCGGTTCGGCCAGTCGCCGACCGGGCGGCTCGCGGAGATCGTGCTCGACGCCGAGGCGCGAGAGATCGTTTCCGAACTCGCTGCGAGCTTCGATCCAAAGGCCGAACTCGCCTTCCGAAAGACCCGGCGCTACGCCATCGACGGCGATGCCGAGACGCTGCTTTGCCATGTGCTGTCGACGGCCTCCGCCACCATTTCGAGCCTTCGCACGGAGCCCGTCGCCGGCGATGCGGTGATTCCCGCGTCGGCCCATGCCGGTTTCGACCTTCGATGCCCGCCGGGCCTCGATCCGGCCGACTTCGTCGACGCCTACCGGGCGGCACTTGCGCAGGACGGGCCGGACGGCGTGACGATCGACGTCGCAGACTCCTATCCGGGCCATCGCTTCCCGAGGCGTTCGGCCGGCGTCGAGGCGCTGCTTGCCGCCTATGCCGAGACCTCCCGTCCGCCGCAGATCTGGCCCTGGGCGATCGGCGCCGCCCCTGCCTATGCCTTTGCGCCGCACACCCGATCCTTCCTGATCGGCGGTGCCGGGCGGGGCGGCAATGCCCATGGCGTCGACGAATTCCTCACCCTCGAAGGCTATCCGCGGTTCCTCAAGTCGGTGGGGGTCTGGCTCACCGCCATGGGACGGATGGGAGACGGCGGGGCATGATCACCCTGCGCATCCTCTCTCGCGCCAATGCGCTCGCGGCCGGCGCCGGCGACTGGTCGCTGGCGGTGGAGGACGTGCGGGAAACGACGCGGCTCCTGCGTCTCGGCGAGGCGGTCATGGTCGACGAATGCGTCCTTCCGGTCGGCACCGACCCGCGCGAGAAGGCCTATGGCCTGCCGGCCTCGGTCGGCGGGCGCTATGACGCGGCGGGGCTGAAATGGGCGATGCACCGCGCCGCCCCCGGCGCCGGGCTGCCCAGCATCACCAGCACCACCCTCGTCCATCGGCTCGGTGACGGCCGGCCCCTCGGCCTCGTCGAAAGCGCTCTCCTCACCCGCATGCGCACCGCCTCCGTCTCGGCCATCGCCATGCAGACCCTCGCGGCCCACCGGATCCGCACTGTCGCGATCCTCGGGGCCGGCGCGCAGGCGAGAGCCCATGCGGAGATGGTCCGGGCGCTGTTCCCGGGCGTTGCGGCGATCCGCCTGTGGAACCGGACGCCGGAGCGGCGGGACGTGCTCCTTTCTGAGCTGCGGCAGGCGGACGGGCCGCCCGTCGCGGCGGCGGAGACTGTGCTCGAGGCGATCGCGGATGCCGATGTCGTCCTCTGCTGCACGGCGGCGCCGACGCCGCTGCTCGGACGGGAGGTCGTTCGCCCCGGGCGGCTGGTCGTCCAGGCCGGCTTCAACGAGATCGGCTTCGGCGCCATCGACGGGCTCGATGCCGTGACCGTCGATCTCTGGGGTGGATTTGCGGAGAAGAGCGCCAAGAGCCTCTTCCAGATGTATCGCGCCGGGCGCTTCGAGCCGTCCCGCGTCGCGGCCGACCTTGCCGCCATCGTGGTCGATGGCTGGCGCCCGGACGAGACGGCCTCGGTTTTGTTCTCGAGCTTCGGGCTCAACGTCTTCGACATCGCCCTTGCGGCGCGTGTGCTCGCTCGGGCCGAGGCGGACGACATCGGGACGGTCGTGCCGCTGTTCTGACGCCTCCGCCGCCAGCGCGTCGGCAGACCCGACCCGCGCTACGGCTCAGGCCGCCTTCGCCGGCTCCGCCCATTCCTCGCCCCAGAGCTGGACGAGATGACCGGGGGAGACGGTCCGCCATTGCCGTTTCGGCGGCGCATAGTCCACCGGGCGGATCGGGTTCCTGATCTCGGCATCGTCGAGCGGCCGCCGGATGCCCTTGCGGGCCGGATCCGGGATCGGCACGGCGGCCAGCAGACGGCGGGTATAGGGATGCTGGGGGTTCTCGAAGATCGCCGCGCGCGGCCCGATCTCGACGATCTCGCCGAGATACATCACCGCGACCCGGTGGCTCATCCGCTCGACCACCGCCATGTCGTGGGAGATGAACAGGAAGGCGAGGCCGAGGTCGCGCTGCAGGTCGAGCATCAGGTTGATCACCTGCGCCTTGATCGAGACGTCGAGGGCCGAGACCGCCTCGTCGGCGACGATCAGCCTCGGCTCCAGCGCCAGCGCCCGGGCGATGCAGATGCGCTGGCGCTGGCCGCCGGAGAATTCGTGCGGATAGCGGCGCGCCATTGCCGGCTCGAGCCCGACCCGCGGCAGGAGTTCGGCGACCCTGTGCCGCGCCTCACCGCGGCTGGCGGTGCCGTGCACCAGCATCGGCTCGGCGATCGCCGCGCCGACGCGCATGCGCGGGTCGAGGCTGGCGAACGGATCCTGGAAGATCATCTGGACGCTGCGCCGCAGAAAACCGAGATCGGCGCCCTTCAGGCCGAGGATCTCGCGGCCGTCGAGGGCGATCGAGCCGGCCTGGGCCGGCGTGAGCCGCATGATGGCCCGGCCGGTCGAGGACTTGCCGCAGCCCGATTCCCCGACGAGAGCCAGCGTCTCCCCGGCAGCCAGATCGAAAGAGACGTTCTCGACGGCATGGACCCGGCCGGTGACACGGCCGAAAAAGCCGGACGCCGTGTCGAAGCGGGCGGTGAGACCTTCGACGCGCAGGAGCGGCATTGAGGCGTGGTCCGGCGCGCGGGCGGTCTCGCCGACGCCGTCCGGCTTGCCGGTAGCCGCATCGATCAGCGGGAAGCGGGCCGGCAGGAAGGTGCCGCGCATCGAGCCCAGTTCCGGCACGGCGGAGAGCAGCGCCCGGGTATAGGCCTGGCGCGGCGCGTGGAAGATCGCGGCGGTGTCGCCGGTCTCCACCACCTCGCCCTTGAACATCACCGCCGTCCGGTCGGCAATCTCGGCGACGACGCCCATGTCGTGGGTGATGAACAGGACGGCGAGACCCTCTTCCTCCTGCAGGATCTTGATGAGCTCGAGAATCTGCGCCTGGATCGTCACGTCCAGCGCCGTGGTCGGCTCGTCGGCGATCAAAAGCTTCGGCCGGCAGGCCAGCGCGATGGCGATCATCACCCGCTGCCGCATGCCGCCGGACAACTGGTGCGGATATTCGTCGAAGCGGCGCGCCGAGGCCGGAATACGCACCTTGTCGAGGAGGCGGAGCGTTTCGGCCTTCGCATCGCGGAAGGACATCGACTCGTGATGGACGAGCACCTCAGAGATCTGGTCGCCGACGGTCAGCGCCGGATTGAGGCTGGTCATCGGCTCCTGGAAGATCATCGCGATCTCGTTGCCGCGCACCCGGCGCATCGCCGGCTCGGGCAACGCCAGGAGGTCGCGGCCTTCGAGGAGGATCTGGCCGGAGAGCCGGCTCGTCTCGCGCGGCAGGAGCCGCATCATCGCCAGCGCGGTCACGCTCTTGCCGGAGCCGGATTCGCCGACCAGCGCCAGTGTCTCGCGCGGACGGACGGCAAAGGAAACGCCGCGCACGACGTCGTGCCAGGCCCCGTCGCGAAAGAATGCCGCGCCGAGACCGTCGACGCGGATGATCGGATCGGCCATTTTGGTCTCCGCCCTATGCGCCTGCAATCACCGTTGGCGGCCAAGCGCAACGTTCAGGCGCAGGATACCTTCATACACCATGGAAGGCGTTGCGCCGATCCTACCAAATATATCATATATCACAACAGCAGCGATTGCTTTCACCGTGCCCCGCACACCCCCTTTCGGCACAAGTTCGAGCGCACCATGAAGCTGACCGACATTCCCCGCATCTCCCTCGGCTTCCTGCCGACCCCCCTCGAGGATCTGAAGCGGATCGGCGCGGAACTCGGCATCGAGCTGACGCTCAAGCGCGACGATTTCACCGGCTTCGGCGGCGGCGGCAACAAGGTGCGCAAGCTCGAATATCTGATGGCCGACGCGCTCGACCGGGGTGCGAAGGTCCTCATCACCACCGGCGGCCACCAGTCGAACCACGCCAGGATGACGGCGGCGGCGGCCCGCAAGTTCGGCATGAAGCCGGTCCTCGTGCTGCGCGGCAACAGGCCGGACGTCATGCAGGGCAACCTGCTGCTCGACCATCTCCTCGGCGCCGAGATCGACTTCCTGGATCCCGACGCCTATTTCGCCGAGATCAACCCGCGCATGCAGCAGCATGCCGACGCCGCATCGGCCAGGGGCGAGACGCCGTACGTCATCCCGCTCGGCGGAGCGAGCGCGCTGGGCGCCATGGGCTACGTCGCGGCGGTGAAGGAGCTGTCGGAGCAATATGGCGAGGCGGGACGGCCGGCCCCCGAATTCATCGTCGCCCCGGTCGGCTCCGGTGGGACGCTGGCGGGGCTGCTCATCGGCTGCGCGATGTTCTGGCCCCGGACCAAGGTGATCGGCATAGCCGTCAGCGCCAGCGCGGTGCCGTTTTCCGAGCGGATAGCGGCGATGGCCGATGCGGGCGCCGAACTCCTCGGCTTCGACGCGCGGTTCGATCCCGCGGACGTGGCCATCGAGACCGGCTATGTCGGCGAGGCCTATGCCGTGCCGAGCGCCGAGGGCAACGCCGCCATCGGCCGGCTGGCGCGCAGCGAGGGCCTGTTCCTCGACCCGGTCTATACCGGCAAGGCGATGGCCGGCCTGATCGACTGTGTCGAACGAGGCCGCATCGCGCCCGGCCGGCGCGTGCTCTTCGTCCATTGCGGCGGTTCGCCCGCCCTCTTCCCCCATGCCGAACTGTTGACCCGCGACCGCGCCGACTGAACCGGCTCGCTTCGCCGCCGCCTGCCCGACGGCCCCACTTGCCGCCGTGCCGCATGACCTGCCATGGATGCCGGACGGGCGGGACAGATGCGGGAGACGGCGCGATGCGAGGCGGCCGGGCAGGCAGGAACGGGCGAAGCGGAGCCTCTAGCGGCGCCAGGCAGCCGGCGACACGGCGGCGTCAGGCCGGAGCGACGGCGCCGTCGCCCGAAACCCACGCCGCCACGGCCGCGCTTCTCCACGCCCTGACCCGCGGCGACTTTCCGGCGGCGACCGCCGCGCTCGACATTCTGGTCGTGGCCGAGCCGGACAACGCCGCCCTCCACTACAATCACGCCCTCGCACTGCGGCTCTCGGGCCGGCCAGGAGACGGTTTCGCCGCCGCCCGCCGCGCCCGCGAGCTCGATCCCGCAAACGTCAAGGCACTGTTCGAGATCTGCGCCTGCGGGCTGGAGGCGGGCGAGCCGCAGGCGTCCTTCGACGCCGGCACGGCCTATCTCGCGAGCCATCCCGGCGATCCCGATGCAGCTTTGAACACGGCCCGCGCGGCGCTGCTGCTCGACCGCCAGGCGGATGCGCTCGAGATCCTTAGCGAGATCGCAGCCGGCGCCCTAAGCGACGGACACCACCTCTGCCGGGGCGAGGCGCTGCGCGATCTCGGTCGCTTCGACGAGGCCGAGCGGGCCTGGGCGAGTGTCGATCCTGCCCATGCGGGCATCGTCCTGTCGCTGCGCTCGAAAGGCGCGCGCGGCAGGCTGGCGCTCAATCCCCGGTCGTCCCCATCCTGAACCGCTTGCGATAGACGCCGGGGTCGGCGTCGAGGGCATCCTGAAGGTCGAGGCTCGCGGCGAGTTCCGCATCGTCCATCTCGCCGCAGGAGATCGCCACCGCCTCCCGCCGGACGAGCACGCCCTGCGCCACCGGCGTGCCGGCCGGGACAACGCCCTCGAAGGCCGGATCGGTCCACAGCGCCGGAAAATGCACGAAGCCGGCCGGGAAGGCGTCCACGAGGCCGGTGAGCGTGCGGAACGGCAGCTCCGGCCGGTTGTGCGGATGGGAGAACAGCATCGACCAGCCCTCCGGCATCTGCAGCGTCCAGGGATTGGTGAACTTCACCGCGAAGCTGTCCGGATCGGCGCCGGGAAACCCGGTCAGCTGTTCGGGCAGATGCACCCCGATCGGCGATCGCGTGAGCCTGGCGAGTGGATGGGCGGGCAGCCCGCTGTCCCATTCGAAGACGCCGTCCTTCACATGCAGGTCGGCGATCAGCGGAAACAGGACGCCGGCGCCCATGGCGTCGACGAAGGGCGGGCATTGCTTCACGGTGCGCACCTCGCCGTCGGCGATCCCGGAGATGGCGCTGCGGGGCATGGCTTTCAGCCAGGCCGGCAGGCTGCCGGTCGCAGGTCTCGGCTCGGGGATCCTGCCCTTCCAGCCGGGCAGGCAGCGGAACTGAAGCTTCATGGGCGGAACAGTGGCGTGCCGGCATGCGCCAGGCAAGCCGCCCTCTCCGCTTGGCGCATGCACGGCCCTCGAAGCCCCAGACCTCTGCACCCCAGACCTCGCAGCCCCGGCTTTCGCAGCGTCGTCACGCGCCGGCGCGCGCCTGCCGCTCGGCCCGCACCCGGCTGCTCGCCCAGATCAGCGAGGCGACGACCGTCACGACGATGAAGATGACGCCAATGGCGTTGATCATCGGCGAAAGGCCGAAGCGCATGCGGCTGGCGATCTCGGTGACCAGCGTATAGTCCGGCCCGATCGCGAAGAAGGTGGTCGGAAAATTCTCGATCGACTGCAGGAAGGCCAGCACCGAGGCCGTCGCGATGGTCGGCGCGAGGAAGGGCAGCGTCACCCGCCGGAAGGTGAAGAAGGGCGTCGCCCCGAGGTCCGCGGCGGCCTCGTCGAGGCTGCGGTCCTGGCGCGACAGCCGCGCCATAAACAGGAGCAGGCAGTAGGAGGCGATGAAGGAGGCCTGGGCCATCATCGCGGTGAACAGCCCGGCATCGACGCCGAAGGCATCGCGCCAGAAGATCATCGAGGTGCAGCCGAGGACGATGCCCGGGATCATGATCGGCGCGACGAGGACGGTGTAGAGGAAACCGTTCGCCCGGCTCTCGAGCCGGGTCAGGAGCAGCGCGCCGGCCAGCCCGAGCGGAATGGCGATGACGATGACGCCGCAGGCGATCAGCAGCGAGTTCATCAGACCGGTCATCATCCGCGCATCGTTGAAGATCGCGGCGAACCATTTCAGGGTGAAGCCCTGCCAGATGGTAATCGAGGGCGACGGATAGGCGTTGAAGGCCGCCGCCACCATGATGACGATCGGCGCGAAGAGGACGACGAAGAAGACGCCGAGGTAGAGCTTGATCAGGACGGATCCGGCGCCGCTCGCAAAGAAGCGCGCTCCGGAATTCGCCCGAACTCCGACATCGAGGACGGGCGGCTCGCCGACGGTCGCACTCATTTGGCGATCTCCCGGATGGACACGCGGAACAGCGACAGCACCATCAGGATGAAGACGATGCAGCTGAACAGCAGCATCAGCGAATAGGCCGAGCCCTGGTTCCAGTTGCCGCTTTCGAAGAACCGCCGGTATATCACCTGGCTGAACCAGTCCGGATGCAGGCCGCGGCCGAGGAGTTCGGGCACGGTGATCACGCCCGCCGACAGCATGAAGACGAGGATCGCCCCCATGGCGATGCCGGGCTTGGCGTGGGGCATGACCACCCGGTAATGCACCCGCCACACCGATGCGCCGAGATCGCGCGCCGCCTCGACCTGGCTGCGGTCGAGGGTGCCGAGGGCGTTCATCAGCGGGAACATCATGAACAGGACGAAGGTGTAGGCGGAGACCAGGAACACCGCGTTGTTCGAGGCCGCCCATTGCGGCGGATCGCTGCCGACGAGACCGACGGCCTGGAGCGCCGAGTTGAGCACGCCTTCCCGGGCAAGGATCATCGCCCAGGCATAGACCCGCAGGAGTTCGTTGATAGAATAGGGCACGACGAGGAGGAGCAGGATCACGCCGGCCCCGAGGGCCCCCTTCAGGTTCGACGCGAAATAGGCGACCGGATAGCAGACGACGAAGGAGATCAGGGTGACGAGGGTCGCATAGAAGATCGTCTTGACGAAGATCGTCAGATGCAGCGGCGAGATCGTCGAATAGTTCTTGAAGGAATAGCGCGGGGCGTTGGCTTTCGCTTCGACAAGTTCGGCCTGCCGCTGCTTCAGCGACGCCATTTCGGCCTCTGCCGCGGCGCGCCGCGCCTGCAGGTCGGAGATCTCCCGCGCAATGACGTCCGGGGTGCGCTCGGCGGCCGGGCCGGCCCCGAAGGACGGCAGCAGCGACGGCGCCGAGGGAGAGGGTGACGGTGAGGGTGAAAGCGAGGGTGAGAGCGACGGGCGCTCGGCCGGGTTCGGCCGGTTGCCTGACGAGGGAACGCTCATGCCGGGTACAAGAAAGCCGCCTCCTGCACCGCCACCGGCCTCGGCGCCGCTCGCCGCGCCCGGCGACCTGGCCCTGAGGGCGGCCTGTTCGCGCTCATGCGCCGCAAGATCGTAGTCCATCGTCGCGATGTCCCGCGACAGCCGGTTGACGGCGGTGTTTGTCCGGGTCAGCGCGTCGCCGCGGTCGACATGGACGAGGGAGCGCTCCGCCATGGTGAGCAGAGGCGCGGCGATCATCCCGCCGATCCACAGGACCACCAGGGCGACGATCAGCGTCGTCAGCGGGCCGCCATAGGTGCGCAGGAGCGTGGTCATCTCAGCCCCTCGCCCCAAGTCGGCCCACCGTGTCGGCGCCGGCACCGTCGACCCGCGCCGCGGCCTCGGCAGCGCCCCTTGCGGCAGTCATGACGATCGCGTCTTCGGGCTTGAAGCCGATCACCGCAGGGCCGCCTTCGGGATGGGCGCGCCCGTCATTGGCAAGATGCAGGACGATCCGGCGGCCGGTCGCGTCCCGGGCTACGAGATTGAGATAGGGACCCTCGAGTTCGCGCCCCTCGACCCGCGCGCTCAGCCGGTTGCCGTCGTCGGCGTCCGGGCCGGCAAGGCCCGTGCGCTCGGGCCGGACCATCAGGATCGCCTCGTCGCCGACGGAGACGTCGACCATGCGGCGTCCGGTGAAGGTGCCGCCGGGACCGTCGAGGCGGGCGAAGCCGTTCTCGATGGCGGTCACCCGTCCGGCAAAGACGTTCTGCTCGCCGACGAAGCCGGCGACGAAGGGGGTGGCCGGCGCGTCGTAGATCTCGGTGGGGGTGCCGACCTGCTCGATCCGGCCCTTGTTCATCACCGAGATCCGGTCCGACATGGTCAGGGCCTCGCCCTGGTCGTGGGTGATGTAGATGAAGGTGACGCCGGTTCGCTTCTGCAGGGAGCGCAGCTCGGTGCGCATGTGCTGGCGAAGCTTCAGGTCGAGCGCCGACAGCGGCTCGTCGAGGCAGAGCACCGCCGGCTCGACCGCCAGCGCCCGGGCGACGGCGACGCGCTGGCGCTGGCCGCCGGAGAGCTGGTCCGGTCGCTTGTCGGCATGGGCCTCGAGGGCGACCAGCGCCAGGAGCTCGTCGGCCTTCTGGCTGCGCTCGCGCCTGCCCATGCCGCGCGCCTCGAGACCGAAGGCGACGTTGTCGCGCACGCTCATGCGGGGGAACAAAGCGAGCGACTGGAAAATCATCGCCGTCGGCCGGCGGTTGGCCGGCAGGTGATCGACCGGCTCGCCGCCGATCAGCACATGGCCCCGGCTCGGCCGCTGGAAGCCGGAGAGGATCCGCAGCAGCGTGGTCTTGCCGCAGCCGGAAGGTCCGAGGATGGAGTGGAATTCGCCGGCGGGAATGGTGAGATCGGTCGGGTGTACGGCCGTGTAGCCGTCGAACACCATGGTGATGCCGGAAAGCTCGACGCTTTTCCCATCCATGCCGGAATATCCCCTCGTTGCAACTCCGGCTGGACCCGAAGGCCAGCCGCACCCATTCTTCCGGCGTCTTCCGCCGCCTCGTCTGATCGCGTCAGACCGCCGGCATCGCCTCGCTGTCGCTGGTGTCTTCCTCGAACATGCCGGCGAAGAAGTCGGGCTCGTCGGGGATGGCGGCAGTGCCCAATGAGAACACCTGCCAGCGCAGCCATTCCGTCAGCGCCACGGCATCCTGGAAGCCGGCGATCACCGCCGGATCGATCGGCCGCCCGACATGCAGCGCGATCCGGCCGTCGATCATCCGCGCCGCCTCATGGAATAGCAGCGCATAGCGAAGCGATTGCGACAGGTGGCTCGCGACCTGGAACAGGCGCGAATTCTGGCCCGGGACATGGACCGGCAGGACGGTCGCGCCGGAGCGCATGATCAGCCGGGCCGACAGCGGGCCCCAGTTCAGCTCGACGGCGCGTCTTGCGAGCGGATGGGGCGTCGTCATCACGCCGCCGGCCGGAAACACCATCAGGCAGCCGCCGTTCTTAAGATGGCCAAGCGCCGCGGCCCGCGCCTTGATGTTGGCGCGCTCGGCCTCCCTTGTGCCGGAAAAGTCGATGGCGAAGAGCTTCTCCGCCAGTTCGGGAACCCTGGCGAGTGCCGAATGGGCGATGATCCGGACGTCGCCGCGAAAGCGGCCGAGCAGGCAGCCGAGGGCGATCCCGTCCATGGCGCCGTACGGATGGTTGGCGACGACGGCCAGCGGCCCCTGGCGGGGAATGTGCGAAACGCCCTGGCCGGCCAGCCGGATGTTCATGCGCGAGATCGCCTCGGCAAAGAAATCGCCGCGCGCCGGGTCGTCGACATAGCCGCGATAGAGGACCTCGAGGCGGCGCCGGCCGGTCATCGCCTCGAGGCCGAGGCACAGCTGCCGCATGAGGCGGTGCTCGATCGTCGCCGCGTATGAAAGCCGCACTTCGTCTTGGGGCCTGGCTGCCGGTGTCTCGCCCGCGAAACAGGCTGTCGGATTGCGCTCGTCCAATTCCCGCACCCTTCAGGACGGAAGGGCGCGGCGAGCCGCCGCAACCCTCTGGTTTTGACGACGGCGCGCGAGATGGTCTCGCACGCCGCGGTTGATCGACCGACGCGGCACGAGGCCGCGCCCCAGCTGCTCAGGACGCGTTGGTGATGCGGTCGACATATTCCTGCTGGCCGGACGCGAAGAACGGCGTGTCCGGCTGCCACCACCAGAGATTGGCGAGGTTGTCGGCGTTGTAGACTTCGGCGAACTGGCGGGCATAGACCTCGCCGGCGTTCGCGGCCGCGCCGTCGACGCAGGAGTTGTAGCCGGTGTTGGCGCTCATCAGGCCGGCCATCTCGGGGTCGAGCATGGCGTTGATGAAGGCATAGGCCTGGTCGAGGTTCTCGGCACCGGACGGGATCGCCATGGAATCCATCCAGGTCATGCCGCCTTCCTTGGGCATGCGGTATTTCAGCTCCGGCTTGTCGCGGTTGAGCAGCAGGCCGGTGGAATCCCAGGTCTGGCCGGCGACGCAGCCGGACTGCTGGAAGGCGTTGAGGGCCTCGGTGGCGTTGTTCCAGAAGGCGCCGAAGTTCTCGCGGTGGTCGACGATGTAGCTGGCCACCTTGTCGAACACCCGGCGCATGTCCTCTTCACTCTTGTAGACGTCGAGCATGCGGTTCGACTGCACCTCGCCCATGGCGTCGAGATAGAGCCCGGTGCCGATCAGCACCGACTTCTGGCGGAAGGCCGCCTTGCCCTTGGCCTTCGGATCCCACAGCATGCCGTAGGACACGTCGGCATCGCCGGCCCCTTCGAAGACCGTCGAGTCGAAGGTCACCGCCTCGGTGCCCCAGTTGAACGGGATGGCGACGCGGTCGCCGTTCTGGACCGCGCCGAGCTGGATCGAGTCGCGATACATCGACGGGATGACGTTGCCGACCTTGGCCTTCGTCTCGTCGATCGGCTGCAGCAGGAAGGTGTCGCCGTCCTGATAGTTGGCGACGTTGGTCACTGACGGGAAGATGATGTCGAAGCCCTTGCCGCCGGAGGCCTTCAGCTTCTGCGTCGCCTCGTCGTTGGAGCCGTAGGTCGACAGGTTGAGCTTGATGCCCGTATCCTTCTGGAACTTGTCGATCATGTTCTGCTGGACGTAGTCGCCCCAGACGAAGACGTTGACCGTGCCGGAGCTCTGACCGAAGCCGGGACGGGTGAGGATTGCCGGAGCGGCGAGGAAGGCGGCGGAGGCGGCGCCTGCCTTCAGCATCGAGCGGCGGGTGATCGGGTTGGCAAAGGTCATCGAGAGTCCCATCCGTTAGGGAGAATTTGACCGCGCCTTGTAGTCCTCGCAGATGACGTCTCGTTATCGGCACGATGACAGAGCGGTGACGGCCCGCCATCGCCATCGCTCTCGCTTCATCCGGGCTTCATCAAGGCTTCAATCCGGCGCCGTCATCCCGGCGTCATCGAATTGCCGGAAGGATCCGGCGGTCGGTCAAAGGAGATCCGAGACATGGACGGGCGCGAGGCATTCTCCGCCGCGGGGCGTTTCTACCGCGGCAACATCCACACCCACTCCACCCGTTCGGACGGCGCGCTGTCGCCGGGCGACGTGTGCGGCCTCTATAGCGCCATGGGCTACGACTTCCTCTGCCTGTCGGATCATTTCCTGGCCGCCTTCGACTTCCCGATCACCGATACGAACGAGTTTCGCGGCGACGGCTTCACGACGATCCTCGGCGCCGAGATCCACGCGCCGCAGAACAGCCAAAGCGAGATCTGGCACGTCCTTGCCTGCGGCCTGCCCGCCGACTTCGATCCGCCGTTTCCCGACGAGCGGATGGAGTCCCTCGCCCGTCGGGCCCGCGATGCCGGCGCCTTCGTCGGGATCGCCCATCCGCAATGGTCGTCGCTGACCATCGAGGACGGCCGGGCGCTGGCGGATATCGCCCATGCGGTGGAGATCTGGAACACCGGATGCGCTATCGAGACCGGCCGCGGCGACGGCACGGCGCTCCTCGACCAGCTCCTGAACGGGGGGCACCGGCACCTCACCGGCTACGCCACCGACGACGCCCATCTGAAGATCCCGGACGCCGGCGGCGGCTGGATGATGGTCAAGGCCGAGACGAACCGGCCGGACGACCTCCTCGCGGCGATGAAGGACGGCCTCTATTATTCCAGCCAGGGACCGGCGATCGGGGCGATCGAGACGGCCGGCGACACGCTCCTGGTGCGGACCTCGGCGGCCCGGATGATCTCGCTGGTCGGCCGCGGCAGCCGGGCGGAGACCGCCTATGCAGAGGACGGCTCGCTGGTCTCGGCCGAACTGTCGCTGAAGCGCGTCGCCGGCGACTGGTGCCGCGTCGTCGTCTGCGATGGCGACGGCAAGCTCGCCTGGTCGAACCCGATCTTCCCGGACTGAGGGCTTTCCGGACCGCGGGCCGTCAGCTTCCCTCGGGCGGCCTGGCTTCGCCGGCGTGATCGAAGACCAGTTCCACCCGGCTGCCGAGAAAGCGCGAGCGGGCATATTGCAGCGGCTCGCCCGCCACGGTCACGGTGAGGCTGGTCGTCGCGATCAGCGGGGCTGCGAGGGGACAGCCGAGATGCTCGGCGTCGCCCGGCTCCGCCGCGATCGCCGCGACCCGCGTCCAGAGCCGGCGCTGGTCGGCATGGCCGAGACTGGCGAGCGCCCTCGTGATCGACCCCGCCTCGGCATAGGCGGCGACGATGCCGGGCACCCGCGCCTCCTCGAACCACACCGTCGAGACGATCAGCGGCGCGCCATCGGCAACGCGCAGCAACTCCAGCCGAACCAGCGGCACCCCGGTGCGGCAACCGAAATGGCCGGCAACGTCGGCCGAAGCCGCCTCGCGCACGGCACCGATCATCGAACCGCCGGGCTCGCGGGAGGCGGCGCCGATGTTTTCGGAAAAGCGGCTGCTCGAGCCGACGGGATAAATGATCCGGCCCGGCCGCGGCGTCACGAAGGTGCCGCGCCCGCGCGTCGCCGACAGTAGCCCCTCCTCGGCGAGCGTCGCGATCGCCCGGCGCACCGTGTGGCGGTTGACGGCGAAGCGTTCGGCCAGCCGCGCCTCGCTCGGCAGCATGTCGGACAGCCGCCCTTCGGCGATGTCGAGGCGCAGATGGTCGGCGATCTGCCGCCACCGGGCAATGCCTGCGCTGGAATGTGCCGTCATCGGAACCTTTCTCGATCCTTTGGCCGCCCCGGCATGTCCCGGCAGAAGCTGGTTCCGCCGTCTGACCTGAAGCTTTGAGCGATGAGCCCGCAAAGGCCGCCGCGATGGATTGCGACATTCTTCGCTTGCCACAACGCGACCCTTCCGCAGGCTCTCGCGACGGGTCCGGAGAAACTCCAGGCGAGTCGTCATTTACCCGTCACAGCCGACATGCTAAATAGACATCATCCATTTGTCTATACAAATAGACAATTCGGCCCGAGTGATTTCCGCGAGTGACGGCAAGATCATGCATCACCCCGACGACACGACTTCCTCCTCAACCCTGGACAATGGCCGCCGGCGTGCCGTCTCGGCCTTCGCCCAGGCGGATGCCGCATTCCTGCGCGAGGCCTGGGCAAAGCTCGGCGGCAGCCGCGAGATCCTGCCCCTGCGCGGCCCCGAGAACGGCCTCGTCATGGTGCGTGGCCGGGCGGGCGGCGGCGGCGCGCCCTTCAATCTCGGCGAGGCGAGCGTGACGCGGGCGAGCGTCCGGCTCGACGGGGCAATGGTCGGCCACGCCATGGTGCTCGGCCGCGACGGGGACCGCGCGACGTTCGCCGCGGCCTTCGACGCGCTCTGGCAGGTCGAGGCGGAGCGGGAAGGCGTGGAAAGCCGGGTCGTCGCAGTCATCGAGACGGCGCTTGCCGAAGTCGACCGCGAGCGGCGATCCGAGACCGAAGCAACGCGGGTCGACTTCTTCACCATGATGCGCGGAGAGGATTGATGAGCGACACCACCGAGGTCTCCCGCCGCGCGGTCGAAGGCGGCTTCGCCGATCCGGTCTTCGACGCGCAGGCGGTCTTCGCCTCGCTTCTCGAGGCCATGTCGCGCCCCGGAACCATCGTCGATTTCGGGGCGCGCTGCGCGCCGCCCGCGCCACTCTCGCCTGCCCAAGGCGCCATCCTCTGCGCGCTTGCGGATGCCGACACGCCGGTCAGCATCGAGGGCGCGGACGAGACTCTGGCCGCCTGGCTCGGCTTCCAAACCAGCGCCCGGCTGGCCGAGCCGGACAAGGCGCGGTTCGCCGTCACCCCCCGCTTCGACGGGACGGCGCTGGAAACCTTCGCCCTCGGCACCCTCGCCTATCCGGACCGCTCCGCAACGCTCCTGGTCGAGGTCCTTTCGCTGGACAGCGGCGAGCCGCTGCGCCTCGCAGGACCTGGCATTTCCGGCCACACGGTCGTCCGCATCGCCGGGCTCGGCGAGGCCTTCGTTGCGGCGCGGCGGGCCAACCGGGCGCTCGACCCTTGCGGGCTCGACCTGTTCCTGACCGCCGGCACACAGGCGCTCTGCCTGCCCCGCTCCACCATCGTCACGGAGGGCTCAAGATGTACGTTGCCGTGAAAGGCGGCGAGGCCGCCATCGCCAATGCCCATCGGCTTCTTGCCGACCGGCGGCGGGGCGACCGCGCGGTTCCCGCGCTGACGCTCGTGCAGATCGCCGGGCAGCTGGCGCTCGCGGTGGACCGGGTGATGGCCGAGGGCTCGCTCTATGATCCGGAACTCGCGGCCATGGCCGTGCGCCAGTCGCGCGGCGACCTGATCGAGGCGATCTTCCTCATCCGCGCCTATCGCACCACCCTGCCCCGCTTTGCCGCCTCGCGCCCGATCGATACCGGCGCAATGCTGATCGAGCGGCGGATCTCGGCGACCTACAAGGACCTGCCCGGCGGCCTGCTGCTGGGGCCCACCTTCGACTACACCCACCGGCTGATCGAGCCGGAGATGGCCGAGGACGGCGCAGTCCCGGCGCCGGCATCGCGCCAGCCGGCGGACGACGGCCCCGCCCCGCGGGTGACCGACATTCTCGGCGACGAGGCGCTGATCGAGGGCGACGGCGCGGATGACGGCGGCGAGCCCGCTGACCTCACCCGCTCGCCGCTGGCCTTCCCTGCCTCGCGCGATCTTCGGCTGCAGGCACTCGCCCGAGGCGACGAGGGCTTCTTGCTCGGTCTCGGCTATTCGACCCAGCGCGGCTACGGCCGCACCCACCCCTTCGTCGGCGAGATCCGCATCGGCGAGGTGGAGGTCGAGGTGGACCTGCCGGAATTCGGCTTTGCCGTCACCATCGGCCGCGTCCGCGTGACCGAATGCCAGATGGTCTCGCAGTTCACCGGCTCGAAGGACGTGCCGCCGAAGTTCACCCGTGGATACGGCTTGGTATTCGGACAGCTCGAACGCAAGGCGATGGCCATGAGCCTCGTCGACCGGGCACTCAGGGCCGACGAGTTCGACGAGGAGCGCCGGGCGCCGGCGCAGGACGAGGAATTCGTCCTCGCCCATTCCGACAACGTCCAGGCGACCGGCTTCGTCGAGCATCTGAAGCTGCCCCATTACGTGGACTTCCAGGCCGAGCTCGGTCTGTTGCGGACGATGCGCGGCGACGCCAACGAGGACCGGAATCAGGCCTCCAAGATCGGCGAGAGCGAGCCTTCCGCCTTGGATCGCGGCGACGGGAGCGTCGGCGAATGACGCCCTCCCCCACCTCAGTCCGGGTCGCGATCTCCGCTCCGCGCGTCGCCCTCCGGCCCGCGCGGCCGTCCCGTGATGCCGCGTCCGTGCTTGCCCGTCACCGGGTCACGGTAGACGAGGAAATACCAGCCGAGGGCGAGCCCGAAGCAGATCGCGAAAAGCTCGCCGAGCGCCATCCATGTCATGGAATTCGCCTTTCCCTGTTTCTGCCGGCCCATCCAGCTCTTGGGGGATCAAGCCGATGACGGCGCTGCCCAGCTACAACTTCGCCTATCTCGACGAGCAGACCAAGCGGATGATCCGCCGGGCGATCCTGAAAGCTGTGGCGATCCCCGGCTACCAGGTGCCGTTCGCGAGCCGGGAGATGCCGATGCCCTATGGCTGGGGCACCGGGGGCGTGCAGGTGACGGCGGCGATCATCGGGCCGGAAGACGTCCTGAAAGTCATCGACCAGGGCTCCGACGACACCACCAATGCCGTCTCGATCCGGGCCTTCTTCGCCCGCGTCGCCAAGGTGGCGGTGACGACGAAGACGGCCGAGGCGACGATCATCCAGACCCGCCACCGCATCCCGGAAGCGCCTCTGTCGGAAGGCCAGACACTGGTCTACCAGGTGCCGATCCCCGAACCCCTGCGCTTCCTCGAGCCGCGCGAGACCGAGACGCGGATCATGCATGCCCTGGAAGAATACGGGCTGATGCACGTGAAACTCTACGAGGACATCGCCCAGCACGGCCACATCGCCACCACCTACGCCTATCCGGTGAAGGTCGAGGGGCGCTACGTCATGGATCCCTCGCCGATCCCGAAATTCGACAATCCGAAGATGGACGACTGCCCGGCGCTGCAGCTCTTCGGCGCCGGCCGCGAGCAGCGGATCTACGCGATCCCGCCCTTCACAAAAGTCACCAGCCTCGACTTCGAGGACCATCCGTTCTCGGTGCAGCAATTCTCCCAGCCCTGCGGGCTCTGCGGCGCGACGGGGGTCTATCTGGACGAGATCGTCACCGACGACCGAGGCGGGAGGCTCTATGCCTGTTCCGACACGGACTATTGCGAGGAGCGGCGGGAGAAGGGGCATGTGGGGGCGGATGGCGCAGACATGCGAGCGGCGCGATGAGACCGGCGACGACAGACAGGCCCCCGTCCCTCGGCGAGCGCGCGTTGCCCGCTCACTCGGCAGCGTCGGCCGGCGCCGCCTCGCGCAGGATCGCGTTGATCCGCTCCTCCCAGTCGTCGCCGGCGCGGCGAAATCGCTCGATGACGTCGCGGTCGACGCGCACGCTGGCACGCTCTTCGGGAATGAAATCGAAGGGCCTTTTGAGAGGCACCAGACGGTCACCATCCCCGATCGGCGGATTGTCTGGATCGTCTAGCGCATCCGCCGTGATTGCGTCGTCTTCTTCCGGCGTCATGGCTTCCCGCGCTCGCCGCGTCTTCTCTCGCGCATCCGCCCAGTCTTCAGCGGTCGCGTCGGTCTTTACGAACACTTTCCGTGTAACGATCATGAATGTCGACCTCTCTCTGGTTGGCCTTCCGAAGCGAGATGACCCGAACTCGGCCAGCGCGTTCCGTATAGACGAGGACATGGTGGCGCTCGCCGATGATCCCAATGGCGATCTTCCGGACTTCGCCATAGTTGCGGCGCTCGTCGCGGAAGATGGCAGCCGTGGCAAAATCGAAGCGATGGACATCGGTAAAAGGTGGACGTCCGGACGCGATATTCGCCTCGGCTTTTGCCGGATCCCATTCAAAGCTGACGCCACCACCCATAACGCGATAGTCGCGCAGGTTGCATTCCGGCGCCATTCGTCCGAGCGAGGGCTCTCTCACCCATGACCGACCTCCCCCTCCTCTCCGTCCGCTCCCTCACCCGCCTCTACGGCGCGCATGTCGGCTGCGAGGACGTCTCCTTTGACCTCTATCCCGGCGAGATCCTCGCCATCGTCGGGGAATCTGGCTCGGGCAAGTCGACCCTCCTCGAATGCCTCTCCTGCCGCATGCCGCTGACGAGCGGCACGGTCTCATACCGGATGCGCGACGCCGCGCTGCGCGACCTTGCCACTTTGACCGAGGCCGAGCGGCGTTTCCTCATGCGCACCGACTGGGGCTTCGTTCACCAGAACCCGGCCGATGGCCTCAGGATGCGGGTTTCGGCCGGTGCCAATATCGGCGAGCGGATGATGGCGGTCGGCGACCGGCATTACGGGCGGATCCGCAAGACGGCGGAGGACTGGCTGTCCCGCGTCGAGATCCCCGGCGCGCGCATCGACGACCGGCCGACTGCCTTTTCCGGCGGCATGCGCCAGCGCCTGCAGATCGCCCGCAATCTCGTCACCGGGCCACGCCTCGTTTTCATGGACGAGCCGACCGGCGGCCTCGACGTCTCGGTGCAGGCGCGCCTCCTCGATCTGTTGCGCGGGCTGGTCGGCGACATGGGCCTGTCGGCGATCGTCGTCACCCACGATCTGGCGGTGGCACGGCTGCTGTCGCACCGGATCATGGTGATGAAACAGGGCCATGTCATCGAGCACGGGCTGACCGACCGGGTCCTCGACGATCCGCAACACCCCTATACCCAGCTTCTCGTCGCCTCGATCCTGGAGGTCTGAGCCATGCTCGACGCATCCCCGCAGACCCGGCTCGTTCTCGACGACGTCGCCAAGAGCTTCACCAACCATCTGCGCGGCGGCATCCACCTGCCCGTCGTGCAGGACGTCTCCTTCCATGTCGAGGCTGGCGAAGTGGTGGTGCTCGGCGGGCCGTCGGGCGTCGGCAAGTCGTCGATCCTGAGGATGATCACCGGCAATTACGGTGTGGAGGCCGGCCGCATCCTCATGCGCGGCCGAGCGGACGCGCCCTTCACCGACCTCGCCGCGGCCAGCCCGCGCGACATCATCGCGCTCCGGCGGGACGTGATCGGCTATGTCAGCCAGTTCCTGCGGGCGATTCCGCGCGTCTCCGCCCTCGACGTCGTCGCCGAGCCGCTGCTTTCGCGCGGCGTGGCAACCAGCGAAGCCCGGCGCCGCGCCGGCGCATTGCTGGAGCGGCTGAACCTGCCGACCGCGCTCTTCGAACTGCCGCCCGCGACCTTTTCCGGCGGCGAGAAGCAGCGGGTGAACATCGCCCGCGGCTTCCTCACCGACCATCCGATCCTTCTCCTCGACGAGCCGACCGCCTCCCTCGACGCCGCCAACCGCGATGTCGTCTGCGAACTGATCGAGGCCAAGCGCCGGGAGGGCGTCGCGATCCTCGGCATCTTCCACGACGAGGAAGTGCGAGGCCGCATCGCGACCCGGATCGTCGACGTCTCCGGCTTTTCGGCCCGCAAGGCCGCCGCGTGATGGCCAAGCTCTCCGAAACCCCGCTGATCCATCCGAGCGCCGAGGTCGAGGCCAGCCATCTCGGTCACTACACCGAGATCGCCGAGCGCTGTCGCATCTCCGAGACCCGGCTCGGCGACTATTCCTACGTGATGCAGGACTGCGGCATCTGGGCGACCGACATCGGCAAGTTCGTCAACATCGCCGCCGCCGTCCGGATCAACGCCACCAACCATCCCACCTGGCGGGCGACGCTGCACCACTTCACCTACCGGGCCGGCGATTATTTCGACGGCGAGGAAAACGAGGCCGACTTCTTCGAGTGGCGGCGCTCGAACGCCGTCACGATCGGCCACGACGTCTGGATCGGCCACGGTGCGACGATCCTGCCGGGGGTCACGATCGGCGACGGCGCGGTGATCGGCGCGGGGGCGGTCGTCTCCAGGGACGTCGAGCCCTACACCATCGTCGGCGGCGTGCCGGCACGGGTCATCCGCCGGCGGTTTTCCGTGGCCGTTGCGGAGCGCATGCAGGCGCTCGGCTGGTGGGACTGGCCGCACGCGTCCCTGAAGGCGGCGCTCGAAGATTTCCGCACCCTCGATGCCGAGGCGTTCCTTGCCAGGCATGCCCCGTAAGCCCCTGTGAGCGATATCGGTTCAGTTGTCATGGAAGCGTCAGGAAACCGTCATCGGGGTCACATTCGCCGGCTCTAATGGTTTGCCGAATTCATCGAGCGACCCCGATCAGGAGCCCGCCCATGACCGCGATCGCCGTCGAGAAGCTGTCCAAGCGGTTCGGCAAGAAACAGGCCTTGTCGGGCGTCGACATCGAGATTGCGGCAGGCGAGATGGTCGCGCTGATCGGCGCATCCGGATCCGGCAAGTCGACGCTGATGCGACACATCGCCGGGCTCGAGCGGGGCGAAGCCGGCTCGGTCGTCAGGATCCTCGGCGAGATCCAGCAGAAGGACGGCCGATACGGCCCGAACATGCGCGACCTGCGCGGCAGGATCGGCGTGATCTTCCAGCAGTTCAACCTCGTCGCCCGGTTGCCGGTGATCACCAACGTCCTGTGCGGAATCCTCGGACGCATCTCGATCTGGCGCGGTACCTTCGGCCTGTTCAACAAGGCCGAGAAGGCTGCTGCGATCGAGGCACTCGGCAGGGTCGGCATCCCCGAAGTCGCCTGGCAGCGCGCCTCGACCCTGTCCGGCGGCCAGCAGCAGCGCGCGGCGATCGCCCGCACGCTGATGCAGCGCTCGCAGATCCTTCTCGCCGACGAGCCGATCGCCTCGCTCGATCCGGCCTCTGCCCGGCGGGTGATGGACGTCCTTGCCGACATCAACCGCACCGAGGGGATGACCATCCTCGTCTCGCTGCACCAGGTCGAATACGCCCGCGTCTATTGCGAGCGGACCATCGCGCTCCGGGACGGAAAGGTCGTCTATGACGGCCCGTCCGACGCCTTGTCCGACAGCTTCCTCACCGAGCTCTACGGCGCCGCATCCGAGGAACTGGTCCTGCCGCAGAAGCTGCCCGTCAAGGGCAATCCGCGACCGGTCGCCGAGGCCGAACCGGAGAACCGCCCGGTTGCCGGCCAGAGAGAGAAGATCCTCCAGCCCGCGTGACGAAAAGCGCGGGCCGGACGTCGAGCATCCACGAGACCACCAACAGGGAAACCAAACCCATGAAGCTCTTCTCGAAAGTCGTCGCGGCCGCCACGGTCGCGCTCTCGCTCACCGCCCCGGCCGTCGCCCAGGACAGCCAGGAAGTCAATTTCGGCATCATCTCCACCGAGAGCCAGCAGAACCTGCGCCCGAAGTGGGAGCCGTTCCTCGCCGACATGGCCGAGCAGACGGGCCTCACCATCAAGCCGTTCTTCGCCTCCGACTATGCCGGCGTCATCGAGGGCATGCGCTTCGGCAAAGTCCAGCTCGCCTGGTACGGCAACAAGTCGGCGATGGAAGCCGTCGATCGTGCCGACGGCTCGATCTTCGCCCAGACCGTCGCCCTCGACGGAAGCCCTGGCTACTGGTCGCTGATCCTCGCTCCGGCCGATTCCAAGCTTACTTCGCTCGATGACCTCCTGACGTGCGACAAGACGCTGAACTTCGGCCTCGGCGATCCGAACTCCACCTCGGGCTATCTCGTCCCGATGACCTTCGTCTTCGCCCAGAACGGCGTCGATCCGAAGGAATGCTTCAAGACGGTGACCAACGCCAATCACGAGACCAACGCCATGGCCGTCGCCAACGGCCAGGTCGACGCGGCTGCGAACAACACCGAGAACCTCGCGCTGATCGAAAAGAACCAGCCGGAAGCCTTCAAGAAGATCAAGATCATCTGGAAGTCGCCGCTGATCCCGTCCGACCCGCTGGTCATCTCCAACAAGGTCGACGCCGAGGCCCGTCAGAAGATCGAGGACTTCGTCCTCAACTACGGCACCGAGAATTCCAAGGGCGACGCTGCCGCCGAGAAGGAAGTCCTTGCCGGCCTCGAATGGGCGCCGTTCAGGAAGTCCACCAACGATCAGCTGCTGCCGATCCGCGTGATGGAAGTCGAGAAGCAGATCGGCCAGATCAAGGCGGATGCCAACAAGGACGAGGCCACCAAGACAGCCGAGATCGAGAAGCTCCAGGCCCAGAAGGCCGAGTACCAGAAGCAGATCGACGCCAACGAGACGAAGTCGGGCGCCTGATCCGGCCCGGCAGGTGTCGTGGCCCTCGCAGGCCGCAGACCTGACGCGACGGCTGGCCGCCACGGGGCGGCCAGCCGTTTTGACGAGAATGTCCGAGGCAACCGCGGAAACCTGACATGAGCACGACGAGCGAAAGCCTCGCAGGCGACAGGGCCGTCGCCCCTGCGGCGAAGGCATCCGACATCAATGCCGGCCGCGACTGGTCCCGCTCCGCCTGGAACCTGGTGATCCTCGCCGGCGTGATCGGGGCCCTCGCGATCAGCTGGGGCCCAGCCGAGATGGGGCGCTGGACGTTCCTGTTCACCGATTCCGCCAACATGGCGGAATATGCCTCGGGGTTCCTGCGTCCCGATTTCGGCGACTGGCGCTATTACGTCCACGAGATGATCGTCACCGTCCAGATCGCGGTGTGGGGAACGTTCCTGTCGCTGATCGTGTCGATCCCGTTCGGCATCCTGTGCGCTCACAACATGGTGCCCTGGTGGGTGCTGCATCCCTGCCGTCGGCTGATGGATTTCTTCCGGGCGATCCACGAGGTGGTCTGGGCAGTGCTGTTCGTCGTCGCCGTCGGCCTCGGCCCCTTCGCCGGCGTCATGGCTCTGTTCATCCACAACACCGGCATCATGGCGAAGCTGTTTTCCGAGGCAGTCGAGTCGATCGATCCCCGCCCCGTCGAGGGCATCCGCTCGACCGGCGCGACGCGCATCCAGGAGGTCGTCTTCGGCGTCATCCCGCAGGTGCTGCCGCTCTGGGTCTCCTACACGCTCTACCGGCTCGAGACGAATGTGCGGACCGCGACGATCCTCGGCGTCATCGGCGCCGGCGGCATCGGCCAGGTGCTGTTCGAATCGGTGCGCGGCTTCTACTATCCGGAGGCATCGGCGATCCTCCTGATCATCGTGGCGACCGTCGTCATCACCGATCTTCTGTCCCAGCAGCTGCGCAAGTTCGTCACCTGAGGGCACTCGTTCCCGCCAACCGGGCCGCCTGCCCGCCTCGCCTTCCGAAAGTCCATCGATGTCCGCCGAAACGATCCTCTCCAACGCCCGCATCGTCCTTGCCGACGAGGCGATCGACGGCCATGTCGTCATCCGTGACGGCCGCATCGCCGCCATCGGCAGGGGTCCGGCCACCGGCGAGGATCTCGGCGGCGACACGCTGATCCCCGGCCTCGTCGAGCTCCATACCGATCACATCGAGACGCATTTCATGCCCCGGCCGAAGGTGTTCTGGGACATGTTCGCGGCGCTCCAGACGCACGATGCCCAGATCGCCGCCTCCGGCATCACCACCGTCTTCGACGCCATCCGCGTCGGCACCGACGAGGATGCGACGCTGACCGTCGACACGATGGAGAAGCTGTCGAACGTCATCGCCGAGGCGGCGGCGACCGACGAGACCCGGGCAGAGCACTTCATCCACCTGCGCTGCGAGGTCTCCGCTCCGGATGCCGTCGAGGGCTTCGAGCGCCTGTCGAAGAACCCACGGGTGCGGCTCGCCTCGCTGATGGATCACGCCCCCGGCCAGCGCCAGTTCGTCAGCTACGACACCTACCGGACTTACTACCAGAAGAAGAAGGCGCTCTCGGACGAGGAGTTCGATCGCTTCACCAAGCGCCGGATCGCCGAGTCCGAGGCGAACAGCGGGCCGTCGCGGCGGGCGATCTCCGCCGCCGCCCGCGCCCGCGGCATCGCCCTCGCCTCGCATGACGACGCGACCCTAGGCCATGTCGAGGAGGCGATCGCGCTCGGCACGACGATCGCCGAATTCCCCACCACGCCGGAGGCCGCCGAGGCGTCGCATGCGGCCGGGCTGGGTGTCCTGATGGGCGCGCCGAACATCGTGCGCGGCGGCTCCCATTCCGGCAACGTCGCTGCCCACGACCTGCTTTTGATCGGCCATCTCGACATTCTGTCCTCGGACTACATTCCGTTCTCGATGCTGCAGGCGGCGTTCCTCCTGGCGCGGGACGGCACGCTCGACCTTCCGGCCGCGATCCGCCTCGTCAGCGCCAATCCGGCGAAGGCCGCGGGCCTCGCCGACCGGGGCGAGATCGCCGTCGGCAAGCGGGCGGACCTCGTCCGGGTGCGCGCCGACAGGCCGGAGCGCCCGCCCATCGTCGCCAGCGTCTACCGGGCTGGCCGCCGTGTCGCCTGACGGGCAGGATCAGCCGTCCCTCGGCACCTTCGTCGCCGTGGTCGGGCCGAGCGGCGCCGGCAAGGACACGCTGATCCGCCTTGCGGCAAGCCACTTCGCCGGCGACGACGGCTTCCACTTCGCCCGGCGCTTCGTCACGAGGACCGCCGATCGCGATGCCGAAGACCACGCCGAGATCGACGAGGCGGAATTCGCGCGCCGGCAGGAGGCGCGGGACTTCGCCCTCTGCTGGCGAGCGCACGGCCTCGGCTACGGCCTCGACGTCTCCCTGCTCACCCGGATCGCCAACGGCCAGACGGTGATCGCCAACATCTCCCGGCGCCAGATCGGCGATGCGGCGGCGGTGTTCCCGCAAGTGGCCGTCGCCCATGTCGTCGTCGCCGAGCAGCTGCTCGTCGAGCGCATCGTCAGGCGCGGCCGCGAGGATCGCACCGCGGCCGTCGAACGCGCCCGCCGCGAAGCACCGCTGGACCTGCCGCGAACCCTCTGGCGCGTGGCGGAGATCGACAATTCGGGGCCGGTGGCAGAGGGACTAGGACGGTTCATCGCGTTTCTGGAGTCCTGCACGCCGAAGCGGCAATAGCCCGCACAAGGGTCGCCCTACCCCGCTGCCATAGCCTTTCGGCCGAACGTTCGTCGTGCCGCGGTTCCGGCAGGCAGCCGTGTCCAAACCCGCGGCCTGCGATCTTGGTCGAAGCAAACAGCTGATCCACAAGTGCTTCCACTATTCGAACGATTCCAAACAAAGTTGGATCGATTCCAATCTTTGCTGGCGCGGTTGACAGACAAACTTGACCCGCTTAGCCAAGATTATCCGCAGCGTCATCGCTCATCCCGCCTCATCGATTACTGGACGCGTCAAGCGCCCGGGAGGAGACCTTTCGCCATGAACATTCTCGCCCGCACCTTCACGATCGCGCTTGCGACCGCAGCGCCGATCATCGGCGCCAATCACGCCGCTCTGGCCGAGACCCCGGCGCCGGAAGCCGTGCTGAAGACCTATTCCGACATCGCACTCGCCGGCTATCAGGACGCGCTCGCCAAGGCCAAGGAGCTGGACGAGGCGACCGACGCGCTGATCGCCGATCCCAGCGAGGCGACCCTGAAGGCCGCGCGCGAGGCCTGGCGCGCCTCCCGTCCCGCCTATCAGCAGACCGAGGCCTTTCGCTTCGGCAACCCGGTGGTCGACGACTGGGAGGGCCGGGTGAATGCCTGGCCGCTCGACGAGGGCCTGATCGACTATGTCGACAACAGCTATGGCAGCGAGTCCGACGAGAACACGCTCTACACCGCCAACGTCATCGCCAACGAGAGCATCACCATCGGCGGCGAGACGATCGACGTCTCGACGATCACGCCGGAGCTTTTGCAGGACAAGCTGCAGGAAGCCGGCGGCATCGAGGCGAACGTCGCCACCGGCTACCACGCCATCGAATTTCTGCTCTGGGGTCAGGATCTCCACGGCACCGAGGCCGGCGCCGGCGAGCGCCCCTTTACCGACTACGCCAAGGGCGAGGCCTGCACCGGCGGCCATTGCGACCGCCGCGGCCAGTATCTCGGTGCGGCGACCGATCTTCTCGTCGCCGACCTTCAGGAGATGGTCGGCAACTGGCAGGACGATGGCGCGGCCCGCAAGGCGCTTCTCGACGATCCGACGAAGGGCCTGTCGGCGATCCTCACCGGCATGGGCTCGCTCTCCTATGGCGAGCTTGCCGGCGAGCGGATGAAGCTCGGCCTCCTGTTGCACGATCCGGAGGAGGAGCACGACTGCTTCTCCGACAACACCCACGTCTCGCATCTGAACGACGTTCTCGGCATCCGCAACGTCTATACCGGCCAGTACGAGCGGGTGGACGGCACGATGATCGAGGGCCCGGCGATCGCCGACCTCGTCGCCGCCAAGGCGCCGGACATCGACAAGGAGATCCGTGCCGATCTCGACGACAGCGTCGGCAAGTTCGAGGCGATCGCCAAGGCGGCCGAGAACGGTGAGGCTTACGACCAGCAGATCGGCGAGGGCAACGACGAGGGCAATGCCCGCGTCCAGGCCGGCATCGACGCGCTGGTCACCCAGACGCGGGCGATCGAGCGGGCGGTCGCCGCCCTCGAGCTCGGCGGCGTCTCGATCGAGGGCTCCGACTCGCTGGACAATACCGAGGCGGTCTTCCAGTAAGACATCGCACGGCCGGCCTCGAGCCGGCCGGAGGCCAGACATGCGAAGGGTCGCCCGGGCGACCCTTTTCGCCGTTGCAATGGATGGAGACGCAAGACATGCGTTTCGCCGCGAAAGCGACGCTTCTGACCGGCATGATCCTTCTGCCGGCCGCAATTCCCCTTTCCGCGAGCTGGGGCATCGATCGTCCCGTCCGCCAGGATCTTTCCAGGAAGGATCTCGCGCGCGTGCGGGCCGTGACCGAGCCGACGCGGGATTTCACCGCGCCGGAAAAGTTCGAGGCGATGCAGGCCGGCGGCGCGACCTCGACCAAGCTGGTCAACCGCGATTCCTTCAGCCAGGTCTCGGCCAACCAGACCTTTGCCGGCGAGGATCGCTTCAAGCTCGGCAACGCCTTGTTCCGCAAGCTCTGGGTGTCGTCACCCTCCTCCACCGAGGCGTCCGACGGGCTCGGCCCGCTGTTCAACTCGAGGTCCTGCCAGTCCTGCCACCTGAAGGACGGGCGCGGACGCCCGCCCGAAGCAGATGAGCCGGCGGTCTCGATGTTCCTGCGGCTGTCGGTGCCGCCGAAGACCGAGGAGGAACGGCTGAGGCTCGCCAGCCATGAAGTCAGCCGCATCCCCGAGCCGACCTATGGCGGCCAGTTGCAGAACTTCGCCGTCCAGGGGCTGAAGCCCGAGGGCCGCATGGCGATCACCTATCGCGAGGAGCCGGTCACCCTTCACGACGGCACCGTGGTCAGTCTGCGGCACCCGAGCTATTCCGTCGAGGATCTCGGCTACGGCCCGATGGCGAAGGACGTCATGCTGTCGCCCCGCGTCGCGCCGCCGATGATCGGCCTCGGTCTCGTCGAGCAGATCGAGCCGGCGGACATTCTCGCGAATGCCGATCCGAATGACACCAATGGCGACGGCATTTCCGGCAAGGCCTCGATGGCGCGCGATCCCGACACCGGCGAACTCGTCCTCGGCCGCTTCGGCTGGAAGGCGACGACCCCCTCGATCAAGGTCCAGAGCGCCGAGGCGTTTTCCGGCGACATCGGCATCTCGACGCCGCTGGTCACCGACGCCTTCGGGGAATGCTCGATCGCCCAGACCGGCTGCCGCGATGCGCCCTCCGGCGTGCAGGAGCGCCTCGGCGCGGTCGAGGCGCCGGACCCGATCCTCGGCCTCGTCACCTTCTATTCCCAGAACCTCGCCGTTCCCGCCCGCCGCGACGTCGGCGACCCGCAGGTCCTGCGGGGCAAGAAGCTGTTCTATGACGCCGGCTGCACCGCCTGCCACACGCCGAAATTCGTTACCTCCAAGGCGGCGCCGGACAAGGCCCAGCGCTTCCAGCTGATCTGGCCCTATTCCGACTTCCTCCTGCACGACATGGGCGAGGGCCTCGCCGACCATCGCCCGGTGGGCGACGCCTCTGGCAGCGAATGGCGGACGCAGCCGCTGTGGGGCATCGGGCTGACCGAGACGGTGAACGGCCACACCCTGTTCCTGCACGACGGACGGGCCCGCAATCTCGCCGAGGCGATCCTCTGGCACGGCGGCGAAGCCGAGGCGGCGCGCGACGCCTATGCCGCCATGGACAAGGCCGACCGCGACGCGCTGCACCGATTTCTGGAGTCCCTGTGATGCCCTTCCTCTTCCCCCGCTCGGCCGGATCCTCGCGCCCCGGCGCCACTCGTCGCCTCCTCGCGAGGACGATCGCGGCCGTACTGGCCTTGCTCGGCCTTCAGCTTCCGGCGGCCGCCCAGGAAAGCGGCCCGCCGGAGGTGACGACAGCGACACGGGAGCAGAAGCTCGACGTCGTCTGGAATGCCATCGACGGAGCCATCCGGCCCGGCTATGCGGCCTTCGTCGACGCGGCGCGGGAAGCCGACACGGCGATGGGCGATCTCTGCCAGCTGCCCGCCGGCGAGAACCTCACGGACGCGCGCGAGGCCTTCGCCCACCTCGTCGACGCCTGGTCGCGGATCGAGTTCGTGCAGTTCGGCCCGGTGATGGAAGACAATCGCGGCGCGCGCATCCTGTTCTTTCCCGACCGACGCAGCATCGGGCTGAAGCAGGTCCAGGCGATCCTCGCCGACGGCGACGAGAGCGCCGCCTCGCCGGAGGAACTCGCCGGCAAGTCGGTCGCCGTCCAGGGGCTCGGCGCGCTGGAATACGTGCTCCACGGCACCGGTGCCGACACGCTGGAAACGCCGCAGGGCGATTTCCGCTGCCGCTACGGGCGGGCGATCGCCGGCAATCTCGTCCATCTCGGCCAGGCGATCCAGGATGGCTGGGCGAAGGAGACGGGCGGCATCGTCGAACGCCTGACCAATCCTCGCGACGACGATCCGGCCTACCGCACGGCGGACGACTCGCTGAAGGAGATCGTCGGCGTCTTCATCAACGGCTTCGAGGCGATCCGCGACCTGCGGCTGAAGCCGGCGATGGGCGAGAGCGAGAAGGCTGCCCGGCCGAAGCTCTTCCTGTTCCACCGCTCCGAGCTCGCCCTCGCCTCGCTTCGGGCGAATTTCGCCGGGATGCAGACCCTCTTCACCGCCTCCGACGTCGCATCCCTCCTGCCCGAGGCTCAGGCCTATCTGAAGGATTCGATCCTGTTCGAGTTCGAGAATGCCGACATGGCGCTCGGCAAGCTCCAGCCACCACTGACCGAGGTCGTCGGCGACGGGCCCAAGCGCCAGAACCTCACCTACCTCCTGATCGTCACGGACAGCCTGCAGAGCCAGTTCGCGGGCCAGCTGTCGCCGCTGCTCGGCCTGTCGGCAGGCTTCTCCGCCCTCGATGGCGACTGACCTTCGAGGCGTTCCGGCTCGTCTCGAGCACGACCGGCTCAATAGAAAAGGCAGCGCCAGCGATGCGCCTCTTCAACGACATGACGATCCGCGGCCCGGCGATCGACCGGCGCAGCTTCCTGATCGGCGCCGGCGCGACCTTCGCTGCCGGCCTCGCGCCCCGCTCCGCCGAGGCGCTCGAGCGGGCTGACGCATTGTTCGGCGCTTCCTGCAAGCGCGCTGACGGCAGCTTCGGTTGCGCCATCTTCACCGATCGCGGCGAGATCGTCTCGACCGTCGCCCTGCCCGAGCGCGGCCACGACGTCGCCTTCGACCCCGTTTCCGGAAAGGCGGTCGCCTTTGCGAGACGCCCGCGCACCTTCGCCATCGTCTTCGATCCCCTGACCGGCGAAACCTTCCAGACGCTCAACTCGCCCGAAGGACGGCATTATTTCGGCCACGGCTTCTTCTCGCCCGACGGCCGGCTGTTGTACGCGACCGAGCACGACTACGACGCCGCCAGGGGCCTCGTCGCCATCTACGACGTTCCGGCCGGGTATGTCCGGATCGGCGAGTTCGACGCCCACGGCATGGACACCCACGAGGCGCTGCTGATGCCGGACGGCGAGACCATCGTCATCGCCAATGGCGGCATCGAGACCCATCCCGACTACGGCCGGCAGATGCTGAACCTTGCGACCATGCAGCCCTCCATCGTCTTCATCGACCGGCGGTCGGGGGACCTCATCGACAAGCAGATCCTGCCGCGGGAACTGCACAAGCTGTCGCTCCACCACATCGCCATCGACGGGAAGAACCGGGTATGGTTCGGCGGCCAGTATCAGGGCGCGGCGAGCGACGCCCCGCCGCTGGTCGGCTTCGCCAAAGCCGGGGATCCGCTCGACCTGACGGAGCTTCGCCCGGCGGATCTCGCGTCGCTGTCGAACTACATCGGATCGGTGGCGGCGAGCCGGGACGGGGAACGCATCGCCGTCTCGTCCCCCGTCGGCGGCACGCTGATGATCCTCGATGCGGCGACCGGCAACGTTCTGAGGCGCGTCGGCCTCGCCGACGGCTGCGGCCTCGCCCCGGACGCCGCCGGCTTCGTCGCGACCTCGGGCCGCGGCACCGTCCTGCGCCTCGAGGCCGACGACCGCAGCGCCGCCGCCGATCTCGAATGGGACAACCACATCCTCGCCCTCTGACGCGGGCTCACCCTCGCCGGACGATGTCCCGTTTCGTTACCAGGACGTTGAAGCTCGTTCCTTTCTGGGACGGAAGGGTCCGACTACGCCTCGAAACGGCACGGAAACATCTGGCATGAAACCTGCTCCTCCTCTGGAAGGTTAACGAATCCTTACCTCCAGGGAGAGACTTATGGGTCACCGCAGCCTCTTCGCCGTCACGACGATCCTGTCCCTCGCCGTGACGGGCCTGCCCTTCGCAGCCGGACCGGCCAAGGCAGGGGACGATCACCGCCGGTCCGCGCAAATCTCCTCCTCCTCGTCGAGCGACCAGCGATACCTGCGCGATGGCGGGGCTGTGCGCATCTCGCCCGTCCAGCAGCGTCGCGACCGCCGCAGCGACGACGGTGCCCTCGCCCCATACGGCGATTCCCGGCCGGTGGGCGGCATCGACCGCCTGACGGGAGACGACGTGCTCGAAGGGCTGCGCGAGGACAATCTCGGCACGGCGCCGGACAACTACGTCACCGGCGAGCGCGAGGAGTTCCTCGAGGATGGCGGGTCGATCGAGCCGGCATTCGGGCGCGACAACGGGATCCGCGACGACGGGATCGTCGTCCTGCGCGGAAACAACACGGCCGGCCACTGGCGCCACATGGTGGTGCGGCCGGTCAATCTGACGAGCCGCGGATCCTTCGGCTTCATCACCTCGGAGGTCGGTTCCGAGCCCGGCACTCGCGGCTCGTACCGGCCCACGTCGACGCGCGGCTTCCGCGACATATCGAGTTCCCGGTCGGTGCCGAGCGAGCCGAAGATCATCAGCGTCGAGGACCAGCGCCTTGATCGCCGCCCAATCCCGGCCTCTGGCATTGAGACGATCTATGCCGGCGGCGCCAAGATCATCCGCATCGCGGAAGGCTATCAGGCCGAAGCCCATCCGGTCGGCGACAAGTAGCCGGCGACGAGCCGGCTGCCGGATCGGGCGCTCAGGTGAGGAACGGATTTGTCCGTCGCTCGTCGCCGATGCGGCTGCCCGGCCCGTGGCCGCACAGGAAGCCGACGTCGTCGCCGAGCGGCAGCACCTTGTCGCGGATCGATCTCAGCAGCGTCTCGTGGTCGCCGCCCGGCAGATCCGTGCGGCCGATCGAGCCGGCAAAGAGCACGTCGCCGAGATGGGCGAACCGCGCCGCGCGGTGAAAGAAGATGACGTGTCCGGGCGCATGGCCGGGCGTGTGGAAGACCTCGAACGAATGGCCGCCGAAGGTCAGCGTGTCGCCCTCGCTCAGCCAGCGATCGGGGGTGCAGTTCTTCATGCCCCCGCCGACGCCGAAGGCCTTCGACTGATCCTCGATCGATTCGAGCAGCAATCTGTCGTCCTCGTGCGGGCCGACGATGTCGACGCCGGTCAGCGCCTTCAGCTCCATGGCGCCGCCGGCATGATCGAGATGGCCGTGGGTGAGCCAGATCTCCTTCAGCTCGATGCCGAGTTCCGTCACCACCGCATGGATCTGGTCTGCGTCGCCGCCGGGATCGATGACGACGCCGGCCCTCGCGGCCTCGTCGAAGAGAATGCAGCAGTTCTGCTGGAACGGCGTGACAGGCACGATCCGGGCGCTGAGTTGGGCCAAGGTGTCCTCATCGGTGCAAGAGCGTTGATTGATTGCGTCACAGACGAAATGGCGACCGGAACCGCTGCCGGCAACCTCATTCCCGTCAGACGGAGGGCTTGGTCCCCAGCCAGATGACGTGACGGGCGCCGCGCTTGCCGCGATGGGCCTTGACCCGCGCCTCCTCGACATCGAAGGCGCCGCGCCTGAGCCTTGCAGCGAAGCGCTCGTCCGGCCCCTGCGACCAGACCGCCAGGACGCCGCCGTCCCGCAGCGCCCGGCGCGCCTCGCCGAGGCCCTTGGCCGCATAGAGCGCGTCGTTGGCGTCGCTGGTCAGGCCCTCCGGCCCGTTGTCGACATCGAGCAGGATGGCGTCGAAGCCCGCTATCGTCTCGGCGATCAGTGCGCCGACGTCGCGCACCACGATCTCGACCCGTGGGTCGTCGAGGCTGCCGGCGAAGATGTGCGCCATCGGGCCCCTCGCCCAGTCGACGACGGCCGGGACGAGTTCGGCGACGACGATGCGCGCATCGGCCGGCGCTGCGGCAAGAAGCGCCCGCAGGGTGAAGCCCATGCCGAGCCCGCCTACGAGGATCGCCGGCGACGGCCGGCCGGCGATCCTGTCGAGCGAGAGCTGCGCCAAGGCTTCCTCCGAGCCGGACAGCCGGCTGTTCATCAGCTCGATCCGGCCGAGCATGATGGAATACTCGGCGCCGCGGCGCATCAGCTTCATCTCGCCCCCGGTGCCGGGGATCTGCGTCGTGGCGAGGTGTTCCCAGGGTATCATCGGCACGCTTCGTCGTTCGAGAATGGCCGCCGTCCGTGCGGCCGCATGGCAAGTGGCTGTCTTGTCATCTAAACGGCGGCGATGCCAAGGGGCAGGCGAGGGTTTTGCGTCCCATGAGCGAGGGCCGCGGCGGTCTGAAGCGCGGATCGATCCCAATCGGTGGGCTCCCTCGCAAATTCTGTTGCCGGCCCCGGCGAAGCGCCATAGAGCATCGCCGAGGGCGTCCACGACAATCAACCAGACTGCGAAGCATAGGCCACCGGCCGATCCGACGCCTGGATCGGCCAAGGCGACCATCGTCGCCGGCCATGCGCGCACGAGCCTCGAACCGAAACCATGACCGCCCGCCCGTTTTCCGCCGCTCCGCTCGTCGGCCCCGTCGCCCTCGGCGTTATCCTGATGCTAGTCGGCGACTTCATGTTCGCGCTCAACGACGCCATGGGCAAGTGGCTGGTGGCGAGCTTCTCGGTCGGGCAGGTGCTTTTGATCCGCTCGCTGGGGGCGTTCCTGATCCTCGGGCCGTTGCTCCTGCGCCAGGGCAAGGTCGCCCTGTTCAGCGCCGAGCGGCCCGGGCTCCAGGCGATGCGGGCGCTGTGCGCCACCGTCGATACCGGCCTCTTCTACGCCGCCGTCGCCACCATGCCGCTTGCCGACGTGATGACCTTCTACATGGCCGGGCCGATCTACGTCGCGGCGATCTCCCATGTGTTTCTCGGCGAGAAGGTGGGCTGGCGCCGCTGGGTGGCGATCGTCGTCGGCTTCCTCGGCGTCGTCGTCGCGCTGCAGCCCTCCTCGGCCTCGCTGTCGCTCGCCTCGCTCTTCGCCTTCGTCGGCAGCATCGCCTTCGCGATGACGCTGGTCCTGGCGCGGACGCTGCGCAAGACCAGCGACGCCACGCTGGTCGGCTGGCAGACCCTCGCCGCCCTCATTGCCGGCGCGGTCCTGTCGGTGACGACATGGGTGACGCCCTCCGCCTTCGACCTCGGGGCGCTGCTCCTCCTCGGCGTCGTCTCGTGCAGCGCCCACCTCATGATCACCCGCTCGCTGAAACTCGCCCCGGCCTCGACGCTGGCGCCGCTCCAGTACACGCTGCTGCTCTGGGCGGCGATCTTCGGCCTCGTCTTCTTCGGCAACCTGCCGACGCCGCAGGTGCTGGTCGGCGCGGTCATCATCATCGTCGCCGGCCTGTTCCTGTTCCACCGGCAGAAGATCGTCGACGACGGCGTGCCGCCGAAGACCGTGCCGCGCACGCTGCACTGAGCCGGCGGTCGCAATCCCCGCCTTGCGGCTTCCTCACCTTGCGGCCCGCAAATGCCAGGCGGAAACGCCAGCGGGCGCCCACCGATCCGGCAGGCGCCCGCTGGCGATGACAGGAGGTGGGGCTCGCGGTTATTCCGCAGCAGCGCGCTTCGGCGTCACTTCGGTCGCATAGTCCTCGACGAGGCGCCGGGAAATCTCGCCCGGGGTGAAGCGCCAGTCGGCGATCTCGGAAACCGGCGTCACCTCGGCGGCGGTGCCGGTGAGGAAGCATTCGGAAAAGTCGGAAAGCTCCTCCGGCATGATCGCCCGCTCGACCACCTCGATGCCGCGGCGCTTGGCCAGGGCGATGACGGTGCGCCGGGTGATGCCGTCGAGGAAGCAGTCGGCCTTCGGGGTATGGATGACGCCGTCCTTGACGAAGAAGACGTTGGCGCCCGTCGCCTCGGCCACCTGACCGCGCCAGTCGAGCATCAGCGCGTCGGCATAGCCCTTGGCCTCGGCGGCGTGCTTGGAGATGGTGCAGATCATGTAGAGGCCGGCGGCCTTCGACCTCGACGGGGCGGTCATCGGATCGGGCCGGCGATACTGGGCGAGGTCCAGCCGGATGCCCTTCATCTTCGCCGCCGGATCAAAATAGCTCGGCCACTGCCAGATGGCGATGGCGACGTTGATGCGGTTGGCCTGGGCCGAGACGCCCATCATCTCCGAGCCGCGCCAGGCGATCGGCCGGACATAGGCGTCGGTCAGGCCCTGGCGGGACAGAAGCTCGTCCGTCGCCGCGTCGATCTCGTCGGCGGAATAGGGGATCGTGAAACCGAGGATGCGGCCGGATTCGATCAGGCGCTCGGTGTGCTCGCGCAACTTGAACACCTCGCCACCATAGGCGCGTTCGCCCTCGAACACGGCACTGGCATAATGCAGGCCGTGGGTCAGCACGTGAATCTTGGCGTCCTTCCAGGCAACGAACTCGCCGTTGAACCAGATTTCGCCATCGAGTTGATCGAATGGAACCGCGCTCATGGTTTTTTCAGCGCCACGACCGGGCGCTCTCCCTAGATTGCCGTTGGACGGGACATCACACTGCGGGCAGAATTGTCGCGGGCGCAATGCGAAAGGACGGCGATTGGTGATATCTGCTCGGTGCCGCGGAGGCGGTATCGCGCTGTTTCCACATCCAGGCCGCCGGTGTAACAATAAACCGAAATTACGTCAATGGTGCTGACCTATTTAATGGACATCCCGGCCCTCCAGAGCGATCCGACCAGCGAGGCCGATCGGACCGTCGTGCGCGATCCCCTGCCGACCCAGGGCAGCCTCGACTTCCGCGTGATCGAGCTCTTCTTCTTCGCCTATCGCGAATTCACCGGCGACGCCGACGAGATCCTCATCCGCTACGGCTTCGGACGGGCGCATCACCGCGTCCTGCACTTCGTCAACCGCGATCCGGGCCTGACCATCGCCGAGCTGCTCGACATCCTGCAGATCACCAAGCAGTCCCTCTCCCGGGTCCTGCGCCAGCTCCTCGACGAGAGCTTCATCTGCCAGATCCCCGGCGACGAGGATCGGCGCCAGCGCCGGCTCTATCCGACGCAGAAGGGCCGCGCGCTCGCGGTCGAGCTGTCCGAGGCGCAGGTCCGGCGCATCGAGTCGGCGCTCGCCAAGACCAGCGACGAGGACATGCGGCCGATCGCGGCCTTCCTCAAGGCGATGGCCTCGGACCGGGAGTCGGCCCGCGAGTGGTTCGAGCGCAAGGACATCAGTTGGAAAGACCCCGAATGACCGACACCGAAGCCGAGATCGCCGCGTCCCCCACGATCATCGACGACGATGCCCCGCACATCCTGATCGTCGACGACGACCGCCGCATCCGCTCGCTGCTGTCGCGCTTTCTCACCGAGAAGCAGTTCCGGGTGTCGGTGGCGGCGGATGCCGCGGAGGCGCGGCGCATCCTCGGCGGCCTCGACTTCGACCTCGTCGTCGTCGACGTGATGATGCCCGGAGAGAACGGCATCGACCTCGTCCGCTCGATCCGCAAGACCCGCGACGCGCCGATCCTGATGCTGACGGCCCGCTCGGAGACGGAGGACCGCATCGCCGGGCTCGAGGCCGGCGCCGACGACTATCTGCCCAAGCCCTTCGACCCGCGCGAACTGCTGCTGCGCGTCAACAACATCCTGAAGCGCGGCGCGCCGCAGCCGGCCACCAAGCTCGAGCACGTGCGGTTCGGACCCTTCACCTTCTCGCTGTCGCGGCGCGAACTGAAGCGGGGCGTCGAGATCATCCGCCTGACCGAGCGCGAGCAGGAGATCATGAGCCAGTTCGCCGCCAAGGCCGGCGAGACGATCCCGCGGCTTGAGCTTCTCGGCGAGGAGAGCGAGGTCGGCGAGCGCACCGTCGACGTCCAGATCAACCGCCTCAGGCGCAAGATCGAGCAGGATCCGACCAACCCGCTCTGGCTGCAGACGGTGCGCGGCATCGGCTACCGGCTGAACATCGACTGAGGCGCTTCGCCCTCTCGGTCGTGCTTCGAAGGCCGAACCTGAATGAGGCTCATGACCCTGATCGACCGTCTCCTTCGCACCCGCAAGCCGCGGAACCGGGCGCTGCCGCTCCGCTATCTGCGCGAGCGCCGGTTCTCCCAGCGCATCGGCCGGCTGGTCGAGCAGCTGCTGGGCCGGATGCCCAGCCGGGTCGACGTCTGGCGCGGGCCGCTGCGGCCGGTTCCGCGCATCGCCCGGCGCTTCCTGCCGAAGGGCCTCTATGCCCGTTCTCTGATCATCATCCTCGCGCCGATGATCCTGTTGCAATGCGTCGTCACCGTCGTCTTCATGGAGCGCCACTGGGCCCTGGTGACGGAGCGCCTGTCGCAGGCCGTCGTCCAGGACATCGGGGCGGTGGTCGACCTGATCGAGGCGGAGGAGGATGCCGGCGACCGGACCCGCATCCTCGACGTCGCCCAGCGACGGCTGGATCTCAACATCTCGCTGCTGCCGCCCGGCGACCTGCCGCCACCGGCGCCGAAACCCTTCTTCAACATCCTCGACGGGATTCTCTCGGAGGAGATGACCAAGCAGATCGGCCGGCCGTTCTGGATCGACACC
>PACL01000041.1 GCA_002700095.1 Fulvimarina sp. | reverse complement strand
GGAGGCCGTCTTGCCGGTGCCGGTCTGGGCTATGCCGAGAATGTCCCGACGCTCCAGGGCATGCGGAATGGCTTCCGCCTGGATCGGGGTGGGTTCGGTGTAGCCGGAGGCTTCGACAGCCGCCAGCACCTTGGCGCTGAGACCGAGTTCGGAAAAGAGTGTCAAGCTGGCGTGTCTCTTCGGATCGAGAGGTCGGCGCATCTGCGCCACGGGGAGCCCATATGCTTGGGGCGATAGGTCGACTGGTCGTCCGAGTCAACCGTTACCAGTCATATGGGCCGGCTTTGCTGGTTTTTGAAGGTGAATTTCATGAAAATATCGCAAATCGTACTCGTGCCGGGTCTGTCGTCCACCGGAGCGATCTACCGGTCCCAGGTCGCTGCTCTGCCCGGCTCTACCCTGATTGCCGAGACGCGCCTCGACGATACGATCGAGACGATGGCCGAGCGGCTGCTCGATACCACTCCCGATCGGTTCGTCCTCTGCGGCCACTCGATGGGCGGCTACGTCGCGCTGGAGGTGATGCGGAGGGCGCCCGAACGCGTGACGGGGCTGGTTCTCGTCGCCACCTCGGCGAGGGCGGAGGCGCCGGAGCAGACGGAGACCCGCCTCCGGCTGGTCGACCTGGCGCGGGAGCGGGGCATCGAGGCCGCAGCGCGGCTCCTGAACGCGAAACTCTTCGGTAGCGTCGGCGACCGGGAGGCGCTGGAGCGTCTGGCCATCGACATGGCGGTGGAGATCGGCGCCGAGACATTCGCCCGCCAGCAGGCGGCGATCATCGGGCGCCGCGACCAGCGCGCGACGCTCAGGGGGATCCGCGTGCCGACCACCGTCATCGCCGGCACAGGCGATCGGATCATCACGCCGGAGCGGTCCGAGGAGATGGCGTCAGCCATCCGGGGAGCCCTCCTGGAGCGGCTGGACGGTGTCGGGCACATGGTCCCGGCCGAAGCGCCGGACGGCGTCACGCAGGCGCTGCGAGCCGCCAGCGACGCGGCTCGCAGCGCCTGATGGGCCCGAAGCGCAAACACCTGCGCCCGGCATCGACCGTGCCGGGCAGGGGGTCTCAGTTCGAGGCGGGGCCGAAGATGTACGGCTGGCCGGGAGTGAAGTGCAGCTCGTAGGTCTCGCTGATCTCGCCGTCGGCCGGGACGAACTCGAAGAACAGGCTGAGGCTGTTCGTCTGCGCTTCGCCCGGATCGTCGGCACGGTAGCCGACGATCTGGCCGTCGAGCGTGGCAATTTCGGTGATCTCGGCCGTTGAGCGCAGCGACAGGCCGTCATGGCCGGAGGCATCGAGCTGCTGGATGAAGAAATGCGGCTTGGCGTCGTCGCCTGCCGGCTGGACCATCACCGTGCGCCAGACGCCGCTCTGGTCGCCATCGGTCCATGGCCCGACGACCTGGACGTCCTGGACGAGCGGCGACAGGCTTTCGACCGCAGCAGCATATTGGCCGGCTGCCTGGCCGCCCGACGGCGCTGCGGCAGCGCCCGCCTGCGGTTCGGCAGCGGACGCCCCGGCCTGAGGCTCGGCAGGCGTCGGTGCATCCTGGGCCAGCGCCGGGCCTGCCAGGAGCAGCGAGGCCGCGAGAACGCCGGCGATCTTGGAAATGACTGGGCGAGGCATCGTTTTCACCTTTGCACGGCTCGGCCGTCGTTGAGGAAAGGGTTCATCCTTCGGCCGTCGATCGGCCAATTCTAGCGCCTGTCGACCTGCGAACGCCTGGCGGCCGGCACGGCTCACATGCTGGACGAAAGTCGATCGACACCGCTGCACCGGCGAGATACGTCGTCGGCGTCAGATGTCGAGATCGGAGACGAAGGCGGCGCGGTCCTGAATGAAGCGGAAGCGCGATTCAGGCCGGTTGCCCATCAGCGCATCGACGGCGCCGGATGTGCCCGCCTCGGGCGTCTCGTCGACAACGACGCGCAAGAGCGTGCGCTTGCGCACGTCCATCGTCGTCTCCTTGAGCTGGGCCGGGAGCATCTCGCCGAGACCCTTGAACCGTCCGACCTCGACCTTGCGGCCCTTGAATTCCCGCGCCACGATCTCCTCGCGATGCTTGTCGTCCCTCGCATAGAAGGTCTTGCCGCCGCTCGACAGCTTGTAGAGCGGCGGGACGGCGAGGAAGAGGTGGCCGCCGCGGATCAGCTCCGGCATCTCGCGATAGAAGAAGGTGATCAGCAGCGAGGCGATGTGGGCGCCGTCGACGTCGGCGTCGGTCATGATGATCACCCGCTCGTAGCGCAGATCCTCCTGCCGGTATTTCGAGCGCGTGCCGCAGCCGAGCGCCAGTGTCAGGTCGGCAAGCTGCTGGTTGGCACCGAGCTTGTCGCGGCCGGCGCTGGCGACGTTGAGGATCTTGCCGCGCAGCGGCAGGATCGCCTGGACCTTGCGGTCGCGGGCCTGCTTGGCCGAGCCGCCGGCCGAGTCGCCCTCGACAATGAAGATCTCGGCGCCGGCAGCCCCGGTCTGGGAACAGTCCGCCAGCTTGCCCGGAAGCCGGAGCTTGCGGGTCGCCGTCTTGCGGCTGACCTCCTTCTCCTGGCGGCGGCGCAGCCTCTCGTCGGCCCGGTCGGCCACCCAGTCGATCAGCCGCGCGGCGTCCTGGGGCGAGGAGGCGAGCCAGATGTCGAAGCCGTCGCGCATCGACTGCTCGACGATGCGCTGCGCCTCGGCCGTGGCGAGGCGGTCCTTGGTCTGTCCGACGAATTCCGGCTCGCGGATGAAGACCGACAACATCGCCGATGCGGTCTGCATCACATCGTCACCGGTGATGTTTGAAGCGCGTTTGTTTCCAGAGACTTCCGCGAAAGCCTTCAAGCCCCGCAGGAGGACGGAGCGAAGGCCCGCCTCGTGGGTCCCGCCCTCCGGCGTCGGGATGGTGTTGCAGTAGGAGCGGACGAAGCCGTCGTCGGCGGTCCAGGAGACCGCCCATTCGACCGCGCCGTGGCCGGTGAGCTTTTCGGTTCGGCCGGCGAAGATCTGCGAGGTCACCCGGTGCTCGGCCCCGAGGGTAACGTCGAGATAATCCTTGAGGCCACCCGGGAAATGAAACGTCTCGCGGGTCGGAACGCCGGAATCGGCGGCGATGAGCGAGGGATCGCAGGACCAGCGGATCTCGACGCCGCCGAAGAGATAGGCCTTGGACCTCGCCATCGCCATCAGCCGCTCGGGGCGGAACCGGCAGTTCGCGCCGAAGATCTCCGGGTCGGGCCGGAAGCGCACCCTTGTGCCGCGCCGGTTCTGGATGTCGCCGACTTCCTGCAGCTTCGAGGTGGCGAGGCCGCGGGCATAGGTCTGGCGATAGAGCTTGCGATTGCGGGCGACCTCGACCTCGAGATGCTCCGACAGGGCGTTGACCACCGAGACGCCGACCCCGTGCAGCCCGCCGGAGGTCTCGTAGACCTTGGAATCGAACTTGCCGCCCGCATGCAGCGTCGTCATGATCACTTCGAGGGCCGAGCGATCCTTGTATTTCGGATGCGGATCCACCGGGATGCCGCGGCCGTTGTCGGACACCGCCAGAGTACCGTCGGCCTCCAGCGAGACCTCGATGAAATTGGCGTGGCCGGCCGTCGCCTCGTCCATCGAATTGTCGATGACCTCGGCGAAGAGGTGGTGGACGGCCTTCTCGTCGGTGCCGCCGATATACATGCCGGGACGGCGGCGAACCGGCTCCAGCCCCTCGAGAACCTCGATGTCGGCGGCCGTGTAGTCGGCGCCGGGGACGAATTCGCCCGCCGGCTTGCGGGCAGAGGTTGCGGGCTTGGGCGCCGCGGGCTTGCGAGCGGCGTTGCCCGAAAACAGGTCGTCGCTCATCGGTGGGAAAATCCTCGTTCGCTCGTAGGGGTCTCACGCTGCGCCGCGATCATGGACCCTGCCTACACTTTCACGAAATGTTCTTCAAGGCTGGCAGCCGCCCGGCGCCCGTGATCGGCGGCGAGATCCGCCGTTTTTCCCCGCAAATCTGCCGTGCGGGCGGTGCGGCGGCGAAGGCCGGCGTCGCCGCCGTGCCGGGCGCCACGAAAAAAGGGGCGCCCGCTGGCGGACGCCCCCTCCGATCGTCGATGAGCCTTCGGCCTCAGATCGAGTAGTACATGTCGAACTCGATCGGATGCGGCGTCATCTCGTAGCGCAGCACCTCGGCCATCTTCAGGTCGATGAAGGCGTCGATCTGGTCGTCGTCGAAGACGCCGCCAGCCTTCAGGAAGTCGCGGTCGGCATCGAGGCTCTCCATCGCCTCGCGGAGCGACCGGCAGACAGTCGGGATCTCCTTCAGCTCCTCGGGCGGCAGGTCGTAGAGATCCTTGTCCATGGCAGCGCCCGGATGGATCTTGTTCTTGATGCCGTCGAGGCCGGCCATCAGCATGGCCGCGAAGGCGAGGTAGGGGTTCGCCGTCGGGTCGGGGAAGCGGACCTCGACGCGCTTGGCCTTGGGCGACTGACCGAAGGGGATGCGGCAGGAGGCCGAGCGGTTGCGCGCCGAATAGGCGAGCAGCACCGGCGCCTCGAAGCCCGGCACCAGCCGCTTGTAGGAGTTGGTCGACGGGTTGGTGAAGGCGTTGATCGACTTGGCATGCTTGATGATGCCGCCGATGTAGAACAGCGCGCTCTCCGACAGGCCGGCATATTCGTTGCCGGCGAAGGCCGGCTTGTCGCCCTTCCAGATCGACTGGTGGACGTGCATGCCCGAGCCGTTGTCGCCATAGACCGGCTTTGGCATGAAGGTCGCCGTCTTGCCGTAGGCGTTCGCCACCTGATGGATGACGTATTTGTAGATCTGCATCTTGTCGGCGTTGCGGGTCAGCGTGTCGAACTTGATGCCGAGCTCGTGCTGGGCGGCGGCCACCTCGTGATGGTGCTTCTCGACCGAGACGCCCATCTCGGCCATGACGGTCAGCATCTCGGAGCGCATGTCCTGGCAGCTGTCGATCGGCGGAACAGGGAAGTAGCCACCCTTGATGCGCGGGCGATGACCGAGATTGCCGGTCTCGTATTCGGTGTCGTCGTTCGATGGCAGTTCGGTCGAATCGAGCTTGAAGCCGGTGTTGTACGGGTCGGCCTTGTAGCGCACGTCGTCGAATACGAAGAACTCGGCCTCGGGGCCGAAATAGCAGGTGTCGCCGATGCCGGACTGGGACAGATAGGCTTCCGCCTTGCGGGCGGTCGAGCGCGGATCGCGGTTGTAGCCCTCGCCGGAGATCGGGTCGAGGATGTCGCAGGTGATGGCCATGGTCGACTGGGCGAAGAACGGGTCCATGTAGGCCGTCTCCGGATCCGGCATCAGCACCATGTCGGACTCGTTGATGGCCTTCCAGCCCTGGATCGACGAACCGTCGAACATCGAGCCTTCCGAGAACATGTCCTCGTCGACGATGGAGACATCCATCGTCACATGCTGCATCTTGCCTTTCGGATCGGTGAAGCGCAGGTCAACGAATTTGATGTCGTTGTCCTTGATCTGCTTCAGAATCTCGTTGGCGCTCGTCATGGCCTTCCTTCCCTTTGAAGAGTTCGTCTGGTTTGAGACCGGACCGCCCGCTCGTTATCCCATGGCGGGCTCGCGATCCATCCCGGTCTTCGTCGCCGTCGCTTCCTGATGGTTACGACGGCAACACGCGGGTCCGCAGGCCGGCCCGTCGGACCGGCCGGTGATGATCGTCCGGTTGCCTCAGATTGCGTCGGTGCCGGATTCACCGGTCCGGATGCGGATCGCTTCCTCGATCGGCGAGACGAAGATCTTGCCGTCGCCGATGCGGCCCGTCTGCGCCGCCTTGCGGATGGCCTCGACCGCAGCTTCCACCGTCTCGTCGGCAAGCACGATCTCGACCTTCACCTTGGGCAGGAAGTCGACGACGTATTCGGCGCCGCGATAGAGCTCGGTGTGGCCCTTCTGGCGACCAAATCCCTTGGCCTCGGTCACGGTGATGCCCTGAAGGCCAACCTCCTGGAGCGCCTCCTTCACCTCATCGAGCTTGAACGGCTTGATGATCGCCTCGACCTTTTTCATCGACTGACCTTCTCCAAAATTTCGATCGTTGCACCGGGCACCTTGCCCGTCGGTGCCGACGATGCAGGTGTCATGCCAACAGCCGGGCGCCAGAAGCACAACCGACATAGCTTGATTTCACCGGAGGGCAATGGAACCTCGCTGCCCCGGCAGCTCCCGCCCACAATATTCCGGACGCGCTGGCGGTGCCATCCCCCGGTAGAGCATCGGGAGCCGCGCGATCGTTTTCGTTTCTGCACAGTGTTAGAGCACCACGATGAGAAAACAGTCAGGTCCAATGATGCAAAACCGGGCAATGGATGCGGCGCTGCTCACCCCGGCCGAAATGAGCGAAGCCGACCGGCGCACCATTGCGGCGGGAACCCCTGGCATTGTCCTCATGGAACGCGCCGCCCGGGCGGCTTCGGAGACTGTCCGAGTCCGGTTTCCCGATGCCCGGCGAATCGCCTGCCTCGCCGGACCGGGCAACAATGGCGGCGATGCCTGGGCGCTCGCAGGGATGTTGCGGCGGCCCGCCACAGACGTGCGGCTGTTCCATCTGGTGCCGCAGGAGGAGCTCGCCGGTGACGCCGCCATCGCCGCGGCAGGATACGACGGTGACGCCGGACCGCTCGCCGGATTCCGGCCCCAGGAATTCGACCTCATCATCGACGGGCTGTTCGGGGCAGGGCTTGCCCGCCCGCTGGACGGCGAGGTTGCGGCGCTGGTCAACGGCCTGAACGAGGCCAAAACCCCGGTGCTTGCCATCGACCTGCCATCCGGCATTTCCGGAGCGAGCGGCGCGGTCCTCGGCTGCGCGATCGAGGCGGCCGTGACCGTCACGTTTGTGCGGGGCAAGCCTGGACATTTCCTCGAGCCCGGCCGGTCCCATCGCGGTGACCTTGTGATCGCCGACATTGGCATCCCGGACGCCGTCTTGTCCGGGATCGGCCCCACGACCTTCGCCAACACTCCGGCGCTGTGGATCCACCGGCTGGCACTTCCGAGCAAGGCGGGGCACAAGTTCGATCGCGGCCATGCCGTCGTCTTCTCGGGCCCGGCCAGCCGGACGGGCGCGGCCCGGATGGCAGCGATGGCGGCGCTGCGGGGCGGGGCAGGGCTGGTCACGGTGTTCTCGCCGGCAGGCGCCATCCTGGTCAACGCCGCGCATCTGACGGCGGTGATGCTGCAGCGCTGCGAGGATGAGGCGGAGCTGCGGGCGCATCTCGAAGACGAGAGACTGAACGCCTTCATGCTGGGGCCGGGCTTCGGCGCGACCGACCTCGCCCGGACCTATGCGAAAACATTGCTTGCGGCCGGGCGGCGGCTGGGGCTCGACGCCGACGCGATCACGGCCTTCCAGGACGAGCCGGAGGCGCTGTTCGCCGCCGCCAGCGAAGCCGCGGCGACCCGCCCGGACAAGCAGCCGGCGCTGGTGCTGACGCCCCACGCCGGGGAGTTCAAGCGGCTGTTTCCCGACATCGCCGTTGCCGAGGACCTGTCGAAGATCGACCGGGCGCGTCGGGCGGCCGCACGCGCCGGCGCCGTCCTCGTCCTGAAAGGCCGCGACACCGTGATCGCTGCGCCCGACGGCCGCGCGGCGATCAACGCCACCGGCACGCCGTGGCTTGCCACCGCCGGCGCGGGCGACGTCCTCGCCGGCATCGTCACCGCCCAGCTCGCCCAGAAGACGCCGAGCTTCGAGGCGGCCTGCGCCGCCGTCTGGATGCATGGCAAGGCGGCGGAGGCCTTCGGGCCGGGCCTGATCGCCGAGGATCTTCCCGCCATGCTGCCGAAGATTTTCGCCGAACTGGTTGGGTAAGCGCAATCCGGCGTCAGCTGCCGAGAGGTGTCACCGCCCGCAGCCGGATCAACCCGAGCACCGTGTCGATGGTCGGCGTCGCAACGCCGGTCAGCCGGCCCATTTCCTGAACCGAGGCAACGAGCGCGTCGACCTCCATCGGGCGGCCGAGCTCGAGATCCTGCAGCATCGACGTCTTGTGCTCGCCGACCTCGGCTGCGCCGGCGATCCGCTTGTCGACGTCGATCGGGAACTTGATGCCGAGGGCGCTGGCGATGGCCTCGGCCTCCAGCATCATCGCCCGGGCGACGCCCCGGCTGCCCTCGTTGCCGCAGATCGCCGCAAGGGTTGCGCCGGTGAGCGCCGAGATCGGGTTGAAGGAGACGTTGCCCCAGAGCTTCACCCAGATTTCCGAGCGGATCTGCGGGCGCACCGGCGCCCGGAAGCCCGCCTCCACCAGGAGCTTCGACAGCGCCAGCGCACGCTCGGTCTTCTCGCCCGAGGGCTCGCCGAGAGGCAGGCGCTCGCCCTCGGTGTGGCGCACGATGCCCGGCGCCTCGATGTCGGCAGCCGGATGGACGACGCAGCCGATGGCGCGCTCGGGCCCGATCGTGTCCCAGATCGCGCCGCCCGGATCGACCGCCTCGATGCGGCGGCCTTCATGCTCGCCGCCGCTCTTGTAGAAATACCACCACGGCAGGCCGTTCTGGGCCGTGACGACGGCCGTGTCGGGCCCGAGCAGAGGCTTCAGTGCCGAAAGGATGTCAGGCACCGAATGCGCCTTCAGCGCGATGATGACGTAGTCCTGCGGGCCGAGTTCGGCCGCATTGTCGGTGGCGCGGACCGAGACCATCGTCTCGCTTTCGGCCGAGCGGACGGTGAGGCCGTTCTCCTGCATCGCCTTCAGGTGCGGACCGCGGGCGACGAGGCCGACCTCCGCATCGGTGCGCTCGGCGAGCCGCGCGCCGATCAAGCCACCGATGGCGCCGGCTCCGAAGATCGTGACCTTCATTTCGCCGTCTCCTTGCCGAGGCCGAGCTTGTCGGCAAGGCCGATGCGCTGCAGCTTGCCGGTCGCGCCCTTGGGGATCTCGTCGAGGAAGACCAGCTTGCGCGGCACCTTGAAGTCGGCAAGGCGAGTGGCGGCGAAATCGCGGATCTCGCGCTCGCTGGCCTGCATGCCCTCGCGCAGCACGACGGCGGCGGCGACGTCCTCGCCGAGCTTGTCGTGGGGCATGGCGAAACAGACCACCTGCGCCACGGCCGGATGATCCATCAGCACCTCGTCGATCTCGCGGGGGGAAATCTTTTCGCCGCCGCGATTGATGATCTCCTTGAGGCGGCCGGTGAGGAACAGGAAGCCGTCTTCGTCGAGCCGCCCCTGGTCGCCGGTGTGGAACCAGCCATGGGCGAAGGCTTCGGCATTGGCGGCGTCGTTGTTCTCGTAGCCGCCCGTGACGTTCGGGCCACGGATGCAGACCTCGCCGATCTCGCCGGCGGCAAGGACCTCGCCGTCCTTCGACAGGATCGCCACCTCGGGGCCGGCGGCGGGGCCGACGCTGCCGGGCTTGCGGGAACCGGGCGGCAAGAGGTTGCAGCTCATCTGGTGGGACGCCTCGGTCATGCCGTAGGCCTCAATCACCGGGCAATCGAAGGTCGCCTCGAGCTCCGCCATCACCTGCGGCGGCAGCGAGGAGGAGGACGAGCGGATGAAGCGGAGCTTCGCCCGTTCGACGCTGGCGGCATTGCGCGGCGCCCTCGCGAGGATCGCCTGATGCATTGTCGGCACGGCGGTGTACCAGGTGGGGGCGGCGTCATCCATCCAGTGGAAGACCTTCAGGGCGTTGAAGCCGGGCGTGCAGACGATCGACGCGCCGGCCGATAGCGATGACAACACGGCCGCGATCAGCCCGTGGATGTGGAACAGCGGCATGACGTTGAGGCAGCGGTCGGCGGGGGTGAGGGCGAGCGAAGTGCGGATGTGCCGCGCGGAGGCCTTCAGATTGCCGAGGCTGAGCGGCACGATCTTCGGACGCGACGTGGTTCCTGACGTGTGCAGGACGAGGGCCTCGTCGGCGTCCCCGGAAAAGCCGGGACGCGCCGTCTCGCCGATCGCTTCGCCCTCCAGGGTGAAGGCGCCGGCCGGGGCGTCCGGCCGGGTGACGAGCCGCAGCACCGGGATGCCGAGCTTGGCGGCGACGCTTTCGGCCGCAGCATGCCCGGCCTCGTCGAGGACGATCGCCTTGGCCCTGAGGTCGGACAGGTAGAATTCCAGCTCCTCGGCGCGGTAAGCCGGGTTCAGCGGCGCCGAGGTCGCGCCCGCCGAGATCGCCACGAAGGCTGTGGCCATCTCTGGCCCGTTCGGCAGCACGATCGCCACCCGGTCGCCGATCCCGATGCCGAGGCCGTTGAGGCGCGCCACCGTCGCCTCGACCTGCGCCGCGAGATCCCGATAGGTGAGGGCGGTCCGCTCCGGTGCCCCGATCGCCGCATCCTCCGGCCGTCCCGCGCCAAGCAAATCGAGCATCAGATCTTTCCCTCTCGTTTCGTCGGCGCCCGCCTCGGATCATGTCACGCCAAATAGGCGGGTGTCCGCCCTTCGCTACGTCAACCTGCTCCTTTCGGCGCTCTTATCGTGCGGCTCGCTCCGAGTCGACGGCGGGACCCCAAAACGAAGCGCCCGCCGGAAGGGCTTTCCGGCGGGCGCTTCAACTAGCAATCGAGGCCAAGCGGGCCTTTTCACCGCCGCAGGCCGGAGGTCAGTGCGCGGACGCGCCGTCGATGAGATCGGCGAGGCCGATCGGGAAGCGCCGCACGCGCACCCCGGTCGCGTGCCAGATGGCGTTGGCGATCGCGCCGACCGTGCCGGTGATGCCGATCTCGCCGACGCCCTTGATGCCCAAGGCGTTGACGTAAGGGTCATGCTCGTCGACCAGGATGACGTCCATTGTTGGAACGTCGGCATTCACGGGCACATGGTACTCGGCGAGATTGGCGTTCATGATTCGGCCGGAGCGCCTGTCATGCACCGCCTCCTCGTGCAGGGCGAAGCCGATGCCCCAGATCATCCCACCATAGAGCTGGCTGGTGGCGAGGCGCGGATTGATGATCCGCCCGGCGGCGAAGGCCCCGACCAGCCGGCTGACCCGGATCTGGCCGAGATCCGGATCGACCTTCACCTCGGCGAACACCGCGCCATGGGAGAACATCGCCCGCTCCTCCGCGCTGGCGGGATCCCGGCCGCCCTGGCCGGCGCCCTCGATCTCGGAAAGTCCCGCCCGGGCGAGGATGTCGCCATAGCTCTCCGAACGCCCGGGATCGTCGGCGCGGTAGAGCCGGCCGTCCTGCGCCTCGACGCCGACATTGCCGGCGCCGAAAAGCGGCGAATTCTCGTCGTTGGTCGCGAGATCGGCGAGCTTGGCGATCACGTCGGTTCCCGCGGCGTGGAGCGCGCTGCCGGCCGTCGCGGTGTGGCCGGAGCCGCCGGCGATGCCGCCATCCGGCAGCCCGGAATGGCCGGAGTGGAACTCGACGCTGTCGATGTCGAGACCGAGCCCGTCCGCCGCAATCTGGTGCAGCGCGGTCCAAGCACCCTGGCCCATGTCGGCGCCGGCCGTCTCGACGAGGGCGGTGCCGTCGGCGCGCAGCGTCGCCGTCGCCTTGGCCTGGAACATCGGCGCCGGAAACAGCGCCGTGCCCATGCCCCAACCAACCAGGCGGCCCGCCTCGTCGCGCATCTGCCGCGGCTCGAGCGGCCGCTTCGACCAGCCGAAGCGTTCAGCGCCCTCGGCGTAGCACTCCCGCAGCGCCTTGGCCGAGAAGGGCTTGCCCGAGGCCGGATCGGTCTCGGCGTAGTTCCTCAGGCGGAACTCCAGCGGATCGAGGCCGGCGGCGAGCGCCGCCTCGTCGATCGCCGATTCCAGCGCTGCCGAACCCGAGGCCTCGCCAGGCGCGCGCATCGGCCCCGGCGTGCCGATGTCGAGCCGCACCGCCTTGTGGCGGGACGACAGCGCCGGCGTGGCATAGAGATCGTGCGAGGCGTTGGAGGCCGGCTCGATGAAGTCCTCGAAGGTCGAGGTCGCCGCAGTGGTCAGGTGATCGAGCGCGGTCAGCCGGCCGTCGCCGTCGATGCCGATCCGGAAGTCCTGCCGGGTCGCGCCGCGATGCCCGACCGGCCCGTACATCTGCTCGCGGCGGAGCGCCAGCTTGACCGGCCTGCCAAGCATTTTCGCGGCGAGGATCGCCAGGATCTGCGGGCCGACGATGATCGCCTTGGAGCCGAAGCCGCCGCCGAGAAACGGGCTGCGGATCGTGACGTTCTCCGCCGGTATGCCGAACCACGCGGCGAACGACCCAGTCGACATCACGATCGCCTGGTTCGGCGTGTCGAGCGTCAGCCTGTCGCCGTCCCAGCTGGCGACGATTGCATGAGGCTCCATGGCGTTGTGATACTGCCCCGGCGTCTCGTAGCGCGCGTCGACCCGCTGCGAGGCCGCGGAGAGGCCCGCCTCTATGTCGCCTTTCTCGGTGGTCGGGGGTGAGCCAACACCGACGGCCTCCGGATCGTATGGCTCGACCGCGTCGAGGCCGACGCGCGCCGGCGCGGCGTCATAGGTCGGGGACAAAAGCCGGGCCGCTTCGGTCGCAGCCTCGAGCGTTTCGGCGACGACCAGCGCGATCGGCTGGCCGGCATAGCGCACCGTGTCGTCCTGCAGCACCTCGATGAGGAAGGCGAAGGGATAGGGCTTGGTGTCGGGATCGAGGGCCAGTGGCGGCCGGTTTTCCGGCGTCAGCACCTCGACGACGCCCGGATGTGCCCGGGCGGCGTCGACGTTCAGCGACGTCACGCGGCCGCGCGAGATCGTCGCCGCAGCATAGACCGCATGCAGCAGTCCCTCTGGGTGGTTGTCGGCGGCGAAGGTGGCGGCGCCGGTGACCTTCAGGACGCCGTCGCGGCGGGTCATCGGCTGGCCGCTGTTGGAACCGAAGCGGGTGCGGCTCGCGGGCGTCGCCCCGGCCGGGATCGCGATCGTATCAGACATGGGCGTTGGCTCCCGTTTCGGAGGCAAAGGGCGAGGCAGGCAGGGCCGGCATGCGCTTCGGCGTCCCGGCGGCCGCCATCATCAGCGCGCGGGTGACCACCCGCCGGCCGAGCGCGATCTTGTAGGCGTTTTCGCCGGAGGGTTTCGCCTCGGCGAAGGCTGCCTCGGCGGCGTTCTCGAAGGCTTCCTTGCCGGGCGTAGCGCCCACGAGAACGGCTTCCGCTGCTTGCGTGCGCCACGGCTTCGTCGCGACCCCGCCGAGCGCCAGGCGCGCTTCCACGATCAGGCCGTTCTCGATCTTCAGGGCGGCCGCCGCCGAGGCGAGGGCGAAGGCGTAGGAGGTGCGCTCGCGAACCTTCAGGTAGCGCTGGTGTCCGGCAAAGGCCGCGGCTTCCGGTGGCAGCCGGACGGCAACGATCATCTCGCCGGCTTCAAGCACGGTCTCCTTCTCGGGCGTATCGCCAGGCAGGAGGTAGAAGTCGGTCATCGCCACCTCGCGGCGGCCGGTCGGGCCTTCGATCTCGACGAGGGCGCCGAGCGCCGTCAGGGCGACGCAGAAGTCCGACGGGTGGACGGCGATGCAGTGGTCGCTCCAGCCGAGCACGGCATGGGCGCGATTCTCCCCGCCGATCGCGTCGCAGCCCGATCCCGGCTGACGCTTGTTGCAGGCGCTGGCCGGATCGGTGAAGTAGGCGCAGCGGGTGCGCTGCATCAGGTTGCTGCCGACGGTCGCCGCATTGCGCAGCTGCGCCGAGGCGCCTGAGAGAAGCGCCTCCGCGACGGCCGGATAGGCCCGTGCAAAGTCCGGGTCGTGGGCGAGGGCGGCGTTCTTCACCAGCGCGCCGATCCGCGTCGAGCCGTCCGCCAGCTGCTCGATCCGGTTCAGGTCCGGCAGATGGGTCAGGTCGACGAGGCGGCTGGGGGCGAGGACGCCGCCCTTCATCAGGTCGAGGAGATTGGTGCCGGCGCCGAGATAGGCCGAGCCGGGCTGGCTGCCGGCCGCGACGGCTTCGGCGAGCGAAGCGGGGCGGAAATAGTCGAAGAGGTTCATGCCGCTGTCTCCGCCTTGCTGCCGGCGAGCCGAGCTTGCGCGTCGAGCACCGCCTCGGTGATGCCCTGATAGGCGCCGCAGCGGCAGATGTTGCCGCTCATCGCCTCGCGGATCCGCTCGGGGTCGCCCATCGCCTGGGCCTCGGCGATGAGGCCGACGGCGCTCATGATCTGGCCGGGCGTGCAGAAGCCGCACTGGAAGCCGTCATGGTCGATGAAGGCCTGCTGCACCGGATGCAGCGTGCCGTTCTCCGCGAGGCCTTCGATCGTGGTGATGGCCGCGCCGTCGTAGCTGACCGCCAGCGCCAGGCAGGAATTGATCCTCTGGCCGTCGACGAGAATGGTGCAGGCGCCGCACTGGCCGCGGTCGCAGCCCTTCTTGGCGCCGGTGAGGTGGAGCCGCTCGCGCAGAAGGTCGAGCAGCGTGACGCGCGGATCGTCGAGAACGATATCGCGTCGCTCGCCGTTGATGGTGAGTGTCATGGAAAGGTTCATCGAATTACCTTTCGAGGAATGGGATCGTCGGGACGGGCAGTCGTGCCGGCATCGCGGAAGCTGTGAGAGGGCGCTTCCTTCGGCGGGCAAGACCATCGTCTTGCGGTTCGGGCCGGTTTCGGAGAGACGCTGTGCGAGGGACGGAAACTGCTGCCGCCCACAATTATACGGAGGGTCCCTCCGCTTTCAAGTGTGGAAGGATTTTAATTTCCGAAATGGAGAGAGGATCGTCCCCGACAATGCGCCGCCCACGCGCCGACTCCTTACGAAACCGTGAGAAGCTGCTGATGGCGGCCGCGGCAGTGTTCCGCGAAACCGGCGGCGCGGGAACGCTGGAGGCGGTGGCCCGGCGGGCCGGCGTCGGCATCGGCACGCTCTACCGGCATTTCCCGACCCGCGAGGCACTGTTCGAGGCCGTCTATCGCCGCGAGATCGAGCAACTGGCCGAACTGTCGCGCGAACTGTCGGAGACCGACGATCCCGTCGCGGCGCTGCGCCGGTTCCTGCATGGCATGGTCGGAATGGTCGCGACAAAGAAGGGGATGATCGCGGCCCTGGCGATCGCCATCGACGGCACCTCGGAGATCGCCTGCTTCTCCTTCGCGACGCTGTCGGCAGCGATGGAACGGCTGCATGCCCCCGCCGTTGCCAGCGGCAGCATGCGCGCCGACGTGTCCGCCGACGACATTCTCCAGACTGTCGTGGGAATGTGTCTCGCCCGCCGCGAGGAACAGTGGGAACCGGCGGTGATCCGGCTGATCGACGTCTTCGTCGACGGCTTGAAGACTGATTGAACGGGCGGTAGCCAGACCCGTCGGCTGACTATCTTCCGGCCGGCTATTCCGCGGCCAACATCGCCCGCGCCGGATGGTTCAGGCCGGGCGGTGAAATTAGCTGCCGGCCTTCGGCCCGCCCGCCGGCTCGCGGCCGAAGTTCGGCTTGGCGGTGTCCTGACCGGCCTCGATGACGTTGCGCCGGATCGCCCGCGTGCGGGTGAACAGGTCGAACAGCGTCTGGCCGTCGCCCCAGCGGATCGCCCGCTGCAGCGTCGCCAGATCCTCCGAGAAGCGGGCGAGCATTTCCAGCACCGCCTCCCGGTTGGTGAGAAAGACGTCCCGCCACATGGTCGGATCGGAGGCGGCGATGCGGGTGAAATCGCGAAAGCCCGAGGCCGAGAACTTCACCACTTCCGACTGGGTCACCTCCTCGAGGTCCGCGGCCGTGCCGACGATGTTGTAGGCGATGAGATGCGGCACGTGGGAAACGATCGCGAGCACCAAGTCGTGATGCTCGGCGGTCATCGTCTCGACATTGGAGCCGCAGCCCCGCCAGAACGCCTCGACCTTTTCGATCGCCGCGGGATCGGTTCCCTCCGGCGGCGTCAGGATGGACCAGCGATCGCGAAACAACTCGAGGAAACCGGATTCGGGACCGGACTGTTCGGTGCCGGCGAGCGGGTGGGCTGGCACGAAGTGGACGCCCGCGGGCAGATGCGGACGCATCTGTTCGATCACTGCGCCCTTGACCGAGCCGACGTCGGAGACGATCGTGCCGGCCTTCAGATGCGGCGCGATCTCGCGGGTGATCGCCCCGCAGATGCCGACGGGAACGCACAGGATGACGAGGTCTGCGTCCTTCACGGCGTCGGCGGCATCCAGGTGATAGGCGTCGCCGAGTGCCAGTTCCTCGGCCTTGTCGAGGGTCTCCTTGCGCCGCGTGGCGATCGCGACGTGGCGCGCGAGGCCGTTCGCCTTGATGTTGAGGGCCAGCGACGAGCCGATCAGGCCGATGCCGATCAGCGCGACGCGCTCGAACAGGGGATCTGCCGTCACGACGGGCTCTTCAGGAATTGCGCCAGCGCGTCGACGACGCCGCGATTGGCCTCCTCGGTGCCGATCGACATGCGCAGCGCGTTGGGAAAGCCATAGCCGGCGACCCGGCGCAGAATGAAGCCGCGCGCGGTCAGGAACGCATCGGCCTCGGCCGCGCTTTTGCCGGCTTCATCCGGGAACTCGACCAAGATGAAATTGCCGACGCTCGGGGTCACCGTCAGGCCGAGGGCCTCGATCTCGCGCGTCGTCCACTCCAGCCACTTCGCATTGAAGCTCGCGGCTTCCTCGATGAAGGCGCGGTCACGGATGGCCGCGGCGCCCGCGGCAATCGCCGCGGCGTTGAGATTGAACGGCCCGCGCACGCGGTCGAGCGTCGAGACGATCGCCTCCGGCCCGTAGAGCCAGCCGATGCGGAGCCCGGCGAGGCCGTAGATCTTCGAGAACGTCCGCGTCATCACGACGTTGTCGCAGGACGAGACGAGTTCGATGCCGGCGCCGTAGTCGTTCCGCCGGACATATTCGGCATAGGCCGCGTCGAGGACGAGGATGACGTGGCCGGGCAGCCCGGCCTGCAGCCGCCGGACCTCGTCGAAGGGGAGGGAGGTGCCGGTCGGGTTGTTCGGGTTGGCGAGGAAGACCAGCTTCGTCTTCTCCGTCACCCGCTCGAGGATCGTGTCGACGTCGGCCGTGCGGTCCTTTTCCGGCGCGACGACCGGCGTTGCGCCGGCGGCGCGGATCTGGATCGCGTAGACGAGGAAGCCGTGCTCGGTGTGGATCGCCTCGTCGCCGGGGGCGAGATAGCACTGGCAGAGGAGGCCGAGCAGCTCGTCCGAGCCGTTGCCGCAGAGGATGTTCGCCGTGTTGAGACCGTGCGTCTCGGCGATCGCCGCCTTCAGCTCGCTCGCCTGGCCGTCGGGGTAATGCGCCAGATCCTGCATCGTTGCGCTGGCTGCCGCCATGGCGGCGGGCGGCGGGCCGAGCGGCGTCTCGTTGGAGGACAGCTTGTGAAGCTTGATCCCTTCCGGCGCCCGGCTCTTGCCGGGAACGTAGATCTCGATGTCCAGCACACCGGTCTTGGGAACAGGTTTCATCGTCGCAAACCCTGAAAAGGAGCTTCGTATCCGGCCTCAGCCGGCCGGGACCGCCAAAGGAGCCGCATAGCCGCCAATCGGCCGGATGTCGAGGTGTCCACCGAGCCGGGCGGCGAGTTCGTCGGGCGCAAGGCGCGTCGCGACGAGGGCGCCGAAGCCGCGGGCGGTGCTCGCCGCGGCGAGGACGTCCACCTCCTCGCCGAGGGCACGCTCCAGATCCGGCAGCGCTGCGGACCCGGCGAGCGCGTAGCAGCCGATCTCGGGCGGCACGGGATCGGCAAGAGGCGGGGCGATGACGAGGCTCGGTGTCGCCGCCGGCCGGCCATCCATGGCGAAGAACGGCAGCCGAGCGACGATCTGGGCGCTGGCAAGATCGTCCCACCAGGTGCCACTTTCATCGTCTAGACAGACGATGCCCAGCCGGTCGTCGCCGCCGCCCTGGACGGCCTCCACCACCACGGCGGGAGATGCCAGCAGCGTCACCGGCACGGTGAAGCCGAAATAGAACCGGGCGGTGTCCATGGCCGAGGTGGCTTCGCCGCAGGCGAACACTTCAAAAGGCGCCTGCAGGGCCGTGAAGGTCGAGATGATCTCCCGCCACAGATGCTCGATGGCGGTGAGCGGCAGATGGCCGGAATGGCGGGCGGCCAGGCGGCGCATCATGTCGGCCTCGCGGCCCGGACGGAAGGCGGCGCCGTTCCGGGCAGTGCCCTTCACCGCGATCAGCTCGTCGATCACCACGGCGCGCTGCATCAAGAGGCGATGCACCGACTCGTCGATGGCGTCGATCTTTGCCCTCAGTTCCACCAGCCTCGAGGGATCGGCCTTTTGCGGCTCGTCCATCGCCCCCTCCTTGTCGTTGCGCGGGTCTTCTAGACCCTCGCATCGTGCTTGGCAAAGGCGGCGGCAGGCTGCCGAAAAATGCGTGGTGGGGCCGGGATCCTGCGGCCTCCGCTCAGTTGAGCGTCCGCCTTTCGCTCGGCAGATCGAGCGAAAACGCCGGGATCTCCACCTCGAACGCTTCGCCGGCATCGTTTCGCATCCGGTAGCTGCCGCGCATGATGCCGGACGGCGTCGGCAGCGGGCAACCCGACGTATAGGTGAAGCTGTCGCCCGGCAGGATCACCGGCTGCTCGCCGACGACGCCGGGGCCGCGCACTTCCTCGATGTGACCGCTCGCATCGGTGATCTGCCAGTAGCGGGATTCGAGCTGCACGGCCTCTTCGCCGGCATTCTCGATCTCGACCTGATAGGCGAAGACCCAGCGGCCTTCGGCCGGGTCGGACTGCTCTTCCAGATAGGCCGGCTTCACCGTCACGACGATCTGCCGTGTGGTCGCCTGATACATCGCACTCGCAACCTTTTCATAAACAGGGCATCGACGCTCGAGCGTCATAGCGCGATTTGAGCGGGAATTCACCGCTTCGAAACGGAATGTGCAAAACTTGGTTTCAATGCCGACGGACAAATCGCCGGCACGTCGATCGAAGATGCCCTCGCAGCGTTGCAAATCGGGTCTTGGCGGCGAACCGTCCGGGGAGCGCCCTATCCGGCGCCATGTCGCGCGACACGATCCGAGCGGAGTGAGGAGAACCGGTGCTCGACGCAATCCTGAGAAAGCGGATCGATCCGCCCGTCGAGCGCCTCGCGGGGTGGCTTGCGGCCAGGGGGGTCGGCGCCAATGCCGTGACCGTCGCCGGACTGGTGATCGGTCTCGGCGCGGCGGCGGCCATCGCGGCAGGCAGCCCGCTCGCCGGTCTCGTCCTCATCCTCGTCTCGCGCCTCTGCGACGGCCTCGACGGCGCGGTCGCCAAGCAGACGGCGCCGACCGATCTCGGCGGCTATCTCGACATCGTCTTCGACTTCGTTTTCTACGGCGCCATCCCGCTCGCCTTCGCCGTTCTCGATCCGGCGGAGAACGCCCTGCCGGCCGCGGTCCTGCTCGTGACGTTCTATGCCAATGGCGCGAGCTTCCTCGCCTTTGCGATCCTCGCCGAAAAGCGCCGCATCAGCACGGATGCGCGAGGTCAGAAATCGTTCTTCTTCTCGATCGGCCTGGCGGAGGCCAGCGAGACGATCATCGCCTTCTGCCTGTTCTGCCTGTTTCCCGCGTGGTTTCCGGTGATCGCCTATGGCTTTGCGGCGATGACCGGATGGACGTGCTGCGCCCGGCTCTGGCTGGCGGTGCGGACTTTTCGATAGCGAATAGCTGCAGGCCGGGAAGCTCAGGGACCGAGCCACGTTGCTGAAGGCGACCGGAAGGCTGTGGGAGGCGTCAGAAGCCGTAGAACGTCCGGATCGCCTGCCATCCCTCCTCGGCCGTCTCCACGAAGGTGAGAAGCTTCAGGTCGTCCGGTGAGATCGTGCCTTCCTCGGCCAGCGCGTCGAAGTCGATGACGCGTTTCCAGAATTTCTCGCCGAACAGGACGACCGGGATGGTCTGCATGCGCCGCGTCTGGATCAGCGTCAGCGCCTCGAATAGCTCGTCCATGGTGCCGAAGCCGCCGGGGAAGATCGCCATCGCCTTGGCCCGCAGGAGGAAATGCATCTTGCGGATGGCGAAATAATGGAAGTTGAAGCACAGCTCCGGCGTCGCGAAATGGTTCGGCTCCTGCTCGTGGGGCAGGGTGATGTTGAGGGAGATCGACGGCGCCCCGACATCGGCCGCGCCGCGATTGCCGGCCTCCATCACCCCCGGTCCGCCGCCGGTGACGATGACGAACTCCTTGCCGCCCGACGAGGTCGCCGAATGGCGCGAGGCGATCTGGGCGAAGCGCCGGGCTTCCTCGTAGAATTTCGCATTGGCCTCGAGGTTCTTCTTCTGCGTCTCGTTGCGCGCCGCCCAGGCCGCCTGTCCGGGCGCCGGAATGCGGGCGCCGCCGAACAGCACCACGGTCGAAAGGATGCCGGCATCGAGAAAGGCGAGCTCCGGCTTCATCAGTTCGAGCTGCAGGCGGACGCCGCGGGTCTCCTCGCGGGTCAGGAAGTCGGGATCGTCGAAGGCGAGGCGATAGGTCGGCGAGCGGGTCTGCGCCGTGCCGCCGGACAAAGCCGCGGCGTCCTGTCGGTCACGTTCGGAACTTGGAAACGGGTCCCAGCCGTCGTAATTGCGCGGCGTGCGATCGGGGGGTGTTTCGTCGGACATGCGAGAGGTGGGCCCCACTGCTTCGATTGACCTCGTGAAGGCTGGCAACTAGGGTCCGCGGCGATTTGGTCAGGGCTCTTTCCTGGCCTTTCTTCTCTCGAAAACGGAGCCATGCCGATGTCCGCGCCCGACCGCGCCGCCTTGGAAGTCACCATCGAGCGCGCCTTCGAGGAGCGCGCCGGCATTTCGCCGGCGACGACTGGCGAGGTGCGCGACGCCGTCGAGGCGGCGCTGGAGATGCTGGACAGCGGCGAGGCGCGGGTCGCGACGCGGGGCGAGGACGGCGCCTGGACGGTGCACCAATGGCTGAAGAAGGCGGTTCTCCTGTCGTTCCGTCTCAACGACATGCAGGTCATCGAGGGCGGATCCGGCGGCGCCACCTGGTGGGACAAGGTGCCCTCCAAGTTTGCCGGCTGGGGCGAGAATCGCTTCCGCGAGGCGGGCTTCCGGGCAGTGCCGGGCTCAATCGTGCGCAAGGGCTCGTTCATCGGCCGGGACGTCGTCCTGATGCCGTCCTTCGTCAATCTCGGCGCCTATGTCGACGCCGGTTCGATGGTCGACGGCTGGGCGACGGTCGGCTCCTGCGCCCAGATCGGCAAGAACGTCCACCTGTCCGGCGGCGTCGGCATCGGCGGCGTGCTCGAGCCGCTGCAGGCCGGCCCGACGATCATCGAGGACAGCTGTTTCATCGGCGCCCGCTCGGAAGTCGTGGAAGGCTGCATCGTGCGCGAGGGCTCGGTCCTCGGCATGGGCGTCTATATCGGCCAGTCCACCAAGATCGTCGATCGCGCCACCGGCGAGGTCACCTATGGCGAGGTGCCGCCCTATTCGGTGGTCGTTGCCGGCGCCATGCCCGGAAAGCCGATGGGTAACGGCGAACCCGGCCCGAGCCTCTACTGCGCCGTCATCGTCAAGCGCGTCGACGAGCGCACGCGCTCGAAGACCTCGATCAACGAACTGCTGCGGAGCTGAGGGGCTTGGCTTCCGATCGCTGCAGGACGATCGGCTCTTCCTGATGGCGGGCCGGCGACTTGCGAGTCTCTTCAGCGGCTGGCCAGCGACGGTGTTGGCGGCGGGCGGCCTCTTCTCCTGGCTCTCCGGCGTGCCGGCTCTCCCCACCGACCACGAGGGCCTCTGCCGCACCGAGACGGCGGCTGGGGTCGGTTACATCGTCTGCGACATCCCGCTCGATCGCCATCGTCTGTCGCTCCGGGCGGTCGATGCGGCGGGAAAGCCCTATGAGACCTTCGAAGCCGTCGAGGCGTCGCTTGCCGGCCGCAGTGCCGAGCTGATCATGAATGCCGGCATGTATCACGAGGATCGCCGGCCGGTCGGCCTCACCGTGCAGGACGGGCGCGCGGTCCACGGCGCGGTGCTCGGCACCGGCTCCGGCAATTATTCGCTGCGGCCGAACGGCGTGTTCTTCGTCGAGGACGGCCGGGCGCATGTGATGGAATCGACCCGCTATCTCGCCGGCACGCACCATCCCGAACTCGCCACCCAGTCCGGGCCGATGCTGGTGGTGGACGGCGAGCTCCACCCGCGCTTCATCGAGAACTCCGACAGCCGGCATGTGCGCAACGGCGTCTGTGCGAGGCAGGACGGCACGGTGGTGACCCTCGTCCTCTCCCGCGCGTCGGTCAATTTCTGGGATTTCGGCAGCTTCTTCAAGGACAGGCTCGGTTGCCGCGACGCGCTGTTCTTCGACGGCACGGTGTCGAGCCTCCACTATCCGGCCGGCGGCATCGACTACCGCCGCGATCGGCTCGGCCCGATGCTGGTGGTGAGCGACCGATAAGGGCCTGGCGCCCGTCCGGCCGTGGTCGGTTGCGCTAGGGCAGGCTCAGTCGGTGAGGGAGGGTCGCAGCGCCGGCACCGGAACAGATCCGGCGGTCGCGCTCGTCGCCTCGCTCGGCTCCCCGTCGTCGTCGCCGAAGCGAGCGGCGAGGTTTGCCTCGCGCTGCCTTTCGGCCTCGGACTGTGCGCCGGGTGCCGCATCCGGCTTTGCGGCGGTCGCGACGCGTCCGGAGCGCGCGGCGCCGGGCTCCGTCGCATGGCCGGTCGCGACGCTGATCGTCCGCGGAACCGCCTCGACCGGAGCGGAGCGTTCGGCAATGGTCGCTGCGGCGTCAGGCTTCCTCGCCTCCGGCGCGAAGGCCGCGGCGCGGGCGAGGCCACCGGCATCGTCGCGGCTCGCCACCCGGGTCGTCTCCACCGTCGCCGGCACGGCGCGGGCGGGGGCGCTGCGGCTGAGATCGAGCTCGGCCATATGCGCCTTGACCTTCGAGCAGTAGTTGCGGGCCGAGGCGGTCATGCGGTTGGCGCGATGGCCGCCCTTGTATTTCATCGCCGTGCCGCAGACGTCGTGGCCGCTCTTTTCCCAGGCGCCCTTCAGATAACGCATGCCGTAGGTGAGGTTGGTGTCGGCATCGAGCAGCGCGCTCGCCGGGCCGGAAAAGCCGAGGCTGCGGGCCGTCGCCGGCTTGATCTGCGACAGGCCGTAGACGCCGGAGCCGCGGGCCCGGGGATTGTAGCGGCTCTCGACCCGCACGACGGCGAAGGCAAGGGCCGGCGGAATGCCGTTTTCCTTGGCGTGCCTGATGATCATCTTGTCGATTGCCGCGCTGCCGGAGACCGTGCCGGTCTCTGCCATCTGCGCCGCCTCGCGTCGGGCGATCACCCGGTCGGACTTGGTAACGCCGGCCGTCGCGACGGCGACTTTCGCTTCGCCGTCGTCGGCTTTGGCGCCGGATGCATCGCTGGATGCGTCCTCCTTGCCGGCGAAGGCGACGCCGAGAGGCGAGCCGCCCGGGCCGTCGGCGATGCAGCCCGTCACCGCGAAGAGGCCGGCGAGGGCGAGTGAGGTCGCCGCGCGCCGCGGCCAGCGCAGATCGATCCCCGTCCGTTCCAAGAGCACGTGTTCCCCCGCGCGAATTTCGTTCCCCTGCGCCCGGTGTCGGAGCCGAACGCGGCGCAATCGTGGCGATGCGGTGGCCGCGGCGAACAAACCTTAACGAATCGTCACCGAGCGCCGGAGGTGTGGCGGGCCGGCACCAGATCGGCTATCAGCGCTGGCCATGATGGAAGCTTCGACACCCCCGAAATCCGCCGCACGCGCCGCCGATATCGCCGCCGGTCTCGATCCTGCCGATCCCGCCGCGATTCTCGCCGCCCTCATCCGCTGCCCGTCCGTCACGCCCCGCGAGGGCGGGGCGCTGGCGCTGATGGAGGCGCTGCTGGCGCGCCAGGGTTTTGCGGTGGCCCGCCCGGTCTTTGCGGAAGCGGAGACGGAACCGGTCGAGAACCTCTTTGCCAGGATTGGCGAGGCCGGCCCCCATCTGGTCTTTGCCGGCCATACCGACGTCGTTCCCCCTGGTACGGTCGGCGACTGGAGCGTCGATCCCTTCGCAGGCGAGATCGTCGACGGCGAGATGATCGGCCGCGGCGCCGTCGACATGAAGGGCGGCATCGCCGCCTTTCTCGCGGCCTATGCCCGCCATGCCCGCAGGAACGGCCCGCCGCCCGGCCGGCTCTCCTTCCTGATCACCGGTGACGAGGAGGGGCCGGCCGTCAATGGCACGGTGAAGCTGCTCGAATGGACGAAGGCGCGAGGCGAGCGTTTCGACGGCTGCCTCGTGGGCGAGCCTACCAACCCCAACGTGCTCGGCGAAATGATCAAGATCGGCCGGCGCGGCTCGCTCTCCGGCGAGGTACGGGTCGCGGGGATGCAGGGCCACGTTGCCTATCCCCATCTTGCCGACAATCCCATTCGCGCGGCGGTCCAGATCGCCGAGGCGCTGCTGGCGACGCCGCTCGACGAGGGCACGGAAACCTTCCAGCCGTCGAACCTCGAGATCACCGCCATCGAGACCGGCAACGCCTCGGTCAACGTCATCGGCGCCCGCTGCTCGATCTTCTTCAACGTCCGCTTCAACGATCGCTGGACGGTCGACACCCTCAAGGCCGAGCTTGCGGCCCGCATCCAGAAGGGCGCGGCGGCAGGACATCTGCGGCCGGGCCGTCCGGCCGCCGGCTACGAGCTCCTGTGGCGCGAGCGGCCATCGGCGGCATTTTCCACCGGCGGCGATGCAGCGGGCTCCGGCGCCGCCTTGACCGGAGCGCTGGCCGCCGCAATTCATCAGGTCACGGGGCGCCGGCCGGACCTGTCGACCTCCGGCGGCACGTCAGACGCCCGCTTCATCAAGGATCATTGCCCGGTCATCGAATTCGGGCTTGTCGGCAAGACGATGCACATGTCCAATGAGCGGGTCGCACTGTCCGATCTCGAGGGACTGACGGAAATCTATGAAGCCTTCATCGCCCGCTGGTTCGCCGCCCACGCCTGACTTCGTGCCGAGTGTCGAGGAGGTCGTCCGGTTCTTTTCCGGCGCGCTCCTCCTGATGGCCGGGCGGACCGAGGGGCTGAAGCGCCTCGACCTTTCAGCCGACGGCTTCTGGCAATCCTTCGCCGCGATTTTCGTCGCCCTGCCGCCGCTGGCGCTGTCCTGGGTCGCCTCCGAGATGGTCACCGGCGGCGGCGCGCAGGACGAGACCAGCAGCTTCGTCACCTATGGCGCCCACGCCGTGGCCGACGTCCTCGCCTGGCTCCTGCCGGTGCTGATCCTGATGATGGCGGCGAGGCCCATCGGTTATTCCCGCAAGATCGTGCCGCTCGTCGTCGCCACCAACTGGGGCGGCGCGCTGCTCGCCTGGGCAGTGGTTCCCTACTGGCTGCTCCTCATCCTCTTCGGCGCCGGCGAGGGGACGGCCTTCATCGGCCTCCTCGTCACCATCGCCACCGTCACCGCCACCATGCGGCTGATCTATTTCGCCCTGGGCAAGGATTTCGCCGCAGCCGTCGCCATCACCGTCATGATGATCGTCGCCTCGCTGATGAGCTACGGCGCGGTGATGGACGTGACGGGGGTAAGGCTGGTGTGAGTGAACGCATGCTTCAGCCAGTCTGCAGGTTCCTGGCTTCGCTCATCGTGTGGTTTGGGCTGCACGCACCCGCATTCGCGGATGCATCTCACCAGGCTGTGCTTCCGTACAACGTTGGCGGCGGTCTCGAAGCACCGGCAGTGATTGGTCGACAAGATGATGCGCGGATGCTCTCGAACTTAGCCGTAGGTAACGTTTGGGACGAAGCCGAAGCGACTAGACGGTTCGGGAAACCCGCCGTCACGATGAGTTCGACTCTGAGCTCGAGACTCATCTGGATCTATCGGTATCGAGAGGGGATGGTGATCTCCGTCGATTTTGACACCGGCACGATCATCGCGATCGAAGGCGTAGAGTGAACTTGAGCTGCGCGGGGAGCGCGAGCGACGCTTACGGGAGATACACCGGCAGCGTCCGCTTCGGCGCGTTCCCGTATTCCACCTGCGTCAGATACAGCCCGTCCGGCGGCGCCACCGGGCCGCATCTTGTGCGGTCGCGGCTGTCCAGCGCGGCGACGACGTCCGCCGTGGTCCAGCGGCCTTCGCCGACGAGCTTCAGCGTGCCCGCGAAGGACCGGATCTGGTTGTGCAGGAACGACTGGGCCATGGCGGTGATGTGGATCTCGTCGCCGGGCCCGCGCGCCACCGCGAGTTCCTCGAGCGTGCGGATCGGGTTCTTCGCCTGGCAGTGGGACGAGCGGAAGGTGTTGAAATCGTGGGTGCCGACGAGGGCCTGGGCCGCCTCGTGCATCGCCGAAACGTCCAGCGCTTTCGACACCCACCAGACGCGGCCGCGATCGATCGCCGGCGGCGCCCGGCGGTTGAAGATGCGGTAGCGGTACCAGCGCTTGCGGGCGGAGAAGCGCGCGTCGAAATCGTCCGCCACGCGCTCGGCCGAAATGATCGAAACGGGCTCGTCGCGGATATGGGCGTTGAGCGCGTCGCGCACCGTGTCCTCTTCCCATTGGCGGAAAAGATCGACATGCGCCACCTGGCCGGTGGCGTGGACGCCGGCATCGGTGCGCCCGGCGCCGAAGATCGTCGGAGTCTCGCCGGTGAAGCCGGCAAGGCCGGTCTCGATCACCTCCTGGACCGACAGCCCATTCTCCTGCCGCTGCCAGCCGCAATAGGGCGTGCCGTCATATTCGATGGTGAGCTTGTAGCGGGGCATCAGGCGCAGCGCGCGAGGAGGCGGGCGCGGCAGGCCAAATCGGGATCCGGTCGCGGCGCCATCTATCCTGCGCCCAGCATCGTCCTCGCCGCGACGGGCGTGCCGCGCAGAAGGTCGGCGGCGGCCACCCTCTTGCCGCCGGCCCGCTGCAGCTCCAGGAGCCGCACGGCGCCGGAGCCGCAGGCGACGGTCAGATCGTCGGCAAGCACCGTGCCGGCGACGCCTGAGCCATCCGCCACCTCGGCCCGCAGCAGCTTCACCCGTTCAGGCTTGCCGGCGAAGGGCAACGTCGTCCAGGCGCCGGGCATCGGCGAGAAGGCGTTGATCCGGCGGGCGATGCCGGCGGCGTCGCCGGTCCAGTCGATCGCCGTCTCGGCCTTGTCGATCTTCCTGGCATAGACCGGATCGCGGCCTGTGCGGGAGGCGATCGCCGCCTGATCCTCGAAGGCGAGTGTGCCCGCCTCGAGCCTTGCCAGCGCCTCCACCATCAGCGTCGCCGAGAGCTGCGACAGCCGGTCGTGCAATTCGCCCGTCGTATCGCTGGGCCCGATCGACGCTTCCGCCGTGAGGGCGACCGGGCCAGTGTCGAGGCCGGCCTCCATCCGCATCACCATCATGCCGGTGGTCGCGTCGCCGGCCTCGATCGCCCGCTGGATCGGTGCCGCGCCGCGCCAGCGCGGCAGAAGCGAGCCGTGACCATTGAGGCAGCCGAACCGCGGCGCGTCCAGGAGCGCCTGCGGCAAGAGGAGGCCGTAGGCGACCACCACGGCGACGTCGGCTTCCAGCGCGGCGAAGGCCTCGACATCGGCGGGATCGCGAAAATTCAGCGGGATCCGGACCTCGAGCCCCAGCCGTTCGGCCTCGATCTGCACGGGCGAGTGGGTCAGCTGCAGGCCGCGCCGCCCGGCCTTGCGCGGCGGCTGGGTGTAGACCGCCGGCACGCGGTGGCCCGCCTCGACGATGGCGGTGAGCGTCGGCACCGAGAAGGCCGGCGTGCCCATGAAGGTGACGGTGAGCGCCACCGGCTCAGGCCGATCTGATCCGCGCCTGCTTGGTGAACTTCTTGATCACCATGTCGCGCTTCAGTTTCGAGATGTAGTCGATGAAGAGGACGCCGTTGAGGTGGTCGATCTCGTGCTGCAGGCAGGTGGCGTAGAGGCCATCGGCTGCTTCCTCGTGCATCTTGCCGTCGAGGCCGAGATAGCGGACGGTGACGCCGGCCGGGCGCTCCACCTCGGCGTAGTAGTCGGGGATCGACAGGCAGCCTTCCTCGTAGACGCTGCGCTCGTCGGCGCTGGCGACGACTTCCGGGTTGATGAGCACCCGCGGCGCCTTCTCCTCGTCTTCCTTGGAGATGTCGAGGACGAGCATGCGGATCGGCTCGCCGACCTGGATTGCGGCGAGCCCGATGCCCGGCGCGTCGTACATCGTCTCCAGCATGTCGTCGGCAAAGCGCCGCACGGTGTCGTCCACCGTCTCGATGGGGCGGGAGACTTCCCGCAGCAGCGGGTCGGGAAGGATGATGAGGGGCTTGATCGTCATGGGCGGTCAGGTAATCGCTGGCGCGAAACCGGTCAATCCGGTTCCGCGGCGCGCGAGCGGCTCATGAGCGCCGGACCATGAATTTGTTCCCGCTTTGATCCCATCGTTAAGGATTGCCTGCTATCGTCGGGCCATGATTCGCGATGTCGCAACCTTCCTGAACCGCCTGTTTGCCGTCCCGGCGGGCGTCGAGGTCACGGGCCTGTCGCTCCTTCTGGCGGGCCTGCTCGCGCTCCTTGCCGTCCTGTGGCTGCGGGCGGCGGGCCGGGCGCGCCGGGCCGAGGCCGAACTTGACCGGGCCGAGGCCGATGCGGCGCGGCTCGATGCCGTCCTCAAGGCGCAGGCGGAGATGTCCGGCCGCATGCAGACCATGGCCGAGATCATCGGCTCGCGGCAGGCCGATCTGACCCGCGCCTTGTCCGAGCGGCTCGACGGGATGTCGAATCGCGTCGGCCAGTCGATCCTCGCCACGACGAAGGACACCAAGGCCTCGCTGTCGGTGCTCGCCGAGCGGCTGGCGGTGATCGACCGCGCACAAGGCGAGATCCGCAGCCTGACCGGCGAGGTGGTCAAGCTGAAGGACATCCTCGCCAACAAGCAGACCCGCGGTGCCTTCGGCGAGGCGCGGATGCAGGCGATCGTTGCCGATGCGCTGCCGGCCTCGGTCTATCTCTTCCAGGCGACGCTCTCCAACGGGCGCCGGCCGGACTGCCTGATCCGCATGCCGAACGGCGCCCCCGGGCTGGTGGTCGACGCCAAGTTCCCGCTGGAGGCCTATACCGCGCTGGAAGCTGCGGCAGACGGCGAGGCGAGGGCGGCCGCCGCCGCGCGGCTGCGCCGGGACATGGACGTCCACGTGCGCGCGGTTTCTGAGAAGTATCTCATTCCCGGCGAGACCCAGGACACCGCCTTCCTGTTCGTGCCGTCGGAAACGGTGTTCGCAGTGATCCACGAGGAATTCGACGACGTCGTCCAGAAGGCCTACCGCGCCGGAGTCGTGATCGTGTCGCCGTCGCTCCTCAACCTGTCGATCCAGGTGGTCCAGGCGGTGCTGAAGGATGCGCGGCTGCGGGCTTCCGCGGGGCGCATCCAGGCCGAGGTGCGGCTGTTTGCGGAGGACTTGGAGCGGCTGGATGCGCGGGTCGCCGCCCTGAAGGGGCATTTCGCCCACGCGTCCCGGGACATCGATCAGATCGCCCTGTCGAGCGAGAAGCTGCAGCGGCGGGGTGACCGGATCACTGGGATCGAGATCGGCGAAGACTCAGATCCCCGAGCGAGGCCCGAGGCACTTGCGGGCGAGTGAACCGCCTGCCGCTAGGCCCGCAGCCGTCACCGGTGCATCAACGGTTTGTGAATAGCTGTACATTCCCGTGCGTCAAGCGTAAGTCGACGTCGAAACCTTAAAAAAAGATTACGCTGGACGGATCGAAAACGTTCTGGCCGCATTGTAAGCTGGAACGTCGATCACCGTAGGGGGATGTCATGCGACGCGGTTTGGGGGTCTTCATGGCGGCATGTGTGCTGGCGGCATCGCCGGCAGCGCTCGCCCATGACGTCACTTCCGACGCCAGTCGTATCACGGCTTCTGCCGCAGACCTGTCACTGGCTTACAACACCCAGACCGACCTTTCCTTCCGCCGCGGTCTGCAGATTCGTCTCGCCTGGACCGGCGATTATGCGGGGCCGTTCTCCGGCATGATCGAGGCGCGGACGCTGCGCGCTATCCGGGACTTCCAGGCGCGCCATGGCATGAACGCCGACGGCGTCATCAGCGAGACGATGCTGCAGGCGCTGGTCGATCTCTCCGACAAGGCTCAGCGCGATCTCGGCGTCGCCATGGTCGACGATGCGGTAACCGGGGGCCGCCTGCCCGTGCCGCTGAACCTTGTCAGCGACCGTGGCCCCACCGAGGTCGGAAATCTGTGGCGCTCCAGCGACGAGGCGGTCGAGCTCGAGACCGTCCGGATCGCCGATACGGGCCAGACGCTCGCCGGCCTCTACGCGACCCTCAGCCAGCCCACCGCTCAACGCTCCGTGAAAGAGGCCGAGAAGGCCGACGATTGGTTCACCGTCTCCGGCAGCGAACGGGGCCGCCGGTATTTCATGCGCTTCGCCGCCTCGGGGTCGGACCTGCGTGGCTTCTCGATGTCCTACGCGCCGGATAGGGCAGACGAAGTCGCGCCCTTCGTGACCGTCGCCTCGCAGCTGTTCGAGCCCTTCGCCGGCGAGCCGGGTTCGCCGCTCGTCGCCGATGCCAAGCCCAACCCATTCTCCTCGATGCTGGCGCGTCGTCGCACCGCCTCCGAGGGCGAGGCGCGATACGCCATGGCCGGGCCGAACGACGGTACCGCCGGCGCCAACCTTTTCGAGCTCCCGCGCGAGCGCCGCTACGGCAGCGCCGGCCTCGAACCCGCCCAGGGCGTCTCGCCGCAACCGGGCACCCCGGCCTTCGACATGGCCGGTTCCGGCTTCGTGGTCGCCAAGGGCTGGCTCCTGACCAACGCCCATGTCGTGCGCGGCTGCAAGGCGGTCGAAGTCGGGAGCGACATGACGGCCACCGACATCCGCATCGACGATCAGAACGATCTCGCCCTTGTCCATGTCGAGGCGAGCCTCGGCGAGCCGCTGGCGATCTCGGCCACCAAGCCGCGCCTCGGCGAGGACATCCTCGCCCTCGGCTTCCCGCTGCGTTCGATCCTCGCCGATTCGCTCAACGTCACCCGCGGCAATGTCTCTTCGCTCCTCGGCCTGATGAACGACCCGCGCTACCTGCAGATCTCGGCCCCCGTCCAGCCGGGCAATTCCGGCGGTCCGTTGGTCGATCTCGCCGGCCGCGTCGTCGGCGTCGTGACCGCCAAGCTGGACGCCGTGGCCGTTGCCGATGCGACGGGCGACATCCCGCAGTCGATCAACTTCGCCATCCGCCCGGATGCCGTTGCCGCGTTCCTTCACGCCAACGACATTGCCTTCCGCACCGCCGATCCGAAGTCGCCGCTCGAGAGCGTTCCCGACGCCACCGCCGGTGTGAAGGACGCGGTCTATCCGGTGGTCTGCACGGACTGACCCGGCCGCGCCGCTGCCTGCACCGCGCCACTGCACGCATCCGCGCAGTCCCTCGCAAGGTGTCGACTGCCGCGTGGTGGCCCAAGATCATCCTGTGCCCGTGTCTCTCTGCAGATCCAGTCAGCGTTCAGGCGCGATCGCTCGTCCCGATGTCGTTGCTCGCCCGTCGCATCCTGTCCCCCGGGAGCGTCGACGCCCGCGACCCGGCCTTGGGAAAGCGTCTACCGTGCCGAGGGCACGGTCGAGCCCAGCCGTTGCATGCCGCGCCTCGATGCGCCGACCCTCAGTTCAGGCGGCGACCTTCGTCGGACGCTACGGTCAGGGGTCCATTCACGGGAGGCTGCTCGCCCTCCGGCGAGAGGGCGACGTATTGCGAGAACGCCTCGCCCATCGCCGCCGTCCGGCTGCCGAGCCATGGAAAGTGGCCGTAATCGAAGGACAGCTGCCGATCCGCCTGTTCGGCGCTCTGGCCGGCCAGCGCATACTGGTAGAGCGCCGAGACGAGGCCGGCCCGGTCGGAGCCGGACTTGCAGTGGACGAGGATCGGCTGGGGGGCGTTCCGCAGGACGAAGATGATCTCTTCCAGCGTCTCTCGGTCGGGAATCTGCTTGGCGGAGATGTGAAAGCTGATGAAATCGACGCCACGGCGAGCGGCCACCTCACGTTCCGCCTCGTACCATGGCCGGCCAGCGTCACCGCGCAGATTGACGATCGTCCGGATCCCGGTCTCCTCGATCAGCCGGTCGAGGCGACCGGCGGAGAGCGTCGCAGAGCGATAGAGCCGCCCGGGCTCGACGGCGTGGATGTTTCCCGTCGCATGGATGTAGGCGAGGTTCGCGACGCGCATGCCGGCGAAAACGCTGACGGCGCTGACGATCATGATGGCGGCGAGGTGCAGGAACTTCACGTGATCCCCCGATCAGATGCGTGAAGCAGCAATAGCGACGGCGTGTCTCACGGCATCGACGGTTCGATGACGCGCCATTGAAAGTCCGATGTCGGGACGGTCGTTAGTGGGCGACACGAAGATGACGCGGCAAGGCGATGATCTTGCGGGCGTTTCGCCGGTTCCGGCAAGGCTCCGTGTGGCCGGCGTTGGGCGGCTTGGCAGCCGGAGAGCTCCAGATGACGACGATCGTCGTGCCGCGAGCGCTGGTCACCGGAGGTCTCGCCCGATCATTGCGCCCGGCGATGTGCGGAACCGGGAAAGCCGCATGTCGTTCGTTTCTTACAAGCGGTCGACGCCCTTCACCTGCGGGCCGCACCGTCACCCGAACACGCGGCAACAGTTCCGCCAGCCGGGCAGGCGGCCGGGAGGCGAAAGAGCCGAGAGGGCAGGCCGCGCCCAGAATGCGAACGCAAGGACCATGATCATGGCAGACACCGACACCGACCCGCGCATGATGCGAGCGCAGCAGAATGGCGACACGCCCGAGACAATCCCCGTCGAGGAAGGCCGCCGCCAGGACGAGGCGTCGGACAGCGACGCCGCAAGCGGTCGGGAGCGCCGGGCGGCAATCGCCGGCCAGGGATCAGACGAAGAGCAGATGGAGGCGATCCTGCGGCATAACCGGCAGTCGCCCCCGTCAGCGGCGGATACCGGCACCGGCAGCCGCGGCACATTCCGCAAGAGCCTCGTCAGGCACGGCCGCTCGCTCCTCGGCGGCTGACGTCAGCGGCCCGGCGACTGGCTCTCGGGCCGACAGGGTCGAGCCCGCGGTGCTTGAGCGGTGGACCCGTGGCACCCGGCGAAGAACGCGGCCGACGGGATGAGGTGCTGCACACGGCGCCAAGCAGCGCGCCGGCTGCAGGGCCCGATCCTTCGTGGGCGACGCCCGGACGGCCTGCGGACTGCATCGTCAAGAGATGCTTTTGAGAAACGTCCCGAGATCGTCCGTCACATAGTCGATGTGGCTGCCGTCGTGGCCCTCGTGCTCCCAGACGTCACCGAAGGTGTCCTCGAAATTGGCGGGCACGATCAGGACGGTGCGCATGCCCAGCCGCTTCGGCACTTCGAGATTGCGCGCCAGATCCTCGAACATCGCCGCGTTGGCGGTGTCGACGCGGTGCAGTCCGACAAACTTGTCATAGGTCTCGGCTGCCGGCTTCGGCACCAGATCGGCAGCGACAAGATCGAAGATATCCTCGAAATGGTCGAGAATTCCCAGCTGCCGCGCCGCGCGCTCGGCATGCTTGCGATCGCCATTGGTAAAGATGAACTTGCGGCCGGGCAGGGCGGCGATGACCTCGCCGAGGCCCGGATCCGGGTCGATCCAGGAATAGTCGATGTCGTGGACATATTCGAGAAAGGCGTCGGGATCGACGGCATGCTCGAGCATCAGGCCCCGCAGCGTTGTGCCGTGGCGGCGATAGAAGTCCTTCTGGACGACACGCGCCTCGTCGCTCGGCAGTTGCAGGAACTCGGCCACGAAGGAGGTCATCCGCTGGTCGATCTGCGAGAACAGGTTCGTGTGCCGCGGATAGAGCGTGTTGTCGAGATCGAACACCCAGTCGCGGATGCCGGCGAAATCGTCGGGCTTCACCTCTTCGGTCGTACGAATGCTGGATGACATCGATGATTTTGGCCGGTTGGTTGGATTCATTGGTCTTTGAAGCATCCGTCGATGATAGACGGCGGAGCTTGCCAAAGACAGGACGATTCGCGTCATGCCCTTGTGGATCCCGATCACGATCGCGGCTGCCTTCGCCCAGAACCTGCGATCGGGGCTGCAGAAGCGGCTGAAGGGCCGGATGGGAACCACCGGCGCCACCTTCGTGCGCTTCGGCTTCGGCCTCCCCTTCGCGCTGCTCTATCTCGCTTTGGTCACGGCGCTTGCCGGCGAAACGATCCCAGCACCGACACCGATCTTTCTCCTCTCCGCCCTTGCCGGGGGGCTCGCCCAGATTGGCGGCACCTTCCTGCTGGTCTATCTCTTCGGGTTTCGCAACTTCGTCGTCGGCACGGCCTATTCGAAGACCGAGCCGGTGCAGGCGGCGCTGTTCGGGTTCCTGATCCTCGGCGAGACCGTGTCGTCGCTGGCGCTTCTCGCGGTCGTGGCCGGCGTCGTCGGCGTGGTGCTGATCTCGGTCGGCAATGCGCGCTCCGGCAGCATCCTGAAGGGCCTTGCCTCGCGCGAAGCCGTGGTCGGCGTCGCCTCGGGGGCACTGTTCGGGGTGTCGGCGGTGTTCTTCCGGGGAGCCGCCCTGGCGCTGCCCGACGGTTCGGCGGCGTTGCGGGCGGCGCTCACCCTCGCCGTCACGCTGGCGATCCAGACCGTGATCATGCTGGTCTGGATGGCATTCCGGGATCGCGACGAGCTTCGCCGCGTCGCCGCCGCCTGGGGGCCGGGCCTCATCGTCGGCCTTGCCGGCGCCAGCGCCTCTGCCGGCTGGTTCACGGCGATGACGCTGCAGAAGGTCGCCTATGTCCGTTCGCTCGGCCAGATCGAACTCGTCTTCACCATCGCGACGTCGATCTTCTGGTTCCGCGAGACGGTGACCCGCCTCGAACTCGCCGGGGCGATGGTGATCGTTTTGGCGATCCTCGCCCTCGTCGCCGGCGCGTGAGAGCCGGACGAAGGGCGAGGGCGGAGGCCACCCTAGATCGTCGCCGGTCTCCGCATCATCGGCCTCAAGCGCTCGTTCGCAGCCGCAGGATTGGACCCTGACGGCTCAACCGGTCATCAGCAGCGCGAGATAGCTGGCGAAGACGACGAACATCGCACGGAAGGCGATCGCAACCATCCGGTATTTCGCCTGGCAGATTGCGGCGAGAGTCTTTGTGTTCTGGAGATAGTCTTCATAGAGGAATTCCGTGTCGTCGCGTCGACGGGCCTCGTCGAGGGCCGTCGCGGCACCCGGCCAAGCCCCCCAGAAGAGGATGCTGGTGCCCGGCCGCGAGCGGGGCAGCACGACGCAGAGCGCCGAGACGAGGGCGACGCCGACGGCACCCATCAGGACGAGGCCTGCCACGGCGTTGAGGATCCCCGTCGTGGCGATGTGCTCCAGCGAGAAGGACCGCCGGGTTTCCGCCGACCAGACGACCAGTGCCAGGATGAAGGTGAAAATGTAGGCCGCCTTCTGGTCCGCCGTCCGGATGTGGTCGGCGAACATGCGGTTGGCTTCGACGAGATGGGCAAGATGCCTCTCGGACATCGGACGCTCCGGAAGACGCGATTCGAGACAGGTTGTTTGCCTGAAGATCTGTGACGAATCTTCGCCGGCCCGTCTGTGGCCGCAACGACACGTCCGGAACGATTTGTCCCGATCCCGGCCCGCAACCGGAAGTGTCCGATTGACAGCGGTGCAGTGCCTCTCGATTCATGCCGTATCGTCACGTCCGAGTTCATCGCCGATGAGTCTGAAGCGTAGCCGGCTAACCGCCATCCTCGCCTCCCTAGCCGTGTCTTCCCAAGCCCTTGCCGCGCCCGTTCCGCGATCTGCCCCGGCTGCCGGCGCGGTCATCGCGACGAAACTCGGCGAGGAGATCGAACTCGTCGAGGCCCCGGCCTGGCGCGGCGTCGAGGTCCTGCAGGAGGTGAAGACCGGCGACGTCCTGCGCACCAACGCGACCGGGCAGCTGGCCATCCTCTTCGCCGATCAGACCCAGATCCGCGTCGGCCGCAATTCCGTGCTCGTCGTCAAGGAGCGGGTCCCCGGCGGCGATACCCGGCTCGCCTTGGAGAGCGGCCAGATCTTCGGCCGCGCGGCGCGGGGAGGCTCCGGCGTCTTCGTCGAGACCGCCGCGGCGACGGCGGCGATCCGCGGCACCGACTGGACCCTCTCGGCCGACGGCGACAGCTCGAGGCTCACGGTCCTCGACGGCGAGGTCGAATTCTCCAACCCGCAGGGCTCGGTCACCGTACGCCGGGGTGAGGCGGCGGCGGCCACCCTCGGACAGGCGCCGTCCAAGCTCGTCGTCGTCGCCGGTGATCTGCGCGAGCAGATGCTGGTCAATCTCTCGCTCCGGGCGGCTTTCGAATCGTTTCCCGCCACCACCCTGCCGAGTCGGGCGATCGTCGCCGAGCGCGACCGGCTGGCCGGAACACCGGCCACCGCGCTGACCGCCGAGGACCGCGTGCTCGCGGCGGAAATCGCCGCCGACCGCGACGGCAGGGACGCGGCGGAACGGGCGATTGCGGAGGCCCGTAAGGGATCGCTGACCGCCCCGCAGGCTGCGCGCCTGATGCTGCTCGAGGCCAACATCGCGGGGGCGCGCCAGGATTACGCCCGTGCCGCCGCCCTCTATGAGCGGGCGATCCCACATCTGGCGGGCGAAAAGCGCACCACGGCAAGCTATCTCCGCTATTTCGCCCGCTCGCTGGCCGATCCGACGACGGCACCCGAGCGTCCCCGTGCCGATCCAAGCGATCGCGTCTCCGTCGTCGGGGAAACAATGGTCGCCGCCATGCTCGGCTCGCCCCGGGATGCCCTCGCGATCATGCAGGAGGGCGAGCCGCGGTTCAGCCGCGATCCGCAATACATGGCAGCCCTCGCCAAGATCGCGATGCTGGCCGGCGACAACGAGACGGCGGGCCGGGCGGTCGAGGCGGCCTATGCGCTCGACCCGGAGGATCCCGAGGTGCTCTCGGCGCGGGCCTACTATCGCGCCAATGCCAAGGCCGATCTCACCGGCGCGATCGCCGATCTGGAAAAGGGCTTGGCGCTCGCCCCCGGCAACACCGACCTCCTCAACGACTATGCCCTGGCGCTCGGCGACAAGGGCGCCGACGCCGAAGCCGAGGCGGCGCTCGAACGGGCGATCGCCATCGACCCGGAGGACCTCGTCACCCGGACCAACCTCGTCATCGTCTATCTCGCCCAGAACCGCTTGGAGGAGGCGGGGGCGATGATCGACGCGATCTTCGATAGGGACCCGTCCTTTGCCGTCGGCTACCTGGCGCGCGGCAAGCAGAAGCTGATGGAAGGCGACGAGGCGGCGGCGCTCGACAATCTCCTGAAGGCCTCGACGGTCAACCCGGCCTATGCCGACGGCCTCCTCGCCCTCGGCGAGGCCTATGCCGCCACCGGCGACATCGAGCATGCCCGCCAGGCCTTCGAGGACGCCGACCGCCTCGATCCGAACAGCCCGACGACGTCGCAATATCTGGCGGCTCTCGCGATCGACCAGTACCAGGCCGATGCCGCGATCGAATATGCCGAGGAATCGGTGAGGCGCATCCGTGCCAGGGGCGGCGACTACCAGTCGATCCGCGCGACCCGGGATTCCGGCTCGGTGCTCTCCGCCGCCTACGGCGTCCTGTCGCTGGACGCCTGGGGCTCCTACTGGAGCGAACTGGTCTTCGACCCGTTCGAGGCCGCCGGCTACTTCGACCGGGCGCTCTACGGCAGCTCGTCGCCCATTGCGCTCGCCCGCGGCCAGGAGATCCAAGGAGCCGATCCCGCGGTAGACGGGCGGGGCTTCTCGCTCCTGACCAAGGGCATTCTCGGCGATCCGCTCAGCCTTGCGGGCGCTCGCCTGCGGCCGTCCTTCGTGACCTCGCCCTTCACCGAGTTCTCGTTCTCCGGCGGCGTCGTCAATGCGGACGACCAGTGGGGCGGGCTCACCGGCGCCGGTGTCCAGTCGCTCGGCTACGGCCCGCTGCCCTATTCGATGTTCCTGCAGGCGAGCGTCGAGGCGATTGCGCCGGACTACGCCGCCCAGGATGACGACACCTATCAGGTCATCGGCGGCTTCGGCCTGCAGCTGACGCCGAGCGACCGGATGGCGGGGTTCTTCTCGGCCGGACGCACCACCGGCGACGTCGCCCTCGAGGCGGTGCCGCTGACCACTCTCGATGCGGCCCGCCACGACACCTTCCTCGGGACGATCGGCCTCAGCCACAGCTTCGGCTATCACAACGTCCTCGACGTGGCGGTGTTCGGCGCCCGGAACGACGGCACCGAGACGTCGACGCCGCTGGAGTTCCTGATCCAGGACGTCCTCGGCAGCTACGCCGGCGATGCGCGGCAGGATCTTCTCAAGGCGAGTGCCACCCACCGGATCGGGTTCGACCCCGTCACCATCGAATATGGCGGCGAATACGGCGGTTCGCGCTCCGAGACCGAGAGCACCCTTTACGCCTTCGATCTTCGAGGACCGGTTCCGGTTCCGGTGCTGATCGCCGAGGCATCGTCGGAAAGCCGCAGCCGGTTCGGCCGGGCATGGATCGACGCCACCTTCGAGGCGACGCAGGATATCCGCTTCGAGGCCGGGCTGTTCGCCTCGACGAACGAGACTGACGGCGACCGCGACAATCTCCTGCAGCCGCGGGTCGGCGTGGCCTACATGCCGGTCGAGGGCCAGTGGCTGCGGGCCGCCTTCCTGCGCGAGCGGCCCGAGGAGGACGCCTACACGCTGGCGCCGATCGGCGTCCTCGGCCTGCGCTCCAGCACCGTTGGCGACGCCGATCACGTGGACACCACCGTCGTCAGGCTCGACAGCGAATGGACGCGGCGGCTTTTCACCTCCGTCGAGTACCAGCATCAGGATTTTGCCGGTCTGAGCTTCTCGGTGCCGCGCTATCTGGACGCGGTGTCGGTCGAGGACGCCCGCCTCGACCGCCTCGCCGTCACCGTCAATGCCTGGCTCGGCGGCGGCCTCGGAGCGTCCGGAACGCTGGCGCGCAGCTGGTCGGAAGGCACAGTCGCCCGCGAGGCCGGGGACATCCCCTTCGTGCCTGACTGGACCGGCCAGTTCGAGCTCACCTATGTCCATCCGAGCCGGGTCAAGGTCACTGCGCGGGAGACCTGGCTCGGCAGCCGGGATTCCCAGCTGGACGGCTACCGGCTCGACGACGCCTTCGTCACCGACGTCTTCGGCAGCTGGGAGAGCGCCGACCGCCACTTCGCCCTCGACGCCGGGCTCTACAACGTCTTCGACGAGGCGGTGGAAGTGGCGCCCTACGTGCCGACCGCAGGGCGCACCATCCGCGCCTCCCTCCAGGCTCGGTTCTGATGACGGCGCGGCCGCGGCGGCGGCTCGCCGAGACCGTTCTCTGTGCTCTCGCGGCGATCGCGCTCTGCCTTGGCCTGTCGGCCTGGCAGCCCTTCCGCATGGCGGAAGCGCGGGTCTTCGACGCCTTCGCGACTCTCGCGCCGCCGCCAATGCGGCCGCTGGCCGAGGCCGATGGCGGCATCGTCGTCGTCGCCATCGACGAGCCGTCCTTCGCCGAGATCGGGCTGCAATGGCCCTGGCCGCGCGACCTCCACGCCCGGCTGGTCGCCGCCCTGCGGCAGGCCGGGGCGAAGGCGATCGGCCTCGACCTCGTCTTCGCCGAGCCCTCCACAGGCGAGGCGGACCGGCTTCTGGCCGAGGCGCTCGGTCCCGACGTGGTGCTCGCGGCCGACGAGAGCGTCATCGAGACGCCGCATATGAGCCAGTTGATCCGCACCGACCCGTTTCCGGACCTGATAGCCGGAGGGGCGCGGATCGGGCTTGCCTCGGTGTCGCTCGACCCGGATGGCGTCCTGCGGCGCATGCCGGCGGCGCCGGACGGCTTCGCGGCGGAGCTGCTGCGCGCCGCGGGGGAAGGGGCAGAGGCGGTGCCCGGCCGGCTGATCCGGCCGATGGGCCCGGCCCGCAGCTATCCGACGGTCTCCTACTACCAGGCGCTCGATCCGGCGAATTTCCTGCCGCCGGGCACCTTCAAGAATAAGCTGGTGGTGGTCGGTCGCAGCCTGCAGATGGCGATCCCCGCCGAGACCGGCGGCGCCGACAGCTTCGCCACCGCCTTCACCTCCGCGACCGGCATGCTGGTGCCCGGCGTCGAGATCCAGGCGACCATCGCCGACAATCTTCGTTATGCCCTGAGTGTCGCCCCGGCCGGCATGCCGCTCGTTGGCCTCGCCATCGGCTTCGCCGCGGCGTGCGCAGCCCTTGTGGGCTGGCGTCCGGCCGGCCTCTCGACGCTGGCGCTCGGGCTTGGCCTCGTTGCGGCGGTGTTCGCGGCGAGCCTTGCGACGTTCTTCCTCGCCGGCCTGTTCCTGCCGCCGCTCGCCCCCTCGCTGGCCGTCGCCGCTGTGCTGGCGCCGCTGGCCGCTCGCGACATCACCGAGGAGCGAGCGCTACGCCGCAGCGTCACCCGTGCCTTCGGCCACTATCTGGCGCCGGCCATGGTCGAGCGGCTGGCCCGCGATCCGAACGCGCTGAAGCTCGGCGGCGAAAAGCGCGAACTGACCATCCTGTTCAGCGACATCCGCAACTTCACGACGCTCGCCGAATCGATGAAGGACGAGCCGGAGCGGCTGACGCAACTGGTCAACCGGCTCTTGACGCCGCTGTCCGACGCCGTGCTGGAGCGGGGCGGGACCATCGACAAGTTCATCGGCGACTGCATCATGGCCTTCTGGAACGCCCCCCTGGACGATCCGGACCATGCCGTTCACGCGGTCGAGGCGGGGCTGGCGATGCTGGCGGCGGTCGATTGCCTCAATGCCGAGCTGCGGGCCGAACTGGGCGAGGCCGCCCCGAAGCTCGCCATCGGGGTCGGCATCAACACCGGCGCCTGCGTCGTCGGCAACATGGGCTCGGCGACGCGGTTCGACTATTCCGTGCTGGGCGACGCGGTGAACTATGCCTCGCGGTTGGAAGGCGCGTCGAAGGAGTGCCGGGTTCCGCTGCTCCTCGGCGCCGCCACGGCCGAACGGGTGCGCGAGAGGCTGGCGCCGCTTCTCGTCGCCCGGATCGCAGTCAAGGGCCGCAGCGGCGTTGCGCCGGTCTATACCGTGCTGCCGGACGAGCCGATCGCACCACAGATTCGCGCCCGTTTCAACGCGGCGGTGGATGCGACCATCGCCGACGGGACGCGGCAGAACGCCTCGTTCGACGGCCATCCGTCGCTCGACTTCCTCTATGCGACGATCGTTGCGCGGGAGGCCAGGAAACCAATGGCTTCGGGCGGTGAGGCGAGCAGTGCCCAGGTGAAGGAGGCGTCCTGAAGCCGGGGCGGCCCTATGCGAGAACGGCGCCCGCCGGCGCGCTGGGCTGTGCCTCCGCCAGGTTTTCCGCCATCCGCGCCCGAGCCACCGCCTCGATCTTCGAGCGCACATCGGGATGGCGGACGAGAAACCGGGCGAAATCCTGGGCCGAGAGCCGCAGCAGCGAGGAATAGGCGATGGCCCTGACGTCGGCGGAGCGCCGGATGTCGAAGATCACTGCCATTTCGCCGAACACCTCGCCGCTGCCGAGTCGGACCTTGACGCCGTCGGGCCGAGCGACTTCCACGGCTCCCGAGGCGATGAAATAGGCAGCGTCGCCGATCTCGCCGGCGCGGATCAGCGGCATGCCGGGAACGGCGAAATGCGGCCGCAGATGCCGCGCGAGATCGGACTTGTCGCTGGTCGAAAGGTCGGCGAAGAGGTCGCAGCGCTCGATGAGCCGCAGCGTATCGAGCCCGAGATCGAGCGGTGGGCGCCGGCTCTCCGCCTGCCGCCGGCGTTCGATGCCGCCGAGCACGCTGCGCTCGACCTCGGCGTTGATGACGCCCGAACGTCGCAGCCGTTCGATCTCGATCGCCTGGAAGGAATGCACCGAACGAGCGACGATCATCCGCTCGAGCTTGGCCACATACGCCGGATATTGCAGCCGGATCGCCGCGATCTCCCGTTCGACGACGCTCTGGCGCTCGACCAGGGTGGCGATCGCCGCGTCGGTCGGCCCGGCCCCCAGGACCGGCCGCAGTTCGGTTTCGGCGAACGGAACCAGCCGGTCGATGACGAGCGAGATCTCCGCCAGCCGCTCGAACCGGTCGGCGAGGCGCTGCGACAGGAGCTGGCTGTAGCCGAGCCGCCGCTGCAGGATGCTGGCAATGCGGTCCAGCCGGTCAAAGCCGACTTCGGCCTCGTCGGCCTCGGCATATCCGGCCCGGCCGGAGATCCTGATCAGGTCAAGCCGTCGCCGCGCCTCGGCCGCGAGTTCCCGGGCGATGGCGGGGGCGATCTTGCCCTCGTTGAAATGCCGCAGCACGATCTCCCGTTGCCGGTCCGACAGGGTGATCAGCGCGAGCCGCAGCTTCTCTTCGGCCGATAGGCTGGCGGTCGAGGCGGCAGGGGCGACGACTCCGTCGAGCCCGTCGGGCACGCCGTCCCCGTCTTCCACCTCGATTTCGCCCTCCGTTCCGGCAGAAGAGCGCGTCGAGCGAAACCGCCGCACCATCGAGCGCGCCAGGATCCGCACCTTTTCCGAGGTCGCAGCCAGCGCGAGGTCCCGGATTGCCTGGTCGATGCGAGACAGCATGTCGAGCCCGAGCCGCTGGATGAGGAAGCGCAGCGTCGTACCCTGCACGAACAGCGTCATCAGCGTGTAGCCGGTGGCGATGGTCGCGACGAAGGCGGCGACCGGGCGCGGGATTGCCGGGTTCTCGGTGACCGCGAGGGCCAGCGCCAGCGTCATCGAGCCGCGCAGGCCGCCCCAGATCATCACGATCGCATAGGAGCGCGACACCCCGTCATAGAGGCCGAAGCGCGACAGCAGCGGGAAGCAGCCGAAGATCACCACGGCGCGCGCCGCGAGCGTCGCCAGGAACACGACGACGAGGAGGAAGAGATCGTAGGGTGTCGCGTCGCTGACGAGGCTCGGCACCAGCAGCGAGGTCATGACGAAGATCAGGATCGCCGACCAGGAGGCGAGCTGTTCCCAGGTGTCGGAGAGATGGCGCCAGGTATCGCCGGCGATCCGCCCCGGCGCGAAGGTGGCGAGCGTCACGCCCGCCGAGACGACGGCGATGATGCCGGAGACCTCCAGAACCTCCTCGCCGATCCAGTAGGCGAGGTAGGGCACCGCGAGGCTGAGGGAGACGAAGGCGATGCGGTCGTCGGCGAGGGAGCGCGACAGGACGAGGAAGGCCTGCGCCACGGCCCAGCCGAGCACCGCGCCGCCGAGCGGCAGAACGATCAGGCTGGAGGCGACCGACAGCGCCGTGAGCGAGCCGGAGGCGGTGATGGCGGTGGTGAAGATCAGAAAGAGCGAGATCGCCGCCGCGTCGTTGAAGAGGCTCTCGCCCTCGACGAGGCGGGTCAGCCGTTCCGGTGCGCCGACCTCGCGGAAGATGGCGATCACCGCCACCGGGTCGGTCGTGGCTATCAGCGCCGCGACGAGCAGGCAGGCGACGAGCGACTGGCCCGCCAGCGGCCAGAGCGCCAGCCCGGCGCCGAAGGTGGCGACGACGACGGCGACGAGGGCGAGGATGATGATCGGCAGGAAGTCCTCGCGGATCCGGTGCATGTCCATGCCGAGCGCGCCCTGGAAGATCAGGGTCGGCAGGAAGACGTAGAGGAACAGGTGCGAGCCGACCGGCAGATCGAGGACCTGGGCGGAAAATTCCGCCGGCAGGAGCGAGCCGGGATTGGCGAGGGAATAGAGGCAGAGGGCGCCGAGCGCGGTGCCGCCCGTTGCCAGCACGATCGAGACCGGCAACCGGAGCCAGCGGGCGACCGGTCGCGCCAGCGAGCCGAGCGCGACGACGATGGCGACGAGTGCGACGGCGGTGGTGATCGACATGGCAACGACACTTCAGGCGAACACGATCACCTGCTTTGCCGTCAACTCGTTCGAAAGACAATGCTCAGCGGGAAAGACAATGTTCTGTGGGGCTCTGCGGAGCTCCAAGCGGCCCTGCAGGGCTCGCTCTGGACGATGGAAGGCCGCGAAGGCGGCGAGCGGCGGCCAGAGGAGGCCAGAGGAGGCTCAGACGGGAAGTTCACGCCAGGCAAGCAGGCGGTCGCCCGATGCCGGTTCGGCGGCATGGACGCCCCGGGCGATCGCCCGCGCCATCACGGCCGCCGCCGCCGCGCCGAGCGTGATACTGTCAGAGCCCGCCGGGTCGATCCGGATGCCCGAGCGGCCGGTGGCGGCGGCAAAGACGAGATCGCCGTCGAAATTGGTGTGGGACGGCCAGATCGCTCGGGCGAAGCCGGCCTGGCCGGCGACGGCGAGCCGCCGGGCCGCGGCCTTGTCGAGGATCGCGTCGGTGGCGACGATGCCGATCGTGGTGTTGGTACCCGGCGCCGGGTCGAACTTCGTGCGCGGCAGGACTGCGTCGGCGGGCAGCGGCGACGGCAGGCCGAGGCCGCCGAACTCGGCGCCGATCTCGAAGGGCGCGGCGAAGAAATGCCGGCTGGCGCCCATCGTCGCCGAGCCGACGGCGTTGACCGCGACGAGCGCACCGACGGTGACTCCGTTGTCGAGCCGGATCGACGCCGAGCCGAGGCCGCCCTTCACCGTTGCCGTCGTGCAGCCGATGCCGGCGCCGGCGGTGCCGATGGCGAAATCCGCTCCGGCGGCCTCGGCCGCGGCCATGCCGAGGTCGCGGTAGGGCGCGTGGAGCCCCCAGTCCTTGTCGCCGCCATTGGCGAGGTCGAACAGGATCGCCGCCGGCACCAGCGGGACGGCGAATCCTGCGACGGTGAAGCCGCGGCCCCTTTGGCGCAGGAAGGACTGGACCCCGCCCGCCGCATCCAGCCCGAAGGCCGAGCCGCCCGAGAGCACCAGCGCGTCGATGCCCGAGACGAGCTTGTCGGGGGCCATGAGTTCGGTGTCGCGGGTGCCCGGCGCGCCGCCGAGGATCTCCACCGACGCGGCCGCAGGATCGTCGAAGATCACCACCGTCGTGCCACTCTTGAGCCGCTCGTCGCCGGCATTGCCGACCGTCAGCCCGCCGACGTCGGTGATCAGGTTGCGCGGTCCCCGCTGCCAGGCCGCCATCGATCAGCCGCCTGTCTCGTCGACGAATCCATCGCCCCGCCACTCGTAGACCCGGAAGAGATCGAGATCGGCGTCGCCTTTGGCGTCGAAGCGGATCGGTCCGAGGCCGGTGGCGAAGCTCCTCGAGCCGAGCACCGTTTGCAGCGTTTGGCCCGGCTCGCGATTGGCGGCGGCCTCGAGAGCGATTTCCGTCGCGGCGTAGGCCGGGCCGAAATAGCCCTGCGGCGGCAGTTGTCCGGGCGTGGCCGTGTCCGCCGCCGCCTCGTCCTGTGGCCTGAGGTCGGGAAAGCTCGTCTTCGGGCCGATCGCGACGATCCCCGCCGGCAGCGGCGCGTCGATGCTCGCCTCGTCGAACAGGCCCTCGGCGCCGAGGATCGTCAGGTCGAGGCCCGTCTCTTTGGCGTCGCGGGCGATGATGGCGACATCCGGCCGGTCGCCGGCGATGAAGAAACGGGTGATGCCGGTGCGCTGGAGGCGGCGGGCGAGCCCGAACTGCTTCTCCTCGGCCGGGCGGTAGTTGTCGACGGCCTGCGGCTGCAGCCCCTGGTCGCCGAGCCGGCGGCGGACCGAATCGGTGAGGCCTCGCGCCGCGATCGAACCGTCGTCGATGAGGCCGAAGGGCTGATCGGCCCAGCGGGCGGCGATGTAGCGGGCGATCGCAGCATCCTCCGCGTCGGAGCGGGGCGCGATCCGGTAGAGGATATGGCCGCTGCGATCCTTGGCGTCGGTCAGGTGGTTGGCCCTGACGCCGACGTCGATGGTGGGGATGCCAGCCTCCTTGAGGATCGGCAGGGCCGCCTCGATCGCCTCGGTACAGAGAAACCCGACGACGATCGTCGCCTCCTGCTCGACGAAGCGTCTTGCGGCGCTCTCGCCGCCGCTGGCCGAACAGGAGGTGTCGGCCACGACGAGCCGCGCCGTGCTGGCGCGCGCCGCGACCGCCGCCCCGGCGCCGTCGGTCAATTGGCGACCGAGGATTTCCTGGGCGTCGGACAGGGGAGCGGCCACGCCGACGACCACCGGAGCTGCCTGCTGCGCGAAGGCGGGCGCAGCGAAAATAAACACTGTGGCAAGGGTTGCGAGAGCGCGCATGAAGTCGTCATAGCGGTTTCGTGCCGGCTTGGAAATCGCCGGTCCGCCATGTCAGTGTCGGGACATGGCGAATCCGCTGCCCGCCGCAAAGGATGCGCTCGCCGCGCGGCCACCCTATGTGTTCCTGCATGATTTACCCTCTGCCCAGCCGATGAACGAGGACGAACGGTTGCTGAATTCGATGCGGAGCGACCCGCGGATGTTCCGCGAGGCGATGACGCGGTTCGCCGCGGCGGTGAATGTCGTGACGACCGACGGTGCGTCCGGACGGCGAGGCGTCACCGTTTCGTCCGCCTGTTCGGTGTCCGACGACCCCGCAACGCTGCTCGTCTGCCTGAACCTGTCGAGCCCCGACAACGACTGGTTCGAGACCAACGGCGTCTTTGCGGTGAACGTCCTGTCGGCACGCGACGACGCATTGGCGCGTGCGTTTGCCGGCGAGGGCAAGCTGTCCCAGCCCGAACGCTTCGCCCGCGGGCGGTGGTCGGCGGGCTCCACCGGCGCGCCGCTGCTCGAGACCGCGCTGGCGAGCTTCGACTGCCGGCTGATCGAGGCGAAGGTGATCGCCACCCACAAGGTTCTGATCGGCGAGGTCGCGGGGCTGCGCACCGGCGAGACGGCGCCGTCGCTGGTCTATCTCGACCGGGGCTTCCACGCCCTCGACATCCGGCGCTGACCCATGGTCGGACGACGCGGCCCAGCAAGGAAAGGACGACCGTGACGAAACTTCCTGCCTCGATCGACGAGACCGCGGCGCTGCTCGACAAGGCCGACTACCTGGCCGACCGACCGCTGGCGACCGTCCTGTTCCTTGCCCTCAAGATGGGCCGGCCGCTGTTCCTCGAAGGCGAGGCGGGCGTCGGCAAGACGGAGATCGCCAAGGTTCTGGCGAGCGCCCTCGACCGGCCGCTGATCCGGCTGCAGTGCTACGAGGGGCTCGACGTATCCTCGGCGCTCTACGAGTGGAACTACGCGGCGCAGATGATCGAGATCCGCCTCGCCGAGGCGAGCGGCGACATCGGCCGCGACGCGATGCGATCGGAGATCTTCTCGGAGCGCTTCCTGATCCGCCGGCCGATCCTCCAGGCCCTCGAGGCGGTGCCCGGCCGCGCGCCGGTTCTGCTCATCGACGAGCTCGACCGCACCGACGAGGCCTTCGAGGCCTTCCTCCTCGAAATCCTCTCCGACAACCAGGTCACCATCCCCGAGCTCGGCACGATCAAGGCCGAGGAGCCGCCGATCGTCATCATCACCACCAATCGCACCCGCGAGATCCACGACGCGCTGAAACGCCGCTGCCTCTATCACTGGGTGGACTATCCGAAGGCCGAGCGCGAGCTGGAGATCGTCCGTCGCAAGGCGCCGCGGGCCAATGCCGAACTCGCTGCGCAGCTCGTCGCCTTCGTCCAGAAGCTGCGGGCGATCGACCTGTTCAAGGCGCCCGGTGTCGCCGAGACCATCGACTGGGCCAACGCCTTGACCGAACTCAATGCGGTCGCCCTCGATCCGGCCCACATCTCCGATACGCTCGGCGTGCTTCTGAAGTATCAGGACGACATCCAGCGCCTGGAGACCGGCGAAAGCCGGAAGATCCTGGACGAGGTCCGCCGTGACCTCCAGGCGGCCTCCTGAACCGGTGGGCGAGGCGCCCATCACGCCGGCCAGGGCCGATCCGGACGGGCGGCTCGCCGACAACATCGCCTATTTCGCAAGGGCGCTGCGCCGCGCGGGGCTGAAGCTCGGCCCGGCCGCGACCCTCGACGCCATCGCGGCGGTGAGGGCGGCGGGTATTCAGTCCCGCGACGACTTCTACTGGACGCTTCACGCGACTCTGGTCTCGCGGCGCGAGGACGAGGCAGTCTTCGCCGAGGCTTTCCGGCTGTTCTGGCGCTCGCGCGAGCTGATCGAGAAGATGATCGCGATGTTTTCGCCGACCGCGCCGCCGCGCGAGCGCGAGCCCGAAAAGAAGCGCGCCGGCGAGGACCGGGCGGCCGAAGGCTTGTTCGAGGGCGCCGAAAAGCGCGTCACCAAACAGGACCGGCCGATCGTCGAGATCGACGCGAGCCTGACCGTCTCCGGCAACGAGGTCCTGCGCAAGAAGGACTTCGCCCAGATGTCGGTGGCCGAGTTGAACGAGGCGAAGCGCGCCATCGCGGCCCTGCGCCTGCCCGACGACGCGGTGAAGACGCGCCGCTTCAGGCTCGACGCCCGCGGGCGGAAGATCGACGCCCGGGCGACGCTGCGGGCCTCGATGAAGACCGGCGGCGACCTCGTGCTGCCGAAATTCGCCTCGCCCCGCACCCGGCATCCGCCGGTAGTCGTGATCGCCGACATCTCAGGCTCGATGAGCCAGTACACCCGCGTCTTCCTGCAGTTCCTGCATGCGCTGACCGACGAGCGGCGGCGCGTCCACACGTTCCTGTTCGGCACGCGGCTGACCAATGTCACCCGCCAGATGCGTCGCAAGGACCCCGACGAGGCGCTGGAGGAATGCGCCGGAGCCGTGAAGGACTGGTCGGGTGGCACCCGCATCGCCGAGGCGATCGGCACCTTCAACCGGGACTGGTCGCGGCGGGTGCTCGGCCAGGGGGCGATCTGCATCCTCATCACCGACGGGCTCGAGCGCGACAGCGTCGAGGAGCTCGAGAAGCAGATGGAACGGCTGCACAAGTCCTGCCGCCGGCTGGTCTGGCTCAATCCGCTGCTGCGCTACGACGGCTTTGCCGCCAAGGCGCGCGGCGTTCGGGCCATGCTGCCGCATGTCGACGAGTTCCGCTCGGTCCATTCCCTCGACGCGATGCGGGCGCTCTGCGAGGCTTTGTCGTCTTCCCGACCGGCCGCCGAGACCGACCCGCGGCTGTGGCTGAAGGACGAACGCATCGTCGCGGCCGCCTGACCCTTGCCGAGAGGCAGGGGAGGATCGACATAGGGCCAGAGACGCAGGTGACGCTTCCACCCCCCCTCTGCCTGCCGGCACCTCCCCATCAAGGGCGGAGATCGGCAGCGGCGGCGATCCGATCCTTGTCTCTACCGATCGTGCAGGGATGGATCCTCTCCGGTGGGATAGCGCATTCCCGCAGGGTCGACCTCCTCCCCCCTTGTGGGGGAGATGCCCGGCAGGGCAGAGGGGGCCAACATGGGCGCCGCCCTTGCCGTGAAATACGCCGCGACCCGACAGCGAGGATCACAATGTCTGAAACCCTGACCGAACTCGACGTCCTGAAGACCGCCGAGCGCTGGGCCGGCGAGGGCCGAGCGCTGGCACTCGCGACCGTCGTCGAGACCTGGGGCTCGGCCCCGCGCCCGACCGGCAGCCATCTCGTCATCGATGCCGAGGGCAATTTCGAGGGCTCTGTCTCGGGCGGCTGCGTCGAGGGCGCCGTCGTTTCCGAGGCGATCGACGTGATCGAGGCGGGCGAGCCGCGGATGCTCGAATTCGGCGTCGCCGACGAGACCGCCTGGCGCGTCGGCCTGTCCTGCGGCGGCCGCATCCGGGTCTATGTCGAGAAGGTGAACTGATGGACCGCGCTCTTCTCGCAGCACTGAACAAGGAGCGTGCCGCGCGCCGCGCCGCCGTGGTCGTCACCGAGCTTGCCAGCGGCCGGCAGCGCTTGGTGCGCGAGGCCGATGTCGGCGCAGATCCTTTGGCCGAACTGGTCGAAAAGGTGATCCGCTCCGGCAAGTCCGGCATTTCCCAAACCGACGCGGGCGAGGTCTTCGTCAACGCCCATCTGCCGCCGGCCCGGATCGTCGCCATCGGCGCCGTCCACATCAGCCAGGCTCTGGCGCCGATGGCGCGGATCGCCGGCTTCGACATCGAGATCATCGACCCGCGCACGGCTTTTGCCAGCAAGGACCGCTTTCCGGGCGTGCCGCTGCATGCGGAATGGCCCGAGGATGTCCTGAAGACGCGGCCCTTCGATCCCTACACGGCCGTCTGCGTCATCACCCACGACCCGAAAATCGACGATTTTCCGCTGATTTCGGCACTCAACACCGGTTGCTTCTACATCGGTGCCCTCGGCAGCCGGAAGACCCATGCCCGCCGGGTCGAGCGCCTGGTCGCCGCCGGCATCTCTCAATCTTCCATCGACCGCATCGAGGCGCCCATCGGGGCCGACATCGGTGCGGCCAATCCCGGCGAGATCGCCGTCGCGATCCTGTCCTCGGTGATCGCCGCCTTCCGCAAGCGCGAGATGTTCGCCGAACGACGCGGCGAGACCGCGGCGGCATGAGGTTCGGGCCGGTTCCCGTGCTCGAGGCGGAAGGGGCGCTGCTCGCCCATTCCCGCAGCCTCGCCGGCGGCAGGATCGCCAAGGGCACGCGGCTGTCGCGCAATCACGTGCTAGCGCTGGCCGAGGCCGGCTTCGACAGCCTGATCGTCGCCAAGCTGGGCGAGGGCGACCTGACCGAGGACGAGGCCGCCGCGCGGATCGGCACGGCGCTTGGCGGCTCGCATCTCGCCGTCGCCGATGCCGCGACCGGCCGCGTCAATGTCCATGCCGGCGCCGCCGGCCTGTTCGTGCCGGATCGTTTGACGGTGGACCGCGTCAATGCGGTCGATCCAGCCATCACGCTCGCGACCCTCGGCGAATACGAGCCGGTCGCCGGCGGCCGGATGGTCGCCACGGTGAAGATCATCCCGCTTGCCGTGTCCGGCGCCTCGGTGGAGCGGGTGCTGGCGATCCTCGCCGAAGCGCCGGCATTCCGGCTCGCGGCCTTTCGGCCCCGCAAGGTCGCGCTGATCCAGACAGAACTGGCTGGCACGCGGTCAAAGATGCTGGACAAGACCCGCCGGGTCACCGAAGCGCGGCTGGCGCCGTCCGGCTCGGCGGTCGCCAGCGAGGTCCGTTGCCCCCATGACGCCGCCGCGCTCGCCCGGAGCCTGCGCCAGGTCGGCGACGCCGATCTCGTCCTCGTCTTCGGCGCCTCGGCAGTGATCGACGAGGGCGACGTCATCCCGGCGGCGATCCGGCTGGCCGGCGGCAGGGTCGAGCATCTCGGCATGCCCGTCGATCCGGGCAATCTCCTGCTGCTCGGCAGCCTCGACGGGCGTCCGGTGCTCGGCGCGCCCGGCTGCGCGAGAAGTCCGAAGGAGAATGGATTCGACTGGATCCTCAATCGCTTGCTGGCGGATGTTCCGGTTTCGGGTGAGGCCATTCGGGGAATGGGCGTCGGCGGCTTGCTGATGGAGATCGCCTCGCGGCCGCAGCCCCGGGAAGGCGAGCGCGACGACGACGGCGAGACGCCGCTCGACGATCCCCGGGTCGACATCGTCGTCCTCGCCGCCGGTCGCTCCAGCCGCATGGGCGGGCCGAACAAGCTTCTGGCGCAGTTCGCCGGCGTGCCGCTGATCCGCCGCAGCGTCGAGACGGCCCTTTCGGCCCGCAACGCCGAGACCGTCCACGTCGTCACCGGTCACATGCATGACGAGATCGCCGCAGCGCTGGCAGGCCTCGACGTCGAGATCGTCCACAACCCGGCCTTCGCCGATGGCCTCTCCACCTCCCTGAAGACAGGTTTCGCCGCGGCGGCGGAGGCCGACGGCGTCCTCGTCATGCTGGCCGACCAGCCGCATCTGACCGCGCCCGACCTCGACCGCCTGATCGCGGCCTTCACCGGCCGCGGCAAGGGCGCGATCGTTGCCGCCAGCGACCGGGGCGAGCGGCGCAATCCGGTGATCCTGTCGCAGGATTTCGCCGCCGCGATCGCGGTCCTCTCCGGCGACGTCGGCGCGGCGCGGATCATCGCCGCCCATCCGGATGCGCTGACGGAAGTCGAGATCGGCGCCGCGGCGAGCGTTGACGTCGACACGCCCGAGGCGCTGGAAGCCGCAGGAGGACGCCTCGCCGCAGATTGACGCGGTCGAGGCTGCATCCGTCGCCCAGTCCGGCCGTATAGCCCTCTCGAAGGGGGGGCGGCAGGTGAAGCGGGACTAGCGCTTCCAATCTGAACACACGACCGAACGCCCGTGGGGCGGAACGAAATCCGCCTCACGGGCCTTGGAAACCAAACGCCGCCAGGCCCACCGTCAGAGCACGAAAGCAGGGAACCGACCTCATGGACGACTTCGTCCGCACCATCATGGATACGTTCGGCGTCTTCGGCATCGGCTTCCTGATGTTCCTCGAGAACATCTTTCCGCCGATCCCGTCCGAGCTGATCATGCCGCTCGCCGGCTACCAGGCTACTCAGGGCAACATGTCGATCGTCGCGGTCATCGTCTCCGGCACGATCGGTTCGCTCCTCGGCGTCATCCCCTGGTACTATGCCGGCCACTATCTCGGCGAGCGGCGGATGAAGCGCCTCGCCGCCCGCCACGGGCGCTGGCTGACGCTGTCGCCCGAAGACGTAGACCAGGCAAACCAGTGGTTCCGTCGCAAGGGCGCGCGGGCCGTGCTCTTCGGCCGTCTGGTGCCGACCGTGCGCACGCTGATCTCGGTCCCGGCCGGGATCGCCCACATGCCGATGGCGACCTTCCTGATCTATTCGACGATCGGAGGAGCCCTCTGGACGGCCTTGCTCGCCATGCTCGGCTTCCTGCTCGGCCAGCGATACGAGATGGTCGAGGGCTATGTCGGCCCGGTGTCGAATGCCATCATCGTCGCCATCGTGGTCTTCTACATGTACCGGGTCGTCACCTTCGATCCCGGTAGGGGCGGCGGCAAGGACGAAGCCGGGGAACGGGAGACACACTGAGGCGGGGCGAGGGCCGGTCCGCTCCCAGCGTGACACCGGACTTGTCCCGGACGGGCCGATGGGCGACAAACCGTCGATCCACACTCGAGGGACACCGATCATGAGCCAGGCGACGCTGCCCGTCTTCCACCTGCCGGACATCACCAAGGCGCGCCGGCTGGACGGCCGGGTCGCCGGCCTCTACCGGACCCCGGGAGAAGGCTTCGAGACCAGTGCCGTCACGCAGCTCGAACTCGGCTACGAGGGCATTGCGGGCGACCGCCACGGCGGGTTGACGCGTCGGAGCGGCGGGCGCGAACCCTGGTACGAACGCGGCACCGAGATGCGCAACGAGCGCCAGCTCTCGATCCTCGCTCCCGACGAACTGGCGGCGATCGCTGAAAGTCTCGGTCTCGCGCGGCTCGATCCCGAATGGATCGGCGGCAACATCCTCGTCGAAGGCATTCCTCAGCTCACCTGGCTGCCACCGCGCACCCTGCTGTTTTTCGAGAACGGCGTGACGCTGAAGGTCGACGGCGACAACGGCCCCTGTCGCTTTGCCGGCCGCGCCGTGGCCGAACACTCAGGCGGCGGCATGGACGTCGAGCTCGGTTTCGTCCAGGCCGCCCGCAAGCGGCGCGGTCTCGTCGCCTGGGTCGAAAAGCCCGGGACGATCGCGGCAGGGGAACGCTTCGAGGCCCGCATTCCCGAACAGTGGATCTATGCCGGCTGAGCGGCCCCCGCGCGGCGGTGTGTGCCTGGTGCTCCAGCCGCGCAGCCGCATGGTGAGGTGACGGACAGCCCTCGCGCGCGTCATGCGGCGCGCGCCTTTTCTTCGTCGTGTACCCGGGGAGGGATCCCGTCGACCTGCTCCCCGGCAACTCCCTCGCGTGACACACGTTGGGGGGGTAGCGCCCGCAGCGAGAAGGAGGACGTCAGCTGTCCCTGGCGACAAGAGCCAAGCGCCATGCCCAGGATCTCGTCCGCCTTTCCGGCGAGCCGATGCCGTGGAAGGCCGTCGGCGCGACGCTGCTCGCGGCGGCGCTGCCGCCGGTGGTCGTCGGCATCCTGTTCGGCAAGCTCGCCATCGCGGCCTTGATCGCCGCGATGTCGGCCCATCTCGCCGCCAAGGACGTGCGCACCGGCAGCGCCGGGCTCATCGTCTTCTCCACCGGCCTTGCCGGCTTCGTCTGCCTCGGCAACCCTGACATGGCGCTCCTCGTCGCGCCGACGATCGGGCTCGCCGCTGCGGCCGCCGGCCACTACGGGTTTGCCAGGCCGGTGATCCGGGGCCTGATCTTCTGGACGATCTTCACCAGCGCCCTCATGCCGGCGGACAGGCCCGAAGCGCTCTTCGTCGTCTACTGCCTGTCGATGGCGTGGAGCCTCGGGGTCACCCGGCTCGCCGGCCTTTCGGCGACGATGGCACCGGAGGAGGCCGTATCCGGCCAGTATTCGGCGGTCTTCGGGGTGGTCTTCGCCACCGGCCTCGCAATTTCGGTCTATGTCGGCAGCCGCTATTTCGGCGCCCACGGCTTCTGGTTCCCGCTGACCTTCGTCGCGCTCTGCCTGCCGCCCCACGGCCAGCTCTTTTCGCGTACCTTTCAGCGCGGCGTCGGCACCGTCGTCGGGACCCTGGTGGTATTTCTGATCGGGCTCGTCGCGCCGGATCCCTGGTGGATCGCGCCGCTCGGCGTCGTCGCGCTGCCGATCGGCTTCCGCATCCTTCCCCAGAGCTACACCGGCTTCATCACCTGCCTGACGATCACCGTCCTCGCCTTTCTCAACCTCGCGACCGACCTCGACACGCTCGCTTTCGAGCGGCTGGCGACGATGGGCGCGGCGGCGGTGATGACCGGCATCCTCGCCGCCTTCGGCGCGCTTGTCCTGTGGTTCGTCAAGCCGGAGGCGCTGAAGGCGCTTCAGGAGGAATAAGACGGTCTCTCCCGCTGCTGCGAGCGGGCAGGCAACCCGTCACGCTCCGCCCAGGAGGTTCTTGTATGTGTCGCGCAGCACGTTCTTCTGCACCTTGCCCATGGTGTTGCGCGGCAGCTCGTCGACAAAGACGATGCGTTTCGGCTGCTTGAAGCGGGCCAGCTTGTCCTTCAGCGCGGCGATCACCGCCTCTTCCTCCAGCGGCTCCTTGGCCACCACGCAGCCGACCACGCCCTCGCCGAAATCCTTGTGCGGCACGCCGATCACCGCGCTCTCGACGACGCCCGGAAGCTCGTCGATGACCAGCTCGACTTCCTTCGGGTAGACGTTGTAGCCGCCGGTGATGACGAGGTCCTTGCCGCGCCCGACGATGGTGGCGTAGCCGTCGGGATCGACGAAGCCGAGGTCGCCGGTGATGAAGAAGCCGTCGGCGCGGAATTCCGAGGCGGTCTTCTCCGGCATCTGCCAGTAGCCGGCGAAGACGTTCGGCCCCTTCACCTCGATGACGCCGATCTCGCCGTCGGGCAGGATCTTGCCCGTGTCCGGGTCGGCGATGCGCAGCTCCGTGCCCTCGAGCGGGAAGCCGACCGTGCCTGCACGCCTGTCGCCGTCATAGGGGTTGGAGGTGTTCATGTTGGTCTCGGTCATGCCGTAGCGCTCGAGGATGCGCTGACCGGTCGCCGCCTCGAAGGCGCGGTGCGTCTCGGCGAGGAGCGGCGCCGAGCCCGAGGTGAACAGCCGCATGTGCGCGGTCGCATCCCGGTTCAGACGCTCGTCGGCGAGAAGCCGGGTGTAGAAGGTCGGCACGCCCATCATCGACGTCGCCTGGGGCAGATATTCGAACACCATGTCCGGATCGAACTTGCCGAGGAAGATCAGGCCGGCGCCGGCGATCATCGCCGTGTTGGAGGCGACGAACAGGCCGTGGGTGTGGAAGACCGGCAAAACGTGCAGCAACACGTCGTCCGCTGTGAAGCGCCACGTGTCGCGCAGCACCTCGGCGTTGGAGAGAAGGTTCGCATGGGTCAGCATGGCGCCCTTGGAGCGCCCAGTCGTCCCCGACGTGTAGAGGATCGCGGCGAGATCGTCCGGGCCCCGTGCGACGGTGTCGAAGCCTTCGCTGGCGGCCAGCGCCTTGTCGCTCAGCGACCCGGCGCTCTCGTCCGACGAGCGCCAGACGCCGAGGGTCTCGATGGCCGCCCCGGCGGCGGCCGCGACCGGCTGCAGCTGGTCGCGCTTCCTCGGGTCGCAGACGAAGACGGCGGGCCTTGCGTCGGTCAGGAAATATTCGATCTCGGCGGGCGTGTAGGCGGTGTTGAGCGGCAGGAACACGCCGCCGACGCGCACCGTGGCGAGATACAGCATCAGCGCCTCGATGGACTTCTCCACCTGAACGGCGACCCGGTCGCCCGGCTTCACGCCGAGCCCGAGAAGAACGTTGGCGAAGCGCGCCGAGACCGCCTCGACGTCGCCATAGGAATAGTGGCGGCCGTCCGGCAGCAGCGCGAAGCGGCGGTCCGGATCGCTGCGTCCGGCCGCCAGCAGCCCGTCGAAAAGCGTGTTGGTCATGCGACGTCCTTCAGTGTGTGTCCGCTGCGGCCGGGCAAAAGGTTCGTCACCGCCCGGCTGGCGGCGATCTCGCCCTCGGCCGCATAGGCCTCGTGGCGCTGCTCGACCCTCGGCAGGTCGTAAAGATAGTTGACCATCAGGCCATACGCCTGCGACAGGCCGCGCCGCGACGGATCGCCGAGATGCATGATCCGGTTGAGGATCGCGCCGTTGCCGAGATGGAAGCGGGCGACCGGATCCTGCGGCTGGCCGTCGGCGCGCTTGGCCCGCAGGAAATAGCGCGCGGCGAGCGACAGCATGCCGGCCCGGATCTCGTCCACAGCGGCGGGATCGGCCTGCCAGTCGGGCGTCGCGATCACTTCGATCGCGCGCTTTTCCGCCGGCTCCAGCCGATCGCGCAGCTCCGTCGGCAGCGCCTCCACCCAGGCGGCGAATCCGGGGGCGGGCGACAGGGTGACGAAGGTCTTCAGGTTCGGGAAGTGCTCCTTCAGATCCTCGGCCACCTGCTTGATCAGGAACGAGCCGAAAGAGACGCTGGCGAGACCCTTGTGGCAGTTGGAGATCGAATAGAACACCGCCGTGTCCGCCTCTTCGGCGGCGATCTGCGGGCGGTCGGGATCCAGAACGGTGGCGATCGAGGCCGGGATCTCGCCGGTCAGTGCCACCTCGACGAAGATCAGCGGGTCGTCCGGGATCGAGGGGTGGAAGAAGGCGAAGCAGCGCCGGTCGGCGGGGGCGAGGCGCTGGCGCAGCTCGTCCCAGTTGCCGATGGCATGGACGGCCTCGTAGTGGATGATCTTTTCGAGGATCGAGGCCGGCGTGTTCCAGTCGATCGGCCGCAGCATCAGGAAGCCGCGGTTGAACCAGGACTGGAACAGATGCTTCAGGTCGGTGTCGACCGGGCCGAGGCGGGCCGGATCCTTGCGGCAGAGGGGAAGCAGCCGCTCGCGCAGCTTGACCAGTTCGGCAGTGCCGCCGGGTGCAAGGTTGAGTCGCCGGAACAACTCCTGGCGCGGCGGCTCGGCGATATGCTGCAGCCGGCCCAAAGCCTGCGGCGTCGGGTCGGCGGCATAGGCCGTGGCGGCGGCGGCGAGGTCGGCGGGATCGGGCGCGAACTCCTCGGCCAGCATGTGGAAGAAGCGCTTGATGCCCTTCTCGTCGAGGGCCCTGACGCCGTTGATGATCTCGGCCGCCATCCTGACGCCGGTCGCCTCGCCCCGGGAGGAGACGAGGCGGTGGCACAGGGCGGCGATCTCCGGCACTTCGACGCTGCGCGGCGCCTCGTCGCCGGCGAACCAGGACCTGGCGCCGATGGAACTCAGGAGGTCGGATAACAGGGATACACGGCTCATCTGGCAGCCCCCATCACATAGTCCGGCAGGAACAGCGCGATCTGCGGAAACAGGCAGAGAACGACAATGCCCAGCATCATGCACAGGACATAAGGCAGCGATCCGCGCAGAATTTGGGCGAGCGAGATGTCCGGCGCGATGCCGTTGATGACGTAGAGATTGAGGCCGACCGGCGGGGTGATCAGGCCGATCTCCATGTTGATCGTCAGGATCACCGCGAACCAGTAGGGGTCGAAGCCGGCATTGGTGATGATCGGCAGAAGGATCGGCGCGGTCATCAGGATGACGCCCACCGGCGGCAGGAAGAAGCCGGCGACCAGCAGGAACAGGTTGATCACCGCCATCAGCACCCAGCGGTTCACGTCCATCGCGGCAATGGCCTCGGCGATCGACTGGGTGATGAACATCGAGGAGAGGGCGAAGGCGAAGAGGTCCGCCGCGCCGATGATCAGCATGATCATCACGCTCTCCTTGAGCGTGTCCCGGAAGATCACGTTCATTGAGGAGAACTTCCAGGCTTTCGAGAAGACGCCGTAGACCACCGCGACGAGGACGAGGCAGAACAGCGCGCCGACGCCGGCCGCCTCCGACGGCGTCGCGACGCCGCCATAGAGCACCCAGAGGACGCCGACGATGATGGCGAGGAAGGGCAGGACGCGCGGCAGCATCTCGGCCCGCTGCGCCCATGTGTAGCGCGTCGCCGTCAGCGCGACGCCGGCCGCGCCCTGCCGCCAGGTCGAGAAGATCGACCAGATCATGAAGAGGACGACCAGCACGAGGCCCGGCACCACGCCCGCGAGGAAGAGCCGGCCGATCGAGGTTTCGGTGGAGATGCCGTAGACGATCATCGTCACCGACGGCGGGATGAGGATCCCGAGCGTGCCGCCGGCGGCGATGGCCCCCGCGGCGACGCTGTCGGGATAGCCGCGCTTGCGCATCTCCGGGATGCCCATCTTGCCGATCGCGGCGCAGGTGGCCGGCGAGGAGCCGGACATGGCCGCAAACAGCGCGCAGGCGCCGAGGTTCGAGACCACGAGCCCGCCCGGCACGCGCGTCAGCCAGCGCTCCAGCGCCTCGTAGAGGTCCGCGCCGGCGCGGGTGGAGGAGATCGCCGCGCCCATGATGATGAACATCGGGATCGACAGCAGCGCGAAGTTGTTGAGCTTGCCGAAGAAGATCTCCGGCAGGAGCTCCATCGCACCGATCCCGTCGAAAGCGATGAGGAAGCCGGCGGCCACGATGAGAAGCCCCGCAGCCACCG
>PACL01000040.1 GCA_002700095.1 Fulvimarina sp. | reverse complement strand
GGCCTCCGAGTTCACCGAGCCGCTCGGCCTCCAGCCGCTGGGCGAGATCGCCTTCGATCCGGGCACCTTCGGCAATGCCGCCAACAGCGGCCGGATGATCGGCGAGACCGACGTCAAGCACCCCTCGATCGCGGTCTTCCACCATATCGCCCATGTCCTGACGGGCCGGGGCGAGGCGAGAAAGCCGAAGAAGCCGGGTCTTCTCGGCCGGCTCCGGCTGAAATCGTAAGCATCGGGAATCGGGAACCAGACCATGTTCGGCAAGCGCGGAAACGAGAAGGCGTCCTCGGGCAACGTCGCGACCATGCCGCGGCCGGTCGAGCCGCAGCAGCCGGCTGCCGCGCCGAGGCCGGTGGCCGCGCCGGCGCCGCAACGGCCGAGCCAGCCGGCGCCCGCCGCCGCTACGCGGGCGGCCACCGAGCGCACGCCCGAATATTACGACCGCAAGAGCCAGGTCTTCGCCGCGCTGATCGACACGATCGACCTGTCGCAGCTGGCCGGCATGGAGCAGGACGCCGCCCGCGAGGAAATCCGCGACATTGTCAACGACATCATCGCGATCAAGAACTTCGCGATGTCGATCGCCGAGCAGGAGGAACTGCTTTCCGACATCTGCAACGACGTCCTCGGCTACGGCCCGCTGGAGCCGCTGCTGGCCCGTGACGACATCGCCGACATCATGGTCAACGGCGCCCGCGACACCTTCATCGAAGTGGCCGGCAAGGTGCAGAAGACGACGGTGCGCTTCCGCGACAACCAGCAGCTCCTCAACATCTGCCAGCGCATCGTCAGCCAGGTCGGCCGAAGGGTCGACGAGACCTCGCCGATCTGCGACGCGCGCCTGCCGGACGGCTCGCGCGTCAACGTCATCGCGCCGCCCCTGGCCATCGACGGCACGGCGCTGACGATCCGAAAGTTCAAGAAGGACAAGCTGACCCTCGACCAGCTCGTCCAGTTCGGGGCGATCTCGCCGGCCGGCGCCGAGATCCTCCAGATCATCGGCCGGGTGCGCTGCAACGTCGTCATCTCGGGCGGCACCGGCTCCGGCAAGACGACGCTGCTCAACTGCCTGACCCGCTACATCGACGAGGACGAGCGGATCATCACCTGCGAGGACTCGGCCGAGCTGCAACTGCAGCAGCCGCATGTCGTCAGGCTCGAGACCCGGCCGCCCAACATCGAGGGCGAGGGCGAGATCACCATGCGCGACCTCGTCAAGAACTGCCTGCGCATGCGGCCCGAGCGGATCATCGTCGGCGAGGTGCGCGGACCGGAGGTGTTCGACCTCCTCCAGGCGATGAACACCGGCCATGACGGCTCGATGGGCACGATCCACTCCAACAGCCCACGCGAATGCCTGAACCGCATGGAATCGATGATCGCCATGGGCGGCTACTCGCTGCCGTCGCGCACGGTGAAGGAGATCATCACCGGCTCGGTCGACGTCATCGTCCAGGCGGCGCGCCTGCGCGACGGCTCGCGTCGCATCACCCACATCACCGAAGTGCTCGGGATGGAGGGCGACGTCATCACCACCCAGGACCTCTTTGTCTACGAGATGGTCGGCGAGGACGCCCACGGCAAGATCATCGGCCGGCACCGCTCGACCGGCATCGGCCGCCCCGCCTTCTGGGACAGGGCCCGCTACTACAACGAGGAGAACCGGCTAGCCCGGGCGCTCGACGACAGTTCCGTCGACAAGTTGGAAGGAGGACGCTGAGCCATGGACATCGGCGCCGTCCTTCTCTTCGTCATCCTGTCCACCGTTGCCGCCGGCGGCCTCGCCTTCGCGGTGCTGCAGCCGCGGATCGACAACGAGAAGAAGACCCAGCAGCGGCGCAGCCTGGTCAGCCGCAACGAGAGCGACCGCATGGCCCACAAGGCCACGCGCGACCGGCTGCAGGAGCAGGTCAAGCGGCGCAAGACCATCCAGAATTCCCTGAAGGACCTCGAAACCCGCCAGAAGGAACGCGACAAGCATGTCGCGAAGGTCTCCCTCGGCCGGCGGATGGAACAGGCCGGATGGACGATGAGCGTGCGCCAGTTCTGGCTGATCGGCGCCGGCCTCGGCCTGTTCGCGGCGCTGGTCAGTCTCGTCTTCGGCGCGCCCCTCGTCATCGCCCTCGGCATCGGCCTGATCGCCGGCCTCGGCTTGCCACGGCTCTTCCTCGGCCGCGCCCGCAAGAAGCGCTTCGCCGCCTTCACCCAGGAATTTCCCACCGCGATCGACCTGATCGTGCGCGGCGTCAAATCCGGCCTGCCGCTGAACGACACCCTGAAGATGATCGCCAGTGAGACCTCCGAGCCGGTGCGCTCGGAGTTCCGCCGCATCGTCGAGAGCCAGCAGCTGGGCATGTCGATCACCGACGCCGTCGAACGGCTCTACCGCAACATCCCGACGGCGGAATCCAACTTCTTCGCCATCGTCATCGGCATCCAGTCCCAGGCCGGCGGCAATCTGTCCGAGGCGCTCGGCAACCTCTCCAAGGTGCTGCGCGAGCGCAAGAAGATGCGCGACAAGATCCAGGCCGTCTCGATGGAGGCCAAGGCCTCTGCCGGCATCATCGGCGCCCTGCCGGTGGTCGTGTTCGCGCTCGTGACTTTGACCAACCCCGACTACATCAGCCTCCTCTACACCAACATCTACGGCCAGATCCTGATGGGCATCAGCGCCTTCTGGATGCTGATCGGCGTCGTCGTGATGAAGAACATGATCAACTTCGACTTCTGACCGGTCGGGTCCACCGGCCAGCCCACCCGCCGCGATGATGCCAAGACGAACGGATGGCGCGCGACCCAGCGCGCTGCCATCCCGCTCCAGCGCTCCAGAAGGTTCCGCGCGCCATGGAAGACATGTTGCAAGCCATCGGCCTGTCGAGCCAGATCGTCCTCAGCGCGATCGTGGCGATCGGCGTGTTCACCTCGCTCCTCGCCGTCGCGCTGCCGGCGATGAGCGGCGACAAGCTGAAGGGCCGCATGAAGGCCGTGGCGCTGGAGCGCGACCAGATCCGCGCCCGCGAGAGGGCGCGGCTCGCCTCCGAGAAGGAGCGCAGCCGGGGCCTGCGCCAGGAGGACAATCGCGGCATCGCCGGCCTCGTCGTCGAGCAGCTGAACCTGCGCAAGGCGCTGGTCGACGACAAGACCGTCGCGACCCTCCGGGCGGCCGGCTATCGCGGCCAGCGGCCGCTGACGATGTTCCTGTTCGCCCGGGTGATGATCCCGCTGCTCTTCTTCGCCATCGCCGCCTTCTACATCTTCGGCCTCGGCTTCCTCGCCGGCTGGCCGATCTCCGCCCGCATCCTGGTCTTCCTGATCGCCGGCTGGATCGGCTTCTACATCCCGGTGATCCTGGTCAAGAACACCGCCTCCAAGCGCAAGCAGTCGATCATGCGGGCCTGGCCGGATGCGCTCGATCTCCTGCTGATCTGCGTGGAATCCGGCAACTCCATCGAGGCGGCGTTCCGCAGGGTGGCCGAGGAGATCGGCATCCAGTCGATCCCGCTCGCCGAGGAGCTGATCCTGCTCACCGCCGAACTGTCCTTCCTGCCGGACCGCAAGCTCGCCTATGAGAACCTCGTCACGCGCACCGGCCTCGACGGCGTGAAGGCGGTCTGCACCGCGCTGATCCAGGCCGAGCGCTACGGCACGCCGCTCGGCCAGGCGCTGCGCGTCATGGCCCAGGAGAACCGCGACATCCGCATGAACGCGGCCGAGAAGAAGGCCGCCGCCCTGCCGCCGAAGCTGACGGTGCCGATGATCGTGTTCTTCCTGCCGGTGCTGTTCGCCGTCATTCTCGGGCCGGCGGTCATCCGCGTCATCGGTCTCGACTGAACCGCCTGCCTCGCCGGGGCCGGCGCTATTCGGCGAGGTCGACGCCCGTGAAGTCGTGAAAGCCGAGCGGGTTCATGACGAAGTTCATGACATTGGCCCGCGCCGCCACCAGGAAGCGGGGGCTGGCGATCGGCACCCAGGGCGCTTGTTCATGGAAGATCGCCTGGGCGTCGGCATAGATCCTCGCCCGCGTCTTCCGGTCGGTGACCTGCCGGGCCCGTTCGATCAGCGCGTCGTAGACGGCGTCGCACCAGCGGGCGACGTTGTGGCCGCCCCTGACCGCACCCGAACAGGCGAGCAGCGTCGCCATGAAGTTGTCCGGATCGCCGTTGTCGCCGATCCAGCCGGCGAGGGCGAGGGTCGTCTCGCCGTTCATCAGATTGCGCCAGTAGGTCTCCCAGGGAGCGGAATTGCGGATCACCTTGATGCCGAGGGGCTCCAGGTCGGCGGCGATCATGCGGGCCATCCGCCGGGCGTCGGGATTGTAGGACCGGTTGTCCGGCGGGTACCAGAGGTCGACCTTCAGCCCGTCGGTGACGCCGGCCTCGATCAAAAGCCGGCGGGCTTCCTCGGGATCGTAAGGATAGGCCTGCGCGGCTCCGGCACTCGCCCAGGACGCCGGCGGAAGTGGCGAGTCGACCCGTGTCCCCATGCCGGGATAGATCGCCGAGAGGATCGCCTCGCGGTCGATCGCCATGTTGAGAGCGCGGCGCACGCGCACGTCGTCGAACGGCTTGCGGGTCGTGTTGATGGCGAGATAGCCGATGCTGAGACCGGAAATCGAAAAGAGCTTCAGCGACGGATCGGCGGCGATCCCGGCGATCTCGCCCGGATTGGGCGTTGCCGAGACCTGGCATTCGCTCGCCTTCAGCTTCTGCAGCCGCGCCGAGGCGGTGGGCGTGATCGAGAACACCAGCGCATCGAGTTTCGGCCGGCCGCGCCAATGGTCCCCGAAGGCTTGGTAGCGGATCGCGACGTCTTGCCTGAAATCGACGAAGCGGAACGGGCCGGTTCCGATCGGCCGTTCGTGGAAGCGTTCCGGCGTGCCCTGCTGCAGCATCCGGTGGCTGTACTCGGCCGAGAGGATCGAATTCACCGGCATCGCGATATGGGCGAGCAGCGCCGCGTCCGACCGCTTCAGGCGGAACCGCACCGTATGGTCGTCCAGCGACGTCACCGATTCGAGGAGGGCGGCGAGGCCCGGATCGCGAAACTCCTCGTAGTCATCGCCGCGCTCGCCTCCCTCCGGTCCGCCGAAGCTGAAGATCACGTCCGCGGCGTCCATCGCCCTCGTCGGCGTGAACGCCTCGCTCGCCTGGAAGGCGACGCCTTCGCGCAGGTGGAAGGTGTAGTCCCGCCCGTCCGGCGAGATCGACCAGTGCGTCGCCAGCGACGGGACGATGTCGGTCGTTCCCGGCGCGAAGGCGACGAGCGTGTCGAAGATCGGCCGGATCGCGTCCATGGCGACGCTGGAGGCGGCGAGAGGCGGCGACAGGGTCTCCGGGCTGTCCTCGGAGCAGAAGACCAGCGTGCCGGCGGCCATTGCCGGCGCCGCCGGCAGGAGCGCGGCGAAAACGAGGGCGACGACGAGACCCGGACAGCGGAAACGGCCGAACGAACGGGCCGGTAAAGGGTTTGGCAAAGGGGTGGGCAAGGGTCTCCTTTCTGCGGCCTCAGGCCGGCAGGGCCGGTTCGCGCGGTGCGTCGCCAGCGGGATCGGGGGTGGCCGGCGCGGCATCCTTGGCGACCCTCGGGATGTCGATGACGAAGCTCGTGCCGCCGCCGAGGGTGCTGACGGTCTCGATCGATCCACCCAGGTTGGCGGTGACGAGGTTGTGGACGATGTGCAGGCCGAGCCCGGTCGAGCCGGACGAGCGGCCGGTGGTGAAGAACGGGTCGAAGATGCGGGCGAGATTGCCCGCCGGGATGCCGCGCCCGTCGTCGGAGAAGACGATCTCGACGCGGTCCGGCCCCTTGCCGCGCACGCGAACCTCGATGCGGCCGGTCTCGCCCGCCTCGAAGGCGTGGGCATAGGCATTGGTCAAAAGGTTGGTCAGCACCTGAGACAGGGCGCCGGGATAGGAGACCATGGCGATCGCGGGTTCGCAGTCGATCTCCAGCTCGTGCCCGGCGCGCCGGCGCATCGGGCCGAGGCTGCGGAAGAGATCCTCGATGAACTCGTCCATCCGGAAGGCCCGCCGCTCGCCGCTGGCCTGGTCGGCGGCCACCTGCTTGAAGCTGACGACGAGGCCGGCGGCGCGCGACAGATTGGCGTCGACCAGCGCCGTGCCCTCGCCGGTGCGCTCGATGAAGTCGTCGAAGGCCTGGCGGGTGACCTTGCCCTCGCTGGTCGCCCGGCGGAACTTCTCTGTCTCCTGGCGCATGACGGTCGAGGTGGTCAGCGCAACGCCGAGCGGGGGGTTGATCTCGTGGGCGACGCCGGCGACGAGCTGGCCGAGGGAGGCGAGCTTCTCGCTCTGGATGAGGTCCTTCTGGGTGCGCTTCAGTTCGGCCAGCGCCCGGTCGGTCTCGTCCTTGGCGAGCAGCAGCGCCGCCTCGCGCTTGGTGAGTTCGTCGAGGAAATGGTTGGTCGCCCGGGTCATCCGGCCGATCTCGTCGCTGCGCTCGGCTTCCGGCAGGGGCCCGAGGGTGGGATCGGCGGCCCGCACCAGCATGCCCTGCTCCAGACGCTTCAAGGGCAGGGTGATCGACCGGGCGACCCCGAGGCCGAAGGCCATCGCGACGAGGAGGCAGAGGACGGCGCTGACGATCAGGATCCGCCGCGCCGCGGCACCGATGTCGTCGGCATTCATCGACAGGGCCGAGTTGAGGTTCGAGACCTCGAAAACGATGCCGGTCGAAGCCACCGCCATGCGCCGCAGGATGGCGTTCTGGGCGGCCAGCCCGTCATGGGCGGCGGCGAGTTCGCGCCGCCAGGAATCCAGCGCGTCGAGCATCTCGGACTGGACGATCGGCGAGATCGGCAGCCCGGCGATCGCCTCGCGCAGGCTGGTGTTGCGCTCGATCATCCGGGCGATCTCGTCGCTGTCGCGCAGGCGCATGGCTTCACGGGTCTTCTCGCCGAGCCGGATCGTCTCGACGGTGATGTCCTGCGCCCGTTCCTCGGTCGTCTGGGCCGCCACCGCATCGTCGAGGAGGCCGGCGAAGGACTCCTCGGCGGCCCTGACGGCGCTGCCGTCGATCTTCAGGGAGCGGCTGAGGGTGGTCAGCAGCCGCTCGGGCCATCCGTCGGCGCGAAACCCGGCGAGTTCGGCTTCGAACTCCGCCAGTTGCGGTCCTCGTCCCGCGGCGCGAAAGGCGGTGCGCAGGCTGTCGGCGGCATTGGCGAGGCGAGCGGCGGCGAGGCTGTCCTCGCTGCCGGAGGCGTTCGCCGACGTGGTGGTGGCGGCAGGCGAAGCGCCGGCCGGACCGCCGGCTGCGGCTTCGCCCGGCGCCGATCCGGCCGGCGACTCGGAAGACTGGGAAGACGTCGGGCGGGCGTTGCCCTCGGCCGTCGAGGCGGCTCTCAGGCGGCGCAACCAGCTATCGATGACGGCTCCGCGCATGGCGATCGCCGCCGAGGTGAGATCGAGGGCCTCGCGCATCGCCCGGTCACTCTGGCGCAACTGCGCCACGACGCCGGCATTGGCCGCCTGCTGGCGGCCGCTCGCCTCCTGTGCCAGGGCGATCAACCGGTCGAGCCGGGCGCTCATCGCCTGCCTGCGGGCGTCGTTCTCCTCGATGGCGATCTGCAGCTCGCCCATCGCCCGGCGGAAGCGCTCCAGGGAGCCGATCGTGGCGGTCACCGCATCACTGACGTCGCCGTCGCTGGTTTCGATGCCGATCTCGGACAGGCCCGAGGTCGCCGCCCCGATATTGGCCATGAAGGCCCCGAGATGGGTGTTGCGGCTGGACGGATCGCCTGCGATGAAATCATCCCGGGCGCTCATCGCCGAGACGACGTTGCGAAACACGGCGGATACGGTCAGGGCGCCGCGGCGCGCCTCGTCGGCCCGGTCGAACAGGACGATCGAGGCGATGCCGAGAAGCACCGCGAGGACGATCGGCATCGCACCGACGAGGAAGACCCTGCGGGTGATCGAGAGCCGGAAGATGCCGCCGCCCTTTCCCGATGACGCGATGTCGAAAGGCGTCGGCGACGGCTCGCGCGGGAGGGTCAGGTCGTGATGCACCACCGCCGCCCCGGCGCGAACGCCACCGACGCGTACGGCGCAAGCCGCCGATCGCCGTGAAAACGAACCGTGATCATCCTATCGATTAAGCCGTGCTCGTAAAGCCGAATGACGCGAGGATCGCGAAGCCGTCGAGGTCTTCGCCACGCTTCCCGGCTCATAGGGGATCTGTGTTTCGCCGGTGTTTCGTCCGTGTTGCGCCGGCACGGGGCCAATCGGCCCGCCGGGCGGCAAATGCGTCACGCCGTCCGGACGACGCAAAAAAGCGCTTCCACCGTCACGACTTGCCGCGGGAACCTGCCGGGCGCGGGGCTCCCGCTCAGTCCGGCGAGAACATGTAGCCGGCGCCGCGCACCGTGCGGATCACCGTCGGACGGGCGGGATCGGGCTCGATCTTCTTGCGGATACGGGTGATGCGCACGTCCACGGCCCGGTCGAAGGGCTCCGAATCCCGGGCGCTGGCGAGATCGAGCAGGCGCTCGCGCGACAGCACCCGGCGCGGGTTCTCGGCGAAGGCCTTGAGCAGCGAGAACTCGCTGTGGACCAGCGGCTGCTCGTCGCCGTCGTCGCTGCGCAGCGACTGGGCGTCCAGGTCGAGCCACTTGGTGCCGAAGCGGATCTCGCGGCGCGGCTGGCCCGGCTCGTCGGCGCGGGCAGCCGGCTTGTTGCCGGCGCGCCGCATCACCGAGCGGATGCGGGCGAGGAGCTCGCGCAGCTCGCAGGGCTTGGCGAGATAGTCGTCGGCCCCGAGCTCCAGCCCGACGACCCGGTCGACGAGGCTCGCCGTCGCCGTCAGCATGATCACCGGGACGTCGGTGACCGCCTTGAGGCTGCGCACGATCGACAGCCCGTCCTCGCCCGGCATGTTGAGGTCGAGGACGATCAGATCCGGTCGCTCGAGCGTCATCTGCTCGCGCATCCGGGCGCCGTCCTCGAGCAGCCGCACGTCGAAGCCGTGCATGACGAGATAGTCGCCGATGAGTTCCCTCGTCTCGGCCTCGTCGTCGACGACGAAGATCCGGGGTTCTGCCATGGCGGTCATCGGCGCTCCAGAAGCGGCAGGAGAAGCGAGAACGAGGCGCCGCCGAGTGGCCCGCTCTCTTCGACGACGATTTCCCCGTCATGCAGCTCAACGATCTTGCGGACTATCGACAGGCCGAGGCCGGTCGAGCTTTCGCCCGCCGTGGGCTGGGCCGACAGCCGCTGGAAGCGGCCGAACAGGCGGACGATGTCCTGCTGGTTGAGGCCTGGCCCGGAATCGCAGACCGTCACCCTGGCCTGGTCGCCTTGCCGCACCGCCTCGACCCGGATCTCGCCGCCGACCGGGGCGTATTTCATCGCATTGCTGACGAGATTGTCGATCGCCTCGGCGAGCCGGTCCGGGTCTCCCTCGACCTCGAGGGGTGCGGCGGCGGCGACGGTCAGGGTCTGCCGCTTGTTCTCGGCGAGGGCGCGGCTGAGTTCGGCGGTGGCCGTGGTGATCGCGGACAGGTCCACGAGGCTGCGCTCGACGGTGATGTCGAGGGCGTCGGCCAGTGCGTCGGCGATCGACATGTCGACGATCCGGGTCATGCGCTCGGCGGAATTCCTGATGTGGCCCACCTGCTTGGCGAAGCGCTCGCGCGTCGCCTCGTCCAGCGGCTCGATCATGCTGGTCATCATCTCGCTGCGCCCGAGGATCACCGCGATGGGGTTCTTCAGGTCGTGGGCGATGGTGCCGAGGATCTCGTTCTTGAAGGCGTTCACCCGCTTCAACAGCGCCCCTTGCGCCTTCAGCCGCTCGTTGGCGCTGGCCAGTTCGAGGGTCCGGCGAGCGACCCGCGCCTCGAGGTCCTCGTTGGCGATCCGCAATTCGTCGTAGAGCCGGGCATTGTCGAAGGCGATGGCGAGCTTGGCGGAGAACACCGAGACCAGCGAGGCCTGGGTCTCGGTGAGTTCGCTGGCCGTCGCCAGCGCCACCAGGATCTCGGCGCCGCTGCCGGTCTTGACGAACAGGCAGACGAGGCCGTCGTGCCGGACCGGCCGGCCGGTCTCCACCGTCGCGGCGGCGGCGAACAGCTCGCTCCGGTCGATCCCGGTCTCTTCCGGCGTCTCGAACTTGCCGAGGCCGGCCAGCACCATGGGATCGGCGCCATTGGTCTCGCGCATGATCAGGATGCCGTCGGTCTCGATCTCGAGGAGCGCGCTGATCTGGATGAGGACGCCATGCGCCAAAGTCTTCAGCGAGCGGTCGTCGAACAGCGAGGCCGAGGCGCCGACGATCATCTCGAGGCCGACGCGGGTGTCATCGAGGCGCTTCAGCTGGTCGTAGCCGCGCAATGCCGCCGTCAGGGTGGTGAACAGGCGGTCGGCCGTGAGCTCGGTCTTGGCCTTGTAGTCGTTGATGTCGTAGTCGACGACGACCTGCCGCTCGGGCGCCTGGCCTGGCTGGCCGGTGCGCAGGATGATCCGCACGAGGTCGTTCTTCAAGTCCTCGCGGATCGCCTTGGCGAGCTTCAGCCCGGCATCGTCGCTCTCCATAACGACGTCGAGGAGGACGACGGCGGTGTCGGGATGGGCCTTGAGCAGATCCAGCCCCTCGCGCGCCGAGCGGGCGCCGATGATCTCGAGGCCCCAGCCATGCAGCGCGAAGTGCCGCAGCGCGAATCGCGTGCCCTCGTGAACCGCTTCGTCGTCGTCGATGACCGCAAGCTTCCAGCCCGGCCGGGAGGAAGGCTCCTCGACCGTCTCGTCCGGTTCGGCGAACTCCAGGAAATCACTCGTCATTATAGCGTCGGCCGTCGTCTCGCCCGTTCAGCTGGTCGATGGAACCCGTTCCCTTGGCGCATGGACATGGATCCATCATAACCGAGCGTAAGATAAGGGACCAGCAATTCCCGCTGCAAATCCCCGCCGGTGTGGGCGGTGCGCGGCCTGTGGGCGCCGAGCCTCGCATGGCTCTCGCCTCAACGCCTGGCCGGGCGGCCCCACGAGGCGAATTCCCGGGCCATGTCCGCCTGGCGGCGCGCCCGCTCGCCGGCCGGCAGCCGCGAGCCGCCGGCAAACCCGCCGAGACCGAGGTCGGCGAGAAGGCCGGGATCGATGTCCTCGATGCTCTGCAGGCGCCGGCGGGAGGGGCCGAGGAAGGCTCGGACGAGGGCGGTGGCGAGCCATGCCGCGGCGCCAAGCGGGCCAAAGTGCCGGCCAAGGTGGGGACCAGGGAGCGGGCCAGCGGAAAGGGGTTCGCAAAACGGCGTCATGGCGGTATCCAATGGGTGGCAGGCCCCGCGGGGGCCCTTGTCAGGGCAGCCGGCAGGAGCCGGTCGAGATTGCCCGGGCGGCGCCACAGCGGCCTTGCGGCAGCGCCGGCCTTGCGAGAATGGAAAGCCCAGAGCCGGCTCGGCCTCGTCCGGCGGCGGAACACCAACGAGGGAGACGGCGGCCGGGCATTCCAGCGATCGCGCAGGAGCGACCTGTCCGTCAGGCAAACGATGCAGTCATTCGACCTTCTCGACGAGGAACTCGACCAGTGGGCGGCGGCCGGCCGGGCGATCTCGCTGTGGTGGCGGGACGACGACGCGGCGGCCGCGACGCCGCAGCTCGCCCGGCTGGTCGGCGCAGCGCGGCGCCACCGCCTGCCGATCGCCATCGCCGCGGTGCCGGCGGCGATGCAGGCCGATCTCGTCGGGGCGCTCGCTGCCCCCGGCATCACGGTGCTGCAGCATGGCTATGCCCATACCAATCATGCCGCTCCCGGCCGGCGCGCCGTCGAATGCGGCGGCGAGCGGCCGCTCGAGGCGGTTCTCGCCGAGCTCGGCGACGGCATGCGCATCCTGATGCGGACCTTCGGCGCGAGTTTCCTGCCCTTCCTGGTGCCGCCCTGGAACCGCATCGACCCGGCGGTGGCGGCGGCCCTGCCGCAACAGGGGTATCTCGGCCTGTCGGGCTTCGGGCCCCGGCGCTACCAGGACCAGGGCGGCGAGGGCTCCACCGAAGACGCGCCGCTCGTCCTGCCGCCGCGCCTTACCGCGATCAACGCCCATCTCGATCTTCTGAGCTGGAAGGGCGGGCCGGCCTTCGCCGGGGCCGAGAAGCTGATCCGGCTCCTCGCCGAACGGCTTCGCGATCGCCGGCTGGGCATGACCGATCCGGACGAGCCTCTCGGCATCCTGACCCACCATCTCGACCACGACGAGGCGACATGGTCGTTCCTCGAGCGGCTGCTCGGCCGGGTCGGCGCGCATCCGGCCATCCGCTTCGTGCCGATCACCACGCTCCTCACCGAGAGCCCGGTGCGCTGACGATGGCGGCGCGGGTCCGGCCGGCCGGCGAGGGGGACATCGACGCAGTGGCGGCGCTGCTGCACGAGAAGATGAACCGCCGCATCCCGGCCGAGACCTGGCGGTTGCTGCTCGACTATCCCTGGCGCCCCGAGGCGAGCGAGCGGGGCTGGCTGGTCGAGGATGCCGGCCGGATCGTCGGCTTCATGGGCACGATCTATTCGGACCGCCAGACGGCGGCCGGAACCCGCCGCTTCTGCGACCTCTCCTCCTGGTATCTGATGGCCGACTATCGCGGCACCGGCGTCGGCGACGAACTGCTGCGGTCGGGCATGGCGAAGCCCGACGTCACCTACCAGACGATGACGGCGCGCCGCGCCACCGGCCGCAAGATCCGGGCGCTCGGCTTCTCGGTCCTCGATGCCACCCGCAGCCTCTTCCGGCCCGGCCACCCCGGGGACGATCGGGGCGGCAGCCAATTCGGTAACGGCACCGGCAAGGGCGTCGGCAGCGGCGGGGCGCGGGAGAACGGCGCCGGCGACCTGAAGCTGATCCGCGACCCCGCCGAGATCCGAAAGAGGCTTTCGGCGGCCGAACGACAGATGCTCGACGATCACCACGCCCTCGACATCCACCATGCGGTGATCGAGCCCGGCGGCCCGGACGGCGCGGGCCCGGCCCGCCTCGCCGATGCGCAAAACCCGCCGGACGAGGCGGCGCGCCGGTTCGGTGGCGGCGGAGGCGGCACCTGGCTGGTCTGGCAGAGGAAGCTCAAGGGCGACGCCGTCGCCTATCACGAGGTGCTCCACGCCTCGAATGCCGACTTCCTGTCGGCCCATGCGGCCGAGATCGCCGCTCTCGTCACGGTCGGCGAGAAGGCGGTGCTCGCCATCGACACGCGGATGATGAACGCGGGCGACGATCCGGGCGAGGTCGAGACGATCCCCCTGCCGCGCTGGTACCGCTCGCCCGACGTCGCCCCGCGCGATGTCGATCATCTCTATTCGGAAGTGCTGCTCCTCGACCAGAAGCTGCCCTGATACCGGCGGCCCGGCTTCCGTCCGGTGCCACCCCGCCTCACGCCAGGGCCACCAGCCCCAGCGGCTCGGCGACGCCGGCGACGCGCCGGGCGGGAAGATGGGTCACCCGGCATTCCGGGCGAAACCCCTGCAGGATCGCAGCCTCCAGCGTCGCGGCGGTGGTCAGCGCCGCCGTGCCCTCGGCCTTGTTGTGCTTCTCGAGCTTGGCGGCGAGGTTCACCGCCTCGCCGATCACCGTATATTCGAGCCGTGCCGTGTCGCCGAGGGCGGCGAAGATCACCGGTCCCGCCGTCACCGCACCGTTGAGCGACAAGCGAAGGCCCGTCTCGCCGCTGTGCTCGTCGGTCCAGCGGGTGGCCGCCTCGACGATCTCGCCGAGGGCGTTCAGGGCGTCGGCGGCCGGCGTGTCGCTCTCGCGCGCGGCGCCGAAGGTCGCCAGCATGCCGTCGCCGAGATATTTGTCGACGATGCCGCCGTGCTTCTCGATGATCGGCACGACGATGGCATGGAGCGACACGAGGGCGGCGACGACGTCCTTCGGATCCTGGCTGGCCGCAAACGCCGAAAAGCCGCGAATGTCGAGGATCAGCATCGCGGCGTTGCGCTCGACACCGTCGCCGGCGACGATCGCCTTGTCGGCGCCGGTGATCGCCGCCTCCACCGGTGCGGGCAGGAACCTTCGGATCTCGGCGCGTTCCATCTGGTCGCGGGCGGTGCGCAGGACGAGTTTCTGGGCCCGCGCCACGGCGATGGCGAGAATGGCCGAGACCACGACCATCACGACGATCTTGTCCACCTCGGCGCCGATCAGGATGCGGGCCCCGTCGATATATTCGACGAAGCTCCGGGTGATGGCGTCCCGGCCGTCCTGGGCGATGGCGTTGATGACCATGATCACCCAGCCCAGCGCGGCGACGAGGCCGGTCAGGAGCACCCAGATCGGGTCGAAGCGCAGCGCCCTGAGCGCGATGAAGACGAAGACGTAGAGCATGGTCGGGGCCTTCAGGGAGAAGGCCTCGGATTGCTCGTATTGCAGATGGAACGACCAGATCAGGGCGTAGAGCAGGGCGACGTCGACGATCAGCGAGCCGAACAGGAAGCTCTTCGGCAGCGGTGCCCGGTAGGAGAAGTAGAGCCGGATGAGCGTCAGGCCGAGATAGGCGGCAAGGCCGAGGGGGACGAGGCTCCGCGACATCGAATCGACCGGCTTCGGGGCGATCAGGTAGAGGGCCAGAAGGAAGCCGCCGAGGGCGAACTGCACCCAGCCGGTCAGCCTCTCGCTCGCCGCGTCGAAGCGCAGGATGTCGGCGGCGATCCGCGCCGGCAAGGGGCTCGGCGAACGCATTGCCCAAAAGGCCATCGGCATTTTCCTCCCGCCGGCTTCCGGACGAACGATCATCCATCTCGTGCAGGCTTCGCTGCAATCATGGTCCACGAAACGCTTCCATTACGTCAACTCTATGTGACGCGGGAAAGGCTCGTCGATCGCGCCGGCCGCTGCGGCCATCGTCGGCGCTCCGTTTCGTATCGCTTGATCGAACGGTTGCGACGCAATAGGTAGGGCGACCGGATCGGGTCGTTGCACGAGGGATCGGCAAATGGCCGGCCGGGGCCTGCCGGACAGGGTTCAGCCCGGCCGCCGGGGGCGTCGAAGACGGGCTCCCGGGCTGTCTCGGCATCACAATCAAGGCTGCGCCAGGAGTCGTCATGCAGTCTCGCTCTCCCCGCATCCTGATCTACAGCCACGATACCTTCGGGCTCGGCCATCTGAGGCGCTCGCGGGTGATCGCCCAGGCGCTGGTCGCGCATCGGCCGGACACCTCGATCCTGATCATCGCCGGATCGCCGGTGGTCGGCTCCTTCAGCTTCCCGCCCCAGGTCGATTTCATCCGCGTGCCCGGTGTCGTCAAGCTCGGCGCCGAGAGCTACGCGCCGTCCAATCCCGGGCTGTCGATCGAGGACCTGACCGAAATCCGCTCGGCGATCATCAAGAAGACCGCCGAGATCTTCGATCCCGACATCTTCCTCGTCGACAAGGAGCCGCTGGGCATGCGCGGCGAGGTCGAGGAGAGCCTCGCCTTCCTGAAGACCACCGGCTGCCGGCTGGTGCTCGGGCTGCGCGACATCATGGACGAGCCGTCGCGGCTCGCCGACGAATGGACCCGCAAGGGCGCCTTCGCCGCGGTCGAAAATCTCTATGACGACGTCTGGATCTACGGCCTGCCGGACATCTGCGATCCCCTGGAGGGGATCGGGATCTCCCAGCGGGTCCGGGACCGGGCGGTGTTCACCGGCTATCTGCCCCGGGCGGACGAGCCGTCCGGCGCGCTGCCGGACCAGATCCGGATCGGCGAGCGGCCTTTCGTGCTGGTGACGACGGGTGGCGGCGGCGACGGCGCGCGCCTCGTCGACTGGGTGCTGAGGGCCTATGAGAGCGATCCGGCGATCGGGGTCCGGGCGAAGATCGTGCTCGGCCCGTTCATGGAGACCGGTTTCGCCAGCGACTTCCAGGCCCGGGCGAAGAAGCTCGACAGCGTCGACCTGATCACCTTCGCCGCCTCGATCGAGCCGTTGTTCGAGCGGGCCGAGGGCATCGTCGCCATGGGCGGCTACAACACCTTCTGCGAGATCCTGTCCTTCGATAAACCTGCGGTCATCGTGCCGCGGCGCCATCCGCGGCTCGAGCAGTTCATCCGCGCCTCGCGGGCCGAGGATCTCGGGCTCGCCCGCATGCTGCTCGACGACGAGGTGGAGAACGCCGCGATCATGGCCGGGGCGATCCGCTCGCTGCCCGGCCAGAACCGGCCCCAGGCCGCGGCCATCGACAAGCTGCTCGGCGGCGTCGAGACGATCAGGCGCCTCGTCGACGACATCGTCGCCGACGGACGGCGGGGGGCCGTGCGCTCGCTTTCCCTCCGCCAGGACCCGCGCCACGTCGCCGGGCGCCCGTGAGGATCGCCTTCTACGCGCCGATGAAGGCGCCGGACGATCCAGTCGCCTCCGGCGATCGCCTCGTCGCGCGCAATCTTGTCGCGGCGCTCGAACGGGGTGGCCACGAGGTGGCCCTCGTCTCGCGCTTTCGCAGCTACGACCGCGGCCACCGCGAGCGGCAGGCGCGGCTGGCCCGGCTCGGCGCAAGGCTGGCGGCGCGGCTGGGGCGCGTCCTCGCCGAGCCGGGGAGGCGGCCGGACCTCTGGTTCACCTATCACCTCTATCACAAGGCGCCGGACCATCTCGGCCCCGCCGTCGCGGCGGCGCTCGCCATTCCCTATGCGGTCGCCGAGGCCTCTGTCGCGCAAAAGCAGCGGGGCGGGCGGTTCGACACGGGCTACCGGGCGAGCCTTGCGGCGCTGGCCCGGGCCGACTGCGTCCTCACCCTCAACCCGAACGACGCGGCGGGCGTCGCTCCGCATCTGCGGCCCGGCGTGCCGATGGAGCCGCTGGCGCCCTTCGTCGATGCCGCGCCCTTCCTCTCCGCGGCGGCGGGGCGAAAGGCCGAGCGGGCATCGCTCGCGGCCCGCCATTCCCTCGATCCCGCCAAGCCCTGGCTGGTCGCGGCGGCGATGATGCGGGCCGACCAGAAGCTCGCCTCCTACCGCGTCCTCGCCGAGGCGCTGTCCCTGATCGCCCCGCAGAGCTTCGAGCTTTTGATCGCCGGGACGGGACCGGCCGAGGCCGAGGTGCGGGCGGCTTTTGCCGAAAGAGGGGTCGCCGCGACGTTTCTCGGGCAGGTTCCGTCCGGCGAGGTGCCGGGGCTGTTTGCCGCCTGCGACCTCTATGTCTGGCCGGCGGTGAAGGAGGCCTTCGGCATGGCGCTGGTCGAGGCGCAGGCGGCGGGCCTGCCGGTCGTCGCCGGAACGAGCCCTGGCGTCGCCTCCGTCGTTGGCGACGGCGAAACGGGCCGGCTCGTTCCGCAGGGCGATCCGGGCGCCTTTTCAGAGGCCGTCCGCGCGCTGCTGGATCCGCCGCGGCGGGCGGCCGGCGGCGCGGCGGCACGGCGAAACGTCGTCGAGCGCCACGACATCGGCGCGGCGGCTGCCGCCCTCGACCGGCTGCTCGGCGAGACGCGCCGGCGCTTCCATGCGGCGCAAGCGGCGACACCACCATTCGAAAGGGCCGGCTGATGCGCGTTCTCTTCCATGTCCAGCATCTTCTCGGCGTCGGGCATCTGCGGCGCGGCGAACTGATCACCCGCGCCATGGCGGCGCGCGGCATCGAGGTGACGGTGGCGCTCGGCGGCCATCCGGTGCCGCAGATGCCGTTCGCCGACGCGGCGGTGATCCAGCTGCCGCCGGTCGCGATCGAGGGCGCCGACTTCAAGGTGCTCTACGACGAGGCGGGGGCGCCGATCGACGAGGCGTGGAAGGCGCGGCGGACGCAGGCGCTGCTCGACGTCTACGAGCGGGTGCGGCCCGACGTCGTCCTGATGGAGATGTTCCCCTTCGGCCGCTGGCGCTTCAAGTTCGAGCTCGTGCCGCTGATCGAGCGGGCGACGCGGGACGGGGCGAAATGCGTCACCTCGGTGCGCGACATCCTCGTCGCCACCAAGCATCCGGAGCGGGCGAAATACGCCGCCGAACTGGCGCGCGAGCGCCTTGCGGCGGTGCTGGTCCATTCCGATCCGGCCCTCTTCACCTTCGGCGAGACCTATCCCCATGCCGGCGAGATCGCCGACCTCGTCGCCTATACCGGCTATGTCACCGAGGCGGCGGAGCGTGGCGCGGTGGAGCCGAACGACCGGGTCGTTGTGTCGGCCGGGGGCGGTGCCGCCGCCGGTGCGCTGCTGGATACCGCGGTCGCGGCGCGCGAATTGACGCCGCCGCACATCCGCGACCGGGTGTGGCATTTCCTCGCCGGCGCCCGGGCGAGCGAGGCGCAGCTCGCCCGGCTGGCTGGTCTGGCGGACGAGCGGACCATCGTTGAGCGCTTCTCGCCCCGCTTCCAGGCGCTGCTCGACGGCGCGGCGCTGTCGGTTTCCCAGGCCGGCTACAACACGGTGATGAACCTGATGCGGGCGAAGATCCCGGCCGTCGTCGTGCCCTATGACGACGGCGAGGAGACCGAGCAGGCCTTCCGCTCGGCCAGGATGGAGGCGATGGGCCTCCTCGACGTGGTGTCGGGGGCGGCGCTGTCGCCGCAGACCCTCGCGGCCGCGATCGTCAGCGCCGACGCGCGGCGCGACCGTCCCGCCCCCGCGATCGACCTCGAAGGCGCCGAGGCGACGGCAGCGGCGATCGCCCGGCTGATCGCGGGGTGAGGCCGTCCTGCATGGTCTCGCCGAACGATGCTGAGAATGGCGGCCCCCTGCGCAGCTTCTGAGAGAGTCAGGGCTGAAACGAGATGCTCCTCGTCTTTATCGCTGCCGCTGCCGTTGCGCTTCGACATAGGATCGCAGAACCGCGCTCATGCGGGTGAGGTGTCCTTTGCCCTGCGCCTTGAAGAAATCGTACACGTCTTCGTCGATCCGGATGTGAACCGACTTCAGCGGCCGAGGCAGGACCAGTTCGGCCCTGTCCCAGAAATCGGGCCCGAGGTCCGGGCCCGCGGGAGCGTCGTCGCGCGTCCCGCCGTCCTTACCCATCAGATCGGCCAGCGTGTATCTGCTCGTAGCGTTTTCGGTCATGGCGTCCTGCCTTCCAGGCTGAAATCAGTCGAATCGTCGCGCCTCGCAGGGTGAACACCACGACGAAAACTCGTCCGCGGTTTTCGCCGATGGCTCGAAAACGTTCCTCGCCATAGTCCGCGCGACCGTCTCGAACGCGCAGGATCGGCCCGGCGAAGATCTGCGCGGCATCGACGAAAGAAACTCCGTGCTTGGCCAGATTGGCGCCGGCTTTTGCCTCGTCCCATTCGAACGTCAGGTTCGGGATCACCGGTCCATCCTGTCTAGAACATAAATTGTGTACACAACATTCGCAACAGCGATCCGCGACGAAATCGCTGGCGAAGCGGCGCCGCTGTCGTGATAATGCAACGAAAGCCTCGGCACAGAGAGAGGCAATGCGTTCAGCCGTCAGACGGCGCAGATGGGAAACGGGTCGATGAGTGACGCAGCGGTGCTTTCGTCCTCGGCATCGCGTGAGGTTCCGGTTCAGGCCGACCGGGCGGCGTCGGCGCTCCTGGCGATCGAGGACCTGTCGGTGGAGTTCCGCTCCATGGCCGGTACCACCAAGGCGGTGGCGGGCTTCTCCATGGCGGTCGCGCCGGGGCGCACCGTCGCCCTCGTCGGCGAATCGGGCTCCGGCAAGTCGGTCACCTCCCAGGCGATCCTCGGGCTTCTGCCGAAGAACGGTGTCATCACCTCCGGCCGCATCCTGTTTCGCGACGGCGAGATGGGGGTGGTGGACCTGGCGACGATCCCCCGCGCCGCGCCGCAGTTCCGCTCGATCCGCGGCCGCTCCATCGCCATGGTCTTCCAGGAGCCGATGACGGCGTTCTCGCCGCTCCACACACTCGGCGACCAGATCGGAGAGATGGCGGCCGTCCATCGCCGCGCCTCGAAGGCCGAGATCGCCGAACTGACGGCCGAGACGCTGCGGCTGGTGCGCTTTCCCGAGCCGACGCGCGCGATGCGCATGTATCCGTTCGAATTGTCCGGCGGGCTGCGCCAGCGGGCGATGATCGCCATGGCGCTGATGTGCCGGCCGCCGCTGTTGATCGCCGACGAACCGACCACCGCCCTCGACGTCACCCTCCAGGCGCAGATCCTCAAGCTCCTGAAGGATCTCCAGGCCGAGCTCGGCATGGCGCTGCTCCTGATCACCCACGATCTCGGCGTCGTCGCCAATCTGGCGGAAGAGGTGGTGGTGATGCATCACGGCCGCATCGTCGAGTCCGGTCCGGTCGAGACGATCTTTTCGCGGCCGAGCCATCCCTATCTGATTTCGCTGATGAAGGCGGTGCCGGATTTCTCAGACTCCGAGCGCCGGCGGCTGACGCCGATCCGCGAGATCAAGATCGACGCCGACGTCCTGATCCGGCCGAAGGCGAGCGGTCCCGTCGGTGAGCCGCTGGTCGAGGCGCGGGGGCTGACCAAGAGCTTCTCCCTGCGCGGCGACAGAAAGCTGGTGGGGCGGGCGCCGGCGCAGGTGATCCGGGCCCTCGACGACGTCTCGATCACCGTCCGGCGCGGCGAATGCCTCGGCCTCGTCGGGGAATCCGGCTCCGGCAAGACGACTCTTGCGAGGGCCCTGATGCGCGCGGTGCCGGTCGATGCCGGCTCGATCGTCCTCCATGGGGCCGACGGACCCGTCGACCTCGTCGCCGCCGACCGGGACACGATGTTCAAGGTCCGCAAGCGGATGCAATACGTCTTCCAGGATCCGTTCTCCTCCCTCGATCCGCGCATGACCGTCGGCGCGATCCTGTCCGAGCCTCTGGAGATCCACGGCCTCTGCGAGGCGGGCGAAAGGCGGGCGAGGGTGGAGCGGCTGCTCGCCGCGGTCGGGCTGGAGCCGAGCCATGCGGCGCGCTACCCGCACAGCTTCTCCGGCGGCCAGCGCCAGCGGATCGGCATTGCTAGGGCGCTGGCGCTGGAGCCGGAAATCCTCATCTGCGACGAGCCGGTCGCCGCCCTCGACGTCTCGGTGCAGGCGCAGATCCTCAATCTCCTGCGCGATCTGCAGCGGCTGTCGGGCCTGACCTACGTCTTCATCACCCACAATCTCGCGGTGGTGAACCACATCGCCGACCGGATCGTGGTGATGTGCGACGGCGCCGTCGTCGAGATGGCGCCGCGCGCCGATCTCTTCCGCGAACCGCTGCATCCCTATACCCGCCTCTTGATCGAGGCGGTGCCCCATGCCGATCTTTCCCGGCCGCTGGACTTCTCGCATCTGCCGGAGGCCGGGCTGATCGGCCGGCGCGACTGGCCGGCGCCCTTCACCGTCCGGCCGGGTCTTGCGATGCCGCCGCTTCTCGAAGCCCGTCCCGGCCATTTCGTCCGCGCCGCCGATCTCGGCTTCCTCGGGCCCGCTCCAAGCCGGCACGCCGCGCCCGTGCTAAGCGCCGAGGCGGCGCTGGAGACGCAGGCATGACGTCTTCGGACGAGCTCGACGAAAGCATCTTTCGCTATGTCTGGCGCTACACCCGCAGCCAGCAGCTGTGGCTGTTCGGCGTCCTCGCCATGTCGCTGCCGCTCTACTACCTGACCCTCGACCTGCCGAAGCGCATCGTCAACGGGCCGATCTCGGGCGACTGGCAGCCCGGGCAGACCCAGACGCTGTTCGGCTTCAGCCTGCCCCTGCCGGGGTTTCTCGGCGGCGGCGAGCTGCGCATCTCCGACGGCGTCGATCTCGACCGGTTCGGGGTGCTGATCGCCTTGTCCCTGACCTTCCTGTTCTTCGTCATCGTCAACGGCCTCTTCAAGTTCTACCTGTCCACCTACAAGGGCAAGCTCGGCGAGCGGCTGCTGCGGCGCCTGCGCTTTCAGCTGGTCGACCGGGTGCTGCGGTTTCCCTCCGGCCGCTTCAAGCAGGTGCGCGGCTCCGAGATCGCCTCGATGATCAAGGACGAGACCGAGCCGGTCGGCGGCTTCGGCGGCAGCGCCTTCGCCGATCCGGCGCTGCTGCTCAGCCAGGCGCTGACGGCCCTGTTCTTCATCGTCCTGCAGAACTTCTGGCTCGGGCTCGTCGCCGGCGGCATCGTCCTCTTTCAGATCATCCTCATTCCCCGCATGCGGCGGCGGCTCATCGTCCTCGCACGCTCGCGCCAGCTGACGGCTCGCCTGTTGTCCGGACGCATCGGCGAGGTGGTCGAGGCCATCCCCTCGATCCGCACCAACGACACGTCGAACTGGGAGCGGGCCGAGCTCGGCGACCGCCTCGGCAGGATCCTGAAGATCCGCTACGACTTCTACCAGTGGAAGTTCTTCGTGAACTTCCTCAACAACCTGATCGCCCAGATGACGCCGTTCATCTTCTATCTCGGCGGCGGCTATCTGGTGATCACCGGCCGGCTCGACATCGGCCAGCTGGTCGCCGTCATCGCCGCCTACAAGGACCTGCCGGCGCCGCTGAAGGAGCTGATCGCCTGGGACCAGAACCGCGTCGACGTCCAGTCGAAATACGCCCAGATCCGCGAGCAGTTCGTCATGCCGGATCTCGTGCCCGCCGATCTCCAGAAGGTGAGCTTCGACGCGGCGCCGAAGCTCGACGGCGAGGTGACGGTGTCGGGCCTCAAGGTCAGCGACGATTCCGGCAACGAGCTGCTCTATCCGACGACGCTGCGGCTGGCCCCCGGCGAGACGGTGGCGGTCGTCGGCCCGCCGGGCGGCGGCGGCGAATATCTCGCCGACGCGCTGGTCCGGCTGATCCAGCCGGCGGGCGGGCGGATCGCCTTTGCCGGCTCGGCGCTGGAGTCGATGCCGGACGCCATCCCCGGCCGGCGGCTCGGCTACTCCGCGTCGAGCCTCTACCTGCCGCAGATGAGCGTGCGGGACGTTTTGACCTATGGTCTGAAGCATGTGCCGACGCGCCATGTCGAGCGCACCGACCGGGCCGAGATCATGCGCCTCGAGGAGGCGCGGCTGTCGGGCAATCTCGACCTCGACATCCGCGACGACTGGATCGACTACGAGGCCGCCGGCGTCGGCGGGCCGCAGGATCTGCCCGCCCGGCTTGCCGAGGTGCTCGACATCGTCGAGCTCAAGTCCGACATCGCGCGCCTCGGACTGCGCGGCAAGCTTCCCGAGAGGCTGGCCGACGGCGTTCCCGACCGGATCCTCGATGCCCGCGCGCGGTTTCGCCAGCTCCTGATCGAGGGCGGCGACGAGGACTATTTCGAGAGCTTCGACAAGAGCCGATACTCCGACTACGCGACGGTGTTTGAGAACCTCGTCTTCGGCACCGCCGACCCGGACGCCGAGGTCGAGGCGCCGATGGCCGGCCGGGCTTCGGTCCAGGCGGCGCTCCGGGCCACCGGGCTCGACGAACGGCTCTATCTGATGGGCCGGCAGATCGCCGAGACGCTGATCGAGATCTTCGGCGATCTGGCCGCCGACAACCCGCTGCTCGACGATATCGAGCTGATGTCGCCGGACGACGTCGAGCTCTACCGGGCCGCGCTACGGCGGACCGATGGCGAGGGCAAGCGCGACGACAAGGATCGCCAGGCCTTCCAGCGGCTGGCCTTCGGCTATGTCGAGCCGCGCCACCGCCTCGGTCTGCTCGACGATGCGCTGAGGAACCAGGTCGTCTCGGCGCGCGATCACTTTGCCGACGATCTCGGCCCCGACCTGTCGACGTCGGTGTTCCGGCATGACGCGGCCGGCATCAACCGGGCGGCGAGCCTGCAGGACAACATCCTGTTCGGCCGCATCGTCACCCGCTACGCCGAAGCCTCCGGCCGGATCAACCAGGTGCTGTCGGCGACGCTGCACGAGACCGGCCTGTTCGAGGTGGTCTTCGATCTCGGCCTCGGCTTCGACATCGGCAGCGGCGCCAAGCGCCTCTCCTCCGGCCAGCAGCAGAAGCTGACGCTCGGCCGGGCGCTGGTGAAGCGGCCCGACCTTCTCGTCCTCAACCGCCCGCTCTCGGCGCTCGACGGCGACACCCAGCGCCGCATCGCCGCCGAGATCATCAGGTCGAGGCAGAGCCTCGACACGCCGCGCCAGACCATCCTCTGGGTGCTCGCCCATGCCGATCACGCCGACCTCTTCGACCGGGTGATCGAATTCCGCGAAGGGCGCATGCAGGGGCAGGAGAGCGAGGCTTCGCCGCCGCAGGAGGTGATGTGAGAGCGTTTACCCTCATTGCCGGCGTTCCGGGCGCGGGCTCGCGTGCCATGCTATTGATGCGGCCGGCAAAGACGTGCCAAGCTCCGCCCGCGGAACCTGCGAGCGGCAGCTTCGGCCGGCCATCCGGCAGGATCTTGCGGGACGTTCCGGACGCGGTGGCCGTCGACGCGAAGCGCCGGACGGGGACCGGCGTCCGAGAGATTGCGAGAGGCAAGGGTCGGGGACGATGCTTCTGAAATCCGAAATCGACCTTTTAAGGGCGGTGCCGCTGTTCGCCGGGATCGAACCGAGCCGGCTGAAGCTCATCGCCTACACGGCCGAGACCGTCACCTACCGGCAGGGCCAGGTGCTCTGCCGCCAGGGCGAGACCGGCGACGCCGCCTTCGTCTTGATGGAGGGCGAGGCGGACGTCTCGATTGCCGCCGAGACGGGCGATTTCGTCGTCGCCTCGCTGAAGACCGGCGACGTCGTCGGCGAGATCTCGATCCTGTGCGACGTGCCGCGCACCGCGACGGTGACGGCGACGACGAAGCTCTCGGCGCTCCGGGTGCGAAAGGAAGCCTTCCTGCAGCTGGTGCGGCAGTTTCCCGAGATCGCCACCGAGGTGATGCGCGGGCTGGCCGAGCGGCTCTCCCACACCAACGAGGAGCTGGTGCGGGCGCGCAATCTGGCCGCGGGGCAGGGGCGCCCGCGATGAGCCGCTTCGAGCTGACAGTCTGGGGCGCGCGAGGATCGATCCCCGCTCCGGCGGCGGCGAACCAGATCTATGGCAGCGATACCAGCTGCGTGGAGCTGCGCTGCGGCGACAGGCTGATCTTCCTCGACGCGGGAACCGGCATCGTCACCGCCGGGCGCAAGCTCTACGAGGAGAGGGTGAGCGACTTCGACATCCTCTTCACCCATTGCCACCTCGATCACATCATGGGCCTGCCCTTCCTGATCCCGCTCTACAAGGATCACGTCTCCGCGCGGATCTTCGCCGGCCATTTCCTCGACGACACCACCACCTGCCAGGCGATGGTCGAGGGCTTCATGTGCCCGCCCTATTTTCCGGTGAAGCCGAAGCAGTTCGCGGCGAAGATCGACTATCGCGACTTCCGCCCGCCGCAGCCGCTGGATCTCGGCGACGGCATCCTGGTGAAGACCTTCCGGCTCGATCATCCCAATGGAGCGGTGGGATATCGGGTGGAATATGACGGCCGGGCCATCTGCTACATCACCGATACCGAGCACCGGCCGGGAACCCTCGATCCGGCGCTGGTGGAGTTCATCGCCGGGGCCGAGGTGATGATCTACGATTCCACCTATATCGACGCGGATTTCGAGCGCTTCGTCGGCTTCGGCCATTCGACCTGGCAGCAGGGGGTGCGCCTCTGCCGCGCGGCGAAGGTTCCGCAGCTGCTCATCTATCATCACGACGTGTCGCGCACCGACGACTGGCTGGAGGAACTGGCGGCCGAGGCGGCAGCCGAATTCCCCGGCGCCCACGTTGCCCGGACAGGCTTGACGATCGCTGTCTGACCGGTTCGCGCACGCCTCCGTGCCCGCTTCCGCCTCTGCCTTGAAGTGGCCGGAACCGCGTGCTTCCCTTGAGACTGGATCCATGGTGCGGCCGCCGCGCCGGGTCCCCTGCGCCTTTTGAAGATCCCAGCGAAAGGGGCCGCCCATGGGGCTTGCCGACCAGGTCAACGAATGGCTCCTCAGCGAGGCGCTCGGCGAGCCGAAGCTCGAGCAGCTGTTCTACCGCCTCTGCATCAAGCTCCTCGGCATCGGCATTCCGATCTCCCGGGCCCGGCTGAACTGGCCGACGCTGCATCCGCTGTTCCGGGCCGAGATGATCTCCTGGGACCGGGAGAATCGCGAGGCGACCCTCGACCACTTCAACCACCAGGATTCCAACACCGAGGCTTGGCAGGCCAGCCCGTTGCGCCACATGCTGGAGAACGACCTGAAGATCCTGCGCCGGCGCTTGACCGGGCCCGGCAGGCTGGTCGATTTCAGGTTGCTCGAAGGCCTCGCCGCCGACGGCTTCACCGACTATCTGGCGCTGCGCACCGAGTTCAAGCAGCCGGGCAAGGGGATCGAATCGCGCGGTTCGGGGATCATCGCGATCTGGGCCTGCGACCGCGACGGCGGCTTCACCGAGGAGGATCTCTCCATCCTGCAGGAGATCCAGCGCAGCCTTGCCCTCGTCTCCAAGTCGATCATCCAGCAGCAGATCACCACCAACATCGTCGAGACCTATCTCGGCCGGCAGGCCGGGCGCAGCGTCCTGGAAGGCAACATCCGCCTCGGCGACGGGGCGACCACCAAGGCCCTCGTCTGGTATTCCGACCTGCGCGGCTCGACCCATCTGACCGCGAGCCTTCCCAGCGACGACTTCCTCGCCCTCCTCAACGACTATTTCGAATGCGCCGCGCGCCCGGCGATCCGCGCCGGCGGCGAGGTTCTCGCCTTCATCGGCGACGCCGTTCTGATCGTTTTTCCGATGGAGACGCGGGCCGAGGGCGAGCAGCTGGCGGGCAAGGTGCTGCAGGCCACCGCCGAATCCTTCGAGATGCGCAACGCCGTGAACGCCGTGCGACGGGAACGCGGCGAGGCCGAAATCGCCTTCGGCATCGGCCTGAATGTCGGCAAGGTGGTGTTCGGCAACATCGGCGTGCCGGAGCGCCTCGCCTTCACCGTCATCGGCTCCACCGTCACCGAGGTCGAGCGGATCGAAAAGCTGACCAAGACGCTGGACGTCACGGTGCTGGCTACCGCCCGCGTCGCCGAGCTCCTGCCCGGCCGCTGGTCGTCGGTGGGAGCCCACGAACTGGCCGGCGTGGCGGACAAGGTGGAGCTCTTCACCCCGCAGGACTGCGGCGGGACGGCCCTGAAAGCGGCGGCGGAATAGCCGCGCCGTCCGGCCCTTCAGAGGGTCAGCGGCAACACGAAGGAGCGGCCGGCAAAGGCGTCTTCGCCGCGCCCGATCGCCTGGATCGCCGCGCCCATCCGGCCGCCGCGGTCCAGCCGTTCGTCGGCCAGCGCGATCAGCCGGGGGTTGGGCGTCGCCGAGGGCGAGCGGCGCCGAAGCTCGCGGGCGAGGGCCTCTTCGCCGAGATCCGGATTGATGGCCAGCGCCAGGATGTAGGCGGCCGCCGTCGACCGGCTGATCCCCGCCCAGCAGTGGATCGCCAGCGGAGTGTCGCGGCTCCAGCGGCTGCCGAAGGCGATCATCTGGTCGAGATGATCGCTGGAGGGGGCGGTGAAGCCCTCCATCGGTTCGGCGATGTCGTTGAAGCCGAGAAACAGATGGCGCCGCGCCTCGATCGTCGTCGGCCGCGCCACCACCGTCTCGGCGTTGATCAGCGTGACGAGGTCGAGCGCGCCATGGTCGGCGACGGTCTTCGGCATGTCGGCGAGGGAGGAGACGACGAGATAGCTCATCGTCCCGCTATAGGTCGATCGGCCGCATCTGGCCAGAGCCGGGGCGGCGGCGGCGCGATCACGACTTCGAGGCGGCGGGCGATCCCTGCGCATCCGGCTGATCTGCGAGCCGGCAGGCAGGGCCGCGGGCACCGGTGAGTTCGGCGTCGAGGGCGGCGAAGCGGGCGAGGAAGGCCGCCTCCATCTCCCGGGCCGGGCGCGGCGTGAACGCCTCCTCCTCGCAGGCGGCGGTTCCGGGCTCGCCGAAGAACTTCGCCGCTTCCCTTGGCGCAAAGCCGGCGAGCAGCGTCGCCTCGAAATAGGCCGAGATCCGGTCGGCGGCCTTGATCGCCTTCTCCACCGGCGCCGGCAGATGCCCCGGCAGGCCGAAGCGCAGATGGATCGCTGCCTGCAAGCGCTTCTCGACCGCCTTGTAGTCGCCGCCCATCACCGCCTTGAAGGGCGAGATCATGTCGCCGACGACATATTCCGGCCCGTCATGGAGAAGCGCCGCCATGCGCCAGCGCGGGTCGGGCTCCCTCGCCGCGACGATCTCCTCGACGATCAGCGAATGCTGCGCGACGGAAAAGGCGAAGTCGCCGCGGGTCTGGCCGTTCCAGCGGGCGACGCGGGCAAGGCCGTGGGCGATGTCGGAAATCTCGACGTCCAGCGGCGAGGGATCGAGGAGATCGAGCCGGCGCCCCGACAGCATGCGCTGCCAGACGCGCGGCGCGGCCTTGGCGCCCTTGCGCGGCGGCGACGGGCGACGCTCGCTCATGCCGAATTGGCGGCCAAGTCGCCGGCAGCGTCGCCGGCCGTGTCGGTCTCGCCATCGCGGCGCTCGGGCAGGGTGTAGCCGGCATAGGCGGGGATCGACAGCGCCACCGGCACGCCGCCGGCGGTGATCGCCTCGCCGCTCGCCGCCGCATTCGCCAGCCGGTCGATCCGGACGATGGCGAGGCCGCGATCGTCCCTCACCGACAGAATCTCGCCGATGGCCTTTTCGCCCGCCCGGATTTCGATGGTCGCCGCCTCGCCGCCGGTCGCCCCCAGCGGCGCTTCGGCGCTCACCAGCATCAGCCGCCGCCGTGCGGTGCCGCGATGCTGCATCCGCGAGACCACCTCCTGGCCGACGAAGCAGCCCTTTCGGAACGACAGGCCGCCGGAATAATCCATCAGCACGTCGTGGGGAAACACCTCCGAGGGCGGATAGTCCGAGCCGAGTTCCGCAACGCCCGAGGCGATCCGCAGCGTGCGAAAATCCTCCGCTTGAGCCTCGCCGACGCCCACAGGCGCATCGCCGTAAGCCCGCAGCACCGGCTCGCCGGCAAAGCGGCGATCGGTCAGGCGGCGATCACCGGCAGCGCCGGCGTCCTCACCCCAGACGGCGAAGACGGCCTCGTCGCTCGCCTCGATGGCGATCTTCAGCCGCAGCCGGTAGAGCGTCAGCCGCTTCTTCAGATCCGCCAACAAGGCGGCCGGCGTATCGAGCCGGAAGCCGTCGGGGAGCCGGCTGAGGAGAAACTCGAACATCACCTTGCCCTGGGGCGTCAGCAGGGCCGCCGGGCTCGCCGCATCGGCGGTGACGGCGCCGACATCGGCGGTGACGAGCCCTTGCAGGAACTCTTCGGTCTCGGCCCCGGTCAGATGCAGCGTGGCGCGATCGGCAAGGGGCGTGAAGGGCATGGGGGAGCTCGTCTGTGGTCGAATTTGGCGCGGTGCCGCCGGATATGCGGCGGAACCGGCCCTTTGAGGCCGGCGCCCGTATCGAGCGCATGGGAATTACGTAAGACCATCAGTCGGACAGGACAAGCCGGCTGAGGGCGAAGCTCCCTCTAGACCGACCTGTCGCGGTGATCGCCGCGATGACCGCTCCTGGCCAGCCATCCCCCGAAGGACGGGGGCGGCATCTTGCGATCGCGCGATCCTGCGCCAAGTCTTGGCACCGAAAGGAGCCATGCGTCATGAGCGAGCTCACCCCCGAGGAATATGCCGCCTTCCAGGAGATCGCGACCCGTGTCTTCGACATTGCGCGGGCCGGCGAGGCCGGAGAGCTGGCGAGCTTTCTCGATGCCGGCATTCCGCCCAACCTCACCAATGGCAAGGGCGACAGCCTGTTGATGCTGGCGAGCTATCACGGCCATCTGGATGCGACGCGGCTCCTGCTGGAGCGCGGCGCCGATCCCGAGCGGCGCAACGATCGCGGCCAGACGCCGCTCCAGGGCGCCGCCTTCAAGGGCGAGATGGAGATCGCCCGGCTGCTTCTCGATCAGGGCGCCGCGGTCGACGGGGCCGGCGAGGACGGGCGCACGGCGCTGATGATCGCCGCGATGTTCGATCGGGTGGAGATGATAGACCTTCTCGTCGAGCGCGGCGCGGATGTGGGAGCGAGAGCCGCCGACGGGGGCACGGCGCTTGCCGCCGCCGAGACGATGGGGGCGCAGAAGGCCGCCGACCACCTGGCCCGCCTGTCGGCCTGAGCCGCGTCTGTCCTCAATCGCCGCCGCCGCAATCGCCGCCGCCTCCGCCATCAGCGTCGGAGCAAGCCTCGCTCGAGCCGGTGAACCAGCCACCCGACGCACCGGCGTCGCCGGCATGGCCGGCGTCAGCCCGATCGCGGCGCCTTCGCGGGCCCCTGACGACGAGGCTCGCCGTCAGGGCGAGGACGGCGGAGAAACCGAGCGTGATCCAGAGGACGAGCTGCGTCGTCGACATGCGGCCTGTCCGTCCCTCTCGCTGCGCCTCCGGTGATTCTAGCAGGGGCACGGCCCGGGGCGAAGGGTCACGAGGCCGGCGCCGCCTCGCCGAGGGTGTCCGGCATGAGCGCGTCGAGATCGGGCCGCAGCACCACGCTCTCCTGCTCGTTCGGATCGGTCCGGGCAATCACCGCGACGACCGGTTCGGAGCCGGGATTATAGGGAAGATGCGGCACGCCGGCGGGAATATAGAACAGGTCGCCCGCCGCTACGATCGCGTGGTGCTCCAGCCTTTCGCCGTAATAGGTGCCGGAGACGCCGCTGATCACGTAGATCGCGGTCTCGTGGCTCTCGTGCAGATGCGCCTTTGCGCGGCCGCCCGGCGGGATCGTCAGAAGGTGCATGCAGAGGCCCGTCGAGCCGACGGTTTCCTTGGCTATCCCCTCGAAATAGCTGAATCCCTGCTTGCCGTCATAGGTCGAAGCAGGCCTTATGAGGGTGCATTCAGTGTGAGGGTTCGAGGATGCGTCCATCGAAGAATCTCCCGTCGTCGGTGGGGGAAGACCATGTTTCCCCGCCCGGGGAAAATAGCGCGAAAGCGCTGGCGGGAACCAGGAACCCGGTCATCGAGGCGCGCGGCCTCGACCTCGTCTTTGCGGCGGCGGATGCGCCGGTCCATGCGCTGAAGGACATCGACCTGACCGTCCATCGCGGCGAATTCGTCTCGCTGATCGGCCCGTCGGGCTGCGGCAAGACCACGCTCCTGCGCGTCATCGCCGACCTCGAACGGCCGACCGGCGGCACGATCGGCGTCAACGGCATGAGCCCGGACGAGGCGAGGCGCCAGCGCGCCTATGGCTATGTGTTCCAGGCGGCGGCGCTCTATCCCTGGCGAACCATCGAGAAGAACATCGCCCTGCCGCTGGAGATCATGGGCGTCGAGCGGGCGGAGAGGGCGAGGCGGGTCGCTGAAGGCCTCGATCTCGTCGGCCTTACCGGCTTCGGGGGCAAGTTTCCCTGGCAATTGTCCGGCGGCATGCAGCAGCGCGCCTCGATCGCCCGGGCGCTCTCCTTCGATCCGGACCTCCTCTTGATGGACGAGCCCTTCGGCGCTCTCGACGAGATCGTCCGCGATCACCTCAACGAAGAATTGCTGAAGCTCTGGGCGAAGACGAACAAGACGATCGTCTTCGTCACCCACTCGATCCCAGAGGCGGTGTTCCTGTCGACCCGCATCGTCGTGATGAGCCCGCGGCCTGGCCGCATCCACGAGATCATCGACTGCGACCTCGGCCCCGACCGGCCGCTGGACATCCGCGATGCGCCGGAATTCCTGGCGATCGCCCACCGGGTGCGCGAGGGCCTCAGGGCCGGGCACGGCTACGACTGAGCCAGCCCGAGACGCGTTCGCAGGCGAAGGCAGGCGAAGGCCGGCGAAGATGATCACGGAGAAGTGATAAGCCGTCCAGACGGACCGACCCCGGCGGGGACGACCGATCGAGGCACCACCGCCCGGGCGTATGGCCCGGCCGCGACCGGTTGATGGCGCAATCCCGCTCGCGTGGGCAGATTGCGGCTGCCCGCGATGACGGCCGGTCTCACACGCGCGGATCCTCACAAGCAAGTGTCTGATCCGGAACGAGTCATGGGAGGCAGTTGACGGTCCGCTGAGGCTCGCCGCAAGGTTCCGGCGCAGCCAGCGCCGGACCGTCGGGTTGTGTTCTGGAATTCTTCCAGACGATCGCAATCACTCTTCGATGCTCGGCATGACGGTTGCTGATCGGGACCGGATCTCGATTGGTCTTCTACCCAGATAATAATGGCCATCATGAAAATTGTGGTTGCGGTGTGACATGCGTCACAGGCCTCCACGGCGGTCGGCGCCCAAGGTGCGAGTGCGACGGCACCCCGTGTCCCGGCCTCCTCTCTTGGCCACGCATCCGTCGCGGAACCCGACGTTCGGCCATGGCGATCAGATGTCGTGCGCCGAGAACACTTGTTCATCTTCGCGGCGAAGCGCGACTTCGCCGCCGGTCAAAGGATCTTTCATCATGGCAGTCGACCTCGATCAGTCAGGCAATCAGGCCCAGATCAACAACTCGAACGTGCGAAATGGCCCATTCTTCCTCGAAACCGAGGACGTGCGCGCGACCAGTACCGTGTCGACCATCCTCATCAACGAGAATCGCGACGATGCGGACGCCCTGCTCATCCTCGATGGCCGGGTGATCAGCGGGGTCGACGGTGTCGAGGTGACGTCGTCGGACGGCGGCGAAGGCATCGTCCTCGGCACCACCGGCGGCATCTTTGCGACGGAAGACGGGATCAGCACAGTCGCGGGAAACAACACCCTCACCCTCGCAGGCCTGATCTCCGCGAACGGCGACGGCGTCACTCTCGGCGGCGATGGCCTCAACCGCGTCATGCTCAGCGGCATCATCTCCTCAGGCCTCGACGGCATCGAGGCTGCCGGGGATCAGAACAAGGTGACGGTCTCGGGCGCCATCGTCTCCGGCGGCCAGAACGGCATGGCGTTTAACGGCAATGCCAACACCATCGTCGTGTCCGGCAGCGTCGAGGCTACGCGGGACGGCGTCCGGCTCGTCGGCGACAGCCAGAACGTCAAGATCGACGGCCTGGTCGGCGGTCTCGACAATGGTGTCGCGTTGACCGGCGACGGCGCCAAGATCACCGTCGGCACGACGGGTGTCGTGCGCGGCGGCGACAATGGCGGCCTGACCTCGGCGGTGACCTTCCAGGCCGGCGACGTGGCCGACGGCGTCGGCGGCGCCAGCACGCTGGTCAATCACGGCTCGCTCATCTCCGACACGGTGTCCGAAATCACCAACACCGCCGTCGCCGTCTGGGACTTCTCCGGGCAGTCGCAGATCTTCACCAACACCGGCGACGTTCAGGGCGACGTGCTGCTGCAGGGCGGCGACGATACCATGACCAATGCCGGCACCATCGTCGGCAACATCTCGCTCGGCACCGGCAACGACAGCTTCACGACGATCGGAACCGGCGCCGTCACCGGCAAGATCGACGGCGGCGCGGGCTTCGACGTCTTTCGCGGCGGCGATCTCTCCGACACCTTCTTCGGCGGCGACCAGGCCGACAACATGCGCGGCGGTGCCGGCATCGACAGCCTCTTCGGCGAGGCCGGCAACGACCTCATCATCGGCGACACGGACGCGGCGAACGACCTCTATGACGGGGGAACGGGGATCGACACGGTCACCTATGCGGAGGCGGTCTCGACAATCCGGGCCAATCTCGGTCTGAACTTCGCGTTCGGCAGCGAGATCGGCGTCGATCGTCTCGTGAACGTCGAGAGCCTCACCGGCGGCAGCGGCGACGACAGCCTCACCGGCTCGAACGCGGCGGGCACGCTCAACGGCGGTGCCGGTAACGACATTCTTTCCGCCGGGTCGGGCAACGACGTCCTCCTGGGCGGCGACGGGGCCGATACGATCAACGGCGGTGGCGGCTTCGACACGATCACCGGCGGGGCCGGCAACGACCGGATGACCGGTGCCTTCAACGCCGACACCTTCATCTTCGCCAATGGCTTCGGCAAGGACACGATCACCGATTTCGATTCATCCAACGCAGCCGAGAAGATCGATCTGTCGGCCGTCACCAACATCACCGACTTCAACGATCTCGCCCTCAACCACCTCACGCAGGTGGGGGCCAATGCGGTGATCTCCGACGGGGTCGACACCATCACGCTCCTCGGCGTCCAGGCGACGAGCCTCGATTCCAACGACTTCATCTTCTGACGGCCGCGGCAGGGGAAGCCTCACGCGGCGTGCGTCGCCCAGCGTTGAGACCGGTCGCCCGACGGGCGGTCGGTCTCGTCGTTTCCGCGAGCGTGGCGCAGGGCACTCACGCGCCGGCCGTCGGCAATCCGAAACCCGGTGAATGCAGCGCGCTGCCGGATCGATCTGGCGCCGTTCTCTCTGGCCTTGCGCCAGCAGACGTCCGGACCGGCTCCGGATGTGACAGCCGTCACAGCGCCGACGTCGGGAGTATCGCAAGGTCATGCGGTGTCCGAGGCTCCGAAGCGGACGGACACGAGATCGCGGTGCCAGGCTGACCAGGCGCCAACCCACTCACTGCGCCTTTTCAGCCGTCCGACGGCGCGGCGCGAATGAAACGACACCTTTCCACACAAAGGAGAATGCCATGACGACCTTCATCCCAGGCGGCAATGCCGGTACCTTCACGATCGACGACGGCAACGTGGCCAACGGTCCCTTCGCCCTGGCGCCATCCGCTTCCCGCAGCGCCGATGGCGATCTCTTTCAGGTCACGGAAACGCTGGCCGATCAGTTTGCCGCGATCATCGTCGCAGGCCTCGGCATTGCCGGCGAGGACGGCATCGACGCGACGGCGTCCGACGGCTTCGACACCGTCACCATCACGGCCTCGGGCTCGATCTTCGCCGGAGGTGACGGTATCGTCACCATCGAAGGCGGAAACCTCATCGACATCGCAGGCAGCATCGATGCCGGCGACGACGGCCTCG